>JAPHTP010000017.1 GCA_026196875.1 Kangiellaceae bacterium
AGCATCAATAATTTGTACACCTTGAAGCTCAGCAATATTTGCCTGAGTTAAGTCGATAGTTGATCTAACGGTTATCGAATTGGGAGTTTGCTCAACGACTTCATACAAATCAGCAGAATCACTTTGCAAATCAAATCTTACAAACCGACCAACCAAACTACTGTTGCTAACTTCGGAATGGTTTATCCAAGGCGTACCTTCTACTTCTATTCGATAAGTTTCAGCAGTTACCGGAACAGTGTTAACGACATTGTGTTTACCAACCGAAACCAGCTCGGTAGCTTGACTTGAGAATGCCCAGTTACTTCTAGAGATGCTCGATAGTTCCGCCCAAACACCATCTTGACTTGATATTTCAGTATATGAAGTCCCCGGTGCTCCTTCATAATTATAACGAGTACCGTTGTCATCAACTTCGACATTCCCCGGCAGAATCCAAATGTTATTCTCTGCAAAGAATTGGTTGTTAACAGTATCTGAATAGTAAACCGCGACTCTACCACCCGACCCCGCGGCAATTGGTCTATCTCCATACTCACTTAAGTCAATATTAAACTCTGAGCCGCCTCCAATCGCATTCAGTATGCTGTTATCATCAAGTATTAAAGTTTCGACGTCTACCAAAATACTTCCGCCAGATCCGCCGCCTTCACCACGGGCATTCAATCCAGACCCAATAAAGCTAATGCTGTTGGCACTAAGTTTAATGACACCCCCACCTACTCCACAGCTTTCATCTCCTTTGCCTGAAGAATTGAGCTCTCCTGTACAGTAAGGCGTGATAGGTCCACCACTACCAGCAGCATTTGGTAATTTGTAATCACCATAAGTACAAGAATTGGTGTCTCCTATAATTCCGCTACCAGCATGACAATGTAGATAAGTGTCGGTTGAGAACCCTGGGCCATATCCCTCTGGGTAACCAGCTCCAGCAGCACTTATCGTACTATTTTCACCGCTAACATCACCTGTGATATTAAAAATTAATGGATAGATTACTTGCTGATCTACATCTGCGCGAGCGGCATTAATTGTCGACCGGGTTAAACTAACATTACCTCCAACAACAATATCCTCGAGGATAGCAAGTTGTAATTGGATATAGGTATTCACATCCGTTGAACCGATTATCAGGTCACCTTCAACGACAAGCCTATTTGCCTTAATACTGTTGTTCGTACCATCTATAGTTAAATTCCCTTTAACTACAAGCGTACCATTTACCGTCACAGTAACGTTGCCATGTATAATAATCGAATCAGCTTCAACATTACCATCGTAGGTAACAGTCTCGTCATCCCAGACAACAAAGCCGAGCGAAGTCGCCCCTTCAACCGTTAGAGCAACATTTGCGGTTTGGCTTGCAAACTGTACAGACAATGTAGCAGTACCCTGAGCAATTGCACTCCAACCAACAGCTGATGGTTGAGCTACAGAGTAGTTATTACTTTCGAACAACAAGTCATAGTAATTAGCATCACTGACATCTACAGTTCTCTCAGTGCCGTTTACATTTAATGTCGCGGTCACAGTTACAGTGATGTCACCTACAGCATCATTGATGTTGTATATAACTTCAGTTGGCGAAACATTAATTCCCGTAACCAACGACTCGTCAATATTGCGACTATTTGCATTGTTTGGATCTGAACCAAATTCAATCTCCAAGTCGTCAGCAATACCGTCATTATCCGAATCTTGTGATAATGGATCAGTGCCGTAGGTATTTACTTCTTCACCATCAGTAATTCCGTCACCATCGCTATCATTGTTGTTAGCATCTGTTCCAAGTTGAATTTCTTGAGCATTACTCAATCCATCACCATCAGAATCTTCAACACCATCGCTCACACCATTGCCATCACTATCTGAGTTGGCTGCGTCTAAGCCCAACTCAAATTCAACCGCATTGGTAACACCATCGCCGTCAAAGTCTCCATCAACTTGAAGCACGCGGAGTGAAATAGTATTAGCCACATCCATTGCGCTTGAGTTATAGATACCTTCAAGTCTGATGGTCACTTCAGTTCCATCAGCCAAAGATTGTCCTGTATGGATTGGCGCTACAAAAGTCGTAGTATTGATATCGAATGCCTGCGCAACATCATCAATAAACAATTGCGCACTTGAAACATTCGCCGTATTGATACCATCACCAATATTAATGCTCAAGCTATTGTTAGTACCTTCAAGTACAAACAGTGAAGCTTGCTCCGGAATATTAATGATAGGCGTACAGGCAGCGACACTACGTTGTAATATTTGATCGCCTTGCGCTACACCGATTAATTTTGAATTAGTCGTGTCGTAGCTATAACAACGATTAAGCGCTAATGGGCTTTCAGGGTAGAAAGTAATTTGAGTGTCTGAGTCAAGTGACACATCACCTGCAACTTCAACATCAGCATCAAATAGTTTGACGATTGCATCCCCAGTTCCATCATCAGTCACAGGCTCATTAACGGTCAGTTTCAATGGTACATTGGTATCATTGTGCAACTGGACATAATCTGCAGTGATTATTGCTGGAGGTAACTTAGCGAAGTCTAGCGTGAGTTCCTCACCAACTAGTAGATTCAGCATAGACTCTTCATTATCTAAGCGAACGATAACTTCTTCTGCTTCAACATCGCTAACATTAAACTCTACCGCACCAGCATTTAGCGGAAGCGTAACAATGGCCACGTCGTTATTAATGATTGCGCTTCCATCCACGCTGAGTTCAACATTGAAGTTCGCATCAATCATTTCACCATCGTCAAGAATTTGAGTTGTCGCGTTATCGTAGTAATCAACCATTTGAAGTTTAACGGTTGCAGTCTCAGTTTGTTCTAGGACTTCCAAGCGACCATTAGCGTCATTGGTTTTTGAAACCTCTCTAAATCTAAAGCCGTATGCATCTCCCGCGACAACCTCAACATTAACCACCGACTGCGCCACTGACGCCGTGTTTGGTGTTGCAATATAACGAGTCTCTAATTGCGAAGTCTGTTGCGGATAACTAAAGTTAAATGGATAAACTCCGGCTTTCGAAGTGGCGGCAACTTCAATGTTTGCGACACCATTGACAAAAGTTACTCTCGCAGTTTCACCTATCACATCGCCTTCGTTGTTGTACAGAGAACTTACTTGTGCGTTGCTAGCAAAGCCGAAATGGAATTGAGGATCAACAATGCTAATGTCAATTAACTGTTCGCTGTTAGAGTGGACTAGATTGCCAGCAGCATCCAATAGACGCATCTCTATTTCAAAGACATCCTTTGGTTTTAATTGCTGAATGTTGGCAACCTCAACAACTTGCGCAAGTCCAGGCGCTATCTCCACAGGGAGAACTGCAGTTTCTACTTGGCCCCAGTTAAGCACTGATGCTTGAAGGTCAAATTGGCCAGCTGGTAAATTTGCACTCCAATTAAGCAGCGCAAGCCCATCGATATCAGTAGTTACGCTAGCAACAAATGCGTTCTGAGTTTCAGTCTGATATCTGAATGTTACCGTTTGATTGGGCACCGCTCTATGGCTACTATCGATTACTTTAACCATATAGTTTGCGCCGATTCCTGACTGAATAATTGACGGATTCAATGAGTCGTCGCCATTATTCTCAAAGAACACTTCATTAGGTCTTTGAGTTAGATTAATTTCAAACGGTTCACTTGTATCAGTTTGACCAAGTTCATCAGTCAATCGTATTTGATATACAACTTTATCGTCTGGTTGTGCTTCACCTGGTAATCGAATAGAACGATTAAATTGATCGTAGCACCAGCCATTACAAATTGGGGTAACTGAAGGCGTGCTATGGGTAATATCAATCAGCTCCGTTTTTAACTTGGTAACTACACCATCATCAGAAGCATCCAGATTTGATAAGCGTAGAGAAAAACGATCGTTATAAATACCGAATTCTGGCACTTCAATAACCATCAACGAGGCATCTGGTGCAAGATCTCTCTTTACCGTCACTGGAACAGATTGGGTGATAGACTGTTGGCGATCATCCGTCACGGTAATATTCAAATTCTCTACAAGATCGCTGACCGGCCTTTCCGCTCGAAGATCTTTGATTGAGTTATTGTATACATACTGCTTGCCACTCACTTGACGTTTATTAGGCTTACCCTGCCATTCAACATCGATACTGCTCAGGGCAACGTCATCAGAAACAGTTAACTCAACATCTAGTTGGCTTTGCTCCAATATTTCCGCCGGAACGTTAACAGCAACTATCTGCGGTAAATCATCAGCAGATACCGTTATTTGCATCGACGCGGTTGACGTTAAGCCCGCTCTATCAGTTACTTCTACTAAATAATCATAGACATCGCCTACTTGAGGATCTGCTTCTTGATAAACTAATTCTGAAGCCGCAAACGCAGCCGAAACTAGGGTACCGTTTCTTCTAAGAAGCGCCTGCTCGACACCGCTATGTTCATCAATCAGAGTTGCAACTATGTTAAATGGACGTCCACCAGGAACAATATTGGTAGCGATGGTAGCACCGTCAATAGCTAGACTTGCAGTTGGGCTACGCACGTCTGTTAGTCGCACAATTTGTACCGACTGACTCTCGGCAAAGTTGCCATATACATCAACCGCACGGGCTTTAATGTACTTTCCTGAATCCGCTACACCGAAGTTTTTAGATACTTCATATATTGGACCATAATGCTTTCTTAATAACTCATAAGGTCCATCAGCTTCAGGTGCGGCATAGAATTCTACTTGCTGAATTGGTTGACTTGAGCCAATAATTTCCGCACTGATTTGCAACGGTTTTGGCAGATAACTCTCTGTTTCAAGATTAATGGTTACGGAGAAATCATTCACCGGTAGATCATCACTTTGGAGAATCGCACGACGCGTTGCTGAAGTAATTTTTCTACCCCATTTATCAATAATATTCGCACTCACATCAAAAGCTTGACCATTACGTAATTCCGCAGGGATCATGATTGCTGAATCAAAGGGAGCGTGTGCGTTTGAAGAAACCAACTTGCCGTTAATATAATAATCAACCGCAGCGACACCTTCGGCATCAACAATGCTCAACTCTATTAATTCACCATGTTGGTAAATAGTGCCTGCAGCAGGAAGTTGCAATGAACTAGAGGCAGCTTGAGAGTTAAACGGTAATTCTAGAATACTAGAACCAGCACTTCCCTCCGCAACCAATAGCTTATTAAAGTCTGCATCAATATCTTGAATGTTGTTACTGAAATCATATAAACCAGTAGTAGCTATCCAATCGATTAAATCCATCGAATGTAGCTGTCCATTAGCGACTAGCCAAATGGTACCTTGCCGCAACTCAAGCGCTGTAATGTTATTACTGAAGGCAAAGCTAACATCTTCGTTAGTGGTTAGATTATAACGGTGCAGATCTGAAGCAACGCTATATACCAGGAAGTCAATGCTTGCTTGTAACGCGTCAATACCCGAGGCGCTGTTAAACAAGTTTTGTATAGCCACTTCGTACTCATCAATCGGTAATGATAAGTGTTCAATTAACAACACACTGCCGCTTGAAGTTGCCACAAAAACTTTTTCGTCCGCGGAGGTTAATTGCAGAATGTCATCGCCCTGCTCAACTACAAGTTCATCTTTAACCCGACCATCATGATCGGTGATGTAAAGCGTATCACCGGCGGCAGCTATTATGCGTGTTGGGGTAACCGTAAACTGTGTGAAGTTTTGTCCACTTAAGATCACTTGCGATTGAGTTAGATTATTCGATGTATATCTCTCAATCTGCCCAAACTCTTGGTTAAGTAGATAGTAACTTTCACCAACAACCGCTACTTGGCCTATTGAAGCAGTGTATTGAGGTTGCGGCACCACATTTTCACTGATGATGCCTCGCTCATTTGGCTGCAACGCAACTGCGCCATAATGCTGAGCTGCTGACATAGCGACACCACGGCTAATGCTGGTAGACGAGTGAATACCTCTGGCACGCTTGGACGCATAGATCTCTTGAATTTGATTGGAGCCCTGATTTATAGCTAAGTCAGTTGCATCAGGCAAATAAATCGCCCCGTTGACAATCAAACTGTTACCGAGATTTTCACCGTTACTCGCTTCAAATTGTCCAACTAGCGTAAGCGCCATTGGTGAGGTTGCATCAATTACATAAGTGAACTCTGAACCAAGTGCAATTAACTTACCGTTTAACCAACGTAAGGTGTTTGCTTGCAGCTTAAGATCAAACGATTGAATACCGCTTTCGGCTAGTACTTTAATAGTGCCAGCTTCATCCAATAGGTAAACAAAATTAGACTCCATCACAAAACTAACAAACCCGAAACCAGTCACTAGTTTGGATGAAGAGTTAAGCGCCCAGTTAAACTGAAGAAGTTCATCATCTGTAAGGACTACCCATCCTTGTGAATTCAAGCCAATTTGAACAACATTCGAATCAAAGTATTCTTCGATTTTTTGGAGAGAGTTTCCTTCAATCGAGAATAACTCTAATTCGCCAAGCGCGGTTAACGCCAACAGTTTATTTTCGAAAGTAACTAGCTGCACATAGTCTTGCTGACTCTCATAACGTCCCAAGAAGCCGAAGTCGTCCTTATGATCTAGGAAGAACAAACCTTGACCACTGTACGCAACCAGCAAACGGTCGTTAACATATGTCATAGCTGTGACTTGACCATTTAGTTCTTTGAGCGTCTGGCCAGTGTGATCCACCAGCTCACTTCCGTCGGCAAAATAGGATTGCTCAACACCCGCAAGTGCGACATCAAAGTCAACTTGGTTTGCGTTCGACGCTAAAGCAAATGGAGAGATCACCCGACTTTCTAGCGTGGTACTTGCTTGATTACCAACCCCGTCATTCGCCGTCGCTTTAACCATCAACTTAGTCACATTTGGTGCACTAAATTCAACACTATCAGCACCAGAAACGATCGGTGTACCGTTTTCGTCAGTAACATCAATTGTAATTGACCCAGTAACCGGTAAGTTATTAACTACTGCTACAGGGATCATAATGCTTCCCTGCATAACTTCATAAGGTACGCCACTCAACTCGATATTAAGTCGCTCATTTTTCGGAATGACTCTAATACCAACAGTTCGCTGACTGTAACGATAACTATCACCATAGTAGCCTCTGACTCGAACAGTGTAATTATCTTGCTCAACTAGACCAGACAAGCGAATAGATACCTTGCCTTCTTCTGCATTGACTAACTGCAAACTAATAATGTTTTGATTGAAATCTAACAATGCGACTTCGGTATATTTAAACTCATCACTAGTGTCGTCAACGATTCGATAGTCAACATCCAACCATTCACCTTCAATAAACTGCTGGTTATTTTGCGGATGAATAATAGTGACCCGACCTAACTCAGTATTAGCTTCAATCAAATCAAGCTGGTTAACTGAAACCTCATTGCTATTAACGCTGATATTTAATGATTGCTGAGTAGCCTGAGGATCGGCTCGCAACCAACCGATTGCACCATTCACAGAACTTGCAAGATCAACTTCAACACCATCGACAGTGATCTGTTGATTTTCGATCCTTGCATCCTGTGCATATTCAAGATTCACAGGAACCAACGCTTCTTGGGTAATAGTTGCATTATTCTGCGGACTAGTTGCAACCAAGTTACTAGCGTTAGCCGCTATTAAATTAATTGCAACACTATGCTGAGTGCCGTTCGACTCTGTAACAACAACATTTAAATCTCCACCAACAAAGTTACCGCGCGAAACAAAGATTGTGTCTCTGCTCTTATCAGCAAAGGTGTAAACAACATTGTTTGAACTGGTGTCAGTAACAACTACAGTTTCCTGTCCTAAACCATTAATGGACTTAAGGCCACCGATGGTCCAACCATGAATGTTATTGTTCACAGCCAGGCTTAAAGATTGCCCAGTTAGATCGGTTACCAGCGCCTGACTCTCAATGCTGTTATCTCGAATGAAGTAGTATCGACCATTTCCGACCAAGATCTGTTTGGCATCATCTGTGAGATAACCTAGCGTATTGAGATCTTGGGAAAGCTTCCAATAAGAACCCAGCTGTGCATTAGCTAACTTGAACAGCAATAGCTCGTCGTCGACTAGATATTCAAGTATTTCCGAATCCAGCTCGACCGTATTCGTCTGAACTATTTCAAGATTATTCAATACTTCGTACTGCACCAATTGCTTGTCAGTCCAAATGGTTAAGTAGCGATCATGTAAAACTGAACCAACCAAACTATTTATCGCGTAGAAAGCGTCCAGCTCTAATGCATTGGTCAGGTTGTTCAGGGAAAGTAAATTGATCCCTGAAGCTGTCTGGACGAGAACAGTTGCTCCTAAACTTTGAACCTGATGAATTTCTTCTTGGAACAAGTGACCAACTGATGGTACCAATTGACCTTGATTAATCTGCACACTCGATAACAAATTACCGTAAGTAAATAGTAGGTTATTGCCGAGTACTGCATGGATCTTACCTTGAACCGGATGAGTAATTGCTGCATCCCATCCATTAGAATTTTTCTTAATTAAGTGAATTCTAGTGAGACCTTCTTGGTTATCTTCAACTACTAGATATTCACCATTAAAGAAGATATCGCCAATCGCAACACCGGACTCATCCAGGATGGTATTCGAGCCTTGTTGTACTTGATAACCCTCAACACTCTCTAGCGCGACAACTAAGTCATCGTCACCAGGAACCACGAGAGCCTTTCCAATCAAACTTGCAGAATTACTTAGGTCAATCACTGACTCACGAATAGCCCCCAGGAATTGAGTTTTATTTAAACGTGATTCTTCAACTTTAGAATGATTTGAAAGGTCAATAAGCTCTGAGCTCACCAATACTTGCCCTGCTTCGTTGCTAATAGAGACCAGTTTATCCAATTGTTGCATCGGATAATTTGTACCAGAGGCACTTGCTTCTGGATCGCGAACCTCTACGTTGGAGTCTTCTGAGTAATCTACCATTTCACTTGGTACATCTGCAGTGATGCGAATGCCGGTACCAGTGAGTACAGTTTCAGATGGCTCGATACGTACTTCCAAATTCTCATCAATGCCGGTATCTCTTAGGACATTGATAAATTTCTTGGAATTCAACACACCCGACTCTAGTCTTGCAATGACAACTACGTTTTCATCCGTTGCAGGTATTTCAACTTGCACGGTAAAGCGCTGTGGATCCTCGTCAGCCCTATTAATAGCTAAAGGCGCAGGATTTCTAGGATCAGTTTCGGATCCACCCACATCCATATATAAGGTTGCATCTGTCACGTTGGCCATCAAGATCTCAAAGTTTACTTTTTGAGACTCTCTGAAAGTTGAACCGTCTGCAGGATTTACAATTTCAACCCTTGGTTCTCCTAAGGTGGCATCAAAAGGCTGCAAGGTAATTATTTGAGAGAGTCCCGTATTGTTATTCGGATCTGTAGCTCTCGCTTGTAGGGTAACGGGATCCGTAGATACAGGTGTGAATTGGTAACGATTGATTTGATCAAGCGCCACAAAATCACCGCCATTGATGGCTACCGCAACTTCCTCAATGCCAAACTTATCAAATGATTGAATAATCACATCGGTGGTAATATCAAGTGGGACTCCGTCGCCATCTTGAGGAGATACGATACTGATAGTCGGTGGAGTCGCATCTTCATTCAATAGGTAACTATCATTTACTTCCAAGTAGCCCGAATAACCAAAGTTAATCTTCAAAGTGACTTCCACATCGGTGCGAGGTGAAATATCAGTTAACTTAGGATTCAGGTACTGAATGGTCGCCGTCGCAGAATTCCAATCTGCTAATTGGTAGGCCGCATGGAAACCTTTTCCTTCGACTATCATATCGACCTTAGTAACTAAGTCTGCATCACCTGTAATATCGAAGTGGATTTTGGAATGAGACTTTTCTTCTACTTTGTCTGGAGTGGTATACACAGTTGAAGCGTTGATTACTGGATCAACCACGGATGCGGAGAAGTCTTCTGACTTAAAGTTTCCGCTAGCATCGTAAGCCGTTAATCGAACTACTATGTTTGAATAGTCTTCCAAGATTGCAATTTCAAACGCCTGACTATTAACCTTCTGAACGGGACCAAACGAGATACCACCATTAACCGAAATTCTAATTTCGTAGCTAAGCTCATCGTCATAGTTATCTGTCGCATCAACTGCGAACTCATAGCTTCTGCCACGAGTTAACAACATCCCCGGGGTCATAGCGACATCGTCAGAAGATCGAACAACCCCCAAATTAATAGGAGATAGAATATCGTTAGAGACAAATTCTGAAGTAAATACACCACCAGCAAACTGTGAACGATTAACGACCAAGTTGTTTGCGGTATCTGCAATTCCATTGATTTGGATTGAATAGCTAGAGTTTGAATCAAACACTTGCCCTTCTCTTAAACGCAGCGTAATCGACTTGTTGACAACTTCCAGTTCAAATCGGCTTGAGACATCTTCATCTGCTGTATTTGAATAATCCTTGAAGTGCTTAATCACAGAGAAGCCTGATGCTTGCGCAGCTTCGTTCAGAACTATTACCAGTGGATTCGCACGACTAATCGTTTGAATGTCTTCAACAAATGGTTGAGTGTCATCGACAGAAGTTAACCTATCAGTCGCTTCAACGGTCTCATTAGTGGCGTCTCGCTTAATAATGGTTTTATAGACACGACCCGGTACAGTGTTAGGTGAAGTAAAGGTCAATGCACCTGCATCAAACTCGTAACTTTGTAAATTTGATTCATCTGCTTCAAAGCCAGGGCTATCTTCAAAGAAATGGACTTTAAGCACGCCTTCAAATCCAGCTCCACTGATGGATATTTTATTACCTCGAGTATCACTTACTAGATTCGTACCAGCTGGATTATCAGTCATAACGCTATCAATACGTAACGCTTGAGCAACAAGAATCGCAGCGGTTAAGATTTCTGACTGACCTGGCTGATTGGCTACGAGTGAATAGATCCCTGGCTCGTTTACAAGCAGGTTGAACGTAAGTTCAGTACCACTCGAGTTCACACTGAAGTCACCACTCGGTAAAGTAGCACCTGCCACTTCAATTGACTCCACTTGGTCTAATTGACTTCCTGTTAACACAAAGTTTGTGGCTCTGCCTGAAATTGTATTCGCAGGTAGTAATCTTTCGATACCAAACGGTTGCATGCCAAATAGGCTGTAAGTACCAAGTGAAACTGGTAAATCAAAGTTGACTTCACCACCATCAATCAATTGATTTGGCTGGTTAAACAATTCAACTTTATAAGTTTCACCCAGTTGATAAGCAGTCGCCGTATTTTGGAAGCTCAACTGGTCATTGATCAATTGAGTAAATCCAGGCACAACCAATCCAGATGAATCAGCGATCAGATCAACAGTCACCTGATCCCAAACTTCACTGTCGCCTACAACGGTTAAGCTAACTTGTTGGAATTCATCGCCAATTGCTTGTGGTGCTTGCGTGGTGATATTTGCCAGTGGGATTTCAGAATTATAATAACTGGAGCCAATTTGCCACTCAATCAAGTTTTGCTCAAACACTAGTCCTTTCACTTGAGCAGGATTAAAGTGATTGCTATTAAATTGAGCAATTTGTCTTGCAACTAATTGACCAGCATCGATATCAAGGTCAAATATTAATAGATTATCTTGAGTAGATACAACCGCTAACTCGCCATTAACATGGAGCTCGTTATTGATTAACGCTGCGCTTCCCAAATCATCGATTGTTGCGCCATTTTCGATCGGACCAACAGCGAATAGTTGTACTTGAGTACTGCTAGACACCAAGCTTCTAAATCCAGACTTTTGTAGTTTGCTTGGATTTGAGATCGCTATCGCATTTGAACTAGCAATCAATTCTGGATCAGCTAGCGAACGAACCTGAATTTGATCAGCTAGCAATAACTCTAATGTCGCAGACTGAATTTGTGCATCAACAACTGCAACAGAAATCTCTTTTAATTCTGCACCGTTTATATTTCCAAGATAAATTGTAGAATCGTTAAACAATAGGAAATTTCTTCGATTCAATCTTATCTGATCGAAGTTACGTTGCTGAACATTGAAAATCGTATTACTAACGACTAAGTCATATGGGTTTGAGTAATCAAACAGCGTAACATCCCCATCGCTATCCAATACAGCAATGTAGTTTTCATGCATCACTAACGATTTAACTGTTTTATCAAACTCTATATCACTAATTAATGAAGGAGTGCTCGAGCCGTTAGTGATATAAAGCTTCAGCTGATCACCCTTAACCATAGCAGCAAAATCTTTATATCTGGCGAAAGCATTGATCCCGGATAAATGAGACTCAACATCAAACTCAATTGTCAGCTGAGAATTAACCACTTTATCTACTTCATTGACTTCATTAAACAATGCTATTTCAAGCGTTCCAATGGTGTTAGCAGGAACAGGCATACTGATAGTTCGATCATTAACCACTTCTACATTAGCGGCTGGTTGCCCATTGATTTCAACACTGGTGAAAGAATTAAGGCCAGCACCTTCAATGGCTAAATATTCGTTCGCATTAAACAAGAACTTCTGTTTACTAGGGTCTAATTGTCGGTTAGCTGTATCAAAAGTGCCAATCGCATCAATTCTCGGATCGGCGACGTAAGTATAACTAGCCGGTTTGAAATCAAAGCTTATTTCATTGTGGACGCTGAGCCCAACCAGACGGTTTTCTGCAGGAGAATTCTCTAACGCAGGTACAACTGCAGTGATTTGATTTTCACTGACAAAATTAACTGTGGTTGACTCTACGCCACCAATTTTTACACGAGTAGATTCATTGAAATTACTACCTAAAATAGTTATTTCATTTTCACCGCGCCACGAACCATACTCAGGAACAACCGATTCAATTTCTGGTTTGTTATCCGCGCTAACCACAAAGTTAAATGAGTAATCTGCGTCCAGCGTTTGACCAGAGATACTTCTTAAACCGGAAGCAAGCTGCACTCGATATCGCTTACCGACTTCTAATTCATTTGCAGCTCTAAAGATTAATCTTGAACCTTCTACATTTGTTTCTCTGGAAACAAATCCAGCAACTTTAGCCCCATCCAAACTTACTTCTAGAAGTTGATCTGCGAGTGCTTCAAACTGCTCATTATCAACAATTTGATTGAGTTGAATTTCAACAGCAGCATCTTTTGCGAGATTACCATTTGCCTCAGGGATCTGCTCAGTCACTAGGAATAGATCGTTAACGATAGTATTGAGACCACCGCCGAGTTGGTTCACACTTTCGTCTAGCGAAATTGGACTTTCAATCGCTTCACCTTGACCATTGTAAACAAACGAGGTACCCACGTAGACAGCATCGCTTGCAAACGCCATGGTATTTGCAGCACCGAGTACTGAGAAGTAATGCTGTAAATCAATTTGGGCGCGATAGCGTCGCTCAAACCAAGGTGATATATCAAACAATTGCAAGTCACCATGGCCGGCAGCCACATAAAGGGTCTGACCCTGGATCAAGATCTCACCCGCTTCCAGGTTGCCATTTTTAATCAAATAAGAAAGATTGAGCGAAGATAAATACTCAATCTCGTCTTCATTTGCTAAGCCGAATAACTCAACAGTTGCAGAGCTTCCAGTCGAGACTAAAAGATGATCATTATGAATTAAGATGTCTTTGATCTGGATTCGCTGCCCAGCATCATTTCTTAGAACCTGATCTTTAACCAGATTATATTCGCCGCTAGCTAATTCGATAGCCACAACTTTGCGGCGGCTTGGAATTGCAGTCCAAAGCTTATCGCCTTCGACTAGCATGCTAGCTGCGGTGCCTCCTAGTTTTAATCGATCAATGGTATGAAGCTGTTTTAGTCCCTTATCCGTGAGAGTAAATATACGGATCCCGGTGTTCTGACTGAGATAGATAATGCCATCTTCGACAGTGATCGAATGTATCGATTCAGTATTAGAAAACTCTTCTAGTAAATATGGCGATGTTGCTACTGAAATGTCGAAGTGCAGCAGTTTATCGCCGCCAATTACAAATAAGTTGTTCCCTTCAATCGCAACGGAACTGAAACCAGTTGGAGCAATTGCATCTTTATGATGATAAGGATACTTCACACCTGATAGTTCTTTTTCAATCACTTCAGGATTAACCGGATCTGATATGTCGATCAATACTAGCTGTGCAGTCGATGTAGTAGGATTACTTACCACTTTGCCGGTTACATCGTAGACTTGATATCCGCCGCCGGTTACCGCGTATAGTAACTGTCCCTGCTTAGCAATGGATACTACAGGGCTCTGCTCTGCTTGCGATAAGTTAACCGAACCTGTTTCTTGACCCGCATAGAAGTAACCTTCGCTCAGAACGCTGATTTCTTCTGGGAATTGCGGATTAACAGCAGAAACATCGGCAAATCCAAACTCTCCTGATGGTGCCTTAACTCGGATCTTGTGAGCTGCTAATACTTTAAGCTCATTTGCTAAATTACTATTAAAGTAAATCTGAGTCGATGGCGTAAATCCACTTCCAAATATCTCTACATAATTGCCACCCTGTGGTGGTCCAGAAACTGGCGTTAATTCCTCTAAGTTAACTTCAGGCAATACTATGATTGCGCCGAACTTAGTAGACGTGACACCGTCTCTTTCGATGGTTATCGGTAGCGCGGTCGATTCTAGTCCGAGGAAAAGCTCTGGGAAATTAAACTCGATTCGATTATCAGCAATTGATGTGATCTGGTTTGTATCAAGTTGGAGTTCACCAATTGAAATTGAAATCTGCGCAGCATCAGTTCCGAAGTTTATTCCTTCAATTACTGCCTGCTCTGTACCATCAGCATGGAAGTAACGATTGAACGCTTGCGCACCAATGACTCTATTCACAGAATAAACTTCAGGCGTTATATCGCCAACTAACTGATAACTTAACTGAAGTGGTTGCAGTAAAGCTGCCCCAGATAACGCAGTCAGTGAAGTATTAACATCTATGTTAACTTGTGAAGATTGAATTGGCGTACTGGCATTAAAACTAATCCGCACGATAGCACCTGAAATGGTGTTTTCTGCATCTAATGAATATGACTCAGCGTCAATCGCTTGGCCATCGGCATCAGATAACTCAATAGCCGAACTTAACGCTTGTGGATCAGTATTTATTAATTTGTTAAACGTGATCTGGATCTGTTGATCAAGTGCAATTTCACTGCCGTTTTCTGGGGTTGCTCCTGTGACAACTAAACTGTTTCCTGGGAGCCCTACCAACCCACCTGAATTACTGATGTAGACACCGCCATTACCAGACAAGATCACTGCCGAAGAATTCTCAAGCGCTTGCCAATAAACAGTATCATACTCACCGGACTGATTTTGCTCGAGTATCAAAAGCTCTTTCGAGGATGTGATCAATATTGAACCGTGCTGTACCTTCAGATCGAAGTCGGTAATATCATTCACGCTTCCTTCAATTAATCCGCGGTCAATCGGCTGCACTGTATAACTCAGCTGAGTACCAAACTGATCAAATATTGCGAGGAATAATTGGTTTTCGCGTTCGAACAATACGTATAATTTTTGGTTCCACCATTGTAGTTTAACTGGCTGTCCCTCTAGGTCACCTTGATTAAATACGATGGTTGAATAACCAGCTGGCTGGGATAACTCGTTATCAGCCAGATTGAAGAATCTGACGAATCCATCACCTAGATCAGAACTCGCAGCAGCAGCAAGGATCATGTTCGCATAGTGGGCGTCAACATCGTTCACTTGATATCCAGAAACACTTATCTGATTGATAATGAACGGAGTAGCTTTATCTTGAACGTCAACTACAGCGATGCCATCTTTTGCATTTGCCATGTAAAGAATGTCATCCACCAAGCTCAATCCTGTCACCGGCTCTTCTGTGCGTAACTGAGACAATCGATTTGGATGTTCCCAAATGGTTGTATCGTAGATCTCTAATCCGCTTTGCATGAGGAATCGATTTTCTGCAGTGGGTTTTGCCCCTGCTTTAACACCGATAAACAGATGGTTATCTTGAGTAAGACTATCACCCATAACCATTGGCGGATAATTAGGGAGATCTGTTTCTCGACCAGCAGGCAATGTATAAGAGTATTGGCCGGCAAGATATTCCTGACCATCAATGATCAGGTTCACGTCGTAAAGGCCCGGATCGATCACGCCAGGTAAACGGAACTTGAACTCAGAAAGATCAACTACGTCATCAAATAAACGCTTCAAATATGTGCCATCATTGAGTTGCTCAGTGAAGATCTCTTCACCGCTTTGAGAGCGCATGAGCACTTTAGTGCCCGGCAAAATTACCTGCTTAGTGGCGTTAATCGTCACCCACACACCACCGCGTGTTGGACCTGATGTTCTGCTCATTTCAAACTTAGCATCAGAAATATCATCGGCTTTGACAATCGCACCGAGATAATCTACTTCTAGATCACCTTGAATGAGTTTCAAGTGATGTTGACCATTTTCCAATGCGATCAAATCTAGTGTTGTTGACTCGATCTCTACTCTGTTCGCATCAACCCAATTTATGTTGAGAGGATATTGATCAATTTGTGCCTGGAGCGACGCGTCAAAGTTTGCTCCATTAACAACAATAGTTTTAGCAACTCCCTGAATATAGGTGCCACCTTCAATGGAGTCTATTTGTGGTTGGGCAAAACTTGAAGCAGATGTGGTAAATCTTCTGGTGAATGGTGTCCACAGATTGCCACCTCGCAAGTTGCGAGCGTCCGTGATTTCGATTAAGTAATTCGAACTCGCTTGTTTGTTAAATTGAAGTTCAAATTCTTGCGCAGAACCTTCGACTTCATTTTGTGCAACAAGGGTAAAGCTTACTTCTGCGGCGTCAGTTTCGTTGGTTACTTTTATCGCATTCAAATCTGACATGGCGGCGACATCGACGTATTCGTTGAATCTTACGATTACAGATTGATCGAGTGCAACAGTGTCAGATTCTTGTACTGAACTTGAAACCACTATTGAGGCTGGTAACTGGAGCACGGATAGACCAGCTTTACCACCCGCTGCAACTAAACGATCTTTGTAGTAATCGAGTGCTTTAACTGCTTCAGTATTACCTGCTGAGACTAACTTAGGCTGGAGTGGATCTGCAATATCGTAAACCAAGACACCACCAGAGTCGCCTGCAACAAACAGCGTGCTTCCAAGGATTTTAAGATTCACTGCCCGAGCTTTAGCTGACTGCACACTTTGGTCAATATTAATTCTGTAATTACGTTGTCTATTTTCTTTATGGAAAATTTCTACACCAGAAGAACCTAATGCGACCAAGATGTAATCGCCATACGAGGTGATATCAAGTACGTTATCATCGAAATCAAAAGTACGTTTGAGTTCTGGATCAAATAGATTAATCGAGTCGATACGAGGTGAAGAATCTTGATAGATCTCTGGATCGTAGTCTCGACCTTCATCCGCAGTGAACTGATTGAAAAGCATACAAGTTCCATCAGGCACCCATTGATGGTTGGTATAAATACCACCGGAGTACAACCAATCACCGCTTCGATATAAAGAATAAGCGCCTTCTAGTTGTTCAGTTGGCATTTCAACAGGATCATCTGAGAATATAGAGGACGCACTATAAAGCTTAGACTTGTCACCAACCACACTTGTATGCGCACAGGCGTCTTTTAATTTGACTGCATTTGGCTGAGCAATGTTTGCGAAAATACTATTCCCGAAAATCAATCCGTTAAGCGCCTGCCCACTGCCTTCAAATACATTGCCAATGTAGTTAAGACCATTTTGCTCGTCTAAGTTTAGGGTCGCGATCCCGCCATTACCACTAGCAACCAGCAGTCTTTTATTTTCAACTCCGTTGTTGTCTTCTGTAAACGGTTGAATGGTGATCGAATCCAAACCAAAGTTAGAAGATACATTTTGTAGCGTATCAAGAATTTCTTCTTCTTCAGCAGTTAGAGGTGGTCCCTTATCAGTCTTATAAAGTTCTTGCTTGGCTGTGAGGTTCATCAATAGAACAAAGTCACCTAACTCTCGCTCTGCATCATCACCACTTGGCAATGTAGACTCACCGCCAACAAGCAATGTGTTATACGGATCTTGAATGTCAAAAGTTGCAGCTCTCGTCGTTTCTGGGAAGAGCAGATTCTGGAATAGCTGTACTGTGTAACCATCTTTGAAATAACCACCGGAAGTGATAGCCGTTCCTGCTTCTTGGTCCACATAAACATCCGATGGGAACACTAAGGATGGCGAAGTGGATGACAACAGTTTAATTCCGTAACCAACACCACTTTCTTTTGCAAGAGTCGCTTTATCACCATACCTGTTTGCTACTTCAACTGGGTGAAGTCCAGGATAACCAGCTGGCGCAATAATTTGCATTTCGGTAGATGAAAGGATCTTAGTGCTTAATACCGGCATCGAACCAATACGCACATTCATTCCATGTAGCACTGAATTTCCTGGCTCGAACCCTTCCCCTTTAACGGTGATCTTAAAGCCTCCGGAAACTGGTCCCCATTTTGGCTCAACAGAACTAATCTTAACGTCTGCATCTACAACCACACCGCCACGCAGCACTGCAGTCTCAGTTACGCCAGCATAGTTCCTTTGGATGGTTACATCATAAATACCTGGTTGCGAGATAGATGGGACCATCACTTCAACCACAGAAACCGAGCCATTTGCAGTACTCTGGGTTACGCTTTGGATTTCTGCTGCTTGGTCTCCCACATAGATCTGCGATAGAGACTTATCAGTTGGCACGCCAAAGGCCGATACGGTGATAAGTTGTGACTGATTGACTTTCAGTCTTCTCGGTACAACATCGACGATATCGAATTTATAATAATCTGCGCCTCGATAAGTAAATTCGATTATCTGATCTTTCGCTAATTCATAAAGTACAACGTGGGTACCATTATCAAATGGTTTAACATTTTTAATTCCTGCACGAGCTACAGCGGTCAGTTTTTGCCCTACGCTTAAACTATTAGGATGTACTTTAAATATTGCATCATTGTTTTCGATGGTTAAATCGAACGGTACCGTTTGACCCGACTCATTTAGCAATTCGAAACGGTTGTAATTGTCTGCCCATAAAGCTATCGACTTGTTGAAATGCAAACTTAATTTAATGTCGCCGATTGCGTCTTTATCCAAGACTCGACTTTCCGGATCAACGCTATGCAACTTGAGAATTACATCAGAGAATAATTGAATGACGTGTTTGATTTCACCATCTTCGCTTTCGTATGATGTATCAATGCCTGCGGCAATAGCAGAATACTCAGTAGCCACAATTGCTTCAAACTGAACATCCTTATTTGCGGACATGCCAGCGGTGACAACTGGGTTAAACACATCAGTCACATCGATGGTTTTAACACCCGTGGTTCCTAACGCAGCATATATGGTGTTTCCAGATAGTTCTATGTCGTAGACATGCCCCAAATTTCTAAATCTATTGAGAACTACTGGTTTGGTTGGAGAACTGGCGTCAATAACGATCACACCGTTTTCTCCCGAAGAAGCAAATATGTAGTTTCCTTTAACTTCTAAACGGCTAGCCGGTACTGCAACGCTACCAAGAACATTCAGTCCGCCGGTGGTAGTGCTTTCAACAATGTAAACTGCACCTGAATTTTCAATATCTTCTTCAATCAACTGGTTGTCATTTAAATTGAAAACCCCACTTGCAACCGCGTATAAACTAGTTGTTCCTGAAGCAGAGCTGATTGGTTCTATGTCTAGCGCGCTATGTCCGTTTGGTAACTGTAGTTGTTGAGACAGATACATCTTGGTGTGTAGATAGGTGTCTACTAGTCCAATACCAGCGTCACCTAACGCCACTAATGCACGATTATTTTCTACTTCTAAACGCCCTACCATGTTTCCAGGAAGCGCCAATGATTTAATCAGCGTCGTGTTTGAAACATCTGCACTATCGAAAGAGTAAATCTGAAGTTCTGAAGTGCCAGGAATAACATTTCCGTCTTCATCATGCGCCATTAATGTGATGAACACACGATCGTTAAATCTTTCAAAATAACCATCCACAGACACTGCCAATTTACCTTGAGGCATTGCAATTGACGCAAGTAAACGATCATCGATTCCGTCGTTGTTCAGATCAATTAATTGCAACAAGTCTTCAGCATCTAGTTGGTTTCCTTCACCTGAAGTAAGTCGGGCAGAATTCATATCATAGAGCAGTACATTTTGTCCTGCTGCCGCAAACATATAGGTTAAGGTTGGATCTAAGGTGATGTCATAGATTCTGCCATCACCGCGAATTGTCGATTGACTGGCCTGCAAAAACTCAAAGCCATCTACAAGTACTGCTTCCTTTCCACTACCAAAATCGATTTTGACATCAACAAATCCGAGCTTGCCTTTTGGCGTTGTCAAAATGATGGTCTCTGGATCGACAACATCAAACTTGTGACTTGCCACGGGAATGTCATCAAAATAAATCGCTAAGGTTTCCGATCGCTGGTGGAATCCAGCGCCCTTAATTTCAACGACTGTTCCGCCATTGATACTACCTTTGGACGGACTGATCCCGTCAACACGCAGTGGTTCAGTTATTAGGAGAGCGCCAATTTTTTGAGCGCTAAATCCACGATCATCAGTTACATTTAATGTCGCAGGTCCAGCTAGGTTTACACCGGCCTCGAGGGTATATTCGACTGTGGTTCCAGCAAGTTGTTGACTACTTACGATCGCGAGGGCATTACCAGACAGATCGAAGTTAGGATTAGACGCGTTAGAAACTTCTACACTAAATTGGCCACCTAATGTCGAAATTACACGTGGTGAAACTGTACCAATTTCAATTTTAGCCCCACTGCCAGATGCTGTTTTAAAGTTAATGGTCTTGTTGACTAATCCGATACTTCGGCGACTAGTACGCTCATCTGTAAGTTGGATCTGATAATTTGTATTTGCCGCCAAGGCTTGACTTGGATTGATTCGAATAATACTTCGATCTACCGAATCAATTTCTGCTGTGTGATCTACGCTAGAAAGCTGATCGCTGCCGCTGTCTTCTAACAGAGACAAGTACTTGGCCAGGAATGCAGACTCAGTTTCACCGCCAGGAATAGTTATGTCCCGATTAAATTTCAATTCCACTTGGATATCGGTTGCCACTCCTGATTCGAGGTGCGCTGGATTACTGCTGACCAGATCAAGTGTAAGAAAATCTACGAAACTTAGTTCACTTACCGGAGCGGTTGAACGGTGTCGACTATAGTAGATACTGTTAATTGCGACGCCATCATCTGTGATCAATGTTTTACGATGGAAATTATCTTGCAATAAATCATATTCCTCTCCAGCACCAGGTGGAGTGGAGTTCCCCATACTTTCACCATGACAGGCTCTGATCCTGACCACGTCAATCAATTGAATGAGTCTAGGATCGCTGACATCATAGAAAGGTAGATAATTTTGACACTCGTCTTTGAACGCGTAAGAGTGATGCATCGCCACCACACTATCAGAAGAATCAAGACCAACAACAGGTGAGTTTTCACCATTCAGTTTTGGCGCAACGACAAATCCATTGCTATCGTACGAGCCTAAATTGCGTGGGTATGAAGAATTCGTATTATCGATGATTTCGAGCACGCCCTCCTCTATCTGAGCTAATCGAGTACTGCCAATTACATCAGTTTCATTGGTGCTAGCGTGGCCGCTTAATTGCGGTAAGTTTGGCTTAGTTAAATCGAACTCAACTCGGCTAAACACTTCTTTTCTAGCATCTGCCGGCGTCGTATTAATCACCGCGACCAAACGATCGTTCTGTACTTCAAGATCGTGTAGTCTTATTGACCAATCAGTACCATTTACGGTTGCTGTATTAATGGTTTTAATCACTGACGGGCTTTCAGCGTTACCTATATCTACGATAGCAATGCCGTCATATTCATTGGCCAGAACTAATAAATTACCGACACCCTTCATAAATTTAATCGGGTGATTAAATGGCATTGGCACAGCATTTTTCATCGAGCGATCGTCAGAGCCCTGGGAATCAGGATCTCTGTCCTCTTTATCAAATACTAGCAATAAAGATTGATCTTCATAATCGGTATTAATAAATGGATAGTGATGCCCTTTCGCTGCGACATAAAGTTTCTGATCGCTCAAGTACAATTTCTGAGGAACAAGATCAAATGGTAAGTTGCCGTAGCCAACCCCCCTTTTCGGATCAGCCTGATCAAGATTTTCCAGATCATATCCTACTAGAGTGATCCAACCGGCAGGCGTCAATGTTTTAGCTTGGTCGAATTCCACCATATTTTCTGGCTGATTAAAACTCGACAATATTCCCTTACCCAGCACGTACACAAGATTACTCTGTGGATCAACGGCAAAGTCCACAATGGCACCAGGAGGTAACTTCGAATGATCTTTTTCGTAGGTATCCTTACCGCTATTTACTTCTTCAATTTTAATTTTAGAAAGCGGTGCTTCTGTTTCAACAGCTCCACCTGTTCTTAGCAATCCATAGAATAATGCTCGGGGCAATACAGCTTTTCGACCTCTTGGATCGGTAACCTCGAAATCAACAAAACCACGATAGCTTTCACCAAAATCCGGTACAAGCAAAGTCATCCTTTCGGAACTATAAAGTGAAAGCGGTCTGCTTCCGTCTAGCTTTTCATCAGCTGTAAAAGATACTGCTGTTTCGGGTTTACCACTTTGATAAACAGAAAGTTCAACTTCAGTATTGAATCCATATCCGATGATCTCAACTTTTTCGCCTTCACCATTCTGATTAACTCGTACAACGCCGGGCGTCACGAATGACAAACGGAGATCATCAATATAAGTAAATACACCTAGGGCGGTATCGGATAATCCTTGATCGTTCGTAACTTTAACTGAAGCAGGACCAGCATAATTTGGTACGGTGGTCGCGTAAATCTTTTGATAAGGATCTTCAGCAGTCGCCTCTTCTACTCGGGTAACGTGCAACTTTTGGTTACCAAGCTCTAACGCTGGTGTCTCACCAAAGTTGGTTCCTCTCACGACTATTTCTGTTCCGCCGTTAATATCACCTTGATCAGGTGTAACCGAGAAGAACTCTGGGATCAATCCACCTTCTACCGCGGAAGTCGTAAATCCAAACACATAGTCATTTTTCAACGCGTAACCAGTGAGCGGATTAAGACCGCGCTTAACTTTTACGAAGTACTCAGTAGCTGCTTTGAAGTCGAATTCTGTATTAGCAGTTAACTCAATTATTCTGTAATGAGGCAAACTATTGCGAGTAGCAAAATTAATTTCAAAGTTTGAGGTGACGAGTTCACCGATTTGCGGATCGCCTTCTAGCACTTCAAAGTAGTTTTCTAGTTGAGTTTGAGGCGGCAATACTGCAGACAACTCTACCTTGATCAGACTTTGATCGGTATTTACATCTCTCTCATCATTGTAAGGCGAATGTGAAAGAATAGTTAATGCTGGTAAGTCAACGGACTGTATACCTTTATCTACACCTGCAATCTGAATTTTTCCGCGCGCGGCAATTACTCCGCGTGCTCCAGGAACATCTTCACTAGTGGCCGCGTTGAGTACCGCAGGCACAGTATAATCTTCTAGGCCCTGATTGGTGTTATTGAGATCTACAATTTCTAAGATAGATTGTGCGGGCTTATCTTCTTGATCAGAGGTCAAGGTAGTTACCAATGCTAAGTTGCCCACTATCGAAAGATCGTATGCACCATCAGTAACGTGGTCGGGTCGATTTGTTTTCAGATCAATTGAACGTTGCAATTGTGGCGTATAAGGATCTGCTACGTTTATAACATCCAATAGAGCCAATTCACTGTCACCGGACATATTGGTCAAGTAAACCAAATCTCCAACCACTTGAAGTCTGTTAGCAACACCTGATGTATCCAGTTTGGCAATAATCGGTAAGCTTGGTTCTCTTAGATCTGCAATGACCAATCCTTCGTAAGAAGCCGCAATGAATGCGAAGTGACCAATGACTTTAACATCACGGGCAAATCCGTTGGGCTTAATATAGCCAACGTGATAAGGCGAAGAGAGATCACTGATATCGATAACTTGAACACCGCCATAACCATTAGCAACTAGCGCCAGATTATCTTTGCGATCCAGACCATAAACATCTTTGTAAGGTAAATCTACTCGACCAACTTTAGTATACGGAATACCGAAGTTTTCATCAGCGTTAACCGTGTTAAAGATGATCAATTCACCTTCTTCGTTTTCTGGATAGAATTTGCCTGTTTCACTAAACTTGGCAATTTCTTCTTGAACAAACTTCGCGTAATCTTCAACAACATCACAGTCGCGAACACAGCCAATTTGTCCACTTTTACCAGCCATGATAAATGCATCATCAGCGTGAATTTCAGTAATAGTTCCTTTAAATACTTCCGCCGCGCCGTTCAGAACAGAAGAATAAATCAGTCTTTCGCCTTCTACGGTGCTTTCCGTTTCATCAACGGCATCGGCGAGGAACACACCAGTCCAAGGAACTTGGTCAATATCCCCTAAGTCAGCATAACTCGCAAAACTACTGGTTTTTAACTCGGCTTTAGAAGGTGCTACAGTTGACCAGGCGGCTACCAATGCACCATCTTTGGTTTCGCTTTGATATTGCTCAACTGCGGTATAGAAAATTTCTTTGGTGGTTTCTAAAATGCGTTCTTGAACAAGAGGCTCTTCTCCTTCAAGATCCTTCGGCAATAAGAAACGAGACTCGGCTAGAGGTAATCCCACCTCATGAATTGTGATTTGCTCAGCAGTGTGGTTAGGTGTATTGACGCTCGTGACAACTTTCACTCTTTCATTGATACCATCGCCGCGTCGAAGGATATTACCGTCAGAGAAATCGGCCCAATAGATATAATAGTGATTATCAGGATCACTTTGTGGTAACCCTCTTGCACCTGAATTAACGTCATCTCGGAATAATTCGATTTCTCTCTGGGATAGCGTGATCCAATTACCTAGCGCATCTTGATACTCCCGGGTCCAAACTTGGATAACTTGGCGGTCAGATTCCGATCCAATATCTTCAATGCTTACCGCCGGTGTTATGGTTTCACCGGTTGTTAAAATTGATTGCTCGAGTGGGTTTAGTACAGACAACACCGGCTTAACCGTATCATCAATTCTCCCCACTCTAACCACTTGAGTCTGAGTACTTTGCCCAAGTACATCAAATACTGTAGCTTGCAGTACGAATCCATCCACACCTTCAGGTGGGAGTACTACTGCTCGATAAATTGTTTCTTGAGCATAGACACCTGCCACTTCTGTGTATGATTCGAAGGCGGTTTGCACTGGCGTATTGTTAACGTAGAACACGACTCGATCGATACCTTCCGGTCCGAGATCATCTTTTGCTTCGACAAAGATTTCCAACTGTTGACCGTCAATAATCACTGACTCGTCGCTATTTGGTTTAACAATTTTTGCTTCTGGCGGTAAATCCTTGACGATTTCTAAATCAAGTGCCGTTGAAAGGTCAGATTCGTAACCATCTTGGTCAATAGCGATTGCTTTAAAGCTTAGTGTTTCACCTACTCTATGACCGGACTCAGTGTGGAATTCGAACGGTACTGCAGCATCTTCACCAATTAATTCGTAGTCTTCATCTGAACTTGGGTTAATTGCCCTGTACAACTTAATTCGATCAACACCAACTTCAACGTCACTCGCAATAACATTGACAACAAACTCACGCCCTTCTGTGATTTCAGAAACATCACCGAGATAATTTCCTTTGCGATCGAGTACTTGTAAGTTTTTAACTTCTGGTGGAGAGTTTCTTTTCATCAGTACAGGCACACTTGTCCTGCTTAAATTGCCAACACCATCGGAAGCTTCTACCGTAAACTGCAACGCCAGCTCATTGATAGAAGAAGCATCACCTTCGTAGTAATCTTCAATCGTTCCTAAGGTGAACACACTTGTGTATGGAGGTGCTAGCAAGTTCATTGAACTTACCACGCGATCTTGAACAGACAAAATTGCGGTTACTTTATGGACTGAAACATTATCTGTTACGTCAATTGCATAAGGCAGAACTCGCTTCTCGACCACAACCGTATTCTCATCTTCAGGCTTAAGAATTGTAATGGTTGGAGCTTCAAGATCTTCTAAGATAATCAATCGAGTATCGGACAAAGTTGAGACTTCTCGAGGCTCGCCCGACAAACGTACTTCTGTTGCCGTTGCAGAAAGCAACACGTCAGTACCGGCCTGACCATATGGAATGTCAATTAAGAACTCATATGGCGCACGATTATCGCTATACGATTTGTTTCCGGAGATTAATCCATTAACAGAAAGGACAACGTTCTCTATGCCCACATCGTCAATAGCATTCACCTGAACGAGTACTTTTTCACCCTCAGTTTTCTCAGAATTATTAACAGGTAAACCTATTGCAACGACTGGCGCTTCGTCTTGTTTAATCGTAAGGTTAATTGACTCAGTCGCAGTATGCTTATCTAGTTCCCCATGGGTTGCACCATAGGTATCAATTGCTTCAACCGAAATATTGATAATATTATTGGCTGCGTTATCTAAATCAAACTGCGGTACGTTAATTGCGAAGGTATAAGGTGCGGCAGTTAATCGTTGATTGGCAATCTCCACTGATTGGCTGCCATGAGTAGCGATTAACCTTACTGATTGTATTCCCACATCATCAAAAGCTTGTACTTGAACAGCCATAATCGTCGACTCAACTACGCTTTCGCCATTGGCAGGTTCAACAATATCGATGACAGGTCTTTCGTCTATATTAATTGGGAAGCTTTGTTCGTGAGAACCTTCACCATTGGCAGCATCTCTGGATACCACTCTCAACCAGACATCAAAGGTTTCTTCACCATCCAATGAGGTACCTGCAAACATATCAATGAGATCAGAGTATTTTGGTACATTGATCAACTGCTGATACAAAGGTGTATCAATATTTTCTGTATCTACTACATTAAAATCTCTTGCTGGAATGCTAGTAATATTTCTAACAGGAAGACCGTAGTCAAGCCTTACGTAACTTCCGGAGTTATCCATCACACCATAAGAAACGTAGAGTTCTAGTTGGTTAACTTTGACGTTATCAAAAGCTCTAAATTCGGCGGTAAAATTACTTGACTCTACTGCGCCAAAACCCACCACCGGATTAACTAGTATGGATTCGGGTGCGTCTCTATCTTGAATGCCGATAACGGTGATTTCGTCAGTGCCAATTGCATTATCTGCGTCAGTTATTCTTACAGTTAGAATAAATTCTTCGTCTGCATTAATCAGCGAGGTTGGTAGCTCCAAAGTCCAACCAAACTTCTTAACGAAATCGCTCTCCTTACGAGCGAAATCATCGGCGATATTCTCGCCATAGTTTTCTTCAAACTCATCATAGATTTCATTTAATGCATTTTCGAAACGAGTTTCTGCCATCTGATTGGCAGCTTCAAAATTGTAACTGGCATTAACTTGGAGGCCATTAACCAAAAATTCGACATTTTCAAATGCTAACGCTGCATCATCAGCCGCGACCGCTGCCACTTTAAATCTGAATGAACCAGCCAAAATTTCATCATTATCAACTGGGGTAGTAAAGCGAATTCCTGGAGTGACATTATCAACTGGGTGAACAACAATCTCTTTAATTGTTGCTTGGTCAGTGTTATCAACCAGTTCAATTTGATAGAAAGTCGCTTCGACTTGGTCAAATATAAACGAGGCTTCTTCCAACTTACTGCTAATTTGTTCTTCTGGGCATTGCGTATTATACATTGCACCATAGACTTCAATTTTTTCTCCATCTGAGGTAAGACGATAGATGGTAAAAGTACTGATCTCTGCATCATCAGATAACAATGCATCTATCTCGATAGTACTTCCAGTTCGCACCCAGAACTCACCGTAGTTAAGTCTTTCCGGCGAAGTGATTTCACGTCTTGACTTAAATCGCTTGATATCAAGGACTGGTGCTAAATTATTATCGACCGGTAGTTCTACTGATTTAGTTGTGGAATTGTTGCTTCGATCAGTCGCAACAATATCAAATCTGACTCTTCCGCCCGCTCTAAGCGTGGTCGGTAAATCAAATTTAAACTCATAGTCGTTTTTCTTGTAGTAACCGCCAATTTCGTTAACTAGATTGCCTTCATAGAATAACTGCAGCTTCTCTAGCCCTTCACTATTATCACTAGCCTCAAAGTTAAATGTCAGCCTTTGCCCGCTAACCACATAGTTGTCCGAGCGCGGAGTAATGATCTCGAGTTCAGGCGGCTCTATGTCATTGGTTAAAATCTGTGTCGCAAGTGGCAACAGCTTCATCTCTAACCTTTCATGGGCTAACCGATCAGCTGCGATACCATAGGTGTAGAGCTTATCGATATTGTGCTGAGCGACAAGTGTTGTAAACCAATTAACATCTACTTCAAGTTTCTTGTTGCCACCACCATTATATCTCTTTTGTTTTCGATTACTGATAAATGCTTGACGAGTTTCACCGTTGATCTGCTCTTCTAGTACATAGGTTAATTTATAAGGCTCGCCTTCAATTCTGACTTGCTTTTGGCCAGATTCAAAACCGCTTACCGATGTTTGGTTGAGGAAATCAACTCTTACCTTCTTAATAAAATTCGGGTGACTCCCGCTTCCGGTAAACTCAGGTTCAATTTCCAATACGACTATTTCGCCATCAAAATATTCGTCTAACTGGATCCCTGTGTCACCACTAACGGTGGTTTCAAAAATTAAGTCCGTACATAGGTCATTTCCGTAAGCTCTAATTTTAAAATGGGTTTTAACGGTATCTCCAAAATTGAAACGCAAGACTGATCGTGAATCATTTTTGTCCGGGAAGAGTCTTAACTTTCCATTGCTAAAACTTAACTGAGGAGAATCATCAAGCAATATACTCCCGTTTGCCGCTCCCATTTCTGGATAGTTCCACTCGGAATAAAGACTTCTTGTGAGCGCGAATTGATCCGAAGGATCAACCCAGGCAAGAGGATTTCTTGCGGCCTGGTTATTGCGCAAGTCGAAAGAGGTGTAAAAAGCGGTGAAATCTAATGGCAAATCCCCGGTAACCAAGTCATCTTTAATAGAGAATATTTGATAGGCTAAGCCGCCTTTGATCAGATCATTCTCAGGATAGAGTTCGCTAATTTCTACAGTCGCTTGTTTGTCCTTCACAATTTTAACATTGTGTGAATGAATCGTACGATTTCCAGAAGTATCATAGGCTTCAACAACTAATGTGAAGTACTTACCTTCTGCAGGGATTTCTCCGAAGTCTTCAAGGTTAATAGAAACTTTTGGGCTAGTAACCCTACCATCTATTAAGATACTTTCCGCGTCTACTTTGTCTTCTTGATGCAACAGGACATCATCAGGATCACTTTTCAAGTATAAGCTAACGGACGATAATTCGATATTGTCTCTAACATCGAATATTACATCGACTTCTTGCCTTTCCACTTCTTCGGCTAGCGGCGATTGGAAGTTCACAACAGGCTTTTCCGTGTCGTGCAAAATAGTTAGTTTAACCGCGTTAGAATCTGTTTCGTTTACACCTTTATCTTTAGCACGAATAAATAGGTCAAATGTTTGGCCCGCTTGCCCGGTTAAATCTTTTGACAGAATAACTTTGCCTTCAATATCGCTATAGAAGCGTTCTGCGACAATAGTCTCTCCGATGGTAATGGGATTAGGAATGGTGACAGTTTCAACGCGATCATCGCGTACCAACATTTCCCAATCGAGAACAGTTTCTGTTCCATTCTGCCATTTCATTACCACATCGAATTCATCAATGTAAATGTTGTCGCTGGATTCAGCGCTAAATGAAATTCGTTTGCCAGGAAGTAACTCAAGATCTTCTTCCGGCGTCAACATTACTATCTGAGGCGGTTCTTGATCATCAAGGATCTCAATCTCTAATAACTGAGTTGCCTCCAATCCAGAATCATCAACTGCAGTAACACCGATCTCAATAGCGCCATTGGCTGGCTTACTAGGTACTCTAAAACTATGAGTCAAATATTCCGCGTTTGCATTTGCTGCCTGAGCCTCTGTACCCGAGAAGTACTTACTGTCAATTTCTCCACTAACCGTATTTCTAATAAACATAGAAACACTGTTTAACTTCGAGTCATCACTGGCCGAAGCTACCAGGGTAAAGCTCTCGCCTTCAATTAACTTGGTGCCATTGGCAGGAGCTCTAATATCAACTACTGGTGGCTTTTCGCTTTCAACTTCAAATTCCCATATGGTCGTTGCTTGTCTATTGTTGACATCAACAACGGTTATATTAAATTCAATACTAGTTGCATCTTCAGGGATCGTATAATCAAACGAGTGAGTGTATTGTTTTCCTTCGGGTTTGAGGTCAAGTAAAGTGTCTTGCTTAATATCAGTGACGAGCAAAGCGCTTAAACCACTGTTGTCTTTTGCAGCAACTTTAAATACATATGTTCTTTGTTGGTAAAGAATACTGCCCAGGGTAGGCGAAGTGATATTTCCGATCGGATCCTGATCGTCCAATTTGATCGAAGTAGTCTGGTCAACTGCATCCGACTGCTGCGCCTGACTGTCAGAGACCCTAACCGAAGCCGTTAAGGATTGCTCTTGATTTAAAATATCAAAGTTGGCCAGATCTATTTCAAACTGGACATTTTGAATTTTACCGACCACTAATCCATTAGCGCTAGTTCTGGTTTCAGTATGAATTGGAGTCGCCGCACCATTAAGGAAATATTCAACGGTGATCTCTTCAATGCCTTTGTCGTCTTCAGCAGTTACATTTAACTTAACAACATCTTTGTTAAAATAGTTTGATTGTAAAAATGAGACCGATTTAACGACTGGAATGTCGTCATTGATAACGCCAATGATTCTATCTTCTTTACTGTAATTGCCGGCTTCATCATAAACGGTCACTGAAATTGGGTAACTATCGTAAGCTACGTCAGGCAAATCTAAAAACTCTGGGATCTGAACCAATAGCAATGCGGAGTACGCATTGATTGCGCCTGGTACGGATTGTAGTCTGAAGTCATCGCCTGATACTTTATCGAGTGGATCACCTGTCAGTACATAGCGTGGTCCTTCTTTACGCACACCGGTAATTTCAGCGCTGGTTGCCCCCACATTGTCATAGCCAGCTATCTTAACGATGGTTTCGCTCAGCTCTACCACCTCGCTGATATTATTTTCGCCCGAGACATTGCTGACTTCAGGCGAAACAATATTTAGAACCGGCCGCTCTTCATCATTACCTAAAGTGACATTAACCGTTTGGCTTTTCGAACTTTGATTTTTGCTGTCAGTGGCAATCGCATAAATTAACAACGCTTGCTCTTGAACGTTATTTGATTGAGTTTCATAAACAACAGAATATGGCGAGCGGTAATCGCTTCCAATCAGCCTATCATTGACATAAAAGTCGACTTTTTCGACGCTTAAGTCATCACTTGCATCAGCTCTGATTTCAATCGGTAATCCACCGACCCAACTTGAACCTTCGATCGGATTAGTGATCCCGATACTTGGTGCTTGATCGGCTTTAACTGGAATTCGTACAGGTTCTGATTGAGAAACAACTTTGTGAAAATCGGTGACACGGGTGTAAAGCTCTAAGGTTTCACCGAGATGCTCTTCGATAATCGGTAAGTCAAAATGAACGGTTGCCGAACCATAAAAGAAACTACCATTACCAATCTCTTCTAAGTTCTTATGATTAATGGTTTGTACTAGTGCACCATTAACGAATAATGAGACGTCTGTGCCCGCGGCTAGCGTATCATCAGAAATAGTCGCCGATACTCTTAAAGTTTGACCAACTGTCGCATTGGAACCAGCTGTTGGACTATCAACTTTACTGGTTGGCGGTTGATTCTTAAGAATTCTGATCAGTTTGGTCGGGGCATTTTCTTGAGCGCCGGCAAAATGTACGATGGCACTAATGGCCGCTGAGGTTTCATCAAGTGACGACGATTTGGTTTTACCGCTGTATTTCCAAACTTCGTACAAATACTCAACAGTCTCACCATTTGATTGTAAGACCTCTCGAACTTCAAATCCTTTAAATAGCGATTGGCCTTCTTTTACCCCGTCCCAGAAATATTCGACCCGGGTGATCCCGGATTTATCTTCGAGTTGTTCAGGTTCGGAGACATCGCCAAGGTTATAAGAAACCGAATAAACTATAGGACTATCTTCGACAAAACGCTGGTTATCAACCGGTAATTCAAAGGTGTAGTCGGGGAAAACTGGCGTTTCATCATTGGCGACTTTAACAATAACTTCTTCACTTAAATTGGTTTGTCCCGCGGTATCTTGTGCGATCGCAGTGAATTTAAGTGTGGTACCAACCATTATCTCCGTGATCGGTAGTTGGAGTTCAAACGGTGCAGATTTTATGCTACCCAAACTGGTGACATCATTAAAAAACTTAACACTAGCTACGCCAACATCATCGCTAGGATGAGCGATGAGTTTGATCACTTGTCCAGGTACAGCTTTGCTCGGAACCTCTAACTCTATCTCAGGGATCGCATCATTGGCCGTAATTGGAAGCTGCATAGAGATAGCAGGCGTATTAGTCAAATACACCTGAAGATTAATCGGGGTCGAATCATTAATTACGGCACTCGAAGAGAGTGCAGCCTCGCTATCAAGGCTTAAAATACTTTGTGCAATTTCAGGAATTCTGTAAGTAATGCTGTGCAGATTTCCGATTTGAGTTTTGGAACCATCGTCAAAAACACCTAAAACTTCAGGCAGGGGTATATGTTGGTTTAGACGAGGAAGTTGAAAAGCTACATCTGTAGAGTAACCTTCCATTTCAAGGCTTACCAAAGTCTTGCTAAAATTAACTTCGACCGGGATACTTATTGTATCCACACCAGGATAAGCTACCTCGATAAAGACTTGTTCGTCACCGGTTTCCTGAATTGGAAATACAATACCTGAACTGGTTACTCTTACATATTCAGTATTGGTTGACGTAAAACTCACGCCTGTGCCGGCCCCCGGAAGCGGCGTGGGCCCTCTAAACTCATAATCAACCGTCGGAATTACAGCTACTTTTTCTAATAGGTTGCTGAAAACAATATTCGACGGATTCACAGACAAGCCAAGGACTGCTTCAGATATATTATCGCCAGTGAAAGAGATTTTGGAGATAGAACTTTGGTTTCCTGATGCATCTACAACGTATGCATCAACCAGGACCACTGCGTCGCGCGCAACAGCATCACTGCTTAATAATTGACTGACCGGAATACTAGCCTTAAATGATGTCTGCCCTTCTAGCGTCGGGTAAACAAACTCAGTAGACTCAGATTTAGCAAATGCCATTTCACTTGCTTTCTCAACAACACCGCCGACACTTCTAAGCTGAGAGGCACGGATCCCAACGACTTTGTATCCAATGTATCGGATATCAACATCGTCTTCAGCGTTAAATTCTGCGACTAAAAACTGCTTTTCGCCGCTGTTTTCAATGGCAACACCATCAAGTTCGATACTTGGGTTGTTATTATCAGAGGTAAAGGATTCACTATGTGCGATGACGGTTCCATCATTGAAACTCAGGTTAACGCTAGGGCTAAAACGTGTCGCTGATACATCGGTGACTACAAATTCACAACCGTTATTAGATGCGGCACTGGGAAGCTGGTCGGCGGAAGACAACACTTGCGTGCCATCTGCGGCGAGATACTCTACTTTAGTGAGTTGCTGACAGTCATCAACACTGATGGTATACGAAACTCGGGGAGTATCGTCATCCAGTTTTTGATTGATTCGTATATCAACTGCACCGAGACCATTTGAAAAAAGCGCAGAAAAGAATAACGCCGAAGCGCCTAAAAAACCCTTAACATTCACGATGAATGCACCCTTAATTAAATTTGCTCAAACGTCTTTGAGCTTCCCTAAAACCCTCGGTAATAAACCGGAGACCGCTAAGTGTTATTGATTGTTTTTTTACAACCGGCGCATCTTATCTCAAACTGCTTTTATTTTCCACGTTATATTATGCGTAATTTTGCACGATTTTATTAATTGGCGGAATATTTATACTTTTTGGCAGACATTTACTAATTCTCTTTAAAATCAACCGCTTAAAGGATGTGCTCAAGCCTCAATTGTCATCAGAATTTAGACCAATTAAGTCTCTAATTATATGATTTATAAGGGATAGAATGGAGTAATCGCCACAAGCAAAATTCTCATCACGAGATTCGAAAAAGCAATGCTTTTTGATAGTATTACATCGTAAAATTCTTAGAGACAAATATTCAGCCGGGTCTAAATCTTCCTAAGTACGACTGAAGCATGAGCACAAATTAACTCATACGCGACGGGAGTTAGTTTTTCGATATTCTTAATTTTTCAATTTCCTGAACATATTATTTTGCTAATTATCACAATCCCTCCTTCTTAACATTAGATGCAAAAGGAATAGTTTTTAAAATAGATATTGGAATTAACCCATTGCCTATGGTAAAAACTTGAGCTAACGCAGATTCAGGACAAAATAAAAATTCGAAAACCAACTTTTAAACAATTCGCCCCTCTTTTAATACTCATTTTTGCTGGAGAGATCATTTTTTCTCTGCCTTTTCATATTCCGCGTTTTTATCGACCAACCCTACTCGATACTTTTAACCTTACTAACGCTGAGTTAGGTGATATGTTTGCGCTATACGGCATAGTTGCCATGCTCAGTTATTTCCCAGGAGGATTTTTAGCCGATCGGTTCCCGCCGCGCAAATTATTATCGAGCTCTCTGCTAATTACTTCTTTAGGCGGTTTCGCAATGTACTTCTGGCCTACTAAAGCAAATCTTTACTTATTGTTCGGCATCTGGGGATTTAGCACGATAATGATGTTTTGGTCTGCAATGCTAAAAGAAACCCGCATAATTGCAGGCGCCAGTCTACAGGGATTAGGTTTTGGATTGTTAGATGGTGGACGAGGGTTAATTGCTAGCTTGGCTGCTTTAATCGGAGGTTTTTTACTCGCTGATTTTTTATTGCTTTCAGAAACTCCTGAAAATAAAGCCCTTGCAATCAACGCCTTAATTCTTTATTACAGTTCGCTTACCCTTACGGCAGCGGTTTTGGTATGGCTATGCCTACCCAAAGAAAGCGCCGATGGTCCGCCTCAAGTTTCGTCAAGTTTGCAACTACAAAATGTAACCAGCTCTCTTAAAGACCAAAAGATTTGGCTGCAAAGTGGCATCGTTGTATGTGCATATTGCGGCTTTAAATCACTCGACAACTACGGCCTATATGCAACGCAAGTGCTGAACTTCTCGCAATTGGAATCAACTCAAATTACTACTTACACCAGCTTTGCACGCCCAATAGTTGCTTTAATAGCTGGCTTGTTAGCAGATCGAGTTAGTTCAAGTAAAACCATAAAAATATTCTTTGGCCTAGCTTCATTATCCTTTATTGCAATGGCGCTTATAAAACCAGATGTAGGCTCCGAGATTTTAGTTTTGGTAATTTTCAATATTGGAGTAACGTTTATCGCTGTTTATGCATTGCGCGCGGTTTACTTTGCCCTGGTGGCGGAAAGTAAAATCAAGCTCAGTTCTTCGGGGACAGCGATTGGCCTAATCTCATTAATTGGCTTTACCCCTGACATATTTTTTTCTGCGATTACCGGAAGAATTCTAGATAGTTATCCAGGCTTTGAGGGATTTCAGAATTATTTCTTACTCATGTGCTTTATTAGCCTTCTCGGTTTGACCTTCGCGTACTTACTTGCACAAAAAATACGCAAATTAAACTAGTTTGTTACGGCTCTGATTTACAACTGCAAGCGAAAGCCAAATACATCCAGTTCTTTTTGTTTAAAATCTATTTCACTAAATCTAATAAAACCCATATTTTCATACATTTTCCAAGCCGCCTGCATAAATTGTGTCGTATGTAAAATTACTTGCTTATTGCCAATTTTTGCAGCTTGTTGAATACAATAGTCGGTGAGCTTGTTACCAACCCCCTTTCCTCTCTCCTTGGAAGAAACACCGAGCAATCGAATCCCCGACGAATTTTTTAGGCTAGTTGCAGAACCTCCGGATCCATACATGGACATGTCAGAATAGTAAACGACCCCGCCTAAAACTCTATTATCTTCAACAGCAACAAATACGCTAGTATGTTCTTGTTCATTTAAACTTCCTATATTTGCAAGCATTTCGTAATATTCGGGCTGCTCATCCGGGCTTGGAAATCCGGCTAAATTTTTGTAAACGGAAACCATCAGCTCACCGAATTCCAAATACTCACTTTTGTTAATTTCTCGAATTTTCATCTGGTGCTTTTATTTACTTGTATATTGAGAATAAGATAGCACCAATATCGCAAAATTCTAAATTATGATGTTACTTTTTAGATCGTCTTTCATTTACCAAAGTCTATATCTGTTTTCGGAACTTACATTTGCGCCCACTTTACAGACATGAAACTACTGCCAATCACTATCATCCCAGTTTGAATCATCCCAAACCGCATTTGAGGATTGTTGAGGAAGCTCAGTTTGGGTGTTGTTAGAACTTGACGACGAATCACAACTAGTGATGTTGAGAAATAAAGCCAGGGATATCACTAATCTGGACAATTTAAGTTTAGGAACTTGACGCATATCCACCTCCTAATGCTCATAACTGAGTCGGCAACCAGATATCATCAAGTTAGATACCGCCTGTGTCCTTTGGATCCAAAAACGAACGTAATACATAAAACTATTATTATCCACTACAGCATTTTCAACTAGTCCGTCTTCGTCATTCAGACGCCGCAAACCATGTATATTTTCGTTGGTGGTCAAATCAATATTGACTATCTCCTCATAAATTCCCGGTGATTGCCCTTCTTCAATTCTCACCCTCATTAGTAATATATGACCACCACTAAAATCGGCAGTATCATGATTGTCTCTCACCAGACAGTACATTCCTGTTACCCGTGCGCCATGAGGAAGCACGACAGGTGCTGAGACAATATCTGTCAAGTCAACTTGATTGTACATACCTGATGAATTCACTCTAAGGTTTGGATAACCGGCATTGTTAACCATAGGAGGAGTAACAGGATAGATGTACTGCTTAGTTTCATTTAAATGGTTTATCGCATTGGTATTGGCAAGTATAAAGGTTTCGTTGGCATTGATTCTAACGTCATTATCATTGACCGCAGTTTCAATGGCATCAAAGTTCTGATTTACTTCTGACGCTCTTGCTGGAGTACCAGCTGTGAATTCATTTGGAATACTAACTTCCGACGCTTGAATGGCTCCAGCTGAACAAACGAAAATGGAAAGAAGAATAGCAGTGCGTAGAATCATAATAAGTTCCTTTCTCTTTATTTTATACAGAAAAAGGAGCTTATCTTAGGTATTCGACCGCCGCAATCAAATGGCTTAGTTTGAGGCCTTATAAGTTATGAATTTTTCTAATCACACTATTAAAACTTTTAATCAATCGGCTTTCATTGTGTAACTGATAGTCTCTCCCTAGTCGGTTCTTTAAAAATAACTCTAAGTCATAATTGTCGATATCCAGACTCTTAACTTGCTCGATCAGTCTTCGATCGAGCTTAAGTATATGGAGCGCGACTATTTCCCCTGGGTCATTTGTTGATAGATTAAAAGCACCAATTCTATTTATAAAGTCCTCGTCAATTGCGAAGATTTTAAGTATCAATGCATCATCAAGACTATTTACCTCAACTCCCATTTGTCTCATGGCGTTCACAAATGGCGTTGTTATATTATGGATCCTGATTGCTAGTAAATCATCTGCATCTAACTCATGAAAACTAAGTTCCTTAGTAGTTTCTATAAACTCCTGGTCGATGCCGTGAATAGAGAAAGCTAACAAGTGATTACCTTCATATGAATCAAAGTTTAAACTTCGAAACCAGTGAATATATTCAGAATTAATATTATGGATTCTAAATGCGACCAATTCGTCTTTTCCCAGAGACTCAAAGCCGAGGTTTCGCATTTGTTCGATAAAGACTTGATTAACATTGTGGATTTTAAAGGCTAACAACTCGTCTATTTCTAGTTGTGAAAAACCTATACTTTCCATCTGGTCAATGAACTCACCAGATACGCCATGAATCTTAAGTGCTAGCAATTGTTCGTCGCTAACCTGCTCGTACCCACGAGAACGAATTGAATTTATGTAATCTTCAGTTACACCATGTATTTCAAACGGATCGTACTTAAAACTATAGTGAGCATTATAATCATGGTTGCTTTTTTCGTGTGCAGATACTTTAGCGATAGAGTTTAAAAGTAAAAAAGCCGCAACTCCAATAACCAGGTACCTGAGAGCATTTATGATTTCAAGTTTGGTAAATTTCGGCATGGTCAAATCACTCATTCAAATCCTCGGTAACTATTTAGTAATTGTTACACTTAATACGTAGTCAAGTGACTAAAAGTTTTTGCCTAAACAAAAAAAATCCCTGCCAAACAGGGATTTTTAAGCGGCTATGTAAGAAGTTACTTATTGCGAACGAATACGTCCCCTCTATAGGTGTTTAATAGAAGCTTTTGTTTGCCCCCATTCACTTTGGCAGACATTGCACCACCAATCACTATTTGCTGCTTTTTTCCTGACTCCTGTTTTTCGACCTGGTCAATACTTTTAAATTCCGCTGGCAATCCACTATAAAGGTCTCCATCATAACTTTTAACCTGAACTTCTGCACTCGCATTCTTAGGTAAAGTAATATCTATATTGCCTCGATGAACCGTAAGCGATGAAGGCTTTTCAGTGTTAAATTCCGCAAATACCACTTTAAGATCACTTCGAGCACTTTCAGCAACAATTGGTCCCTTAATGCCTAACGCAGTAATCGGCACACCTCCAGCCTCAACCTCAATTTCTCCGTGTACGTTATTAATTGTGATGTCATCGCCTCTGTGAACAGAAATCTCTAAACTAGAATTTTTAGGCACCCTTAACTTTAGCGCTATCATATCTCTTGAGTTGTGTGATTCAATTTGAACTTCATTGTCCTCTTCCTCAATTTCCAGTTTAAGACTACTATTCGCGACCTTTTTTAACCCCTTAATTGAAGGCTTTGTCTTTTTATCAGAATCTTTGTCACTGGTTCTATAACTATAAACATAGCTACTTCCTTTTTTATTTTTCTTGCTTTGCCCCTCGATTTTATCTGCTCTTATTTCAACCTCATTTCCAGAATAGCCTTCCACAATTACATTGCCTACCATTAAAGAAATATCAACCTTTGCCGGTTTACTGGGGTCCGACAATTTAAGCTGATGAATAACCTCTTTAGCCATCAATTGGTTTGGTACTAACATTGCAGCTAGCAAAGTAACCAACTTTAACCCTTTCACTATTTCCACATTCTTCATATTCAACCTCACCTAACTTCTATAAATATTAAACCTGCTATATTGAGTTCCACTCAGACTTTATACCTAAGGCAAACCAATCATTTATTTCTAATAACAAACCTACTATGCTTTGTTCACAAACTTCTCGTTAATTAAACTTCTCACCGAACTGTCAAGATTATCATTCGTTAGAATTTGCTCAATCTCTTGCTGACTTAAAACCACTGACTTCGATAACAACTCGAATAAAGCTATTTGAACTATCGCACTCCCCTGTTTAGTCAAGCTATCAATTAAATTCAGCTTAAGACTTTGCATGTCTTCTTTGCCAGATATAGCTTCTACAGCGGAAAGCCGAACTGCGCTCGAACGGTCATTATTTAGTAAACTCAACAAGGTTGTCATTACCTGCTGGTTCTTCAACCCCGAACTTTTCGCATAATCGATACCAGCCAACCTCGCCGCCGCCGAGTCATTTTTTAGCATTGACATCGCAACCATTACATTTAATGTATCAATCTTTTCCTGTAGCACCTGATTATTGCTTGCAAGCTGGGGATCAATTGACGCAGGTTGCTGCCGGTTCATTATCCAACCACCCGCAAACACAATCACTAAGAGCAACATTTGAAAAGCAGGTTGAAACCAACCAAGCCTCTCTAAAAAGCTCGTTCTGCCAGGTTTAGTTTCGGCTTGTTCTTTTAGCTCATCACTGGTATCACTCTGCCTTGTTTGAGCATGGCTTAGCATTTGATAAAAACGCGCCTGCATCTGAGCTGAAGGCTTTTGTTTTTGGCTCAATTGATCGTTTTTCCATAGGGACTCAATGAACTCGAGTTCGCTATTTAGCTCTTTATCATTTGAGATCTGCTCCAATTCAACTGCCTTGTAAGTATCAGTTGATAAACCATTAAGACTATCAATCTTTTTAGCGATAAGATCTTCTCTTGTTTGAGAGTCTAAAGAGAACTTACTCATAAGGTTGCCTCGCCCGTAATTAACTGATACTCATTTTTCAACTTTGAAATAGCAGCTCTCATCCGAGTCTTTAAAGTGTTAATATTGCAGTTAAGTAATTCTGCGATTTCCTGGTAACTCAACTGCTGAAACCTGCTCAACACTATTATCTCTCTATGCTCTACTTCAAGTTTGTTTAAGGCTTGCTCAAATGCATTGTGCTGAGATTCACGCTCGATCCCATCGGTAAGCATGTTTTCGTTTTGTATACTTTCATCATTAAAAGAGTCGTGAATGTCTTGATTTGACATTTTGCGAAAGTGGTCAGCGACAACATTTCTTGCAATTCGGTAAAACCAGGCTTTAAAGGAACTATGCGCCATAAAAGTCGTTCGATAAGCTAAAATTCGCATAAACGTTTCCTGAACCAGATCTTCACTCAGGGCACGGTTTAGCCCCATCCGTAAATAGAAGTTAAATAAGGCAATGTGGTTAGCTTCAAATAATTCCGAAAGGTAACCTATCTGACCATCCTTAACTTTTAACATGAGTGATTTTTCATCAATCATTATAAATTTGACCCAGTAGCTATTTTTTATTGTTTGGCTTCAAAAGAATAGTTTTAAGCCATCTTGTTCGTCATACCTATTAATACTTAATAATTTTTAAAAGGTTTGCTTAAAAGAGAAATATTTGTGCAGTTATCCTTTTTGGAGAATTTTGTCTAAGGCCCTGGTGGAAAGCAGTCTTTTTAGAACGGAGAAGAGTTTAGTCGCAAAAGTGGTTCGGTAACGCGCCTTAGGGCGCTGACTTTCAAGTGCGTGAATGAGATGTGCGGTAACGGCTTCCGGGCCTAAGGTAAATGGTGCGGCAGGCCCTTCTTTTTCGAGCTTTTCTATTTGTTTCAAATAGTTAGCTCTAAACCGGCTGTCTTCCCAATGGATATTTCGCTTAAAAGCCAGAAGCGCATTAGCTCGAAATTTAGAAATAATTGGCCCAGGCTCAATAAGAATCGCGTGTATGTCCGTGCCCGCCAGTTCAAGCCGCAGGGTATCAGTTAGACCTTCGATCGCATACTTGGAAGCATTGTAAGCCCCTCTAAAAGGCATACTTACCACCCCCAGAACAGAGCTGTTTTGGATTATTCGACCATGCCCTTGCGCAATCATTGACTTTAGTGCCAAACGGGTTAAATGGTGCCATCCAAATACGTTGGTGTTAAATTGCTCGACTAAAACCTCTGTTGGCAAATCCTCTAGGGCACCTGGTTGACCGTAAGCACCATTATTAAATAGGAAATTTAGCTTGTTATCACAAGCTTCTAGAATACTTTTCATCGCGTCTTCGATACTGCTTAAGTCAGCCAAATCCAGCAACCACGCTTCAAATCCCATCCCTTTCAAGCTTTCAACATCCGCTTGTCTACGCGCAGTCGCAAAAACTCGATAGCCTCTATTTTTTAGCGTTTTGGCAGCATCCAATCCAATACCTGACGAACAGCCCGTTATTAAAATTGTTTTCATATTATTATTCTCTTTTTTTCGTTATTCAGAATAGTCCGAGTTGTTCATCTACTAATTGCGCAAAGCTCAAACCAATAAAAGGCAAGATAGCTTCGGCAATTGGCGCTATTTGCTTATCTATATAATGTTGATAGTCTAATCTGGCAGTAATTCTTTCCATAGGCTGCGGCCCGTTGGTAGTGATAACATATTTAATCCAGCCCTTATTAATATAGCGTTTTTTCCTTCCTTTACTTTGCAAGAATTCATCAGCAACTTTAGCGGCTTTCACATGAGGAGGAATATTTTTAACATACTCGCTTAGTCTTTTTCGAAGTCTTTTACGATAAACCAATTTATCATCCAGTTTTCCATCTTTAACCTGTTGAATGACTTCTAAAATATACTCACTTGGATCTTCTTCATTAAACACTAAAGCATAGAGTTTTTCTTGAAATTCTCTTGCCAGAAGCGTCCAATCGGTACGTACATTTTCTAGCCCTTTAAAAACTACGCGTTTATCTTCCCCGTCACCTACAAGTCCAGCATACCTTTTCTTACTCCCCTTTTCGGAACCGCGAATGGTCGGCATTAAAAAACGCCTAAAATGAGTTTCGAACTCCAATTCTAGATAACAATCGAGGTCGTATTCTTTTTTTAGTTTTAGCTGCCACTGCGTGTTAATAAATTCTTGTAAGAGACTTCCCGTTTCCAATGAATCCTCAGCTGAAAAATCTTCTCCCAGTAATACGAAAGTAGAATCAGTATCTCCATAAATGACTTCGAACCCTTGTTCTTTAATCCAATGTGCAGTTTGTTTCATAATCCAATGACCACGCAGCGTAATAGAGCTTGCCAGCCGCGGGTCATAAAATGGGCATCCACCGGAACCGAGTACTCCATAAAACGAATTCATTAATATTTTTATCGCTTGCGATTTAGCTTTATCATTTTGTTTTTTCGCTTGATCTCTTTGCGCCCATAAGGACTTTATAATATCAGGTAAGAGATTTATTTCTCGATGAAAAACTGCACCTTTAAAGCCTTCTACAGAATTATCGGGATCTTTGAGCCCTTCGATTAATCCCAATGGGTCGATTTTAAAAGTGCGTATAATTGAAGGATAAAGACTTTTAAAATCTAGAACCAGTACATTGCGGTAGAATCCCGGTTTAGAGTCCATAACGTACCCTCCCGGACTAGCAAGACCTCCCCCCAAGGGAAGATTCGGCGATATGTATCCTTTTCGATGCAGTTGCGGCAAATATAGATTGGTAAACGAAGCAACAGAGCCTCCTGCTCGGTCAAGTTCCAGACCTGTTAGGTGACTTCTAAAAATAAGAAAGTCCAGCAATTTGGCTTTTTCAAATATTCTCCATACTAACTCGCAGTCCTTAAGGTTATACTTGGCAAGTTTCAACTTATTATGTTTGAAGTCAGATAAAATTGTTTCTAACCTATTATCTACACTTTCAGTTTCTTTGCCTTCCCCAAGAAAGTGTTGTGCCATCGCCTCTAAACTGAAACTTGGAAAATTATATGCCTCTGACTTTAAGGCAGAAATTCCGTCGATCACCACCCGACCACTGATAAACAAATATCCTTGGGATCTATCTTGTCTACTCTCCCGCCAATTAACTAATGTATTGCCTCTTCCAATTCGTAATTGAACTTGGTGAAGATTCGCCCGCAGAATTAATACTCTGAAATCAAAATTAACAACATTCCAACCAATAATAATGTCAGGATCATAATTGGCTAAAACGGAGACAAATTCTTGCAGCAGTTCTTTTTCATTACTTACCCAGCGTACAAATTTTTGAGTAGTTCGGGAAGCCTTGTCAGGATTAATCATTAACACCAATTCAATAGAGCTTTGATTGGTAATACCGTAAAAGCCGATACTAAATAACTCGCCTTTTTCGGAGCACTCAATATCGATAGATACAACTTTCAAACTGGGTGAAAACTGGCATGGTCTGACTTTGACATTTCTGAAATTTGTGAAACCTTTTTTCGGTTGCTCTTCTCCGATAAACTCTATCGAACCATAGCAAAACCGTTCCATCAAAAACCGCTCTTCAGCTCGAATAGTCGACTCAAAGGTTGTGATCCCGGCTGCCTCAAAAATATCCTTAGACTTAAAATAATTTCTATTATTTTCGAAGTAGATCCCACATACTTGTTCGTTAGAAAAGGTTTTCAGTTCGAGCGTTTTGTTCGTGAAACCAATATTATTAGCGTTCAACAGTTCAAAAGCTTCTTGTTGATGTTTCGTTTTAACAAAAAAGACGCTTTTCTCGTTTTCCACTTCAAGTCGCACAGGCCCCGAATCAGTTGATAGCCAATACTCAATTAAATTGCGTTTTTCCGTGTCAAAACAGCGACGAGTTAAAACAAAGCCCTGCACGGGCGCATGCGATAGAGAGCGGAAGTTATTATTATTTTGAGATGAATGACCCATATTACTCATATTTTAGGAGATACGCTGATAGAACAGGCGATGAGCAAAATAAACTGGCTCACTCTTAAACGAAATTTTCATTTTGAGATATTTTAATGCATTTCATTGTTAGATACACAGTTGAAGGCAGTTTATCTCAATCTTGTCTTAACACCATAGGTTTTAAACTGTGATTTTATTCATATAATTTAGTTCTAAAGTCGAAATCCTGCGAGCATCAGGCTAAAATTTGTACATAAAAGGATTTTTAAGTATTTAACTATGACCAACCAAAGACACAGAGTCGTTCTTTTTGCTGATATATCAGGTAGTTCAGCGCTTTATAAATCTGTCGGAAATGAAAAGGCAAAGGCAATTATCGATGAGGCGGTAGCTGATTTATGTTTGCTAAGTGAACAAAATGCCGGTCGGGTGGTTAAGACCATCGGTGATGAAGTTATGTCTCGTTTCGACGATCCTATTGATGCTTTTAACGCTGCGCGTTCAATGCAATCTCACTATACGGAAAAAACGCTCTCCATAAGAATTGGTATGGCATATGGAAGTACACTTCTAGATAAAGGGGATGTATTCGGGGATACGGTGAATGATGCTGCCTTTATTTCCCATATTTCACGCGGTAAGCAAATATTGCTCAACGAGAACTTTTTCGAGTCTTTACCGGAAGTTTTATCAAACCAGTGTAAAGAATTCGATCAGGTAACAATAAAGGGAGAGTCAGATTTAAGCACCATTTACAGAGTCGATTGGGAATCCCAATGTAATAATGAAGAACGATCTACCAGGTTATTTACCAGTAAAGGCTTTGAAGATCTCTCACAAATCACATTCCTTAACCTTAGTCTTAGCAACAATCATTTTACCCTTACAAAATCTCAAACTCCTTATAAAATTGGTCGCGACTTAATTGGTGTAGACCTTACCGTCAGCTCGAATCTTGCAAGCCGCTCTCATTGTGAAATTAGATTTCAGCACGGAAAGTTTGTTTTAGCCGACCATAGCTCAAATGGGACTTTTATAAAACCAACTAATAACCAGGCGGTTTATTTACGCCGAGAAGAATTTCCGCTCACTGGTGAAGGAGTCATTTCATTGGGCGGGCCAATCGAATTATGTGAAGAACTGATCCGTTACAAACTCGAATAGTCCTACTAACCTGGAACAAAACTTAGACAAGGTGGAGTGATTATCAGGTTTAGAATAGTTATCAGGGTTACAGTAATTATCAAGTCAACTGTCGTTGTTAGCTAATTCAACGAGCTTGTTATATTTTACTTGATATATTGAAGCTTTTTCTTGCTTATGAGTCTTTTCAAGGGCTTTTTTCATCGCTTTTCTGGCCCTTTCATACTTCCCCATCAAGTAGTATGCGTTAGCCATGCCTGCGTATGGCTCGTGCAAATAATCAGCCATTTTAGAAGCCTTTCTAAAATAGGAAATTGCATTATGATACCTTTCATCCTCGATAGCTTCGTTACCGAGGTTTACCCACTTATATGGGTTTGGATCATCATACCTTCTTAATTGCTTTGCTACACGCTGAGCCTTGTCATTTTTTTCATTCTGTATAAGATGCAAATGATAGTTATAAAGAAGTTCAAACTTTTCATCACTTCTTCCATACTTCAATCCATACTCAAACAAATTCTCTGCTAGATTCTTAAATCCGAGATTATCGTGCAGAACCGCGAGCATATTGATCGCTTGCTCATCAAGCTTGTTATATTTTAAGGCCTCTTTTGCATAGGCATACGCCAGGCCATGTTCATTTCGAGTTAATGCTTCGGCGGCACGGTTCCGATAAAACATTGCGAAAAACTCTTCTGAAGATACCCTTCTTAACGTTTTTGTCCCTTCAGCCGGATAATAATCAACCCTGATATATCCTCTCCATAATGGTCCATTAGTGAACTCGCTTCTTTTAGGATCATGCAACAAAGTTCTGACGTGCTGAGATGATAAAACTATCCCTCCCTCCTTTTGATAGACCGCGGGGGTTTCAACGAGTTCGTAGCCAACATCAACATTAACTAAATTGGCTAAAGAGTGGGTAACGATAGCCAGAGAAAGGCAGTTACCCAGCTTCCTCTCTAAGGCATCATCTGCAGTGAGAGTATCAGAATAGAAATTGAAGCTTTCGAGTCTTCCTGACAAGTAGCGTGAAATTCTTTTGTTGGGGTATAGTGATTTGTTTTTATAGTGATTAAAGTAAGCTAGGAAATCTTGCTGTTGCGTTCTGGTTAAGCTGAAAACATCCTCTAATGTTTCTATTTTGGTTTCATTTCCAAAGTACTGTTCATCTAACAATTTAGGTTCAGGAATGGAGGCAAGCTCGCCCTGCGGCACTCGTTCGATATTCGAAGCGCAGGCAGTCAGAAATATAAGAGTAAAGAATACAACAAAGCGCATAATACTAAGTATAGTCATAAATACGCGATCTGAGTATAAACCCAGTCTAGAAAAAGGTTGAATTTTTAGCTAGCCTAATAAACCAGGAATTATAATTTGAATTAAACCTATGTAATTTTTTAGTTATTCTAATTTAGAATTAATGTTTCATACCTCATTTCAGTAGATTCTTGATATATAAATTAGTTCAAAAGAGTATCGATTTTTTCTCTAAGCTCATCGATCTCCATTTGCATTAGTTCCACCTGTTGCTCTAACGCTTCAATTCGATTCACTGATTCCGGCTCGTCGCTTGAATAAATTTTACTTGCTTCCATTTGGGGCTCAGACATTGTTGAATCCAGCAGTTCCGCAGGGCTACCAAAACAGTGTTGATAACGACTCTCCCTTCGACCAGGCTCCCTTTCCAATCTTACTACGTATGCTCCCTTTTCCTTATTGCACATAGCCTGTAATACTTCTTCAGTTTCAGCAACATTAGTAAATTCACATAGCCTATTTGTCCGAGTCCGAAGTTCAACAGGAGTCTGTGGCCCACGTAGAAACAACACACAAATAATCCCCAGCTCTTGCTTGGTTAGTTGGATGTCGCTGAACTCAGTATTGCAAAATCGATGCTGGTATTTGGCTACACGGCTCGTCGCTCCTGCCTGAGTCATCACTAAGTGTTTGCTCGCCAAGTCATCTAACGTATTTTGCACTTCATCTTCCGATAAATTCATAACAGGTTCACGATTGCTTTTCTGATTACAAGCATTCGTCAACGCATTCAAAGACAATGGATATTGGTCTGGGGTTGTAATAGACTTCTCAATTAGACAACCAATGACACGCTGTTCGCTACTTGTTAGCTCGAGATTCATTACTTTTCCTTAATTTGCAATTCAGCCTAAAATTTCGAGCACTAGTATATTACTTTCCCCGCAAATATTGCTAGATCAATATTGCAATCAATAGAGCCTATATTTTAAGTCAGACAGATTGTCTATCGGCGGATAATAAAAAGACAGAGGCTATAAAGGAAGCTTTTCTAAATTTGAGTCAATAAGGCCTTCAGCCATAAAGCGTTGGCAGACCTTCTGCATATTATCTCGATAAAACCGCCATCGATTTATTGAGCGAGTGTTAATCGACTGTCTAACTTGAACAGAGCTGGCAGTCGTTACTGCGGACTGGTTATTTTGGATCTCAATATATTTATCACTCCAATTAAGACCACAATAATCGAACATTTTTTTGCCTTCAACTTTCGGTTCAACAGCTAGCTGTTCAAAATCAACTACATGAAGCCTGTGCATAAGTTTACTTTTATAATGCTTCATTAAAGACGTAAAAGCGGTAATATAATTTGCAGTATTCTCAATATCCAATGCGTAGTTATACAGCGAATACTGGGTCGAAAACAAGACTTTAAAGTTTCCGATACAGACGTCTAGCGGGTGCCGGTGAAGCAATACTATTTTAGACTCAGGAAAAGCGTTAGCAATCAACTCAATATACATAAAATTGAGTGGCATTTTGTCGATAACATATTCACCCTTCCCTCTAATCAAAGGAGCTGCAGAATTAAAGTAAGATTGCCTTAGAACGTTAAAGTTAATATCTGGAATTTTATTGATATAGCCCGGGGATAGATGCGGAAGTCGATATTGTGATAAGTTGTTAGCGACGGAAAAATTGAGGCTGTTTAGTTCCCCTGCTGAATCTACTTGGCTTGAACCGGTTAGGATTCGCTCTACCAATGTTGTGCCAGAGCGCGGCATTCCCAAGACAAATATTGGCTTCTTATCAAACTCGGTTTCTATCGTTTGTGGACAGTAGGAAAGAGACTTAAAGCACTCTATCCTTCGCTTATCAGCCTCAAAATGGTAACCAATGTCTTGCTTACGTTCAGACTTCGCTTCTTCAAGTATGGAAAAGGACTGATTATATTCACCAATTGCCGCCAATTCTTTTGCCAACGCGTGTGAAACTATTAGTTTCTCAGCGCTGCTAAGCTCCAATAAAAGTAGCTCTTTTAGACGATCGATATGATTATTGGTTGTGCTTATTTTTGATACTTCCGTTAGTAAAGCGTGTGCTTGTATATTTCGAAAGTCACAATTAATGCTTTCTTCTAATGCATGTCTTGCTAACTCTAACGCTCCAAGAAACCGTTGCGTGGCACCTAAATTAAACCAAAAATTACTATTATTAGGCTCCAGTTCGGTAGCCTTTTGGTAACAACTTACAGCTTGTTTCTGCAAACCGAGTCGACTTAAAACTGTTCCCATGGTGTCATTAGTAAAAGCATCGTTGCTTTTAAGTTTTAGGGCATGGAGAATTAAAGTTTTTGCTTTGTCTAACCGGTTGAGCAACATCCAGGATTTCGCCTGAAATACGTAAGTTCGGCAACAACTAGAGTTTACGCTACTCGCTTTTTCAAACCATGCGATTGACTGTTTAAACTGTCCCTGTTCACACTTAGATAGCCCTATTAAAAAATAAGGAAAATCGTGAGCATCATTAATTTGAATCAACTGGCAACAGATCGACTCGGCTTGCGAAAACCTGCGCCTCTTAAGCAGACTCTCAGCGAGTTTTATTTGTTCGTCAAAACCATTGCTGATTTTAGTTTGTTCCGTCATGGAGTACTTATCGTTTTACAGTAAATTAGGAGAGCTGGCATTAAAAAATGCCAGCTCTGGCAGATCGAAGTAACAACTCCGTTTTCAACCTAGTCGAAATAGTAAGTCATCATTACCCCTAAAGTTCTCGGAGTATTGATATAACGTCCATAGCGACGAAGGTCAAATCCCCCAACGTCACGCAAGAAACTGTAGTCATTTCTGACCGCAGTAACGACGTATTCATCGGTAAGATTCTTCACATAAAAAGTACCATCCCAGTTATCGCCGCGAATAGTCGCAGATACACCATGCAAGGTATAACTAGGGAGTCTTTCACCATTATTTCGATTACCTACTTTAGTAAAGATGTCTCCGGTGTAATTAAGGCTATAGTTAACCTCTAGAGGGAATCCACCAAAAACCTCAGTATCATAGGTTAAACCTAATGACGATGATTGTTGCGGAGCTCCAGGTAGCCTGTCTCCAGCAAGGGCATCAGTTCCTCCAACTAAACCAGGCGCATCCTGGGTTAACTTGGCGTCTGTGTAGGCATAAGTCGTATTGATTTTCCAATTGTCAGATAGCCTTCCACGTAGTGATAACTCAACACCACGGCTTTCTGCTTCTCCACCATTTGACGTGATTGGAAGTGAACCATTTTGAGTAACATCACCTACTTGAACATCTTCCCAAGCTACGTGATAAAACGCAGCATTAAACGCAAATTGACCATCAAAAACATTACTTCTAATACCAATTTCATTGTTCGTAGTTCTATCTGGAAGGATCAATATTTCATCTGGTTGTGCGCAAAGATTCTGAACGCCCGGTGGCAATGGATCGGGACAAGGTGTCACTGAATTGATACCACCAATTCGATATCCTTCACTCAATGTGTAGTATAGTTTTAAATCATCACTGAAATCGTAGCTCGTATTAAACTTAAACAGGCTACCATCATCATCAACGCTGTTAGTCGTCAGTTTTAGATTGGTTTCATCCGGCCCGTAGTTGCCTTGTGCTGTATTGAGTAGTGGCAGATCAAACCCTGAAGCTTGTTCATTTTCATACTGGTAGCTGCGAGCACCGATTGTTACTTGCCATTCATCAGTAAATTGATAACCTATTTCACCAAAAAATGCCTGCTCGGTTAATTCGCCGTTAGACGCGGAGTAGTATTCCAGTCCGTCTGGTCGATTAACTCCCCAGAAATCAGCTATACCCGGCGTAAATTCTTTACTGTCACCACGGATGATTTCATTGTTATTGTAATAATAACCAACAATCCAGGTTAAAGGTCCATCTCCTTTAGAAACCAGACGAATTTCTTCAGTCAAGATTTCTTGTTCGGTATCTTCTCTTGTATAAGCAGAAAAGCTTGGGAAACCTTCGTAACCGTATTCAAATCCAAGTAGCAAATCTGTCTGATCTCGCTGCCCATGATCTTTATACTTGGATAAGCCGGTAGCTGAAACTAAATCGGCGAAGTCAAATTCAAAAGTGACTTCAAGGCTGATTAACTCGTCAGTTCTATTGTTTGGCTCTTGATAACGATAACCTGATTCGTATGCTCCCGACATAAAGTTTTCGCTTGATGCCAATTCGGGATAATAATGAACCAGATTCCTGCCGCCAGCCCTTTGCTCTTGATAATAATAAGTTAAGGTCGCATCAATATACTCGGTGGGCATGTAGCGCGCCGCAACCTTACCTGCAAGAATTTCTACGTAGTTAGCATCTTCAACCTGTCTAAGATTGGCCGCTACATCTTGCGGATTGTTAAAATCCGGCTGGGGATTTGAAACTCCGCCTTCACGTACCACATAATTGTAGTCAATGAAGCCTGGCCTATCTTCTTTTACCACTGAAGTTCTAAAGCCGAAATTTCTATTAACTGGAGTGTTTAATACAAACCCGGTTTCATATCCTGTAGAGTCGCTTTCTTTAGTTTGCGATAACCCGAAAAATACACTCGAATCAAAGCCGCTTAGATCTGGCTTACGAGGAATATATCGAATTGCCCCACCTAAGGTGCCAGCTCCATATAAAGTTCCTTGAGGACCAATTAAAACTTCGACACGATCAATGTCTGTTAGCTTTAAGTCGATGTAAACGGGAATTTCACCGATGTAATTCCCAACAGTTCCTCCAGTTCCACCGGCTGGGCCTGAGGAATCTGTATTAAGGCCACGTACAATAACCTGATTAGCAGCACGGCCGCCTTGGTCTGTTACGGTAAGACCGGGAACCCACTTAGCAATATCAATTGCATTTTTTACTTGCATGGATTCCATTTGCTCATCATTAAACGCAAAAACGTTGATCGGAATATCCTGAATATCATTTGCGCGTCGCGTAGAAGTTACGATGATTTTAGTGTACTCATCATCTTTCTTCTCTTCTTGCTCTTCGGCATAAACCGGAGAACATAAAACGCTAGCTATCGCTAGATAAACTGCGCTTTTACGTAACTCATTTGTTTTCATTATTTTGTTAAACTCCTCAGTGGTTGATTTTTCGACCCAAAAGAGCGTCTGAGTTTAACAATTGAGATAATTAATACTTTTGCGTTTTGTTTCTCTTTGTTGCGTTTTATTGCGCCACTGTATCACCGTGTAGCACAACCATTTTTTTATGCGTTAATATATTTAATTATTAGAATTTTTTTTTGACTTAAAGAGAAAAAAAAGAAGAATAAAAGGTAACTTAGAATTAAAAGTTTGTTCTAAAAATGCAAATTGTAACCTGTAGTAAATTATCGACCTGATACTCGCGTATTATTGGAATTGCCCCAACCCAAATCTTAATCAGACCCAAAATTCTAATTAGACCGGATATAAATAAACCAATAGGTTAGTCCGACAAATAGCCCTCCTCCAACTATATTTCCTAAAGTGACGGGAAGTAAATTTGAGAGAAGGAAGTTTGACCAGGTCAAATGTTCGGCAATGAGCTCTGTATTTATACTAGAAACGTCAGCCTGACCAAGTTGCTCCAACGCAAAAATGGCCGCAGGAATTAGATTCATATTTGCCACGGAGTGCTCAAACCCCAGTACAACAAATGCAGTAATTGGAAATATAATCGCGAGTATTTTGTCTGTGACACTATGGCATGCAAAACAAAGCCAAACTGCCAGGCAAACTAACAAGTTACACAGTATTCCCAAAGTAAATGCCTGGATAAAAGTATAGCTCAGTTTATTTGTCGCTACTTTTACTAAATGTATACCTACCGCACCATCATGAGTTAACCAATGTTTACTGAAAAATAGAAGTACAACTAAAATTAGTGCTCCGATAAAATTGCCTATGTATACAACACTCCAGTTCAATAAAAGTTGTTTGAGAGTTATCTTATGATCAACATATGCAATCACTAAAAGGTTATTGCCGGTAAACAATTCCGCTCCAGCAACAACAACTAAAATTAGCCCAAGACAAAAACAAATGGAACCGACTAACTTAAGTAAAACAATAGATGAAACTGCTTGGTGAGTAACATAAATAAAAAGAGTCGCACCTAGCGCAATAAAAATTCCGGCAAGAATAGCCAGGGCGAGGACTTTTTGAAATTGGGCTTTGGTTTTGGCTATGGACGCCTGCTCTATTCTTTTAGCGATTTCCGCAGGAGTGTATGCGTCAATTGAAAAATTATCCATTACCTAATCCAACCAGGTGCATATTATTTGATTAAATTATAGTCTAACCTGACCAACTTTAGCTTTATCTTTCGCTTTCCTTAAAGAAACGGTATAGGATTTTTCAACCTGTTCATCGGTACCCCAGTGCTTAATCGTTCTGACATAAACCTTAGTATCCAAGCCTAATTTATTCGTGTCTGAGCGATAATAGTTTACGTAGAACTTATAAATACCTTTTGGCCCTTTAGGATTAATATACATTTCCGGCCCATAACCAGTGGTTACATCTCTGGTAATAAATCCGCCCGACTGGGTTCTCTTGTGTTGGTAGTAGCACTCTTCTCCCGTTGGCTCTACAACATGCAGGTCGATGTCGGTACGATCAGTATTCCAGGCAATTGCGACAATAAGCTTGCTGCTATCCAATTGGAATGAATTTCCTAGCTGTTCGAGTCTGGCCAGCCCAAATTCCCGAATTGAAACATGCACACTTTTTGAATTTCGAAGCTGTTTAAGGAAATTCAAATAATCAATCGTATGGATAAATTCGAAATCACCAAACCTTCCCTGCCAATCACTTGCCAATCCTAGCTCGTAAAACAACAATGCTAATTCATCATTACCGTTTTCTTGAGCGAGCTTCGCTAAAAAGCTATAAGACTGGGGCTCGTAAGGCCTCAACTTCGCAACCTTAAAGTGCAAGTCGTACGCTTGCTGTTTCAATTGCCAACTTTGGGCATTAAAGGCCACTTCTCGCAACACCGCTACGTCCTTAGGCATTTGTTCGACTAAAGAACTGATGGCTTGCAGAGCCCCCATTTTATTCCCGCGGTCCAGTCTCTTGTTTGCTTCTTTAATTGCTACTGCGTATTTAATTTCGCCTTTACTAACAGCTTTAGCATACTTGCTTCGTTTACTGATCTTAGTGGCGCTGTGGTTAGCCCTGTTTGCCGTTCGACTGCTGGCACCATTCAACTGAAAACTCGCATCAGGTAATCTTTGAATCAGCTGAGTTAGTTCCTCCGGCGGCTCAAAGCGTATCTGTTTCATTTTGTTCAATGAATCATATAGATCAACAAATTTAGACTTATAACTTAATAGTTGATTGAGCCGATCCTTAGCAAGATTTGCGAACAACTGACTAACTCTAGTTGCAATAATGGTTTCTTTATCTTGTTCAGGAGAAATCTGGTATTGCCTGTAGTCTTCGGCGGTTTCTAGCATTAACAGTGAACTGCTTTTACCAGGTACGCGATAGTGGTTAGCATAACTTGACGCATGTAGCTTTAACAGAGGGTCAATAGATTCCAGTTGTTCCACGGCAATCTGTCCGTATATTCGGCTGGCCAGTTTGGACTCAATTAAATTCGACATTTCGATTAATTGCTCGACTTGCTCACTACCATTCGACATGACTAACCTCGCTTGAGCTCCTTTGGCGATATCAGACTTGAGTCTTCCGGCTATTGTTAATAGCTGCCCTGAATATAACGAACCGGGTTTCCCCCTTATTAACAAGTCATCTCCCTGGCTCATATGAAGCTCTTCGATGATCCATGGTTGTTGATTATGCGCAATAGATAATCCTTGTATCCCCGAGTCACTATCAATAACATAATTGACACCGTTGGTTGCTTGAGCAAGATGAGCAAGCATTTCTGAATCTTCAACACCTTGATTTAGACGGTAGGTAAATAATCGATTAACTAAACCCTTATTAACTTGAGCACTTATCAAATGGGGACTTTCTTCTCCCCAGGTTGCCGCGCCGTCAGACATTACAAACAGATCAAATTGGATTTTGTTAGTATTCCAGTATGGGCTCGCTACATTTTGAATAGCACTGAAAAGGTCAGTAGCTCCTTCAAGTATTAGTTTATTTAAATAAGAGCGGAGCTTATCTCGATTGGTCTGATTGTTCTCAACAAACTGCTCTCTCCACCATTTTTGCTGGATCCCAAAACTCATCAAATTAAATCGTTTGATTGTCGATTGATTGTTAGACAGTATGGCATTAACCAATTTAGTCCAGCGATAGTATTTATCAGGCACGCTGCTTAAAGAAGTATCCAGGGCAAATATTACTTGCTCATTAGTTCGAGATTCTATTTGAGGCAGGTCAACGATAAACTGGTGAGCAAAATATCGTCCTACCTCGTCTTCGCCAAAAATAGTAGGTTTTTGGGGATTGGCAATAGTAATTTTTAAGCCATCTATCGCTTTACCCTGGAACGAAGTTTGAGAAATCCCTTCAAATTTTTCAATCAGCTTAGGCGAACGTAGTTTCTTTCTCGCAAACTTTTGTACAAAAACATTAGCCTCTGGATGCTGGTCTATTAATAGATGAATCCGCTTATCTATATTACTTGATGGTAACGGCAGATCCATATTTAGTCCGGTTTCGGATGTCGAGAGGTCGATATCGTAACCAATAACGATACGATGCGTTTTTTGTGGCATTAAGGGAAAGACTTTCGCGTTGAATACTCCGGCGCCAGACCACTCCATTAAAGCAGGATCAATTTGTCTGGCAACTGTATTGTGATAGGCAAATGCGGCGGCTTCTCGCTTTACCATTATGGCTTGTTTCGGCTCTTTCCAAGCCGATTCTCGATCTGCCATTATCTCTGCTGGACTAAGTCTGATATTTCGATTTCGGCTTTCCCGATTCTGAGTATTTAGAGTCTGATTATTGGGAATTTTGACCGGCGTGGAAATCTCATCTTTATTAAATTTAGTACTTTCGCCAAATGCGAAAAAATAGGGTTTAGCGTCATTGGGTAGCCGAAACTTAAAGCTGCCTTCCAGCTGGCGGTTGTGTGGGTTTGTATAGTATCCGTCTACCAGCACTCTGGCACGAAAACCATCAATTTGAACTTTTACATCGACAGCTTCTGGTTTAATTTCTTCACCTCCTCCAACTTTAATAACAGCGTTATTAGCAGCTTGAGTCGAAGGCTTCCAAGATCGTTTCTTGTTAATTTGGTCTTTTTGCGTCCTTAATTGGCTAATTGATTCAGAAAGGGATTCTTGTGTAAGTACTGGTTCACGTCCTCCACTGATTCTCGATCCGGTAACGACAATTTTATTCTCTTCACTTTCTAGAATTACTGGTGATGGAGCATGCAGATCCGAACTCTGCTCATAATGCGTAACGCAACTAGCGATCAGAAATACAAGTACTAATGAAGCAATTCCTATAAAACATCGATAAATGGTGTCCATACTAAAATTCACTTTAATTTTTGTTAAGTTAACGAACTTATAAACTAGAAAAGGGTTATTATTCTGACAATTTTAAGATTAATAACGTCACATTCTGTCTTAATTCACTATCTCTAGTATGTACTTTTCCTTAATGCCTATTTGTAAACTATGAGTAAACACTCAGAGATCTTTATCATCCAATTTACTCAAAGGTTAAATTAGTCTAAAGTGGTCTGACCAAAAACGTAAATAATCAATAAGAACAACTTTATGGAAAATACTGGATTTGCCCTTAACTTAATTGAAGATGAAGATGTATCGTTTACTGATCGTATCGAACTAACTAATAAACCCGTTCCGGCGCTAAAAAAAGGTCAAGTGTTGGTCAAAATCCTTGCTTCCCCGGTAAACCCATCGGACCTTGTTTACCTAATGGGCAAGTACGGTGTTCCCCCTCTTGAAGGAGGCTATGCCGGTTTTGAAGCCTGTGGTGAAGTAATCGATGCAAACGCTGGTTGGTATGGAAAATGGTTAAAGGGTAAGCGAATTGCATTATTTGCGACTCCAGGAAGTGATGGAGTGTGGGCCAAATACGCAATTACCAAAACTCAGTTTTGTATTCCTGTGCGAAAGGAGCTTAGCGACTCACAAGCAGCGACGATAGTTGTTAACCCCTGCACTTCTGTGTGCATGGTGGATAGAGCGATAGAGTTGGGTTCAAAAGCAATTGTAGTTAACGCGGCTGCCAGTCAGGTGGGCAAAGGCGTTATTCGTTACTGTAAATTAAAACGAATTAAAACTATCGCCACTGTTCGCTCGGAGTCAAATATTGCACCTTTAAAAGCCCTCGGAGCCAACGAAGTTTTATTGACAACTGACGATGATTTTCAAGAAAAGCTTAAAAATGCCTGCAAATCGCTAAAAGCTAAAGTATTTCTCGATGCAGTAGCAGACAAAGAGACTCCGCTTGTACTCAAGAATATGCCTAGTGGATCGACAGCGATTGTTTATGGACGGCTCACTGAAACTCATGACCCGATTGGCGGATTGTTCAGTGTTGCAGATGTGATTTTCCGAGATATAAAAATTGAAGGCTTTTGGCTGTCTACTTACATTAAAAAATCCTCTCCCTTAAAAGTAATGAAACTTACCAAAACAGTACAGAAGCTTTTTGCGGAAGGTATATTTAATACAGATATTTATGGTGAGTTTAGTTTTGATGAATTCCCCAAAGCACTCGAGCATTACGCAGAACACAAAAGCGATGGTAAAGTGATTCTGACACCACATAAAATCGAATGAGTATATTTCAAGCAAATAAAGTCTAGAAATTCTTATTCGACTCCTGTAGGATCCCGCGCCCTTTTGCGTTGAATGGCTTTATCCAAAAAGCTGAATTCGCATGCAGAAGGGCTGAGTCGACTAAGATTATCGGAGGTGCGTTATGTTTGCGGGATTAGATTTTGGAACTTCCAACTCGGCCATTGGGATTGTGGTAAATGGACAATCCGAATTGCTAGATCTTCAACAAAATTCGCCTTACGTGCCATCAACAGTATTCACTTATGAGCGAAATCTAATTGCTGATTTTATCTGTCGATCAGCTTCGGTAGATTCAGGATACAAAGAATCTCGTAAACTTCAGCTAGCCGGTGCACGAAGTTTCAAAATTGAAATGGGATTTGATGATCGAGACCAAGTACATTTTTTTGGGGATGCAGCAATACAGCATTATATTGACTCGCCGGAAGATGGCGTATTTATCAAGTCACCAAAATCTTTTCTTGGCTCAACCGGATTAAGCCCCCACCAGATCCATTTCATTGAAGATTTGGTTACTGCGATGGTTATTAATATTAAATCTAAAGCTGAATCAAACTTGTCAGATAGATTAACTCACGCAGTAGTTGGACGCCCCGTAAATTATCAAGGTGTCAATAGCGAGCAGAGTAATCAGCAAGCTATTCAGATTATGGACTCGGCCTTGTCTCGGGCGGGATTTGATTCAGTTGAATATTTATACGAACCTTTGGCCGCGGGGATCGATTTTGAAACCGACTTAACAAATGACTGTACTGTACTCGTCGTTGATATCGGTGGAGGTACAACTGACTGCTCAATGGTTAGGATGGGACCTAGCTATGTCAACAAAGTCGAAAGACGTGAAGACTTTCTCGCTCATACCGGTCAGCGAGTCGGTGGAAACGACTTAGATATTCATCTCGCCTTTAAAAGTTTTATGCCCTCTTTCGGGCTGGGAAGTACCCAGATAAAAGGAATTGAAATGCCTAAATCGCCATTTTGGAATGCGGTTTCAATCAACAATGTTGGCGACCAGAATGTTTTTAATTCCGGCAAACTTTACCGCGATCTTCTCGACTTAAAACGTGATGCTACTCAACCAGATCTAATTCAGCGATTAATTAAACTTCAACAAACAAAGCAAAATCACCGTTTGGTTAGAGACTCAGAGTTAACAAAAATATTTCTAAGTGAAAGTGATCCAGCCAAGGTTGACTTGTCCTATATCGATGAACAACTTTTGTTTTCGATTGATGGTAGTGATTTTGAATCATCTATTGCGACTCCCATTGAAAAAATTAAAGCGTTAATTTCAGATGCAGTTAATCAAGCAGAAGAAAAACCAGACATTGTTTATGTCACCGGTGGTTCGGCGAAATCTCCCTTTCTGCGAAATGCTATTTTAAATGTCTTGCCTGGGGTTAAACTTTTGGACGGTGATTATTTTGGAAGTGTTGCTAGTGGGTTGACTAAATGGGCTGAGAGGATTTGGGAATAACCTGAGGCTCAGCAACCATGAGCTAGTTCACAAGCAAGCCGTCAGTCAATACCTGCCCCTCCCGGATTTAATCACTACTGATTAAGATAAGTTTTCCTGTTTTCGGATCTTTATAAACCCTCCCTAATGATTCGTATCCGCTCGCTTGGCCCTGTAGCACCTGTTCGAGCGATTCTGGTGTCTCGAGTAATTCATCACCGGTTTGAACTGTGATTTTGCGAGCACTTTCTTCGCTATTATTTATTGCTAAATGTGTTCGTAACTCCTTGCTCTGTGCCACCAGGGCAAGCATTATTCCCAATGAAAAAACTAACATTACGTCCATAATATTCGCAAAACCGGTTAATGGATCGGTATCTTGCTCTACAAAAGTATTCGACTGCCACGGTATTTTAGATTGCATGGGTTAATCTCCCTTTTTGATCAATCGTCCTTTTTGATCAATCGTCCTTTTTGGATTATTCACTCCTTCATAACTTACGCTACTTTCTTCGCTTAATTGTTCCCAAACGCTTTCGTACCAACGACGACGAATGCGGCCCAACACGTAGGCTAAGAGACCAATCAACAATCCCACAACCGTTGTATCAAATGCAACTGTAAGTGCTGTCGCTAGAATATCAATGTTTCCGGAACCGAGCGCAGTTAGCCCCGGGCCTAATGGAATGAGCGTTCCCATTAATCCTAGAATTGGACCAGCACGTGCAAGTAAATCAGCACGCTCAAGTCTACGAGTTGCGTAAACTTTAAAGTGGCGGCGCATTTTTTGTCGTTCAATATCATCGACAATAAAAGTTCTGAGACTAACGAACCGTTCCGCTATAGAAAGTCCGACTTCCCAAATTGTAATAACTAGCGCAATCACTAACCCAACTATTACGGGATAGAGTAACCAGCCTACTAACTGATGCAGCACACCTAGAAAATTGCCATAGTCCATTTTATTTCCTGTAGATTAAGATTCGTTAAAAGAAATACGACGTATTCGTCTTATTTGACTTATTCCACGATAAAAACCACCACAAATTAAAAGCAGTAAGCCTATAACTATCCACCAATGTATAGATGAGAAGTCAGATTGGTTACCTTTAGAATCAGATGTATATGATTCTTCATTTACTCCCGATGTCTGATCTTTTTCACTATTTTCATTTGATTGAATAATTTGGCGGTCATCGACATTTGCTACGGTATCCAAGGTTAAATTATCGAGCTCTTTATTGGCTAATTCTGCAGCATCTAACATTTCAATCTCAGCAATGCGATGAACCTGGTTTGGATTTCCAGCAGTATCAGGTTCTTCCCCCCGCGCCATGGCAATAACTTCCGCAATTGCTTGCCATTGTTTAGCTGTTAAGTACTTTTCAAGCCAAGGAAACATAGGATGTTCGGGGTCGGTATGCCCACTTCCGGGTAAACCGTGCTTAGCTACTAAGTCCGCGAATTCACCTGCAAGTTGTTTAACCGTTTCTTGATCGGCGCGCCAAAAATTTTTGTTGATCGCCACCAGCATAATAGCCAACATATTACTCTTTACGTGAGCATTGTGTCCTTGCGCTAGAAATTGATCGAGTTGCAGCTGATATCGATCATCAATATATACGGCTTTAACTTCTTCCCATGCCCAATCTCCAACCAGAGTAGGATTGGTTACTTGCCATCCCCATAGATATTCGAGAAATTCACTGCCCATCGTACGGGCCCCCGCATAGTCATGCTTCATTTGTCCTTTTAACCACTCTGGATTTAAAAAGCGGCTTCTTAACTCTTGGCGTAATGCAAGTCCCAAAGGGCGAGTTTTGATTTTGTTTGGATCCGCATGATCAATTACATAATTATTTGGCACATTACCGGTTAGCGTTTCAACGGCCAGACTTAATCCTCCCAAGTAATCAAATGCGTCATTGTTATCAATTAAGCCGTAGAGATTACTCGAGCGTCCAAAGTAAGTATTTTGAACATCAGATAACACACGTTTGAAAGCAGCTTGAGCTGGTTTACCAAACCCCGCAGAGCCATAACTATGACCAAGGCGACGAGTATATACTTTGGCCAACTGCTCACGTTTTTGCCAAGCACCAGATCGCTCGACCAATCGATTTATTCCTGCACCATAGCTCCCCGGAGCATCCCCAAAGACTCGAAAACTAGCGACCAATCCAGCTTCTTTTTCTGCATAGCCTGAGGCTAGTAGTTCTCTTGCTTGCGTAACCCAGTGTGCAGCAACTTGATTTTGGAGCAACGGTTCATTTCCACCTTTGGTTGCTTGACCTAGACTGGAAAGCGCATACTCCAAAGGCAGACTCAACGCGGGATAGTCACGACGTATAGTATCGGCACTTGCATCGATAGCCATTAAGGTTGCTTTGTTTAGCAGCAGCATTTGCTGTCCATATAAATCTCTAAACAAACCTGAAGTAGTAAACACCATATCGCGTCTAGCTCTGTTCGAATCTTCTTTTAATTCTTGGCGTTTAAGACCTTTTACTAATCCTCTACTATTCCAAACGGGTTCCAAGCCTAGCATATCTAAGCCAAACGCAATCATTACTCCTTCATCTCGCACAACGTCCGATGCCCACAAAATTAAAGCTTCTCGTTTATTCGGATGTAGTCTATTATTTTCCCTTGCTGAAGCAGCCATCTCTTTTCCTAGTTGCCAGGCAACTTTGCTGGGAATCAAGCTGCTATCAAGCGCGTAAAAATTTCTCCCTGTTGGTAAACTTGTCGGACTCCGCAACGGATCATTTCCTTGGCCTGGAGAAATAAAACCACCGTTTAGTCCATTTAAAAGCGCATCTATTTCTGCTTTAGGTGAAACTTGTAAATCGTGTTTCCAATTTCTTCCTGAAGACAGTTCGTCCAATGAGGTTATCAATTTTTTGTCTACTTCTATTGTCTCGTTTTCTTCAGTTTTATTTTCTGGATTTCTAGTTCTTACATTTTTAGACTGCATCGATTCCAACATCATATCTATTGCGTCAGGTTGCCAGTCCTTACCAAAAATATGTAAACCAAGCGGCATAAACCTCTCTTGCAGGTCGGTAAGATAGTGGCCCACTTCATGTACTAACATATCATCGTCTACTTCTTCGAAGCTGATCCCCATTACTGCGAGCTCGGCTGACATTGCCTCGGCTAGCTCCTCCTTAAGTTCTAAAGCTTCAACTTTTTCCCTTATTTGTTTTACCAATCTATTAGCAACTATTTTGTTTCCACTACCATGACTCACTTCAAAGCTCTCTATAAGCTGTCTTAACTGAAGTAGCTCGTCATACAAAGGAGTACTAGCCAATGGCGGAGTTAAGTGGTCTATTATTACCGCCAACCCTCGACGCTTTGCCTGGATCCCTTCACCTACTCCATCAACGATATAGGGGTAAAGACCAGGTAGATCACTAGCAATAATTCTGGAATAATCGTCTTCAGCAACCCCAACAGAACGACGAGGCAGAAATTCGTAGGTCGAATGGCGTCCCAGATGCACAAGCGCGTCAGCTTTAAATTGATCTCGTAAAAAGTGGTAGAAAGCCAGGTATTGGTGAGGTGGAGGAAATGCCAAGTTTGCGTGCAATAACTCTTCATTAATTTCCCATCCACGAGGTGGCTGCGGGCCAATAAATATTTTGCCAAAAACTAGTCCTGGAAGTAGTAGTTCCCCTTCATGGGTCATAACATTTCCAGGCGCAGCTCCCCATCCAGCAAGACCTTCAATACCTGTTTTTTTTAATCCTTCAATAATTTTTGGCACATCGCTGATGCAAGGCGTTTTTAAGCTAGAATTTATGAAGATCTTATAACATTGCTCAAGTTGCTCCATCAGAGCCAGTGCTCTAGTTCTCCCCTTATGATCAACCCCTTCAAGCAGATGATGCATTTCTTCGGCTGTATGCTCGAGTGCAGCTATGGCCAATTGTTTCTTTCCCGCTTTAACTGCAGATACTAACTGCTGATGAAGCAATCCAAAAGGCCCATACTCCATTTCCTGCTTTACTGTTGAGGGTAAATCATTAAACCAGTTTCGATAATGCTCTGATGACATTCGATTAATCTTATTTTTCATCACCTTCAATGCAGCGTTATCATTAGGTAAGTTCACTCCTTTAGCTTGCATGAGATCAAGTAGTTCGCTTTGGTTTGCAGGAAGTTCACCAGTATCGTATCCAGCGGCTTTTAATTGAATTAGTATTTGCCATAACGAGGCTGGCACGTCGAGATTATCAGCCCCAATATTGTGACGCCCCGGGGGATGGTTATAGTAAATAATGGCCAAACGTTTTTCGTTGTTTGATTTTCGCTGAAGAACGGACCAGCGTTTAATACGTTGCAACAATGAACTAACACCGCTCTGGTCTTGAACAATTCCCTGAATACGAATCCCTGTAGGCTGCTCTTCAATTGCTTTGCCTGCGGTCGCTATCACTAAAGGCTGACTTGCACCTTGCAATTCTGGCATAGCAACTTGATAGTAAACTTTTTCTTGGGCTAGGCCATCGGAAGATAGATGACGCTCAATCGCAGTTCTGTCCCGTAATTTAATTGCCTTAATGATAGGTACATTTAGCTCGCTAAAAATCTCAGTAACTGCTTCACGTCCGTCGCCACCACCGACAACAAAGTCTTGCAGCATCACTACTGCGGTTAACTTTTCTTTAATCGGTAGTAGGTGTTTTACAACATCAACACCAGCTTGTCCCCAATAGGCTAAAGCAGCTAGGCATTGCCCCGTCCCAACACTGTTAGCCTTATCACACAAATCTCGCAATAATTTCAGATCAGCGGGACGACCTCCGCCGGCATGATCAATAACCGCTATGATCGAATTCCGCCCGTTTACATTTTTAAGTCTTTCTTTAGGAAATTTGTTGTGAAGTTTCTCTGCAAAATACCATCGGATCTGAGGCGCAGGATGTGCTGGTTTTGCGTATATATTTTCGCCCAGCTGTCGGAACATCCAGGCAAATAATTCCGCCGCGTTTTCACTTCCTCCTGCCTGCCAGTAGCCACGGGCATATAACCACGCAGATTGATTAGGATTTCTTTTGACCTGCGCGCTTAATTCATTTTCAAAATCATCACTAAATCGGAGTCTAGCAAGCTGCCGCAATTGCTTCATGTTATCAAATATTGGATGTGCATTAAATTGGCTTTTAGCAACTAGTCGATGATCGCTGCTAATGATTAGCTGAGATTTATTACTCTTTTTTAACAGACTATCAAGTTTAGCAACGCTCGATCCGTACAAGCCAAAACCCAGAACTGCTCTACTTTTTCCTATCAGTAATGAAACTTCTTTGGAGGACATTTCTCTGAGTTGAACATCACTTCTTGCTTGAATTTTAAGTCGGGACTCTGGATGTGCTGAATAAAATACTCTCGCCGCTTCAGCGATTGTTTCTGCATTTCGTTGAGAAGTTAATACCAAAAGGTAATTGTCATCTACAACTTCATCCGACAAACTACATTGGCTAAATATTAGAAAAGCGACTAACACAAAACGCATATAAAACCCCAATAATAAAGCAGGGGGCGAGAAATTGGTCTATTACAATCAGAAGCGTTTTGGATTGATAAATGATTGCCTAAATCGAGTATTCCCGCCCGATAAAGTATGGTTTTTCTCTGCGTCATGTGTCTGGCTTTCATTGCGCAATTCTTAATATCGACAACTCGATGAACCGCTGCATTGAATACAGTTGCAGGTACAGCTCCGGACTTAAGCAAATGCATCTCGATTTTTAGCGAAATACTAATTGCCAACACCGGATTCCATGACTGTAATGATTAATCCATTTTTATTATGTATTTAACCATCACTTGCAGAAACCGACGCTCTTTTTACAGAAGCGTGATTTCAAAGTCAAATGATTTATCTGGTTTTCAGCGGATCATTTGCACAATCTATATGTAGGCGGATGCAGTGTGCGGCTTAATGTGCAGGAGAGGTATCAATGACCAAAAAGGAGATTTGAATTAGATATTAAACGCGTAAAACAATAACAAGCAAAAGATACCTGACACACCGATTAGCCGGTACTAGTGTTGACTAAGCGGGCTCAGAGGATTTGGGAGTAACATTTAGGTAAGCAGACAAAGGCGGAGCTGCAACGTAAATCTTAGTCTGCTTGGTTTCTTTTTTGGATTACCTAATATGAAGACCAGTAGCATAACAGGTTCCATTCGTATTTACGGTATAATCAATACGAACAACCTTTTGGCCAGCTGTTTTAGCTGATAAAACCAGTGAAAATATTCCTTTTCCACTTTCTTTACTTAAATCGATATTCATTAATCCGAATTTACACTCAGGTAACGGTTCATTTGGATAAAAGCCTGCAAAATTAGTCCCTTCAGAAAACACCTGCTTGATGGTAAATGTCTTTAAAAGCTGGTCAGCATTTGCACTTCCAAAAGTAAGGATTATAGCGAAAACTAACAGTAATTTTTTGATAAGTACTTCTTTCTCCTTTCATAATTCAACAACTTATTAAGTACAGCAAATCAAGCTAAAGCAAAACTCAATCTACAAAGTATTTTAATCGATAAAAAATCGATCAGCATGTTACACACGACCATTGAATTTGCAAGCGTATATGGAAACTGTTGAAACTACTTTTGAAAAATGATTAGTTCTGATAGTAAACTGGCATAATTAATCAAACAAAAATATCAAGACTACCAAACGCCTGCCTTATTTCCTCTTGCTGAGAAATAGCACTTGTTTGTTCATATTGTTCTGTAGGAGGAAGTTGCGAAGACGCTCGCTGTTGTCTATTACCTGATTGGGAGGCTAACTCTGATATCTCCACACCATCAGCCCGTACCCTAATAACCCTTAGCGAAAAACTTTGATTTGCTTGATTAACTGAATTTTCTGTCGTGGTACGCCCATTATTAAAATCACCCTCGACTTGACGCCTGGCAGCCGGCCGACTCGAAAAATTATCCGTGATATTTATAGGGTTTATTATTTTCATTAATTAAATAAAGCCACTTTTCCCTACTAACGAGCAGTTAATAGTGAGCATCTAGTGTCGTGTTTTATACAAATTAATTAAGCGTACGGATTTCTGAGTATAACTCAATTGACTAATTATTGTACTTTTAGTCTTTCTTTTTATCAGCCACTTTATTTCTTAGATAAATTGGCTGTAGCTGTTCAGCTCTACCAAACTCCTTATTTAAGAACTTTCTTTTAGCTTGATATAAACCGCAGGAAGCACGAGGGAATTGGCTTTGGCAGAGCTTTTTTATATCTATTGGCGAATTTTCTGGAACCAACTCATTTTGGTATGCCTGCCAACCTGTTCCTATCAAATTGGCATTGCCCAGATTAAGTTTATGCTCTAATGACTGCCAATCAATTTTATCCGGAGCAACAACGCAAGGCTCATAATCACAATTGAGTTCCTCATTTGAAGCTACCGAAAAAGCAGCAAAATAAACTTCATTCATTCTGGCGTCTATAGCGCAAAGCCAGCTTTCTCCAGAGCAGGAACCTATTTCAACAGCACCGACCAAAGCCATATTTTCTAATGTAGATAATCCAATAGCAGGCAGATCAGCCCCATAGGCTAGCCCTTGAGCAACCGAAACCCCAATTCGAATTCCGGTAAATGCGCCAGGCCCAAGATTACAAGCGATTGCATCCAACTGGTTTAGAGAAACTTGAGATTCTGCAAGTAATTCCTGTATAGACGGCAAGAGCAACTTTGCATGTTCTCGCGGTGCTATTTTATATCTTTCGGTCACTTCACTGCCATTAAGTAATGCAGCTGACACCGCTTCTGTGGATGCGTCTATAGATAGAATTTTGGTCATTTGAAAGTGGATCTCAAAGCTAGGCTTATTCAGTGGTTGGTCCGATTATATCAGCTAAAAACTCGCTCACCAATTGGCGGTCTCTGGTACGTCGCATGTCGGGCAGGCTATTAACAAATATTTCCCCATATGGCTTACCTACAATTCTTGGGTCACAAATGCACACTACTCCCCTATCAGTCACAGAGCGAATTAACCGGCCGCAGCCCTGCTTAAGGGTTAGTACCGCGTCAGGTATTTGCAGTGCCATAAAGGGATTATCCCCTCGTTGCCTGGCTTGGCGGATCTTGGCATTTAAGATAGGATCATCCGGCGGAGCAAACGGCAATTTGTCGATTACAACCAATATCAATTGGTCACCAGAAACGTCAACACCTTCCCAGAAGCTGCCAGTTGCGAGCAAAACAGTATTCTCATTTTCTTTAAATTTTTTCAGGAGTTCGTCTTTACTCGACTCCCCTTGCACCAGACAATTGAAAAGCTCTAACTCTCTTATTGCCTCAGCCGCCTCTTTAAGCGCTCGGTGACTGGTAAACAACAAAAAAGCTCGTCCGCCTGATATTTGCAATAATGGAGATAACTCTTCAATAAGCGGCGTCATTCTTAATTTATCATTTACCGAAGGTAGTGCCCTTGGGACGTATAGCATGGCCTGTTCGGGATAATTAAATGATGACTGCAATTCCAGAGTCTTAATTTTCCCCCAGCCTAAAGAATCTACATAATGCTCAAACGTTCCATTAACGCTAAGAGTCGCCGATGTCATTATCCAGCTCGAAGTAGCATATCTTGAGCGACTTTGTTGAAAAAGCTGTTGGATATCTATTGGCGTAGTATGCAGCCGAAAGCCGCTTTTCATTGTCTCGTACCAATTAATACGGGCTTCATGTTGGTTTTTATTTGTTTCTGCAGCTTTGTTTAAACTGAATTGGCTCAGGGTGAATTTGAACCCCATCAAGCGCTCAAAGCAAGATTCTAATGTCTTGGTACGAGTAGAATTCAGTTTAACAACTTCAAATAACGCATTGATTTTATTAGATAGAGACTCCAATGCCTCTTGCATCTTACGATTGGGCCGCCAGTCGTCTTTTAAGTCGAACTCGGGCAGTGCTAAGCGAAAGTCTTTTGCTTCTTTGGCCAGCCTTTGCGCCTCCAACATCAGGTCTCTGCTGTCTGTCACCTGGGTTCGATATTCGAGCTCTACTTCGCGGCAAAGCTCGGCGATTTGTCGGCTGGATATTGAATCACCATAGAACTGGTAAGCAGTCTTGGTTAAATGGTGGGCTTCATCGATGATAAACACATCAGTATCGGGAAGCAGCTCTCCAAATCCATCTTCTTTCAATACCAGATCAGCTAACAGTAAATGATGATTGACCACCAGTATTTTTGCTTTTCTAGCTCGCTCACGTGCAGCTGCTAAATGGCACTTCTCAATAAACGGACAATCCTGTCCTAAGCAATTCTCGGCGGTACTAGTTACATATGGGATAACCGGCGAATCTTCGGGTAACTTTGCCAGTTCACTTAAATCTCCGCTATTTGTTTTATCTCGCCATTGATTGACAATAGAAAGGTGCTTTACCGCAATAGGATCTGGTAGCCTGCCAGACGCCAAAGTCGACTCAAGACGATAATCGCAAAGATAGTTGTTACGCCCCTTTAAAACGGCTATTGGAGGAGATATTTCCAGAATTTTAAGGATTGCCGGCAAGTCTCTTTTGAATAGCTGGTCCTGGAGGTTTTTTGTTCCTGTCGATAGTACAACCTGCATATCTGATAAAACCGCGGGGATCAGATAAGCGAAAGTTTTTCCGACGCCGGTTCCAGCCTCAACAATTAGGTTCTCGCCGCAATTTATCGCACTATTTACCGCAACCGACATTTGTTGTTGTTCTTCGCGCGGTTTAAAGTTTTCTACTTTGGCGGCTAACGGGCCTTTGTCTCCGAGAATTTCGAGGACTTTTTCTTCTGTGATCTTCAAATTGATAAAACCAAATTAATTTTGTAAGTCTCAAGCGACCTGTTGAGGAGTTTGTGCTTAGGAGGCAGGTTGTCCCGATGATTCTAACTCAGGTTCCCAAACTAATTTACCTATTGCCTTAAATTTTGCTACAGTCATCGAGCCTCTTTTATCGCTAGGCGACTTTTCAAGTTCTTTCTCAATTATTTGTCGATCAACTCGGTATATTTGTTTGGGGGTGTATTCAGCGTCATAAATTACTACTAGTAAGTGATTCCATTCTACGTCCATTTGTAGCTGGCCGAGTTTCTGGCGCGCTTTCCCCCCCTTAAATATAACCCTTCCCTTGATAAGAAACTTCTCTTCCAAATTGTTTGGATTGACCGCATCGTAACCTAGATCAACGTCCATTTTTCTCAGGTCAAGTTTATCAATCGCGTCAAAGCGAGCAAGTTCTGCCGTCACCGGCAAAGCCTGGCCTGTTGTGTTGCGATAGTCAGCTGCTACTAGCCGAGTCTGCTCCATCAGTAGGGCAATGTTATACATATTTTTATCAGCTTTCTCTGACAATTATCTCATCCTAAATCTTATTTTTTACTCTAAACCTAAACTACGATAACCAAAGGCGCTGTTTAGGCGTTGAAATTACAACCTTATTCTACGACTTAGTTAAGCCGTAAATGCTAAGCCTTTAATGAGCCAATATCTTTAGATCTAGACTTTTAAATCAATATGCCGACCGCTTTGCTTGTTCTCGCCTTTACTATCATAAACGGTGTCTTCTTGATCCTCTTGAGTATTTTCTACTGCTCGTTTTTTAATCTTTTCAGGCTGCTCTTTAGGTTTACCCTGCTTACGCGTTGAGGATTCGGTTTTTCGCGTTGCGTCAATTTCTTCGGTTTGCTCAATTTTCTTAGCCGAGCGAACCTCTGAAGTTTTTACTCCACCTTTTGTCTCTACACTGGGTTTAGAAATATCCGCAATATTAACCATAAATATCTAGTTTTAGGGCCTTTACCTTATTATATCGGCATCTCAGCAGCTGTTTTTAGATTAAATTTTACCGTCTTTATAACTAATTCTGACAGCTAACAGAGTCAGATTCAAATAATCCTATAATCGCGAAAATCCCTTTAAATCAATATTTTGCTGCTATAATCATATCAGATCCAATTTCCGATTCATTGGCAGGATTCTCACATTTTACGGCCGTTTAAATACTAATTCACAAGTACAAATCACAAGGACATCCTACTTGCTATGGATAATCATGAAAAACAGCTGAGCAAAATTCGCAACAGTGATAAAAAACCCGATTATTTTCCGTCTAAAATTTGCTTATTACCCATCAGCGAACGTCCATTCTTCCCTCCACAAACGCTTCCCATCTTGATGAACGAGGAAAGTTGGCGAGACACGATAGAATTTATCAGCGAGAAACACAAAAACACCACAGGGCTTGTATTAGTTAAGAATCCGCTGCCAGAAGATGCTAAGCCGGAAGAATTTTTTAAGGTTGGTACCCTAGTTAAAATCCACCACCCTGTTTTATCCTCAGGCAAAGTGCAATTTATTGCTGAAGGCTTACAGAGATTTCGAATTAAGAAGTGGATCTCTAAAGAACCTCCTTTTTTGGTCGAGGTTGAATATCCACATGAGCCGGAATACAAGGAGTCTGACGAGCTAAAGGCATATGCAATCGCAATTATCAATACTCTGAAGGAATTAGTACCACTTAATCCGCTTTATAGCGAAGAGCTAAAGTTTTTCCTTAACCGCTTCGATCCTAACGAACCATCTCAGTTAGCGGATTTTGCAGCGAGTGTTACCACCGCCACCAGAGATGACCTACAGACGGTCTTAGAAACAGTCCATTTGCGCCGACGCATGGAAAAAGTTCTTGTATTAATTAAAAAAGAACTCGAAGTGGCACGACTACAGAAAGATATACATGATCAGGTTGAAGAAACATTAAGTGAACACCAAAGGCGCTTTTTCCTAAGAGAACAGCTAAAGGCGATCCAAAAAGAACTTGGTATCGCGAAGGACGACAAAACCGCCGACCTTGAACGTTTTGAAATGAACATTGTGGATAAACTGCTGACTGAAGCTGCTGAAGAAAAGTTCTATGAGGAATTGCGCAAACTATCAATTCTCGAATCTGGCTCTCCTGAATATGCGGTTACCCGTAACTATTTAGAAGTTTTCTCCAAACTCCCTTGGGGTATTCACACCAAAGACAATTTGAAGCTGCGTTCGGCTAAAAATGCTTTGGATAAAGAACACTCTGGTCTTCATGATGTTAAACAACGAATTATCGAATTTCTTGCATTAGGTGCTATGAAAGGGGAAATATCTGGTTCCATTCTATTACTAGTGGGACCACCAGGGGTCGGTAAAACTTCGATCGGTCGCTCTATTGCCAGTGCGCTAAAACGCCAGTTCTTTCGTTTTTCAGTGGGTGGTATGCGGGACGAAGCGGAAATAAAGGGTCATCGTCGTACTTATATTGGTGCTATGCCAGGTAAGATTGTTCAAGCTTTAATTGAGTCTGGCTCTTCTAATCCTGTAATTATGCTTGATGAAATCGATAAAATTGGCTCTAGCTACCAAGGCGATCCTTCGTCAGCTTTGCTCGAAGTATTGGACCCAGAGCAAAACAGCCAATTTTTAGATCATTATCTCGATACTCGTGTTGATTTATCAAAAGTATTATTTATTTGCACTGCAAACCAATTAGACACTATCCCTAGACCGTTGCTAGACCGGATGGAAGTTATTCGACTCAGTGGTTACATTTTGGAAGAAAAAGTTGCCATTGCCAAAAACCATCTTTGGCCGAAGCAAATGGAAAACTCGGGAATTGCTAATTCCAAAATTAAACTCTCGGATAGCGCGCTTCGAGCACTTATAGATGGTTACGCTAGAGAAGCAGGTGTCAGAAATTTAGATAAGTTACTAGCCAAGATTATTCGTAAATGCGCAGTATCTCTTATTAATAAAAAATCCAAGAGAATTTCGATAAGCAAAAATAATTTAGCTGATTATTTAGGTATGCCGTTATTCAATAAAGAATCTCTGTTAAAGGGCATTGGCATTGTCACCGGTCTTGCCTGGACATCTCTCGGCGGTGTTACCTTAAGTATAGAAGCAGCAAAAATTCATAGCAGTTCACGAGGATTTAAATTAACCGGACAGCTAGGTAATGTAATGAAAGAATCCGCCGATATTGCCTATAGCTACATTGCCGCCCATCTAGAGCAGTATGGTGCAGCTAAAGACGGGTTAGACAAACGCTATATACATTTACACGTTCCTGAAGGAGCAACCCCTAAAGATGGTCCGAGCGCAGGTATCACTATGGCCAGCGCGCTGCTATCTCTGGTATTAAAGAAAAAAGTTAAAGCCAAGTTTGCAATGACTGGCGAATTAACGCTGAGTGGTGCCGTACTTGCTGTCGGGGGTATCCGGGAAAAAGTCATTGCAGCTAAGCGCGAAGGTATAAACAATATTATTTTGCCTAAAGCAGTTGAGGGACGATATAAAAAGCTTCCCGCTCACATCAAGCAAGGCCTTAACGTTTATTTTGTCGACAACTATGATCAGGTATTCGAACTGTTGTTCTAGAGTAACTTATTCTTGATCGCATTAGGACTCTAAAGAAAATAGGACTCTAAAGAAAATATTGGAGAATTAAAAACTAAAGCGATTGTTTAATTAAACTAGCCATCATTTGAATATGAGGGTCAGTGTCGTTTAAAGCAGCAATATAGTCAAAACTCTCGCCACCGTTTTGCAGAAAAATGTCTTTATTTTCCATCGCTATTTCTTCTAATGTCTCCAAACAATCCACTGAAAAGCCTGGACAAAGAACGGCGATTTTCTTTACCCCCTCTGCTGATAACTGTTCCATACGCAGATCCAAATATGGGGTTAGCCATTCTTCTTTACCCACTCTTGATTGATAACATAGTTCCCATTGGTTTTGTTGCAATCCGAGTTCCTGAGCAAGTAGCTTCGCTGTTGCTTCACACTGCGACTGATAAGGGTCACCATTGCTAACATAACGCTTGGGTATGCCGTGCAACGATAATATTAATTTATCAACTTGAAGTTCTTTACCCTGCCCAAGCTTTGACGCCACGGATTCTTTTAACGCCTCAATGTATTGGGCGTTATCGTGATAGTCATTAATAAACTGCAACTGAAATCCGTAGTTTGATTCAAGTTTATCAATCTGATCCTTAACTGATGAAGTCGTGGTATGAGAAAACTGAGGGTACAAAGGTAACACCACGACTTTGTCTGCGCCCCACTCTGCCAATTCGTCTAAACCAGATTGTATTGAAGGCATACCATAAGTCATCCCCAGGCTAACTTTGAATGTAGCATTAGGAAGCTCTCCATCAGATATTTCACTTTCAACATTCTGCTCAAATAATGCTTGGAGCTTTTGTTGTTGTTTAACTGAAAAATTTAGAAGTGGCGAGCCATTTTCGGTCCAAATCTTCTGATAGTTTTTGGCAACTTTTTTAGGTCGGAAGGTCAAAATGATTCCGTATAATATCGGCAACCAGACAATACGTGGCAAGTCGATTACTCGCTTATCACTAAGAAACTCTTTTAAAAACTGTCTTACTGAGGAGGGAGTTGGTTCTGCAGGCGTTCCCAAGTTGACCAAAAGAACGCCTATTTTAGGTTGGCTCATATTTAGATTGAATCAAATTTTACGATTAGCACAAATAATAAAATTAGCTCATAAATTAGTTTATGAAAGCGAATTAAATATCGCGTCTCTAATATCTTCTAAACTTCCAACGCCGGCTACTGCAACATACTGTGGGGCCTTATCACCGCCCTGCTCAGCCCAAGAAGAATAATAATCAATCAATGGCTTAGTTTGAGAGTGATATACTGACAAACGATCTTTTACAGTTTCTTCACTATCATCTGGGCGTTGAATTAAATCTTCGCCGGTTTCGTCGTCCTTGCCTTCAACTTTAGGCGGATTAAAAACGACATGGTAGGTTCTACCTGAGCCCGGATGGACACGGCGACCACTCATTCTGTTAATGATTTCTTCATCATCTACGTCGATTTCTACTACATAATCAACGTCAATTCCATTTTCCTTCATCGCGTCGGCTTGAGGAATTGTACGTGGAAAACCGTCTAATAAATAACCATTAACACAGTCCGCCTCGGCTACTCTCTCCTTTACCAGGCCAATTATGATATCGTCGGATACTAGTTTTCCAGCGTCCATAACTTCTTTAGCTTGAAGTCCAAGTGGTGTACCAGCCTTCACAGCTGCTCGCAACATATCCCCGGTTGAAATTTGGGGAATATTGTACTTTTCTTTGATGAACTGGGCTTGAGTCCCCTTACCTGCGCCCGGCGCACCTAAAAGAATGATACGCATACTAGTCTCCGCTTGCGTTTTATTATATGCATTTGATGAGGCTGTCATTATAGACAGCAATCCAAGCAGCGCAAACCCTTATTTACAATTCTTTGGTCTAATAGCAGATTAAATTATTATCAGCTGCCTCAGATCAAATCAGGAGTCAACTTGAGAATCCTTAAATTAATGAAAATATCCCTAATATGAATAAGTTAGATTAAGGCCTGCACGCCCTAGCTATAAAGTATGAGTTATAAATACGGAAGATTAATCTCAAAGCTGGCCCCAACCTCAGAATCCAGGCATTTGATTTTCCCTCCAAGCTTTTGAGTAACTAAATTGTAGCAAATATGCAGCCCTAGCCCTGTGCCTCCTTGAGCTCTATTGGTTGTAAAAAACGGATCGAATATCTTTTCTCTTTCCTCCGTTGGAATTCCTTTACCATAATCATTATAAGTAATTTTGAGCCTTTCATTTTCCACCTTCTCCGAGTGGATCAGGATCTGTCCATTTTCGTTTTCACCAAACCCATGAATAATTGAATTGACGATTAAATTAGTAAAAACTTGCGCCAGGGCTCCGGGATAGGAATTAAGCATAATACTTTCATCAACACTAACTTCCACTTGGTGGTGTTTTTGCTTTAATTTATGGTGCAGATTCTGGCAGATTTCCCCTATGTATTCTGCTAAATTAAATTCTCGTTTTTCTTCGATTGTTTGGTCGGTCGATACTTGTTTAAACGATCGTATCAATTCGCTTGCCCTTAGCAAATTACGGTTAAGTATTTCTCCTGATTCAGATAAATCCTCTAATAAACTTTCCAATTGTGAACGTTTTAGTTCGCCAGATTCGTATTGAGATTTAAATGCCTCAACTGAGTCAAGTAAATGTGTCGCTGAGGTAACTCCCACTCCAATAGGTGTATTAATCTCATGTGCAACGCCGGCGACCAGCCCCCCCAAAGCAGCCATTTTTTCAGCCTCAACCAATTGTCCTTGAGTTTCAGTTAATTCATGGTTTATTTTGGATAACTGTCTGTTCTTCTCTTCCAATTCCAGATTTGAACGCTGTTTCAGCTTAAATCCTCGGTAAATAACGATAACGGTCACAATAACTGATAAAATAAGTACGATGGACCCATACAGTGCAGTCGCTTGAGTTTTAATTGTGCTACTTTGCTCAGCGAGAACCTGTTGTTGCTCTATCAATTGTGCTTTTTGATGCTCTAACTCAATTTGTGACAAAGCAAGTTCTTTTCTTTGTCTTTCCAATTCTTCACTCTGGTCAATTAAAAGCTGCTTGTTTTTATTGATCAGGTCGGATAAATCATTAATTGCTGCTGCTTTCTGCTCTAACTCAACTTGTTTGGAGCCGAGCAATTCATTATTTTGGTTGAGCTCCTTGCGGCTGTTTTCCAAAGAATCATTAAGATCACTGTAAACTTTATTGAGTTCACTATAAGCCTGATCCAACTGTTCAAGATCAGCTTGTTGTTTGGCAAGACGAGAAGCTTGCTCGTCAAGTAGACTACTTTGCGCATCTAGCCTGGTTTGCTTTTCATCGACTTTCTGTTGAAGCTCTTTTAGATTAGTACGACTGGTGTCTATGTCTGCTTCCATTTCCTTAACCATAGAAGCAATTTCTATTTCTGTTCCCCCTAAGATAACGATATCTGACGAAACTTTAAGTTTCTGATAAAGAAGATTATAACGGTTTACTTCAAACCCAATTCTGTCCTTATTTTGCTTAATGAAATTAATACCGAATAATTGTTTTTCTCTGGCATTCTCGGAAATAACCAATACAGGCTTATCTTTGATAAATGCATTAATGGCCCGCAACTTTTTAGTGTACGCTTGATCGACAAATACCACATCTGCCGGGAAGATATCTGAAACTTTAGTTGTGCTGCGAATTAAAAAAGACTTATTACGAATATTGTTTGATTTTAGTGAGTCTAAAGCTCGTAAAGCTTTCCGACTTTCTCCGAGATAAACCAGTTTGAATTCTTTCTTATTTTGCTCATCAGGCCAAACAATGTAACGCATAAAATTGTATATAAAAGCGGTCTTTAGTGCCGACTCTTCTGATTCTGCAGCCTTGAGCGAAGTAAATAGAACTAAAATCGAAGAAAAGAATGCAACTAAACTAATTCTGCAAACCATTGAACTAGATCTAGACCCCCTTAATTTCATCAGTTTAATAGTCCCTATTTTCCAGCTGATATCGGGTGTAAGTTAATTGTACACCTTCTAATAATCGATAATGCATACCCTCGGACCCTCTTTATTTGTAATCTAAGCCTAAGTATAGAAAAAATAATGAAATTTACCCGAATCTGATTGGTTAGATTGAGCAACAATATTGGCTGAATTCTAAATTAAGTACTATAAATACATTAGGGCGTGTTGATCTTTTGTCAGTCACCACTGCCGTCGCGTATTTTTTATTCCAGCGAGGCAGAAAGAGTGCTGTTTAGTCATTCTGAATGAACGACCAATAAAGAACTAGGATAAAAGACATACACAGCCCGTTAGGGTTTGGTCAGAATTTCGTCACACTGTGTTATTCCTCATTTATTTGGAATAACCAA
>JAPHTP010000075.1 GCA_026196875.1 Kangiellaceae bacterium
GCTGACGATTCCTCTGCTAGCAATAAAGAACTAGATAATAAAGTGATCGTTACTGCAAATCGAGTTTCGCAAAACTTGATCGATGTAATGGCTGATGTTGAAGTTATTGAGCGTGCAGATATAGAAAGAATGCAACCTCAATCTTTCGTCGATCTATTACAAAGTGTGGCCGGTGTCGATGTAATTAAGCGTGGAGGCCATGGACAAAATAGTTCTCTATTCACTCGTGGAACGAATTCCAATCAAACTCTCATTTTGATTGACGGTGTTCGAGTCGGTTCCGCTACTCTTGGTGAAAAATCCATATCTTCTATATCAGTAACTCAAATTGAGAGAATTGAGATTGTAAAAGGACCACGAGCCGCGATTTGGGGAAGTGATGCGATTAGTGGGGTTATTCAAATCTTCACCAGACGTTATGATGTCGGTGAATATCAAGCGAGAGTGTCGGCTGGAGATAACGGCTCTCATTCTACCGAATTGTCTGTAGGATTCGGCACTGAGAGTTTTACCAATACTTTTACCTATGGATTAAAAGAGTTTGATGGGATTGATGCTCGCTTAAGTTATGATGATGACGAAGATGGCTCTGACATCGAATCTCTTGCCTTACGCGGTGATTACCAACTCTCTGAGTCGAGTACTATTGATTGGGTAGTTCAAAAAGACCAATCCGTGGTCGAGTTTGACACCGGCTTTGGCGGCGATATTACGAGAACAGAAAACGATATCCTAAATTTGCGTTATTTATTTGAAACAGACGACTGGCACTTATCAGCATCTTATAAAGAAAGTTCAGATAGTGCCGTCACTTTTGGCAATGGTATTGCGCGAGCTGACGGTGGTATCTTTGAGACTGAAAGAGAACAAGTTAACCTTATGGTTCGAAATCAGCTAAGTGATAACTGGGGATTAGCTTTTGGTGTCGATTGGTATGAAGATAATATCGAAGGTACTACCACTGTATATGCTAAAGAACAAAGAGATACGTCTAGCTATTATTTGGCTGCAGACTATAACAGCGACTCCTACCTATTCGATATCGCTGTTCGTAGAGACGACGTAGAAGAAGTAACTGAAGAGACAACATTTAACCTTGCCGCTGGATATAGGCTTACCGAGGACCAAGTCATTAGTTTGAACTTGGGCGAAGGTTTTAAAGCCCCTTCATTTAATGACCTTTATTTTCCTTGGGGAGGTAATCCAGACCTTCAATTTGAAACGTCGGAAAATGTTGAGTTAATTTATAAGGCTTCTTTAGGTAGTCTTTTCTATACTGTTTCATTATTCGATTCAACTATCGAGAACCTAATTCAGTGGACGCCTGACTCTAATGGCATTTGGTCACCAGGAAATGTTGGTAAGGCTGAAATAAGTGGATTGAATTTTTCTGCCACCATTCGTGACGACGAATTAACCCATAAGTTTACTGCTAGCTTTGTTGATGCTAAAGACGCGGCGACTGATGAGCAACTTATTCGTAGAGCTAAAAAGAAAATGACCTATGACCTAATAGCGAGTCATGGAGCATTTGAAACTTTTGTTCAAGCTCAGTATGTTGGTGATAGGCCTGATTCTGATTATCAAACTTTTGAAGCAACTCAGCTAGACAACTACTTCCAGATCAACGTAGGTGTTGGTTATGAGTTTAATTCAAACTGGAAAGTAAACTTAAAAGTAAATGATCTTACCAGGGAAGAGCCTGTTCAGGTCTCTGGTTATCGTCCATTAGAAGAAGAAGTTTATCTTTCTGTTACTTATCAAAACCTAAACTAAATTAAAAGCGGCGGCATTGGTCGCCGCTTTTAAACTTACTTATGAAATTCTATATGAGCACAACTAGACTTTATTTAGCCCGTCACGGTGAAACAGAATGGAATTTATACAGAAAACTACAAGGTCGCCTCGACTCTCCATTGACGGAAGCGGGAAAACAACAAGCTAAGCGGCTAGGTCAAAAGTTGTTAGATGAGAAAGTTGATAAGATTTATGCGTCTCCACTTGGCAGGGCTAGTCAGACGGCACTCAGGTGTAAAGCGATTTTAGATGTCGAACTAGAATACATTGAAGAGCTCCAAGAAAGACATTTTGGAGATTGGCAATCCTCACTTTTTGATGACTTAGATGGACACCAGAACTTTCAAAATGTATTTTTCAAGGTGACACTTGATAGCCCTCCAAATGGTGAGAGTGGAGTAGCATGCGCGCAACGTATTCAAAAGTGTCTTAATACCATTGTTTCTCAACATAAGCAGCAAAGCGTCCTTGTTGTCACCCATGGAGACGCTATTCGCTGTTTTATGTCACTAATTACTCGCGAATCGGGTGTTGATGCATACAGTCAATATGGTAATGGAAAGATCTTTGAAATGGACTTTTGTCATGATGCCAACTCGTTCCAGTTGTTGCGAGCTTTTTAGGAAGCAGACTTGTTACTTTGTCTGACAATAATAGCAGCCTTATTCATCGACTATCTATTTGGTGAAGTAAGAAGGTTACATCCTCTCGTAGGTTTTGGAAATGTAGCTTCTGCTGTTGAAAAAAAATTAAATCGATCCTGCTATCCTCAAAAGACTCTCGGCATTTTAAGTTGGTCCGTTTTGGTGTTGCCTATTCCCATTATATTGTGGAGTATTCAAATATCGGAAAACCTCTCTACAATTATCGATATTTTGGTTGTATATTTCGCAGTTGGGTTAAATAGCCTTAAAACACATGTTCTTGATGTTTACCATGCATTGAAAACTAACGACATAGATTTAGCTAGAGAGAAAGTTTCAATGATTGTTAGCCGTGACACTCAATCGTTAGAAGAAAAGGATATTGCAAGAGCCGCTGTTGAGACTTCTTTGGAAAATGGACACGATGCGGTTATAGCAAGTTTATTTTGGTTTGTTGTTGGAGGAGCTCCGATGGTAATCGTTCATCGATTGGTGAATACTTTAGATGCTATGTGGGGCTATCGAAATGAGCGATTTAATCGTTATGGCTGGTTTGCAGCTCGCGCTGATGACATATTAGGGTTACCGAGTGCAATCATCTCTGGATTGGCATATCTTTTGGTTAAAGTTCTTTGGGGGAGACAGTGGTTAAGCTCCATAATAAGATCTTTTGCCCAATGCTTAAAGTATAAAAGCCTCAACGGGGGATGGACTATTGCAACAGGCGCACGCGCAATCGGTGTTAGACTTGGCGGAAGCAGCGAATACGAAGGTAAAGTGTTTCAATCAGTTTTAGGGGAAGGGAGAGAAGCCGAAGCTGAAGACATAAAACGATCTGCTCAGCTCGTTGATAGAGCCGTATTTATTCTTGTCTTATCTATTACAACCGTTGAGTTAGTATGGGGAATAATATGAGTCTATATCATGGCGGAAACCTGTTAGAAATAGCCCGTAAATATAATTCTAACCCTGAAAAATGGATTGATCTCTCCACCGGCATCAGTCCTTTCGGATATCCAATACCCGAAATTCCAGCCCACGTATTTCGAGAACTACCACAAGTTTCTGAGACGTTAACTTCAACAATTGAAAATTACTTGCATAGTGAAAACTTCGTTTTAGCTAATGGTACTCAAGCCATTATTCAAACATTACCTGAATTGCCGATAATAAAAAATGCTAAACGAAAAATATTGGTTCCGCAGGTAGGGTATAAAGAACATCAAAAAGCATGGCGAAAATCTGATAACTTGATCGAAACCTATTCTGAATTACCTCCAATTGAACAGCTTAAAGAAAATACTGTTTTAATTGTGATTAACCCCAACAATCCTAGCGGCGAGTTTTTTACAAGTGAACTTTTACAAAACTATGCCGAAAAGCTCTTACAAATTAATGGATGGTTAATTGTTGATGAGGCATTTACTGAAGCGGCAGTTGAAAACAGTTCACTGCTACCTTTTGTAAAAATCTCTAATGTGATTGTATTAAGATCGATTGGTAAGTTCTTTGGATTAGCCGGAATTAGAGCTGGCTTTGCCACTTCACTAAACAAAGCAATTATTAGCGAGCTGGCCGAAGTTCTTGGACCATGGCGTGTGAGTGGTCCTACTCAGTATATTGTCGAAAAAGCACTTAGTGATAACAAATGGCAATTGGAGCAAAAGCAAAAACATAGATTACAAAGTGAAAAACTAATGTCTGTATTGACTGAGTATTTTTCTTTTGAAGCGATCAAAGGTTGCCAGCTTTTTAAAACTATATCTCACTCTGCTGCGGAAGAATTACATGAGCTTCTATGTTCAAAAAGAATATATGTCAGGCTTTGCAATGAGAAGAATGCGATACGTATAGGATTGCCTGATGATATTCAACTGGAAAAACTGGAACTGGCACTAAGCCAACTGGCTAGTGAAACTGAAGGACTTAAATTAAATGAAGCTTGAATCACAACGGTTAGATAAAGAATGGCTTAGTATCAAAGGCCTAAATCTTCAGGCTGTATTTCAAATAAGTGACTTGCCGGAAGATATATTGAACGCATTACGAGAAATTACCAGTCTGGAAAACTATCGACAGTTAATATTACTTGGTCACGGTGGGAAGGAGCTTTGGAATCAAGTTAAAGAAACGGTCGAAGACGTTAACGAACCAATTGATGAATTCTCTAAACAAGTCGTCAAAGAGCTTTTTCAAAAACAATCTTCAAACAACAACTACGAAATTATTTATCCTTCCGAGAATAGTCGAGCAATAGGATTGCAGACACTTGGTGGATTGGCAGGCTGGCATTTTACTTCTCCGTTTAGAGTAGGAATAAATGATCAATGGGGAAGTTGGTTTGCATATAGAGCAGTTGTATTGGCCAATTCAAACTTTGAGCCAACAGAGATCGAAAACTGGGTTTCACCTTGTATTGAGTGTGAAACCCAGGAGTGTATTGAGGTTTGTCCGGCTGATGCAATTTCATTCGAAGATATTCTGTTAAATCAGTGTTTGGATTATCGGATGGAAGAAAAATCAAGCTGTTCGGATCGGTGCTTAGCTAGGATTGCATGTCCAATCGCTAAGGAGCATCAATATACGCTTGAACAGATCCAGTATCATTATGGACGGTCGTTTAAGACGTTGTTGAGGTTTCGTAGTTAGTTGAGAAGGCTTCTAACAAGCCGCACTTCCCGACCGTTATCAAGTAAATTGCTGATTTTAGTGGTCAAAGAGTTTAGATTGTATATTCAATAAATCTCATTAGAAACCAATTGACTGAATCATCCAAAAAAGTAAGTGTCTGAATCTATTAAATAAAAAATAATGTTTATAAACGCGAGTCCCTCTGTTAATGAGATTAACTACATTTATTAAACTATTATGCGGCCATAGGAGAGTGTAATTGGAATTACAGCTAAAACATCAATTTCTTGCAAATGAAAATGAAAGAGAAGAAGCTAAGTCGTATTTCCTGGAAGAATTTGGATCAGGAGAAACTAAGTCGCTTAGAGTATCAGTTGGTCCATATAAAGACCCTGGTATCGAGCCGAAAGTGGAACAATATCTTAACGTTAAGTTTAAAATCACGGAGTCAAAAGTTGTAGAAAGTGGTTTACTCTTCAAAAAAAGAACGTCGGAGCATGTAATTGCTCCTATGATTATTAGTGAAGAAACAATGAATAAGTTATCAAATGTTTTTTATGACATAATTCTTGCTTTTGATGTAAAAGTTGAAATCAAGGATGCATAGAAAGTAGATAAATGATTCCAAACTCATGTATCAAAATAAGAACGAGTAAATTTCCGCTCCTCGACGGAGAAGAAGCTGAAATTGTGAATGAAAATATGTATGGGAAAGCTGTTTGCCGATACCTTGAAAGCAAACTTCCAGAAGAAACAGTTGAAGTTCTTTTTTATTGTAGTGAGGATTGGGGATGGTGGATGGAAATTAAGCTAAATAATTTTGTTATGGGGCTTTGTATCTATTCGGATCCTAATGCTGAGGGGGATCCTGAAAGTTATGCTATTATTCCTTCAATAGATAGTGACAGAAAGTGGTCATGGTCAAGATTTCGCAAAGTTGATGTATCGAAAGATGTTTTGAATATAATCGATAAAGTAGTCAGTATTTTTGAAAAGGACAACGACGTAGAGGAAGTCACAAGGCACGACGACTTTCCATACTAAGCATTTGCCCAACAAGAAAGTCACAGAAAATTACCGTTTATGGCGTTAAATTAGAAATAAATATGAATATTTACATGTACATTGAAAGTTCGGAACTTGCTGATATTGCTGAGGATGTATCAACCTCGATCGAAGCTTGGATAAGCGAATCTTGTGAGCAGGCAATTTTAGTAAATCGTCAGCAAGAACAAGACCGTTCTTTGAGTGACGAAGATTATCCTGATTGGGATTTAGGCATAAACATCGTTATATCTAAAGGAAGGGAGCTTAAAGAACCATTGAGTTTTCTCTATAAGCTAGCCAAAAAACATAAATGTGAGTTCGTCTTAGGTTTATATAACAATGAGAATATATCGGAAGATATCTGTTATTTTGGCAATGAGGAAGGCAAGCCTGACCACTGCGAAATCAGTAGTTACATTGGAGTCAAAGTCTAATACACTGATATAGCCTAAGATTTATGCGCGGTGCTTGCCCACATTTTCAAATCCCGAGCGGAATCAAACTGTTTTCTTACATTATCGATAGGATCGATAAAACTTAAATGTTTCGCCAAAAGTTGCAATGGGCTATCAAACTGCGGGGCTTCTTTTGGCAATAACTTCGGGTAAAAACGGTCATTCAGTATTGGTGTACCAATCTTCATCATATGGAGTCTGAGTTGGTGGGTTTTGCCTGTTTCCGGAGATAGCTCGAATAATCCCATGCTCGCTCTTCGTGAAACGAGTTTGATAGTCGAACGTGCATTAACTTCGCCTTTCACTTCCGTCATAGTAAAACTCGGTTCGGACTTTTCAAGTCGACTCTTAATTTTCCAGCTGAATGGAATGGGTAGTGATTGAAAATCCTGGTTCAATTTTGCAATAGCCAAATAATGCTTTTCTATTTTTCGTTCAGCAAACAGCTGGTAATAGAGATGTCGACTCTCTCGGTTGGTCGAAAACATTACCAGGCCCGCAGTATCTCGGTCTAGTCTGTGAATGGGAACAATATCTGCCAAGTTTTTCTGATTTCGAATTCGCTCTAATAGACACTCATTGACATATTCCGCTCCCGGAGTAACCGGTAAGAAATGCGGTTTGCAAGCAACTAGCAGGTGTTCGTCTTGATAGATAACTTTATGGGTGAAAGGAATGTTGGGTTCTTGTTTGACTTCTCGGTAATAGCAAAGTCTTTTGCTTGGTTGAAAAGTTGAAGTAAGTGTTATTGCCTCGCCTCCATACCAATGAACCTTGCCTTCAAGAATACGTGACCGCCATACATGCTCACCTACATGGGGAAATCGGTAGTTTAAAAACGCTAAAATTGTTTTCCATCCACTGTTTTTGGCGGGGAGTGTAATTTCGGATGTACGCAGGGCAATAGACATGCATTTGTTAACTTAATTTAGTCGAGAAGAATTAGCCATTTTAACAAAGATTTCGTATCATTTTTCACTAGAAGCTTGTTTCTTTCAACAATAGTCGACAAATAGCGCATAGCCTAACTTATCTTTTGATGCTAAATGGAGCAATTAATCAAAGTGAACCTTCTCAAATATCTGAATGAAAACTATTTTACAAAGCATGAACTGCTAGAACTAGCAAAAATTAGTGAAGCCGAATTACTAGAGTATCAACATAAAAAGGTAATGCCCAAATGTTCATATCGAATTTCACTAAATAGTGTTTGCGATTCATTCTTCGGAGAATTCAAAGAAGAAAGTGAAATTGAGTATTACGCCAAAGGCTATTTGTCATGGATAGGTATTCTCCAATCTACTCAAGATATCCGGAGTGTTTTTGAAGTATTTTCGCAAAGGTATACTCAAGCCATTACTAATTTAAAGGAAGCGGGGTTTAGATCCTCAAGTGATAAAGTTAATTCAAAACTTAGCTTACATATTGATGAAGAATGGGAGCACTTTCTTAACGGTATTTACGGCTTATGCACAAAATCCGGCCTTCCCGAAGATATCGCAGCTAAAGAGATAGCAATATTGCAAATAAATGAAATGTTAGCTCTCGATGAAGCAGAGATAGATCTTATAGAGTTAACTAAAGTAGTAAACTTATTGGATGAAGCTAGTTCTATGTTTGCACCACATGAAAGAAAAAAAAGCTCAAGATATCGTTTAGTTGATGAAGTTCGCCGAAAATATAAACTTACGAGTTAACAAGTAGAACAAATGAATAAAAGGAGTAAACCATGTCCTTAGACCGAGTTTTTGCAATGATTTTTGCAAAAATCTATCCGATGTACGTACAAAAGGCAGAAAAAAAGGGACGTACTAAAGATGAAGTTGATCAATGTATCTTCTGGCTTACCGGTTACAATCAGGAAAGCCTGAAAGACCAAATTGAGCAAGAGAGTGATTTAAAAACTTTCTTTGCACAAGCTCCGGATTTTAATCCAAATGCTAATCTAATCAAGGGAGTGGTATGCGGTGTACGCGTAGAAGACGTGGAAGATCCATTGATGCAAAAGATTCGATACTTGGATAAACTGATAGACGAGTTGGCCAAAGGAAAGGCAATGGAGAAGATTTTACGTTCGTAAGTAACAAGTTGAAGGGCTGTAATAGAATGAGTAAGCAACCAGTCACTATTGAGTTCAGTTTGCCCGAATGGGTTAATGGCTACTGTATGAGTTATCGAGCAACCAGCAATCTAAGTGAAAGGATGCAATTCGTTATTAAAGCGGCACAGAAAAACATTAACCTGAAAACTGGCGGCCCATTTGCCGCGGCTATTTTCGAAGAAAAAACCGGCGAGCTAGTATCTTTGGGGGTTAACTTAGTCACCACACAAGGTATGTCCATTCTTCATGCTGAAATGGTTGCGATTGCTGTCGCCCAGAAAAAGCTAGGTACCTATGATCTGGGGGCCGAAAATGTTGCCAGCCATGAATTAGTCTCAAGTACAGAACCCTGCGCAATGTGTTTTGGTGCTGTCCCTTGGTCTGGGATCAGAACCGTTGTTACCGGCGCAATGGATGAAGATGCAAGAAATATAGGATTTGACGAAGGACCTAAACCGGATGACTGGATTTTTGAACTTGCGAGCAGGGGGATCAAAGTTATAGATAAAGTCGAGAGAGAGTCTGCTGTTGAGGTGCTTACCGAGTATAAGTGCAATGATGGCTTCATTTATAACTCCAGAGAAAGCTAACTTATTGAAATACAGAGATTTTTGGTCGAACTTAAACTAATATCGACTAGATCTTTTATCTATCCCAATTAAAGGCTATGATACGACCAATTTTGACAATATTTGGTCGTATGAAATATGCCAAGAGCAAGTGAACTAAAACGTGGAATGGCCGTTGAGTTTAGCGGTAAGTTGTTGTTAGTAAAGCAAATTGACGTGCATAGCCCCAGTGCTAGAGGAGCGGCTACTTTATATAAAACTCGTTTTAGCGATATTACCACTGGCGGTAAAGTTGAGCAGACCTTTAAGGGGGACGATATGCTCACTCAAGTCGACCTTTCTCGCCATGCAGTCATGTTCTCCTATATTGATGGTGACGATTACATCTTTATGGACAACGAGGATTTTTCTCAATATACCTTCAAGCAAGACTCTATTGAAGAAGAGCTGCTGTTTATTAACGAATCCACGCAAGGACTGGTTGTACTAGCTGTTGACGGCAAAAATGTTGGTCTAGAATTACCCCAATCAGTAGAAATGGAAATTACGGAAACAGACCCATCAATTAAAGGTGCTTCTGCTTCTGCGCGAACAAAGCCCGCGCGGTTTGCAACCGGCTTAACAATACAAGTTCCAGAGTATATTGCGACCGGAGAGAAAGTTCGCATTAATACTGCCGAAAAGAAATTTATGGGCAGAGCTGAGTAACTTTAAGGACAAAACAGAATAATGAGACTTAGACGAAAGGCGCTTCCTTTTATCGACACCCTTGATTCATTTTGCCTAGATGCCGATAAGGTATCAATAATTGAGTCGACTCGTGGCTATCGGGAAAAACTGCTTGAGCTTATCGCTGCTTCCACAAAACGTATTTATATGACTGCACTATATTTACAAGATGATGCTGCCGGGCAAGAAGTTTTAACCGCCATATATGAAGCAAAACAAAAGCATCCGGAAATGGATGTTAAAATATTCGTTGATTTTTCACGCGCTCAGCGAGGCTTGATGGGATATCCTGAAAGTATTGGGAATGTCCGTTTATATCGAGAATATGCAGCCAAATATGAACATCCTGTGGAGGTTTTTGGTGTTCCTGTTAAAGGTAGAGAGGTTCTGGGAGTTTTACATTTAAAAGGATTTGTATTTGATAATACCTTGTTATACAGCGGTGCGAGTTTAAATGATGTTTATTTGCAGCGGGAAGAACGTTACCGAATAGACCGTTACCATGTTATCGAAAATAAAGAGTTAGCAGATAGTATGGTTGGCTTTATGAAAAATTATTTAGCAAAGGCCCCCGCGGTTAAATCGCTAAATGATGAAAATGTTCCTAGTAAAAAGCAACTAAAACCGGCGATCAAATCATTTAAAAAGAATTTGCGCCACGGTCATTATCGAGTTAAAACCTCCAAGCATGAGTTAAAAGATGGTCAAGTAAGCGCAACACCTTTGCTAGGTTTTGGGAGAGGTCGTAATCCTCTAAATCGTACCATTTATGAAATGGTGAAAAATACTGAAGATACGATCACTATTTTTACACCATATTTTAATCTTCCTGCAAAAGTCAGCAACGCGGTTCGCAGAATATTAAAACGTGGTAAAACGGTTAACATTGTTGTTGGTGACAAGGTGGCAAATGATTTTTACATTCCCGAAGAAAAAGATTTTAATAAAGTAGGAATTGTACCTTACGTTTATGAATATAACTTAAGAAGATTTGTTAAACGTAATCAGAGATTTATTAATGATGACAGGCTTAACATTTATTTGTGGTGTCATGATGATAATAGTTTCCATCTCAAGGGGATGAGTTGTGATGACCAGCTATACTTGCTCACAGGCCACAATATTAATCCGCGTGCTTGGTCGTTGGACTTGGAAAATGGAATTCTTATCAAAGATCCAAATAGGCTGTTAAAAGATGCTTTTGCTAGTGAATTAAAACATATATTAGCTCACACTAAACGTGTTGAACATTTTGAGCAGATTGAGACGATCAATGATTATCCTGAAGCAGCTAAGAAACTGATGAAAAATGTTAAGAGAGCAAAGCTCGATAGTATTTTAAATCGGTTGCTGTAGTATTCATTCAGTTCGAGCTGAACGCTAGAACATGTAGGTGATGCGAATAAACTCGCACCTATATTTTACAACAGCATTTCGAACCTACATAGAATTAGATTGTAGGTTCGAATTTAATCAGACACTTACAGTCGACTGAATAACTCCACTACCAACATAATCCAATAAGTCAGCAGTACGATAATACTCAACAAATAAACGCGGAATCTTAATAGTATTTTATTGCTAGTACAGTGAACATAACTGTGTATATGTCTTAATACGACATAGCCCCATGCTAAATACACGAAAAGCATTGATTCGAGTTTTAATACGATAGTTAAAATAATCGCCAGGAAGAATATGACTGGTGTTTCACACAGGTTTCTAAAGTTCCGTGATATCTGTCGTATATGATCTGGCTCTCCATCTCCTCGGTAAAGCTTGTAAAACTTAGGGTCCAATTCATGCTTTTTAGCGGCTTTGAAACGGCATGTGGCTAAGGAAAATAGAACGATAAAGGTAAGAAAAACTTGTGCAAAGATTGAGAGTACTAGGAGGTTGGTAACAGAACTCATAAGCTTCCATAGTTATTGTTTTTGGGAAAGCCTCATTATTGAGTGGTTCTGTACTTAAGTAAAGGGGTTAAAGAGACAAAAAAGGTGGCTAATTTAGCCACCTTTTATTTTTTAATCTATTGATTTGATAGTAGCTCCAGAGTTAAGCCGTAGAAAGATACCACTTGGCCACCATGTTTTTGACTAAATTCCGAGGCATCATTTACGCTTAAGAAAGTTGCCAGAGTTTTTCCCATTGATCCATTCAGATCAGAACCAACAACAAAATATGCATCTCGAGCCGATATTAAGTGCTCATCGGTTGGTCCTTCCCACGGCGCTTTAGCCATGTTGTGAACGTAGATCTCCGTGACGTTTGGCTGATTTTCTGGTTGTAGATACCAGTAGATAAGTTCCATGGAGGAGCAGAATTTCTTTACTTGTTTTCCTCTCTTGTCAAAAGCTTGACCTTTGGGGCCTGGGAAGCGAGTGATTACCATCCCACAAACATGACATTCATCGGTTTTTTCAAAAGCGACTGGGTCATTTTTGACTTTTGAATCCTCAGAAGAGCCGCAAGACACTAGAATAGTGGTTAGAAATACTAAACTTAGTTTTTTTATTAAAGGCATAGTTATATCCTTCTCTGATGCAAATTACCGAGTTTTCTAAATTGGACGCTTGGTTAAACGATAATAGGCCAGGGCAAAAGGTACAATGATCCAGATCGTCATACTCAGCATTAACCCAGATAAAGAGAAAGATTGTTCCGATGCGATACTTAACAATCCGGTACCATTGGTTTCGAAATTGACAAGGTTGACCAGTCGAAAGACATCCGTTGGATTTAGCAATAGTAAGTAGGGGAATAATTCTGAATGAACTTGGCCTTCTGTGGCTACTAAAATACCGAGTAGTGCCATATCAAATATAAGAACAAAGAAAAACCAAATAATTAGTGCTAGTCCTGCAGCTTTCGACTTTTCTGAAACCCAACTACTAATCAGGTAAGACAAGCTGATAAATATCATCCCTAGCAAGATAGCAGAAAAAATAAAGAGTCCAAATGCTGTGGAAAGCTCTACTAAATTGACGCCTTCGGCAAAAATAGCAATGGTTAAGCTCGCACTGCCAAATCCAACAATGGTTGCGATAGCTAGAATTGCCGTGTGCCCAATTAATTTTCCTAATAATAACTCGGCTTTGGTTAAAGGATAGGTGAGTAGCAGAAGTAAAGTACCATCTTCATCTTCTCCGACGATAGCATTGTAGGAGAGTAAGAGTGCTATTAAAGGCAATAGAAATATATTGAGGCTTGATAGGCTAACTATAGTATTGGCTACAGAGCTAAATCCTATTGAGCCAACTGCTGCCGATCCAAACCAAGAAAGTGCTGAAGCAAATATAGCGAATATCAGAGTGATAGCAATTAACCACCTGTTTCTTAGCCCATCTTTAAACTCTTTTTGGGCAACCGCGATGCTGGCTTTCATTTGGCGCCTCCAATTTCAAATACTTCATTTGGGGAGGTCACTTCATGCGGAAATGTGATTACTTGATGGTCCTGCTCGATAAAATATTTGTAGAGCTGTTCCAAACTCGGTGGTCTGGTATCAATATTCTTGAGACCGGGTTGCTCCATCAGTAACTTAATTGCGTCCAATTTTTCTTCGGATGATAGAGAAACCACGAAGAAGCCCTCGTCGTTACGATCTATTGTGTGGCCTAGTTGAGTTGATAGTTCATCTATCTCAAAACATCCGTCAAAAACTACTTGAGTATTAAGATTAGTTTGACGACGTAAATCAGTTATTGAACCGTAGGCCTTGAGTTGACCCTGAGAAAGAATTGCTGCCTTATCAATATGTTTTTCTACGCCGGGAAGTACATGCGAGCACAAGATAATAGAGCAGCCTTTAGATTTTAACTCGTCGACTATGACATAAAACTCTTGCGTAGCTATCGGATCTAAGCCGACGGTTGGCTCGTCAAGTAATAGTAGTGATGGTTCTGTGAGCAGTGCCTGAGCTAGTCCTAATCGCTGTTTCATCCCCTTGGAATAAGTTTTTATTTTTCTATCTTTAGCATTACCTAGTCCAACTTGGTTTAACAGCTCAAGGCATCGTTTTGAATCGACTTTTTTTAGTTTGGCGAAAAATGCAAGCACTTCCAAGCCTGTGAGTTGCTGATAGAAAGACACGTTTTCTGGCAGAAAGCCCAGGCGATACCGGTGGTGGCTGAAGTTTGAATCGTGCGGGTTGTGACCAAAAACTTTGACGCTTCCAGCAGTCGGTTCCAGCAAGCCTAAAATAAGTTTCATTGTAGTGGTTTTACCAGCCCCATTATGGCCGAAAAGACCTAAAACCTCTCCAGGCTCGAGCTTGAGATCAATGCCTTTGAGTACAGAAAGCTTGTCAAAACTCTGTTTCACATTTTGTAGGTTAATTACGCTCACTTCTATTCCTCTTGCTTGAGGTTGGCCGATGCTTCTAGTTATTCGCTTTTTACCAATTCTAAATCGTTGCTATCGTTTTCACTTTGACCAAAATCATTTCTCATCAATGGAAAACTATCTTTAATACCAGGGGATTTTAGAACGGGGAATTCTCGTTGAACCCATCGCAAAGTTTGTAGTGCAGGACTGTTAATAAGGACGTTCGCAGATGGGTACTTCCACAGAACTTTATCAATGCCATCATTAGGCTCAAAAGCTTCATCACCAATACCATCGTTATTTCTATCCCACCCTTGATAATCGCTCCAGTAATTCCCTCTCCCTTGTAGCGACCATTCCACTTCTCGGTTGGCGACATACTTTACCTGGCGCCTATTTTTAACGAAGTAATTCCCATGGATTTTGTTGCCCTCAGACCCGGCGGTCAAATGAATCGCGATTTCACTTTCTTGAACCAGGTTACCGCTGACCTCATTAAATGGGGCGTTATACATAAACAGTGCTTTGCCTTCCGCACCTTGAATATATTGTTCTCCACCAGGGCCTTGCTGTTGATGGATTCGGATAATTTTGTTGTCTTTTATCGTGGAATAAGAAATATAGTTCATCAGAATACCGTAATTGGTATCGTTTTCTGATGTGTTGTTAATCACGGTAAGATATTTTGACTGCATTAAGGCATAGGCTGTTCGAGTTTGAAAGGTGCGGTTGTCTTTGACTAAGTTTGAATGGGAGTACATATAATGTATTCCATAGCGAAGGTCATGAAGATAGTTTCCGATGAGTTTATTGTTGTTGCTGGTATCAATATAAATACCATCACGAGCATGCCAGACTTCATTGTTCTGGACCAGGGTATCGGTTACGTTAAATAAATGAATGCCATTGCCTCTGTCCTGGGAGCGAGTTTCTAAATCGCCTTCCACTTTATTATTTTGAATAGTCGCAGATTTGCTCGAGTCTAACCAAATTCCGAAAGTTGTTCCTTTAAAGTAATTGTTATCGATGACTAAGTCGGTAGCCGTTTTTTCTGCAAAAATTCCTGCATTCATGTCGGTAAGGTCGTCGCCCCAATTAATTATTCTGCAGTTTTTTATCGAGACATTTGGGGCCGTGATACGTAGCGTATCGTTCGAATTATTTCCATCAAGGGTTGCTTTGTTTTGGCAGTCGATTGTAATTGGTTTGTCAATTTTAAAATTACCAAGATAACTTCCGGGATTTAGGAGAATTTCGTCGTCGGTTTTTGCACTAGTCAGTATGTTGATTAACTCGTTCGAGGAAGACACTCTATAAGTTTCAGCATTTGCCTGAATGCAAAATGTTATTGCTATGTAGCAGAGAAGTTTGTTCATCTTTTTTCTGTTGCAAGTTTTCGTCAATTAGAGAAACAGTATGGTTATAGTTGTTATTTGTTGTTCTCTAGTCTTTTAATAGCTTGGTAACTCCCCTCCTTAAAAAGGGGAGAGAACAAGTGGGGATTAAACCCTATTCAGTTAACAAGCTTAATCATAGATATTAACTGGATTTAATCCCATCCCAAGTCCTTACTAAGCTTTTTCAACAATCATTCTACCGCGCATTTCCATATGTAATGCGTGGCAGAACCAGTTGCAGTAATACCAAAACACACCTGGTTTATCTGCTTTAAAGGTGATTGAAGAAGTTGCTTGAGGACCAATTTCCATACTCGCACCGTACTGACACATAGCAAAGCCGTGGGTTACGTCTTCCACTTGGTCAAGATTGGTAACGATTACGGTGACCGTATCACCTTGCTTAACATTAAACTCAGACAGACCGAAGTTTGGTGCGATAGATGTCATATAAACGCGAACTTTTTTTCCATCTCGAATAACTTTGTTGTCGGTCTCCAATGTAACGCCGTCGCGTTTTGCTTGAGCAACGGTTGGCGCAAAGATTGGGTCGTCGCGCGTCCACAGTTTCTTCGGCTTAACTTTACTGCGGTGAACGATTAAACAATCATGTGGTTCGGCAAAAGTTGGACCGTCGTGTATCAACTTCATTTCCTCGCCTGAAATATCAATTAACTGATCATTTTCTGCACGGAGTGGGCCGGTTGGTAAGAAGCGATCTTTAGAAAACTTACAAAGTGAAACTAGATATTTACCATCAGCGTCGCGAGTTTCACCCATAGTTGTGTGGTTGTGACCAGGTTGGTAATGTACGTCTAGCTTTTGCTTGATGTAGTTAACTTTTTCGCCCTTATACGCTCTGATTGCCTTGTCGACATCCCACTTAACGATTTGGCTATCAAGGAACAACGTGGTGTATGCATTACCACGTCCATCGAAGGCAGTATGAAGTGGTCCAAGCCCCAATTCTGGTTCACCTACGACTGCATCACGCTCTTTGATTTTACCTTTAAATAAATCGGGTAGTTTTTTAATCGAAACGATAGTTACTGTTGGCGATAATTTACCGTTGGCAACGAAGTACTTGCCGTCTGGTGAAGTGTTACAACCGTGAGGACTTTTTGGAACAGGTATATAACGAGTATATGGGCTATTCGCTTTTTTACGTCCATCTACAACAGGAACTTTGGAGCTGCCAATGGTTTGGAACTTACCGGCTTTAATTGCTTTTTCTATCGCGTGAACGTCAAATACGACTAACCAGTCCCGCTCGTTACGCATGCTTTCGGCAAGAGTCACACCTTCTTCTGAGTTGTAACAGGTTGCAGCTGCAAATCTTCCGTCGAAGTCTGCGTCGGTGTTATCTAAGTTACCATCAACAATAACTTGGAACGCCATTTCCATCTTTTCTGCATCAACAGCGTTGAACATGGTGAAATACTTAGATGGATCATTTAAGTCTCTTCCGTCATTCGGTTGTGGAATACGGAATTCGCCGTTGCAGAATACATACTTAGTGTAAGGCACTTTCTGTACGCGTAAGCCATGGATTGCTTGAACATTTGGAATGGTCAACATTTTGTCAGTTTTCATCACGTCACAGCGAATACGTGCAACCCGCGTATTTAATTTATCGTTAATGAAAACGTATTTTCCGTCGTAACGGCCATCAGTCATACTCATATGGGGATGGTGGGAGTCCCCACAAAGAATATCTGCGCTGTCGCCTTTGATTATTTTACTTTCGTCAGTTAGCCCCCAGCCTGTTGCTGATTCGGTGTTGAATACTGGAATACGCATAAGTTCGCGCATTGAAGGCAAACCGAGAATTCTGACTTCACCAGAGTGACCGCCACTCCAGAAACCGTAGTATTCATCTAGTTCGCCTGGACCAATATTGTGGTGGGCGTCCGCGCGAGCCTTATTTGCAGCTTCAGCAAACTGCGCTGGAGTCATCACTCCCGAGATACCGAGTCCGGCTATTCCAGCAGCGCTAGCCGCAGAAGCACCTAGAAATCCACGGCGACTAATTTTTTTTGGAGCTTCATTTGACTCCTGAGTTTTTGTTTTGTCGTCCATATTACTCTCCTATAATTTAGTAATAATGATTTGTTAATAATTTAAACTGCTTTCCGTTGTTATCTCGTTGGCTGAACAAGCGGTTAAGCTTGTTCAAATATTCGTTAAACTGTTTCTGCAATTTCCTGTATTTCAATTCGATCTTTTTGACTAATCTGCTTACCAATCTTTTGCTTCGCTTTTTTGCCCTTTTTCTTTGCCAGTACTAGTGGTGGACACCTGTTTTCATTGGTATAAGTTACTTGGCAATCTAGGCAATGGTGGCACTCGTTTGCGTTAATTGTGCCGTCAGGGTGAATTGCTTGAATTTCGCATTCTTTGGCGCAAAGCTGGCAAGGTTGTCCGCACTCAGGCCGGCGTTTTAGCCAGTCGAATAAACGCAGCTTGGTCGGGATCGCTAAAGCTGCACCGAGCGGACAAATATATCGGCAATAAACTTTTCGAGTGAATATTGAAATAAAGAGCAATGCAGCCGCATAAAGTACAAACCACCATTCGCGTTGGAAAAAAAGTAAAATTGAGGTTTTAAAAGGTTCTACTTCCGCTAGTTTCTCTGCGGTTGACATGGACTCAAGTGATACACCAAATAACGCCAGCAAGATTAGATATTTAACTGCCCACAGTTTTTCGTGAATTCTGAAAGGTAATTCAAATTGTTTGATTTTGAGTTTGCGAGCCGCTTCATTGATAAGTTCTTGCAAGGCGCCAAAAGGACATAGCCAGCCACAGAAAATTCCTCTACCCCAAAGTAGTATGGTTGCAGCAGTAAAAGTCCATACGATAAAAAGCATTGGGTCCATTAAGAATAATTCCCAACGAAAATCCTGGAAGAGGGCTTGGACAAATGTAAAGACATTGACTACTGAAAGCTGAGCCAGTCCATACCAACCTATAAATACAACCGTGTAAATTAAATAAATACGTCGGATGTTGTGAAAGAATTTGGGAAAAGTTACCAACCAGTCTTGCAGAAATATAATCACAAACAAGATGATTAAGCTGGTGATTAAAATTCCAATCTGAAAAGACTTTTGATGCCAAATTGATACCCAAAGCGGTACTGGTTTGGCTGCTTCAATTTCTTCTGCAGTAGGCCTGATAATAAAGTTCTCGGGCGTTTGGTAGCTGCCGGAGAAATTAATAAATACACTTTCAATTGGGCCAACCTGGCGGCGTACCAACAAATTTAGATCCCAGTTTAAACCAGGGTCAAAATTGAAATGATCGCGGATAATGTATATCGCCATCTCTTCAAAGTCAGGACGACCTTGTGAGTAGATATCTAGCAGTCGATAGTAATCCAAGTCTCTAAAACTAATATCATCGCCTTTTTGTGTGATGCCAATTCGGTCAAAAATACCGCCACGTACAAACCCATTGCCTTTGAACGAATAGCGTCCATTAGCCATAAGCGCAACCGCATGCTCGCCAGGTTTCAGTTCACCCATTAGCCACTGATACTCACTTTCGCCTAGGAGATTCTTTCCGGCTGTTGGTGGATTTAAATAGGTGTAATAAAGATCAATAAAGGTATCTTGCTTTTGGGCTGGTGTTGCTACGTCCACATCTTTAGCATCAGTCTCTATAAAAGCTTTGTCGACCGATCCGCGGGTTAAATGCAATCGACGAATTGTTCCGTCACCTGTGAGTTCTGACCAAGTCGCTTCTTTAAAAAGGTCTGGTTTAACTTTTGAAGGGGGGAGAGAGTCCTCGGCTTTTGGCTCGATTAGGTTTAAGGAGACCGCAACTTCGTAAGAAGCCCGCATGATTGTTTCGTTAACTACTATTACAGTTACGGTTGCACCAGTCACAGCATCGACAGCAATTTCGTCTTCGGCTACTGAAGCACTCACTCTGATTTTATCGCTTAAATTATGACCGATGTATTGGTGGGCGAAGTCTTGGAGTTTTTGCTCTGGAATTCCCACCAGCAAAATAGGTTCAGAATGCTCTATAACCCAGGCATATTTAAACTCGCCGCTTGGAGCTATCGCGACTGCCAAGTTTACCGGTTTGCCAGAATAGGCAGGTATGGATACATGGGCGTCAGTTTCAAATACATAACCTTGAATCTCTTCATCCTTGATTAAATCCCACACTTTGACTGTGTTGTTATATTTACCAAACACTGTCCCGCTAGGATAAGATTTGAGAATTGAGGCTTGAATATCCTTAGAAAATTTAGGGTTAAGGGTATCTGGGGTTGCGAAAACACTCGACACGAAAAGGTAGAAGAGCGGCATAAGGAGGTGAATCAACCATCGACAGTTCGATTTCATTAATTATCCTTAGAGCAGAAGCCTTCAGCGGCTTTTACCCGCAATAGATAAAAACCTTCAGCGGTTTTTACCCGCAATCTGCGACATTTTGTCGCACGTGTGAGAATAATCGATTATCTCGGTTTTGGTTGCCTTGATCTGAATCAAAATTCGCAGTCAATTAGTCAATGTGATATAAAAAGGCGTTAAATAATAAAGAGTTACTTATTTTCAGAATTACTTGCGAGTAACCGAATAAGCAAAAAACAAAAAAGATGGAGGCCAACATGAGTTTGAGAAATACATCCACCCACTACGGCAAGCTATCAATCGCGCTACACTGGCTAATGGCATTGATGATCATTAGCTTAATAGCAGTAGGGTTTTATATGGAATCTATGCCTGATGGGGATGATAAGTGGGCAATTTATGGGTTACATAAAGCAACAGGGGTTATCGTCTTAGTATTTGCTTTGTTTCGATGGTACTGGACCTTGTCTAGTGAAAAGCTGAGTTCACCGGAAGGTTACAGCAAAATGGACATTGGGCTAGCACATGCTGGTAAATGGTTCTTAATGATAATGATGCTCGTAATGCCCCTATCTGGTATGGGAATGTCGTTATTTGGTGGTCGCTCAATAAACATGTATGGAATTTTTTCAATTCCTGGTGTAGCCGAAGCAAATAAACCCTTAGCAGGAATATTAAACACTGTGCACTCTGTTTCTGCGTGGATAATTGCAATTATGGTTGGTTTACATATTTTGTTTGCGTTTAAACATCATTTAATTAACAAGGATATTACCCTGACCAGAATGTTAGGACGTAATTAACTTCAACCATTAAATGTATAAAGACATGGCTGTAAAAAGTTCAAATAACGGGAATAATTTGAAGGGATAAATGATGTCACAAGAAACTCACGTTGAGCAACAAACTCCACTGTTACTGACACTAGCTGCACTTGTTGTTGTAATAGCCGGCCTCAAAGTCGCAGCTCCATTAGTGGCCCAATTTTTAATGGCATTGTTTATCGCGGTTGTGAGTACGCCTTCCATTCGCTGGATGGAAAGTAAAAAAATCCCGCGAGTGTTGGCAATAATCACAGTGCTTGTCACTATTCTACTATTTGTCACGCTAATAGTAGTTTTAGTGGGGGACTCTGTTCAGGATTTTGGTCAGAACAAAGACGTTTATGCTGCCAAGTTTCAATCGCAGATAAACGCCTTAACCAGCTGGTTAGTCGGAATTGGCGTTCCTGCACAAGGGTTAGAACTAGGAGAAATTGTAAATAAACTCGATCTAATGGCTCTGGTTTCTAGAGTGTTAGGTGGACTTGGTGTTATTTTTTCAGATTTCTTTGTCATTTTTCTTTCTGTGATATTTATCCTAAGTGAAATCACCAGCTTTCCAACCAAGTTTGCCCGAGCATTTAAAAATAGTCAGGAAAAAATGGTTCATGTGAATCATATCCTTGGCAAGATCCGACACTATCTAGCGATTAAGACCGCTGCGAGTTTACTAACCGGTGCGTTGATTTCCATTGCAATGGTCATTATTGGAGTGGATTATCCATTTTTATGGGGAATGCTTGCCTTCTTGCTTAACTACATTCCAAATATTGGGTCAATTATCGCTGCGTTGCCAGCCGTTATGTTGGCTCTCGTCCAGCTCGGTCCGGTTGCAGTACTATGGACTGCGATCAGTTTCTTCGCAGTGAATAACCTTGTTGGCAATTATTTGGAGCCGCGTTTTATGGGCAAAATGTTAGGCTTGTCCGCTTTCGTTGTTTTTATGTCGTTAATATTCTGGGGATGGATTTTCGGCAGCGTAGGAATGTTTTTATCGGTGCCACTAACTATGACAATTAAAATCGCCCTAGAGACCAACGAAAAAACCAAATGGCTCGCTATTATGTTGGGGCCTGAAGAATAGAAAATAGCGCCAACCATCAAAAAGGAATTTCAACATGGCCTATGACGAAGGACTTGCAGAAAGACTAAGAGAGCATTCTCAAGATCATCAAAATGTCGAAATCAAAAAGATGTTTGGTGGTCTTTGCTTTATGGTTTCGCGTCATATGTGCTGTGGAATTGTGGGTGATACGTTAATGGCTCGAGTCGGTCCCGACAAATATGAGGAATGCCTTAAAAGATCCCATGCAAGAGAAATGGATTTTACGGGAAGAGCATTGAAAGGAATGGTTTATGTCTCGCCGGAAGGAATTGAAAGTGATGAAAAGCTTGCAGAGTGGGTTGGTATTTGTGAGGCGTTTGTAAGTTCATTACCACCGAAAAAATAAATCTACCGTAGCTTCGACTCCAACCGAGGTGTCAACCTAGGGACGAAAAATGTAGAATTAAAAGGTAGAGCCTAACACTGAGAAAAAACTCGATGATGAATGCTTCATTGAGGTTACACGCTGGTTTTTATTTAGTAGTATTTTAAATTAAATTGGCTTCAATTCATGCTGTTTTTGTTTGAGAAACCAACCCAAGCTGCTGCTGCCAATTAGAGTAGTTGCTATGCAGTTGCTCAAGCAGTGCAAACTGAGTTTTTGCTCTGTCTAAATTCTGGTTTTCTCGCGACACACGGAAATAAATATCTCCATTAAAATAATCGCTCAAGAAACGGACACCAATCATAAAAATAATTATCTCCGCACCAACCAATAAGTTTTCTTTTTCAAATGGCAATAGCGAATCTGCGCAACTAGATAAGTAACCTTCGGTGAGTGCTTGAAGAACATCCCATCTAAGCTCACTGTTTTCAGGTTGATCTTCCCCACCTGCTGGTACAAAACTCCTTACCATATCGCCGTAGTCATAAAAGCAATAACCAGGCATTACCGTATCCCAATCAATCACGGCCTTAGCAAGCCCGGTAGTATTGCTTATCAGAATATTACTTATTTTGGTGTCGTTATGAACAACTCTCTGATTAATGAGTTGATTGGCTTTTGCTTTGGGGATCCAGTCGGCTAGTTTTGCGAATTTCTTAATCACTTCGAGTTCATTTTTACAGAGAGAGACTCGGTTATTGTGGTTTTTCAATAAGGACTGGTTAAATTGATTGAGACGTAGTTGAAGGTCATGAAATCCATTAATAACGGGAGTAATTTCGGAGCAGGGTAAGTTGCTCAATGCATTATTAAAATGCCCAACGGCATTTGCTGCATTGTAGGCATCTTGGCCATGTTCAGCGGTATCTAGCACCTTACAATTTGGGATCAGCTTCATTAACCTCCAACTTCTTCCATTGGCTAAAGCAAGCGAGTGATCATTTTTTGTTCTTTTTATAGTCAATATTTCGAGTGGGTAGTCAGTAAGTTTCAGATGTTTCGCTATGCGATCGAAATTCTGTTGAACAATTTGGGGATTGGGAAACACATTGCTATTAACATGTTGAAGTACCCAATGCTTGTCGTCATCGACTAAATGATATGTTTCATTAATATGACCGCTACCTATTGGGGCGATATGACGTAGATCGCATGATAAATCGAATGATTCTTTGATTACTGTCCAGTCGGACTTTAAATTTGTATCCATTTTCTTATTATAAGTTAATCTTTTTATTCTGAAAGTGACTCCCAAAGCGGATTTGAATAATATCCATTATTAAGCAAATTGACTATTTGTTTTTTAACAAAAATAGCATCTTGGGAATAAGTCATTCCTAGCCATTTCTCACTGCTTTCCATCACTTTTACAGAATTTTGTGGCAATTTAGCAACAATATCGGGCAAATATAACTCATCATTACTTATATCTTTTTGTAACTTAAAAACGAATTTTTCAACCTCCAGATTTAGTAAGTCGAAAATCTCCTTTTGAAATCCCCAACAATTCATTGAAATAGGTTGCTTCGCCGGAATAGAGGTTTCGATGCCCTCACTATTGAATCCTTGGACAAGCGAATTTATTGATCTAAGGTCGGTCATCTCCTCTATAGAGGTTAAAAAGCCCTGATTATTAATTCGACAAATTCCTCTATTCACACCACCGTAATGGGAAAGGGTATTCGCTAAAGGAAAGCTCACTAAACAATGATTGTGGGATTTGTTAAGTGAATCAGCAAGAAGTTTAAAGCTAGATTTTCCATAAAAGTCATCGCCGTTAATTACGGCCAAGCTCCCCTCAACCTTCGTTCGAGCACAATATAACGCGTGGGCTGTCCCTAGTGGTTTAATTCTTTTAATGCGAAGAGATGAGGGCAGTGGCTGTATAATCCAA
>JAPHTP010000026.1 GCA_026196875.1 Kangiellaceae bacterium
AGCGAGACAATCCAACCTGGTATGAAACACTTTGATTTTGCTTATCGACAAGTACAAACTCTCCTTTGTTCCCGGAACCACTTGCCTCAACTGAGAATAAATCAAGCCCCATATTGTTGATACAGAGCGGATCACTCAACTGACTTTGAGTATTAGATGAAAACTTTAAACTGTCATTTCCATTGACTACCGACTTAGGCAAGATAGTCACAGAAATCTGACTACTCGCTGACGAAGATTTACCAAGTGTACCTTGCGAAGCGGCAAATGCAGGGCTAAAGGGTGCAACGACTAACGCGACACCTGCGGCAATAGAGCGTAACCAGCTCTGGCGACGAAGCGCTCGTTTAAGTTGCTTTGAATCGATAAATCCCAACTCAATCAGCGCTTCACCCAATCGAACACCATGTTCCATTTGATAACTCAATGCTTGGGTAAGTTGTGACTCAGTAATGTATTTCCTGTTGGTTAGAATAGTTCCTAAACGGGATTTTTGTTGTAATTTATCGTTATCAATCATTCAATCTTTATTCCTGTATCCTTTATTTCGGTATCTTGGACCTGCAGACTGGAGTACAAAACTGGAAAACTTTGTTAGGCAATAAAAGCAGACTACCGATGAAACAGATATCGGCTAAAAACGAAAATCCTTGAGGAAAAAATGCTAATAAATGTTGCTTTAATAACAAAAAATTAAAATGTGTACGTTAATTGTCAATGTTCACAAGCGGTGTCAAAATACTGTCGCGATATTGATGGCCCTGGTGCTCAGTTAGTACGACTTTATCGGCGACAACTTTTATTCCTAGGCCGTCAAGTGCAGGTTGGATGTTAGGAAATGATTCACTGTAAGCAATCTCTTGGTAGAGCTCAGAAAAAATTGAGGTCTTTGATAACTCATCCAGTTTTTCGGACAACTCTTTTCCGCCCCACTCTTTTCCAGACAGCACGCAACATTGATTAAACTTGGCTAAAACCTGGGCCAAGCCAAGCTTGTTTTTGGATGTTTTTCTAAGCTGCCAATCGGCTAGTAAAAAATAAGCAGCCCCGCTCCAGTATATCCTCATGGTTCTGCCACTTCGCCAGCTTCCTTTCTTGCGGCGGTTTTCGACTACATCTCGAAGAATTTCCGGGCCTACATCTTTGGTCCCTTTAGCCCCTCTCATTAAACCTTCATAGAGTTTTTGCCATGCCAATTCACTGGGAATATTTCCAGCTTGCGCCATTAACAAATACTGTAGATATGAAGCAAGGCCCTCAGATAACCAAGAATCACGGTAATCGATTTTAGGAGCTAATAAATGGCTGAATTCATGGGTTGCAGTCCAGTCTTGATAGAAATTATCGATTGGCTGACTACTGTCGACGACAAATCGAATACCAATCCCACCACCTCGATTAACTTCCCCCCAGGGCACAGGGCTCTTCCTAAAGCGACGGTTTTCGATCAATACAACTTGAATCATTGGCAGTGGATGTTTACCTAAGAAATCAACCAATGCCCTCTCAGTTTGTCTAATCCATTCAATCAAGTTGTCTTTTTGCTTCAACTCGCCTAATAAAACTATGTTTAGAATTGAGTCGTCTTTACTTTTATAAAAGTGATTATCAAACTCACCAATTATCAGCGTCATGCCCCAATCATGTGGAGATCGCCCCACCAGAAATTTCCGATACTGTTTGTCTAAAGGACGCCAAGGTGTCGAAACTTGATAATCACCAGGCAGCTCGAAGGAGACTACGGCTTGTTCGGTAAGACTCAGTTTTTCGGGTAACCACAACCAAGTATTGTCGACTTGAAAACTGAGTTTCTTGTTGTGTGTTTTGCGAGGGTCGACTATGTGTCCGGAAATATCAGAAGTATATTGAATACAAGCATTGTCTTTTAAAAATGAGGTCTTCCAATAACGTCCCTGAAATTCAATATGTCCATCCGATGCTTCAGGAAATTTCAATAAGCTTTTAGTCGCCTTGCGGTAATCCACGGCTAAGTATTCAGGTGCTTCTCCATCAAAACACAGCTTAACTTGGGCTTGAGATAATTGCTTATTTATTTTTACCTGGTAATGGTGAGTCCTTACCCCTTCAGCATAAGCAAAGCTATTTATGAAAGCAGGCGAGACTCCCAAAATGGAAACCAACAAAAGCTTTGAAAAAGTTTTTGATTTATGAGGAGACTCGAAGCAACCAATGCGACTGAACGCAATTTTTAGCCATTCTTCGACTCTTCCTAGGCCAGAGTTCATAATACTGCCTAAATAACTTCAAGGAATATAGATGATAGATTAGAAAATCTAAGTAGGGGCGTCGACTTTATAATTGTAAGAGAATCATAATAGAATACTAACCGATAGCCTTTATCAGATCGAATTACAGCAAAGCAACTAAAATATTCTCCAGCCCTTGCACCGACTTTTGTTTCGCAAGACGCTCACAAGCTTGATGAAGTTCTTTTTGAGTAGACTTTTCTAACTTGTCTATTTTTGCTTGTAATTGACCCGTCTCAATTATCACTTTGTCGCGGTTGGCATGGTTTCGTCGGCTTATTTGATCGTAAAAATAAATAAAGCGACCGATAATTACATAGGGAAAATTACGATTCTGAATTGGGCCGATTACCGCTTCATAGCCTCCCAATGGGAGTCCTTTAAATTTGGCTTCAGTAATTTTATCTGCACCAAACCAGGCAGAACTAAATCCTGCAACCCCTCCCCCAATCGCGCCTAGCATAAAACTATGCCCAGCCACCGCCGCATCTAACATTGCACCGGCAGTTGCTCCGGCTACAGTTGCAGCAACTGCCAACTGTTTTTTATCTAACCCCCACATATACCACTGTTGCTGGTCAAATAAATTATGTGGGATGGTAATTTGATCGAATTCTAAGTCCAACTGGTGGTGAGAGTAATTGGTTAATAATTCATTTAACGCTCTTTGCTCTCTTTGCTCCATCCAGTTTTGATAACGTTTTTCGAGAACTGGTTTAATCGCTTCGGCTTGCTCTTCAGCGAGTAGTTTCTGTTTGACTTGATAACAACAAAGATCTTCAACTAAGCGGGCGAGAATAATCGCACTAACATGCCTTTTACTTTCTTTTTGCTGGACCAAATCACTTACTACAAGATTTAGTAATCCATCCCAGTCAGGATTTAAATGGGCGAAAGTCTGCAATAACGATGTTTGCTTTTCGAAATCGGCCGTCATAGGGTTAAAGACTCGCACCGTTTTAAAAAATTGAGCTAACGCATCCTGCCATTGTTGAACATATTCGTTATTCTCAATCGGGTTGATCAGCGCCATACTCGGTTGACCGGTCCATTGCAAAATTTCCATTTCAGCTTCATATTCAATGCCGTATGGTCTGGAGCCATCAACCACGTACAAGATGGCGGCACCATTTACAATGGGTTGCAGTAATTCGACTTCATCAGGAAAGCTCGCTTGGCATTCGGGGGATTCTACAAACTGGCGCACGGCTTGCGCTCTCAGGTGGGCACCATCGGCATTATTTTTGAGCCACCTTAATACTTTACTTGGCCGCTGAAACCCTGGGGTGTCGACTAGTTGGTAACCCGAATTTTCGGTTTCCACACGATATCGATTGGCATGTTCTGTAGTACCACTACGAGCTGAAATATGTATCGCGTCGTTTTGCGATAGTGTGGAAACTATCGAAGACTTCCCTTTATTAGGGTGACCGACTACAGCAAAAGTAGCTCGTTTCATCTGTTACTTTGTCCTTTTACCGAAAAAACTTTCCATTGTTTCAAGGGAAAAATAAATCTACGCCATTCGAGTAAATGCTGTTTTTTAGGAATAACCATCTCGCCATTTTTCCAATCGATTGGAAAAACCACTCCCTCGGAATTTTCTAGATAGTCTTCAAGTTCTCCTAACGGAGGCTCCCAACTTTTAACGATAACTAGCTGAGGTCCGCGCCACCTTTCAGCAATTGATTGTTCGGCATCATTTGCTGACGGCCCTGCTTTCAGCAAATTATCTTTACTACAGTCTACAAACGGCAGATCCTCTACTAAGGACAAGTCGATATCTGCCCAGTTAGTAACGGTAAGTCCCCTCGGTAAATTATCAATTAGTTCCGCTAATTGGTAATCGTCAGAGGTAGAACTTTTGTTAGCGTAACCAGTTTGTTGTAACTTATACTCAACGTCGTCTTGTAACTTTCTCCTACCAATTAAGCCAATTAACGCTAGCAATAAAACACGCGGAATAAAGCTGTAAAAAATTTGCACCGCCAAAATAAACTGCCACCAATTTGCATAAACGCCAGATTGGGTTGACTGACTTATCAAACGAGAATCTTGAGTACTTTGCAACAGCTCTAAACTGGGTTGCGCCTCGGGCCAGAATTGCCAGGGACTTGCCACCAACTCCAACAAGTGAAGTAGATCTTGCGCACTCAATATAGTACTGCGCCAAACGAAATTGATATCTGTGGCCAACAGCAACAGGAAAAAGACTAGCAAACTAATGATGGAAAATGCGATTGCCGCTAATTGACTTTGCCATAGTAGCCAGTGCTTATCTACGCCGAGTTGTGAGTTTTTTCTGAAAAACTGTTTTGTTTCGGCAGACCAAAAGGGCATTTGGGAAAGTAAACTAGCGAGATTAACGCCTTTAGAAAAAAGTAATGAGCTCAACGAAAGAGCCAGGCTGAGAATTGGTATTAACAGGTACACTAAGAGCAAATAAAGAATATTTACTCGACCTTGAGCATCTCCACCAAGCACACTCCAGCTTAGGCCGATGCCTAACAAGACACCGACAAAGATGAAAGGCCAGAATACTCGATTAAATTGACTGAATTCTGAAACTTTAGGCAGCACTACTCTGGGCCGCCAAGATCATTTCTTCCAGTTTATCCAGATCTGGAATCGAAGCACCAACATTATCAACAGTGACTCTTAATTTTTCGGCCTCAGAAAGATCTTCATCCTGAATAGATTTTATATTCTCTGGAGTTACATGAGAAAGTCTAGGGATCCCTTGTACCACTATCGCAACATAAGGTAACTCTCTGTTTGAGTTAAGCGTATGAGCAACGGCAACACGAGATCGGTTATTCGCTTGAGGATCTTCTTCCCCACTAATAACGTCGATTGAAATCAAAGGAATATCTTGGCCACGCCATAGAAGATGCCCTAAGAACCAAGCAGGTCTTTCCGCCTGATCTTCAAATAATTCTACGTTACTGAATGGAACTATTTCGGCAACATTGGAGTTAGGCAGCAAGATGTTGCCCTTAACGGTTGGAATCATCAAGCTATACACTTCATTTAACTCAGCTGCCATAGTTTATTCCTCAAGTTTTTATTTCATTGCCACGATATGCGAATAAATCATACCACGGTTTTTGCTTTAGCTCGCAACAGTCAAGAGCTGAACTAATTTTTGCGCCAACTCTTCGGGAGAGCCAATAAAGTCAGCTTGCCCACCTTCGATAATCGCTTGTGGCATCGAAGCATTAGCACAGGTATCAACTGATTGTGCCCAAACTTGACCGCCTTTTTCACGCATTTTACGTGCGCCGTTTAATCCATCTTGACCCATTCCTGAAAATATAATCGCGCCAGCTATATCGCCATATGCCTGACTAACTGATTCGATAACATCATCAATACAAGGTGAATATGGACCGCTCCACTTTTGAGAATGGTCCACCAACATCGAGCCATCCTGCAGGAATACAGTTTTACCTTTGAGCGGAGCTAAGAAGACCTTGCCCGGTGCCATCTCATTGCTTCCATTAGCAACACTTACATCAAAATGACTATTATTTGTCAAAATCTCGGCCAATACAGGTAAAAAATTCTCGTCGATATGTTGCGCGATAATGAAGCTCGCTTGAATATCCGCGGGTATCGCTTGCATAAACCGCTTAACGGCTGCAGGCCCTCCTAGAGATGCGCCGATCACCCAACATGGGTATTTACCCTGCAATGGAGATACTGGTTGCATTTCGAACTCAATCCCAGAAGCAGTATCGTCAAGCATAGGAATATCAAATGCAGATTCAGCTGAATCTTCCTCAGATACATTTTCTTGCGCATTAGCTCCTGCTATTGATTGACTAGAGTCCTCAACTTTATCGTTACTATCACCTGTAGCAACTTCTGTCACTGCTTGCTGAGCAATTTCAGTAATTGACTGAGGGTCAATCTCTAGCTCTGGGTCTTGTTCAAACTCTTGTTGAAGCTCGGGAACATCTAATGAATCCAACGAAATATTTTCAACTCCAGACTCATTTGTGTTTTCTAATTGCGCTTGACTCCCTAATGATTCTTCTAATGAAGATGCTTCAAGACTAATCTCATCTATCGTTGTTTCGTCTAAACTCTCTTGAGTAAAATCTTCGTCTAATACCAGCTCATCACCCAAACTAGACGATAACTCCAGCTCTTCATTGTCTAAAGTGAATTCATCAGAAGATGATTCATCTATTTGACTTGACGGTTCGTCGAGTTCTAAAGTTAATTCTTCTTCAGCATTTGACTCGTCTAGCGATAACTCGAACTCGCTATCTAGCTCCTCGCTCTCACTAACATCTTCGCCATCATCAAAATTGTGTTCAACTTCAAATTCGCCGCTTGTTCCAGACAAATCAACAACTTCAGCGTCAGCGTGCTCAATATTTGAATCTTCTATGCTGGCAGCTGGACTACTGTTTTCATCTGTTTCATTAGACTCATCAAGGAAATTTACTTTGCCAGTTTGAGCTATCGACTCTCCTTCGATTGGTTCCAACGAGAGTCCACCAGCCCGCTCTTCCGGGATATCAGCTGCGACACTACTGACTTCCTTTAGCGCTGTTTCTTGTTGCTCTTCTTCTGGCAACTCACCTTCATCAATTTGATAAACGGCCCGACCGGTAATAGGTTTGTCTTCACCGTCAATAGAGACTAATTCTAAATCGCTTGATAACCCACCTGAGTCCGCGAGAGAATTTTCATCGACATCAGTAGTTAAACTTTGCTCTTCTTCAGGCGCTTCAAATTTAATCTCTTCTTCAGCATCTACATCATCAAGTTGTAATTCCAGAGAGTCGCTAGCGGCTTCTCCATCTAGTGACAGCCCACTTGACTCAAGATTTTCTGCTACTACTTCACTTGCTAATGATTCATCATCAAGCAAATCTAAAACTAGTTCGGTTTGTAATTCACCACCAGAAAAATCTTCAGCGTCATCCTCATTCGCAACTTCATCCTTTGCTGCATCTTCATTTACTACTTCATCAATTGGAGATTCATCTATCGACAGATCAAGCAATTCGATGGATTCCTCAACAGCAGATTCAGAATCTTTACCAGGCGCTTCGACCTGCAGACTTTCTTCATCATCCTCTAATTGGAAATCGCCAAAGTCTGCCAGCTCAATTTCTTCACTTTCAACCTCTTGCTCTTCAATCGACTCGTTTAACTCTGCGGATTCTTCAGCTTCAGCAGCAACATCAAAACTGGCAACCTCTATTTCAATTTCTTCATCTTGCCTCTCAACAGGCTCTTCAAGGCCAGCTGTTGAAATCGTATTCGGCGAAGTTTCATCGGTTACTGTTTCGTCGGTTATTGTTTCACCTGACACTGTTTCACTTAATTCGGTTTCGTTCAGTGTTGTTTCGTCCGATGCTAAAACAGGCTCATTAACCGCTGTAGATGGCTTTTCGTTGGAGCTGGTCAACTCTTCACTTAATACAGGCGAAATATCTTCTAGTTCAGAGACCAATTCGGCCGCAATATCACTTGGCAGATCTACAGTAGATAATTCTAAGGCTTCGATCGAAGCGTCAAGTTCGGCTTCGAGTTCTCTTACATCTGAAGCTGCTGTGCCTGGAGTGATTGTTGGCGCGGAATCAACTGATTTAGAAGGAGCAGGCTGGGTCGCTGAAGAACCTGAGGACGCAACATGCGAAACTTCGCTAGTTTCATCATCCGGTGTTGTTTCGTTATGACTCTCAACTTCGTCTTTAGTCAAGCCGGTGATTTCGTACAAGCGATCGAGTAAGTTACTGCACCAAAATTCTGGGTGAGACTGCTTAGCCAAAGTACCTGGCTCACTGAAGTAAACAGGGACTTCCGATTCATCTAATAAATGATCAACCGCATCATGCCAAGAATCATCATCAACATTAAGTAACCACACATGAAGGTCTGATTCCTCCACATGTTTGTCGGTGATTTCAGATGGTGAAATATTATAGACAATTTCAGCCCGGTTGTTCTGCAACAACTCAGTTAACTGTTCACTCTCATCGTTAACTGAGGTAACCAACCCAATTTTTAAACCGCTCACTTTATTCCTCAGGCTTTACTCGGCAACAAAGACGAAATCGCATCAAGCAAATCAACTTCATTATAAGGTTTACCCATATATTGATTAACACCAATTTGTTCTGCTCTTTCTCTGTGTTTTTCTCCAGTTCGAGAGGTAATCATTATAATTGGTAAATCTTTTAGTGCCTCATCATGGCGAATAATGGTTGCTAATTCGAATCCATCCATACGCGGCATTTCAATATCTAGCAACATAACATCTGGCTTTTGTTCGCCTAGCACGGTTAACGCGTCTACCCCATCTTTTGCAGTGATCACATCAAAGTCATGACGCTCAAGCAATCTGGTAGTAACTTTTCTTACCGTGATAGAATCGTCCACCACCATAACCACTGGTGCGGTATCTTCTTCTTCCTGAATAATCGCAGCAACATCTTGAGTAATTTTTGCATCGATACGACGGATCAAGGCAGGCATATCCAAGATGAGTACTACACGTCCATCCCCCAGTATAGTTGCTCCAGACAAACCACTAATGGAACTAAGTTGGCTTCCCAAAGATTTTACAACAATCTCTCTACTTCCTAGCAATTCATCAACTTGCAAAGCAGTTGGATGGTCCGCGCCATGTAACAATAAGACTGGCAACGGCTGAGTAACACCATGCAGATTAGCTGTTCTACTGTGGTCAAGTAGCTGACCTAAATAGTACATTGAATAATCGATGCCGGCATACTCGAAACTGGTTTCTTCGTTATTGTAGTACTCTTCAAGTTCAAACGGACTGACTCGGACAATACCCTCGATATTAGCCAGTGGAATGGCAAATACTTCGTCGCCCAATTGCACCATTAACGCATGGTTAACCGAAACGGTGAAAGGTAATTTAACAACGAAAGTAGTGCCTATACCTTGAGTGGAATCGATTTCAATGACGCCGCCCATTTGTTTAATTTCACTACTCACCACGTCCATACCAACACCACGACCAGAGATTTGAGTCACTTGCTCAGCGGTACTGAACCCAGCTTCCAGGATCAATTGTTGTAGCTCGTGATCGGTCAACTCTGAGCTTTCAGTAATAAGTCCTTTTTCGATCGCTTTCTGCCGAATAGCAACAAGATTTAGGCCACGACCATCATCCTGAATTCTGATAAATACTTCACTACCTTCACGGAAAAGAGAAATTTTAACACTGCCGGTTTCAGGCTTCTGATTAGCACGACGCTCTTCAGGTGGCTCTATTCCATGGTCCATTGCATTACGCAACATGTGCTCAAGCGGCGCTATCATTCGCTCAAGAACAGTACGGTCCATCTCACCTTCAGCGCTAATAGAAAGTTCAATGGTTTTACCCAGCTCCGTGCTGATTTGACGAACCATTCTACGCAGCCTAGGTACCAAACTTTCAAAAGGCGTCATGCGAGTGCGCATTAAACTCTCTTGCATCTCAGTATTAACTCGACCTTGCTGAAGCAAAAGAGTTTCCGAGTCAGAAGTCAGCGTATCCAGGGTCTCCTTTAAACTCATCAAGTCGACCGCACTTTCGCCGAGACCCCGAGTTAATTCTTGTTGGCGAGTATAACGGTCCATCTCAAGTGGATCGAAATCTTCATATTCGCTACCTCCAGAGATCTCTCGACGATACACGATTTGTGCTTCTGTCTCGATATCTAGATTCCGTAACTGATCACGTAAACGTTCAATAGTGGAACTCATTTCCTCCAGGTTATATTTGAGTACCGACATTTGTTGCTCAAGTCGCGAACGGAAGATACTTGTTTCACCAGCGAGATTTACTAATCCTTCTAATTGATCGGCAGGTACTCGGACAACTTCTGCAGTTTGCGCAGGTTTTGCTTTAGCCTCAACTTGCTCTTGTTTTTTCTTTTCAAACGAAACAACTTCTGCTACCGGCTTAACTTCTTCGGCTTTCTCCTGATCCATTTCAATTGCTTTTTGCACCGAAGGCGCTTCGGCAGGCGCTTCATCTTTAGCAATAACCTCTTTGCCTTCAATTAATGCTAAAAGCGATTGCATGTATGCTTCAGGTACAGTCATTTGACGGTGTTCACTTACTTCTTTAACTAAGCTTGCGATTACGTCATATCCTTGCAATAGGAAGTCAACGTCAGACTGTTTGGGCGTTAACTGCCCGCTATTTACTCTCTCGAAATAAGTCTCCATCTCATGGGTTAAATCCCCTAAGACAACTAAGTCAGAAAGTCTTGCGCCACCTTTAAATGTGTGGAGAGTCCGTTGCAACATATCAATTGCATTCTTATTCTCAAGTGATTCTAACCACTCGTGTAATGCCTCGTCCAAGGCTACCAGTAATTCTTCTGCCTCTTCCAAGTAAATTTCAAGAACTTCTTCGCCGTCTTCATCCAGTTCAACTTTGTGCAGATTGCCAGTGACAACAACAGGCGCAGAAGGCGCTATAGTATTCTCGACAAAAACAGTTTCAGAAACTGGAGTTTCAACTTTCTCGAATTCTACTTCTTCAACTTCAGATATTGCGGGAGTTTCTTCAATTTCTTCTGGCTCAAACTCTTCCGTTTTTACTGCTTCAATCTCGGCAACTTCCTGTTCAGCATCCTCAGTTTTTACCTCAATTTCTTCAGCTACCGATGGCTCAGCAGGTTCCTCAATTACCTCTTCAAAAGATTCGACATCCAGAGTCTCGGTCTCAGCTTCTTGTACCTCTTCAGCTGCTATCTCAGTTTCTATTGTCTCAGTTTCAGCAGTCTCAGTAACGTCTAGAGCTTCTAAGCTTATCTCTTGCTCATCTTCAGCAACGGCATCGTATGTTTCATCAACTTCGCTTTCTTCGACACCACTAATCTCTATACCAGGAGCTTCTAACTCTGGCTCTTCTTCCACATCTAATAGAGGAATTTCTTCCTCAACTGTTTCAGACACAAAGTCTTCGTCAGCGTCTACCGGCAAAGATTCAATTTCTTCTGCAGGTTCAATGGTAAGCTCAGGCTCGTCTTGTGATTCAACCTCGAGCGTTAATGAATCTTCAATTGGCAGTTCTGGAATTTCTTCTTCAACAGATTCAAGGATAAACTCTTCAGCTTCTTGTTGTGGCGTTTCATCTAGAGGCTCTACTTCCTCAATGGATTCAATCGCATCAAGTTCTAGCTCGGAAGCCTCTGAATCTTCTGTCTCAAACGCAGGAGCTTCTAATTCAGAAATAATTACTTCGGGAGTTTCAATTTCAAGCGCTTCTTGCTCAACAGTTTCCAATTCTGATAGTTCTAATTCTGTCGACTCCAATTCGGTCGACTCTAGGTCGGCAACTTCGGCTTCGGCGCTTTCTTCCACAGCAGGAATATCTAATGGCACATCAGTAACAACAACTTCTTCGATGCTAGGCTCAACCTCTGCGGGTTTACCTGCCAGATGATTACGAATAATCTCGACATCGCGAGTTGCATCCGCAGGCCATCTTAGCGTTTTTAACTCCGCAATCATTGCTTCCAATTTATCGGTAGTTGCATCAATGATTTCACAATCTTTACCTGACTGCTCGCGACCAAAATCGATTACCGTGTTGAACATATCTTCCGCAGCATAACCCAGATCTCCAACAGCCATAGCACCGGCCATACGAGAGCTACCTTTAAGCGTATGATAGATCCGGCGTAATTCTGCATTGAGCTCTTTGCTATTAAGATTTTCTTTCCAGCGAGGGATCAATTCGCGCGCAGTTTCAATTAGCTCTTCGCCCTCTTCAACGAATAACTCAACCAACTCAACATCCATATCTTCTGGTGGAGAATCGCTGGTCGGTCCGGCGATCCACTGATCGATTTTTTGCAATAAGTCTTCCGGCGAAGCGAGGTCTTCTTCCGATGCGATTTTATTGAGCATTGCGTTAAGGCTTTCTACCGCTTCAATTAAAACCAAGGTAAAGCTCGCTTCCAATGAGTCTCGATTGGTAGCGAAAGTGGCTAACTTCTCTGACGCCGCAGCCAACTTTTCCAGCTCCGGAATCGCCAACATTTCCGCGCCACGGCGGAATGTGTGAAGTTCTACTCTAATAGCTTCACAGGTCTCGCTATCAGAAAGATCTCGCTCAAGCTTCTCATTTAACTTGGTAACTTCATGCAGGATATCCAAACCTTCAGTTAAGAAGATAGAAACAAATTGCTGGTCGCGTTGCGCAGTTGTCGCTTCTCCAGAAGCCCCTGTGGATGCTTTAAGTGAAGCAACTTGATTTTGAATTTCGTTTAAACCTTCAACGTCAAGCGGTTGACTAGCTTTGAGTTTTTCTAAAGTTTCATTTAATACTTGATGAGTAGATTTCAGTAACGCGACAATGTTTTGGTCAAATCTTTGATTACTGCCTTTAGATAGACGTGCAAATTTTTCCCATGGCCCAGTGAGCGACGCGATCACATCTACACCCGCCATATGTGCACTACCTTTGAGGGTATGCAATGCTCTGATCAATTCGTCCGTAACTGCCACACTACCTTCTGCGGGAGCATCGTTTAAGTAACCTGCAATGGCTTGTAAATGAGTTTCCGCCTCGGTAGAAAAGATCTCCAATAAAACAGGGTCAATCGCTTCACCGGTAGTTGAAACTTCTTCGATAGATTCCTCTGCCTCAGCAGGCTCTACAATAGCTTCGGAAACGAAACTAAATTCACTAAGCGGTTTACCGGAAGCAATATGCTCCGCCTTGGCTGCAAGTTGTTCATAGTCACAATCGGCTGTTCTCTGCTCGGCAAAAGCCTTCACCAATTTAGGCAACATGGCGTGAATTTCATTTAATACACTGATGACCGGCACTTCAGCAGGAATAGACTCTTCGATTACTTTGTTGAGCATATTTTCAACCGCCCAACTAACTTCACCAATTACTTTTGCGCCAACTAACCTTCCGCTTCCTTTTAACGTATGAAATGACCTTCTTAAAGTATTAAGAGCCTCTTCATCTTGAAGGTTATTTATCCAACGCGGCAACATTTCGTCTATTGTTTGGTTTTCTTCTTCAGCTTCTTCGAGGAATATCTCTAACACTTCTTCGTCAATTAAAGTTTCATCAACTTCTTTTTCTGCCGACGAAATAAGTGGGATAACTTCTGCTTTTTCTTTAACAACAGGCTGCTCTGATATAGGTTCACTTTGAACGCCTTCTACTAGCGTTTCAGTAGACTCGACTTCAGCAATAGGCGCGACTGTAGCTTCAATAACTTCAGCAACTTGAGGTTCTTGTGCCAAAATATCATCAAGTTTACTAATACTATTTTGCGCCCCTTTTAATATTGAATTGACGCCTCGGTGCTTTCCTTCCTCAGAAGCTTCTAAGTAGTACTCAACACTAGTAATCACGTCTGCCAGTGCGTCAAGGTAGAGTTCATCAGGTTGAACTTGAGCGTTGATAATTCTCTCGTCAATAAATCGTTTGGTCGTTTCAAGGAATTCAGCAGCTTGATTAAAACCTACAATTTTAACGGCCCCTAAAACTTCTTCTAGTAGCCCTGGTACATCAGATAATGCGTTTCGCTCAAATCCCGACGCGATATAGTTAATCATTTGATCTTTAGCAGACTGCATACTCTTACGCGCCACTTTGATCAAGGTTTGCGTTGCTTCATCAACTTGCGACTCTTTGGCTTGAGTTTGGCTTCTCTCTGTTGACTCTTCTTCAGTAGCAGCTTGCTCACCAACTTCAAGATTTACATTTTTCAAGTTAGCTTCTACAAACAACAATGCACCAGCTACATCCATCACTAATGCATCATCCGGTACTTTGTCCAAGTCGATTAATTTTTGGATAGCTTTAATTTGTTGCTTGATTACATCGCGTGGAATGGCAAGTTCGAGCAAAGTAAGCGTGTCTGCAATTCGAGTGAGCGACTGCACTAAATTTTGCAGTTGAGCAGAATCTTTACTAGCTGCTCGCACAAATAAATCGAGCTGATCTTTAACCAGCGCGAGCTCTTCATTTATAGCCCCAACAACATTGGTAACTGCGCTTGAATCAGGTCGCGCCAGTTTTCTTTGACTCTTCTGAATTTTTTCGCTATCGGATAATGAATCTTCGAGGTTAAATTCTTTCTTAAGCGAAACGACACGTTCATTTTTAGATTTAGAGCGTGCAACAAAATATAGCAATTGCGATAGCAAAGATTCTGGAATTTCATCTTCCAGCGCTTGCGAACCGCTATCAGATAAGCGCCTAATTTGCTTATCGATTTGGGTGAATAACTGATGAACTTCTTTTTTCTTATACAACCCACCCTCAGTGGTTGAAAAAAGGAAACCATCGGCAACCCACCACAATCTCGCCACCGGGTGGCCTTCGGTCAGCGCTTCCAGTCTTAATAGTACTTTATGTATTCTTGAAAGAGACTCTTTGATATTCTCGCCACGAATAATACCAGCCAGTCCTTTTTGGTAATGCGCACGGAGCTTTTTGGCATTATCTTGGAGTGCGGAAGTTTTATCTTTTTCCGAAACCGTTTCTAGAGCTTTAGGTGGTAATACACCACGAGTATCCGCACTAAACAATTCGCGTTCAGATATGGGCGCTCGATTACTGGCAGCCCTCAATTCGTTGATGAGCGGAAGTAATATGACAGGAATATCTTTTTGCCCTTCTTCAACTCTTTCTAAATACCCGGGCATTTGCAATAGAGCGCGCATCAATACTTCGAACGCATCTTCAACAGCATATTGGCTGTCATTAGCCATTTTCTCGGCTAGGCCTTCCATTTCTGCCGCTAGTTTCGCCGCGCCGGCAAACTCAAGCATTTGTAATGTACCTTGCACTTGATGCAGGCAGTTTATACAAAATTGAATTTGAGTTTGATCCTGGCTATCTTCAGCGAAATTTTCTAAGCCCTGGCGCGCTTGTTCCAGCGTATTATTGATTTCTTTTCTGACCCAGCTCAGTGCCAACTGGTCGTAGTTGTCAGTCATGACCACTCCGTCGTTGTTGTTAATTCACATCGTCTTTCTTTAAAAAAGCAAGGCAATGTTTGTTATCTACTCGCGTTAATTCTTCGCTTTCTACGTGGGTTATCTCTCCATGCCCCAATACTAATAAGCCTCCTGGCTTGAGTCGCTTCGTTAGCTGATCTATAACTTGACGCTTGCGTTCTTGTCGAAAATAAATCAGTACATTTTGACAATAAATAACGTCAAACTTTTGAGTATTCTTTTTTCCCAATTCCAAAACATTACTTTGGATAAAACAAGTTCTCTGACGAACTTGTTGCTTTATCTGATAGTACTCATCTTGCAGTCGATTAAAATAAAAATTTTTAGTCGACTGCGGCACAAAATCTAATTGCCTGGCAGCATAAATACCTTCCCTAGCAACAGCTAAGGATGGATAACTAATATCCACCGCCGTAACCCCGTAATATATTTCCCTATCGCAAGATTCCTTTAACCCCATATTGACCTTGTCTAGCTCAATTGCCAGGGTATAAGCCTCTTCACCAGTAGAGCAACCAACACTCCATACCTGAATGTGCTGTGGTTTATTCGGCTCGTTTTGGAATCCGTTCAGTGCCTTATTTCGACAATAGCTTGATACGACTTTAAGTGACGGAATATCTCTGTAATAACACGTTTCATGGACGGTTAAAGAGTCAACTAAAGTCGCCCAATCCAAAACAGAAATTGCACCAGCATCAAGTTTTGAATACAGCTCAGAATAATTACTGAGTCCTTTTTCTTTAAGATGCCTGGAAAGCGCGGCAATTAAAAATACCTTACGGCTTTCCGGCAACCATAATCCGGTCCTTTTCTCCAAAAGAGTTTGCCAAAGGGCAAACTCTTCGGATTCCATTTCTGGAATTTTGTAAGTAGCCATCCTAAATCTTACTTACTCTTAATTAATTAAGCTTCTTCAGGTAATTTGAAACCTGCGATGGAGTTATTCAACTCATCTGCTAGTTCAGCCAATTTACCGATAGAACTTGCAGTGTTTTGAGTACCTTCAGAAGTTTGGTTTGTGATTTCCTGGATTACGTTCATCGTATTTGATACGTGACCCGCGGACGCTGCTTGTTGACGAGCTGCATTGGATATATTCTGGATCAAGTCCGCCAAACTTTTCGATACGCGTTCGATTTCTTCCAGGGCAACACCCGCGTCTTGCGCCAGGCGAGCTCCATGTACCACCTCTGCAGTTGACGCTTCCATCGAAATTACCGCTTCATTTGTATCGGTTTGGATGGTTTTTACCAGTGCCTCAATCTGCTTCGTTGCGTTACCAGAACGTTCCGCCAGTCGTTGTACCTCATCCGCAACAACCGCGAAACCACGACCGGCTTCCCCTGCCATCGATGCCTGGATTGCAGCGTTAAGTGCCAGAATGTTCGTTTGGTCAGATATGTCGTTGATCAGAGATACGATATCCCCGATTTCCTGGGATGATTCACCCAGTCGCTTAATACGTTTTGATGTTTCCTGAATTTGCTCACGAATCGTGTCCATCCCGGAGATTGTATTCCGTACAACCTCACCACCTTTCTTCGCGATATCTACCGATTTTTCCGCAACCGTTGACGATTCAGATGCGTTTGCAGATACCTGTTCAATGGAAACCGCCATTTCGTTGATCGCCGCCGAAGCTCCGGTAATTTCTTGTGCTTGGTTACGCGATGCCTGGGCTAATTCCATCGAGATGTTTTGGGTTGCGTCGGTCGCGTTGGCTAGCTTGGCAACCGACTCTTTGATGGTCGATACCAGACTTCTCAATTGGTCGATGGTGAAGTTCATCGCATCCGCGATTGCTCCCGTGAAATCCTCGGTTACGGTTGCATTGGTGGTCAAATCACCATCTGCCAGTCCTTCCATCTCATCCAGTAGTCGGATGATAGCTTGCTGGTTTCTTTCGTTTTGTAATTTCTCATTGTCTGCCGTTACACGAGCTTTTTCGGTACGATGTTTATCATCTTTACGCTGACGACCATAAAGTAAAATCAGGAATAAGATTACAAGCCCACCAGCAACGGCAGACCAAATTTCATGGCCTGGACGCTTAAAGTCATCACCTGCAGTTTCATAAGCAGTTTGCAGTTGCTCAGTTAACGCCAGCATATCACTCGCTTGAGTAAAGATTTCGTCAGACGCTTGGTGAACACGGAATAATTCTTCGGTAGAGCGGATTACGTATTCTACGTTCTCTTTAACCAGCGCATATTGATTAGCTATTTCTTCGAGTTGCTGTCTTGCTTCTGCGTTAGTTACTCGAGTGATACCAAGCATTGGGTCACCCTCAAGCATCCCTGTTAGAACTTCACCAAAAACATCCACGTCATGACCAAAGTTTTCTGCCGCTGCTGCTGCATCTTCACCACCAGTCAGAACTTTCTGGAATGAGCGCAATATCCTTTCTGCATAGTGGGATTGGCGAGTCGCGAACATAACCTGCTCCGACTTACCCGTAGAATTAGGCGAATCGAGCAAAATGTCCTGAACGTTTTGATACAAGAACTGCATTTGCGGGATGCTAGCCGACAACTCATCTGAAATATCATGTAAACCGATTACCGTTTCCTGACCGTTCGATACGATGCCAGCGTTTTGGTTCAACAATTGCCACAGATCTTTTACCCTTTGAACCTGATTGGCTCGAATAAACTCCGGCGACGCGGGCAGTCCTTTCGAATCATCCCCTCTTTCAAGGTGATTGAACTGAGCTTGGAATTCTTTAGTCGAAGCGGTTAGCTGTTGAAATGCCTCTCGTGTTCCCTGCGATGCCTCAGAGGCATTTTTCGCCACCTGCTGCGAAAGTACACGTAAGTTACCCGCTTTAGTTAACCTTGACTGGTTAAAGCCACTTTCTCTTAATCCCCACCAAAGGTTTAGACCCCCGGCGAGAATAAAGATAAATAGCAACCAGATAAAGGTACCAGTATTCGACCCCGTATCTATCTGACTTTTTTTATCGTCTGCTGCGCTCATAGTTCAATTCCTGAATGCAAAATTGTTTCAAAAAAGATTGCCCGTCTTTATAGTAGTGCAACCTGGCGAAATGACGGTGTTTCTGCCAAGGTATTGAGACTGAAAACTGTCCATAGTTTTTCGCCTGCGTAAAAACCACCACTTAAATATGGCTTCATAGCTTCGTCTTCGACCGGAATTTCCTTGATCCAGTTTTCATCCTCAAAGTGGTTTAATCCAAGAACTTCATCAACGACGACTCCGCAATGAACTCCTTCATGATTAACCACCAAAAGACGCTGGCGACGTAGAGCGTGTGGCGCTTTACGTCCTAAAAATCCATGTAGATCCATGATGGGTAATAAAGTACCGCGAATATTGGCCAGCCCCTTAACCCAGTTTTTAGCCCCTGGTACTTTGGTATAACGAGGTATCGATATAATTTCAGCCACCTCGCTTAGTTTTACGATGTAATCTTGACCGGAAACGCGAAACCCAACTCCAGTCCAAAATCGACTTAAATCTTCTTCACGCGTTGAAACTGAAGCACTTTCAAAACTTCTTTTCTCGATGCCCTGGAGGGTTTCAAATGCCTGTAAGTCAGCGTTTTCAGTCATAAATTATTCTAGCGTCCTAAAATTGCTTGGATAGTGTTGATTAAGTTACCTTCTTCAACTGGCTTAGTTAGGTAATCTTTAGCGCCTTGACGCATGCCCCAAATTTTGTCAGTTTCCTGATCCTTGGTGGTTACAATTACCACTGGTATATGGGCTGTTGCCGGGTCTTTTTTCAGTTGACGTGTCGCCTGAAAACCGTTGAGGCCAGGCATAACCACATCCATAAGGACTAAATCAGGAAGCTCTTCTTTAGCCACTGACACCCCAGATTCACCGCTTTCGGCAGTAACAACCTGATAGCCGTTTGATTCCAAAATGGTAGACAAAACGTGAATTTCTGTTGGTGAATCATCTACGATTAAAATTTTAGACATTTATCTATTTCCCCCGCGTAGCTTTACTCTTCGGAAAGCATACTTGTGAAAGTGAACTCAAGAATTCGTTATACGTGGCTCACATGTTCTGTGATAGCCCCTAATAACTCATCTCTGCTAAATGGTTTGGTCAGGTATTGATCTGAACCGACAATTCGTCCTTTGGCCCGGTCAAATAGCCCGTCTTTACTCGACAGCATTATAACCGGGGTATCCTGAAAGTCCTTGTTGTTTTTTATTAACGCACAAGTTTGGTATCCATCTAATCGTGGCATCATAATATCGACAAAGATAATGTCAGGTTTATGATCCGCAATTTTCGCAAGTGCATCAAAGCCGTCGACTGCGGTCACCACTTCACACCCGACTTTTTTAAGCAAGGTTTCTGCGGTTCGACGAATTGTTTTACTATCGTCAATTACCATTGCTTTTAGACCTTGAAAGCTATTTTCCATCGATCATTCCTCATCAGGCAAATTCAGTTCGCCTGCTATTCAATGTTGAAACATGCACTTTAGCTACGAATAGCACAAAGCTTGGCCCACTTTTAACACAAATAACTTCGCTATTCCACACAGAAATGTGCAATTTGCGAGTTCAACGCAAAGAGATTTTTGGTTTTTATTCATTGTAAGCTTAAAAAAGAAAACTATAAGAATCAAGCTTTTAAGACACATGACAACCATTCGACTTTAAGAAACAAAGATAACCCCTTGAATTAAATACAAAAAAGCTTGATTTGGAAATTGGGCTATCTATAATAAAATAGTCATAGTAACCTTCCCCAGAATTTCATTATAGCTGAGAAACAAAATGCCGTTGAAAATCGCAATCTTAATGGACCCAATTGAGCAAATTAACATCAAAAAAGATAGTAGTTTTGCCATGCTTTTAGAAGCTCAACAACGTGGTCATCAACTTTACTATTTTGAACAAAGCGATTTGATTTTAGATGAAGGCCAGCTGCTTGCCCACTCTTGTGAGCTGCAAGTAAAAAATGATGCGGACAATTGGTTTCATAAAACGCCAACCAAGACACGCAATGTGGAGTCCTTTGACGTTATCCTTATGCGCAAAGACCCGCCTTTTGACATGGAATTTGTGTATTCAACCTATTTGCTTCAACTGGCGGCGGAAAAAGGTGTGTTAGTTGTCAATGACCCACAGAGTATCCGTGACGCCAATGAAAAATTGTTTACCGTCTGGTTTCCCGAATGCTGCCCACAGACTCTGGTTAGTAGAAACGAGGCAGATTTTCGAGCTTTTGTTGATAAACACCAGGACGTAATTTTAAAACCTCTAGATGGAATGGGTGGTAGTTCAATTTTCCGGGTAAAAGATTCGGACCCAAATACCGGCGTTATTATCGAAACACTAACTCAACTGGGCAGCCAAACCGCAATGGCGCAAAAATTTATCCCTCAGATAAATGACGGAGATAAGCGAATTTTAATGGTTAACGGTGAGCCGATTCCCTATTGTCTGGCACGTATTCCAGCTAAGGGAGAAACTCGCGGCAATTTAGCAGCAGGCGGAAGGGGCGAAGCGAGGCCTTTAAGCGAAAAAGATCTCTGGATTGCTGAACAGGTGGGGCCGGAACTGAAGAAAAGAGGTCTAATGTTTGTTGGGTTAGACGTAATTGGAGATTATCTTACAGAGATTAATGTTACTAGCCCTACTTGTATTAAAGAAATCGATGCAGCTTACGATACCAATATTGCAGGTAAGCTGTTCGACGCAATTGAAGAGAAACTTAGTAGTAGAAGATCTTAAGACAATATAGAAGTAAGTATGCAGAGCCACCAAGGTACCATCGACGACCAAAACCAGCCTAAGATTAGTCAGAAGGACAAGGTCCTGTTTTGTGCATTTCTAGCGATAGCATTTCATGCGATGGTGCTGTTTGGCATCGGTTTCAAGTTACCAGAGCTGGAGTCTTCGAGTTACGACAAGACCTTTAATGTGGTGCTAGCCCAATTTGAAACAGACAAAAAACCAGAGAAAGCAGATTTTATCGGCCAAGCCAATCAAGAAGGAGGGGGCGAAAGTGAGGAATTACTTACCCCAAGTGCTACTGAGATGGCCCAGTTTAATGATCCGAACAAACAAGCTTCAGAACCACAACAGATGCAATCGGCTCAACCGGAGCAGCTAAATTCACAGGAATTGTTGGCGGCCTTGGGTGATGATAGCTATAGCGCGAAGCCAAACGAACAAAATGAAGCCAATAAAGCCATTCCGGATACAGCTTCTCTAATAAACAAAAGCTATGAGCTTTCGGGGCTCATCGCTAATCTTGATAACCAAAATGTTAACCAAGCGAGAAAGGCACGTAAAAGACAAGTATCGGCATCAATTCATCGCGCGACAGACGCGTTATATCTAGATACATGGCGACGTAAAATTGAACGAATTGGCAACTTGAATTACCCAGAAAAGGCCAAAACAGACAAAATTTATGGCAATTTAACTTTAAAAGTATCTATCAATAAAAATGGCACTATTAACCAACTTCTAATTATGGAGAGTTCCGGTAAGAAAATATTGGATGACGCGGCGGTCAGAATTGTACGTATGGCAGCCCCATTTGCGCCTCTCACGGCCGAGATGACGAAAGACACCGATATCTTGGAAATTATCAGAGTTTGGAGATTTCAACCCAACTATCGCCTGAAAACCCAATAAAACCGTACATTTATCCCTATTCAACTTGTTTTTTGGCCTTGCAGGACCAACAATAGAAGTATGAGCAAGTTTCCCAGTCTAAAAAATCATTTATTAATTGCGATGCCTACTTTGAAGGACATCCATTTTAGCCGCAGTGTAACCCTACTATGCGAGCACAATGAGGATGGGGCTATGGGATTAGTAATTAATCACCCACTAGAGTTTTCCACGACTGAGTTACTCGAACATATGGAAATTCCTTGCTCCTTAAATCAAAATATTAATCCTGTTTTTGCTGGCGGTCCGGTGCAAGTTGATCGTGGGTTTGTGGTGCATCGCGCTGAGAACATCTGGAAATCGAGCATTATCTTAGACAAGGATATTTCTATCACAACTTCCTCGGATATTTTGCATGCAATTGGCAGACATGAGATTAGCGATGAGGCTTTTATCGCGCTCGGCTATGCTGGTTGGGAAGCGGGTCAGCTTGAGCGTGAAATAATGGAAAACTCCTGGTTAACTGTTCCTGTCGATCCCTCCATCATTTTTAGTACCGACATTGAAAAGCGCTGGGAAAAAGCGGTAGAAATTCTTGGTATTGATCCGAATAATTTGAGCGAATTTGCCGGTCACGCATAGAGTTTTTCATTTGAATATTTTTCAACTTTTATTTCTCAAGCCAAGCTCTTTTGGTAGCATTTCTAATATTCACTCTAAGCATTCAATATTTTTATGAGTCAAATTCTTGCTTTTGATTTTGGGCTTGCCCGTATTGGCGTTGCGGTTGGCCAATCAATTACTCAAACCGCGAATCCGCTTGATACTTTAAAAGCCAAAGATGGAAAGCCCAATTGGGATTTAGTAGCGCAACTATTGAAACAGTGGCAGCCAAATAAAGTGATTGTGGGAGAGCCTTTTAATATGGACGGAACCGATCAAGAAATAACTGAACGCGCACGTAAATTTGCCAATCAAATTCATGGCCGTTTCGGGGTGCAAGTAGAGATGTTAGATGAGCGGCTCTCCAGCGCTGCAGCTCGGGAAGAACTATTTGAATTCGGTGGCTACCAAAAACTAAAGAAGTCTCAAATCGATAGTATTGCGGCGGCTCTGATCTTAGAATCTTGGTTTGCTAGTCAATAACATTTGCCTGAATAAGAACTCAGAAACGCTGTATTCGCTACAAATGATTCGGAAAAATTTTATCTACTAATAACTCGCCTGCTACTAGCATTCATTAAACTCATGATTTTCAAGACAAATTCACTTAACCCATTGCTTTAGTAACCTCCAACTTTAATCGATTTGGCTAAAATGAACCGCCTTAAGGTCGGTATAAATGATAAAATAGAGTTTTTCAAAATTGCAAAAAAACAGCCGCAACAGTGGAATGCCGCTGAACCCGCGATATTCAATAAAAATTCAATAAAAATTCAATTGAAAAGCCAGCTCAAATCTCTACTCTGGGTTTGAATATAAAAGGATGATTGAAAACTCGCTCAAAACTGTTGCTTTAACAACTAAAAAATCTCCGCAGTAAACAAATGAACTTTCGAGTTTCTCGGAATTACTCGAACACGTTGATCACCAATTATTCAAAATAACGTAAAAATATTAGCTCAAACTTGGCTAACAAACGTTGTTCAAGCTTTTGCTTCCTTTATAGATTTCATTTACGACCTAAAGCATAAAACGACCATTTAATCGACACCAGGGATAACTAGCAATTAATATGCAAAATGTAAAAGACATTATCATTCTCGGCGGCGGCACAGCGGGCTGGATGGCGGCAAATCTGATGGCTGCTCAATGGCATGAAAAAGGCATCAACATCACACTGGTAGAGTCACCCGAAATTGGCGTAATTGGTGTGGGAGAAGGTTCAACGCCAAAGTTAAAAGATTTTTTCGATACGTTAAATATTGAAGAAAGCGAATGGATGCCAGCATGCAACGCAACCTATAAAAATGGCATTGATTTTCGCGACTGGTCAACGATTCCGGGATTCGAGTCATATTTCCATCCTTTCGGCTCTACTATTGATAGCTTAACTTATAAATTTTTTAAGACTAACGCCATCCTGCGTAGAAAAAATGTGGATGTTAGTGCACATCCTAACCACTTTTTCTTGATGACAAAGCTCGCGGCGAAAAAGTTAGCACCAATAGCTCCACCCAATTTTCCATTTCAAATGGATTACGCTTACCACTTTGACTCGGTGTTACTGGGACAGTTCTTAAAGAAAAAAGCTATCGAACGTGGAGTTAAATATGTTGAGGGGACGGTCGAAAATGCCCAGCTTTCTGAAAACGGCAAAATTGCCAGTATTCATTTAAAAAATGGTGACGAGTTATCTGCTGATTATTTTGTTGATTGCTCAGGTTTTTACTCTTTCCTGTTGCAAAAAACCTTGGGCGTTCCTTTTAAGAGTTTCTCTGACAATCTATTTAACGACTCAGCTGTTGCAATGCCAACAGAGATTACGTCTGAAATACCCTCTCAAACAGTTTCTACCGCATTATCCAATGGCTGGGCCTGGGAAATCCCGTTAACCAACCGCTTTGGTAATGGCTATGTATACAGTTCAAAATTTATTTCATCTGATCAAGCGGAAACTGAACTAAGACAAACGCTCGGATTGCTTGATGCTGATGTTGAAGTTAGACATCTTAAAATGAAAGTAGGCCGCGCCGAAAAATCATGGCATAAAAACTGTGTTGCAATAGGTCTTTCTCAAGGATTTATCGAGCCATTAGAAGCGACGGCCCTGCAATTTGTACAAACAACGATTGAGTCTTTCATCCAAGCATTTGAGATGGGCAATTTTTCTGAGACTCACCAAACGCAGTTTAACGAGCAGATAAACCGAAACTTTGAAGGTATTCGTGACTATATAGTTCTACATTACAAGACCAATTCAAGAAACGACACTGAATATTGGAGAGCAAACCGGGAGAACACAAATATTTCATCCAATTTACAAGCTATGCTTAGTTGCTGGGATAATGTGCAAAACCTGGAAGAAGCATTGCAACGCCTCGATATTGGAAAGTACTACACTTCAATATCCTGGAACTGTCTACTTGCGGGCGTTGGTCGATTTACTCAAAAAGACAAACTGATCCAACTAGATAAGCAACCACATGGAGTCGATCTCGATTACGTCGACAACTTTCTAAATGGCTGCTCGTTAAATTTTGGCGATCATAGAGAACAGCTCAATAGTTATTTGGCTATGACTGCGTGATATTCAAATAGATCTTGCCATAGTAATTAAAACTTACGCAGCCCAAAGTGGTAAAGCGAGACCTACTCCCATTTACCCAATAAAGAAAAGCCGGACAGAGGATGTCAGGCTGTGCCCACGATGGAACTAGCGGTTACTTTGTGTAGCCGCCTGTGTTCATCTGTTTTTTTACGATTTTTCTTAGAGGTTGGACTCGCTTCGAAACTCATTCAGCAGCTCAAAAAATAACTTTAATCCCTCTCTCTCATCGTTTGAGAAAAACATTATGATTTGCATCCAGTTCTGGGATGTTCTAACGCTGTACTTTTCTGCTACCTATTGTTGAAATTGGTTCCAAAATTGTTCTTCGTTATCTACGTTTTCTCTTAAAAAATAATAGCCATCAAGAAAACTCTTAAGTCTTACAATAGAAGCTGCTCCCAAATACATTCCCGCACGCTGCTTAATTTTTTCTAATATCTCAAAAATATTCATAGTAATCCTCAAAATTTAGAGCCACTGACTTTAAAAGTGCTAAAAAAGCGAAAAGAAGGAAAAGGGGTCAAAAGGATAGAGAAAATGGTGATTTAACAACTCTGCCACTTAAAAGCCTCCATATAAACATATGGGGCGCTTAATCTCGCTATGTACTATTCGGCAAGTACCAAATAGCGTCGTATAGGAGATTGGGTTAGGAGTTTCCTCCCACAGGCTTTCGACCTAAGAGATTTGCGAGAATCTCTCCCTAAAATGTAACGGTTAGATATTAGCAATAATACTACTAATGATCTAATTGTAGATTGGACATGAAAAGCTCAGTCTTTGCTACAAACAAAAAGCACCGTCTAATGACGATGCTTTCAAATGAAGCTTAACGGGCAGCTACGTGTTTAGCTGCCTGCGATCGTCTGTTTTTAATGGGGTCCTTTATCTGCTTCCCTATCTTTATATCTTTTCTATCCCCACAACTCCTCATGCTCTTGAATCAACTGCGCTTTAAGCTTACTCGGCTCACAGGTATAACCTTCTCTGGACTTATCATAGAAAATGCCAAATAAAACACCGTGCTCTTCCATATCTGAAATACATTCATTCACAAATACTTCAAATGATATCATTTGAGGCTGAGCATTCATTTCGACATGCTCACTGAAACAACATTCTTGAGCTAATTCTTTATGCGGCCATAAAGGAAATATCTCATCTCCTTTGTTATCTTTAAATATCACCCAATTATCCTCTCCAACAACGAGCCCCCATACTTTTTCAGAATCTGCACACGTTCGAATGAAGTAATCAAATCGCTCTTCTGGAGATAATGCAATTAAATTAATAATTTTTTTTGGATGCATCAATTTTATTCCTTATTTTTACCGTATCTGTGTCGATGAAGTTTAGTTTCTACTTTATGATCAGCGTGATTTTTTAGTAATGAACCTTTATAGCCGTGCCCATCACTTGAGCAAAAAAGGGGTCAAGTCACTTTTTCTACTTAGAAAAAATAAAAGGGGTCAAGTCGCTTTTTCTATAATAAATTCCTTCAAACGCTTTAGTTCCTGTTGCGCTATTCTACTCTGTTCGATTTCTTTTCTGACACTAGTCGTCGCAAAACTAACCGAGCCGATATTACTCAAACCAAAACAATAACCGATTTCTTTAAGCGAATAACCACCAAGTTGCTGACAAATATACATTGCAATTTTTCTTACGGGATGACTTGCCTTTTTACCTTTAATGACTTTCACGAATGATTCGACCTTGACATCGTAAAACTGAGCAATGAGCTCTAACAAAATATCCATGCTCAACTCTTTTTGTAGTACCTGATTAACAACAACTTTTTCTTCTAACTGTGGAATCTTTTCCTCTCTTAACCAACTGACAAACTCCTTCTCTCCAATGACTGATGCCATGTTGCCCCTGTTGTAGAAACGTAAGAGCTCTTCACTGTTCCCACAGGCGACATAATCTCGATAACCTTGGTATTTCTGTTTTTTACCGAGCATCTGATAGGTTTGATCTCGATGGAGCCAGTTTGGCGCAGGGACTTGATTAACGTAAGCAGGATAGCTTGACCAGGCATAATCCTCTAACTTCTCAACCATCGGCCATCTAGTCTCTATTGGATTACGATGAATGTAACGTGACAATTGTAGAAGGTAACTATCCTCATCCACCAAAATCGACTTATATCGCCCCCGAAATAGTGGGCCATCGGTTCGTTTGAGACGATTATGTCGTTGTGTATAAACGCCGTTGATATGCCTCATCGCTCGCCCCAAGTTTCCCTCAGGCGTTTGAACCAGCAAATGATAGTGATTTGTCATTAAGCAATAGCCGTGAATAACGAGATTAAACCGTTCAATGGCTTCCGCCAAAATATCAAGAAATGCTGCGTAATAAGCTTCGGAATGGAAGATGTTTTGACGACCGCGGTCACGCCCACGACTCATGACATGATAACAAGCATCCTCATATTCTATACGAAGTGGTCTAGGCATACCGGAACAATATCATGAGCAATTAATATAGAACAAGCGACTTGACCCCTTACCTCCTATCTGCCTCGCGCGCATAAGCATCGACGCCTCAAACGACCTTACCGCACTCAGCCTACACGCATTAAAAATAGGGTTTCCGTAAGTAAGCGGCCAAACAATGCGGAGCAACGAAAACGCTTCGGACACTGGGATAGTGACTCAATCATATCAAGCTGTAGAAAGCTGGCATTAAATGTTCTGATTGAACGCAAAACTCGACTTACACACATCTCTTTGATGCCTAATAAAACTGCTGAAACTAATCATAAATTCATTGTTAATCGGTTAAAACACTACAAACAAAAAACAGTTTTGTCGATTACCTATGACAATGGCTGTGAAAATGTTTTGCATGAAAAAACGAATCAACAACTGAAGTCTAAATCGTACTTTTGTGAGCCTTATCATAGTTGGGAGAAAGGCAGCGTAGAACGAGTTAATGGATTAATACGCCGATTCATTCCGAAAGGAACTGATTTCAAAGAAATCACTCCTAGCTTTATCAATAAAGTTGAAAAGCTATTGAACAACAGGCCTCGCAAGTGCTTAAATTATCAAACGCCTTACGAAGCTTTCAGAAAAGAGTGTGGTGCACTTACTGATTGAGCGTGGCCTTTTAGACTATTGTCTACTTTTTGGAGTGGCCGTCAAATGTGGGGAAGATCAAGTCACTTTTTCTACTTAGTGTAGCCGCCTGTGTTCATCTGTTTTTACTTCCTTCTTTAGACTATTGTGCCCTTAATTCTAAATATTCAACAAAAAAATCTTTAAAACTCGATGACATTTCTCTATCAACACTCTTGTTAAAAAGATTATAGCTAACGACAGGACACTCATTAAATTCGTTTAACAAGTTACAATCTAAACACCAACATACTTCGTCATCTTTGAAAAAAATAACAGCTAAGTTATCCGGTAACTCATAATCTTCTCTGCAAGTAACAGTATCTCCCCAGACAGTTCCGCCATAATCCAATTCTGCGTCATTATCCTCAATTCCAGAAATTTCAGATTCGACGATGCCTCCTCCGCCATAATTTTCTAAGAACTCTTTAAATGAACTTGGTAAGATAAGTCCTAGCATAGACTCTAACTTTTCAACTTGAACAATATCCGTTTTGCCAAACCAGAAAGTTTCGTTGCCTTTGCTTTCAACTTGTTGTATCAATTTGTCGTAATTCATAAGTTTCTACTCAAAGTCTTTCGCTCTCAATTTCCAATAATCTTTTCTAAATGTATCATACTGGTATTTTAGAGCGGAGTCATTTCTAAAACTCCTTCCATTTTCTATTAGACCATGCAGCGCTTTGTGGTGTGTTTTGTGTGTGCTCGATAACAATTCGACCATGGGTCCGGGTTCTTTTCCCAATATATGATGTAAATTAATTTGCTTTCCGTCTACTCCGATTGGTGCGTATCCCTCTTTCATTAAGTCTAAGTTTGCCCAACCGTCATCAACCTTCTTTCGAATACTTTTGTGGACGCTTTTATGTACAGTTTCTGGAGCGCCTGCAAAAACGTCTTTTGTATTCTTATATACTTTTCGCCCTAGAACACTTTTAGGTATGTATTTGGTTCCTCCAGTAATAACCTTTTGAACAGCCCTAGCTGCCTTACTAGCCTTATACGTCTTATACGTCTTATACCCAGCATAAGCAATACCTCCAGTTGCAACTCCCGCAACAGCAAAGAGACCTTCAGTTGCAGCAGACTTAAATGCTCCCCAGTAATTACCTTGAGCAGCTTGTTGAATAGCTTCTCCAAACGGAACTATTGCAGCGGCAACATTACCAGCTCCCCTCAAGAAGTTTTCAATTCCTAGTCTCGAAGTGATTGAAGTATTCCAGGAACCACCTCCTGATGTAAAGGATGCTGCTGACGAATTGTCAATATCCTCAGGATTGATTATTGGGTTGCCTTTAACAACAGTAATATTTCCATTTCCACCATTATCAGTTTCTTGTTTCTTCTTTCCGCCTGAAATAATGAAGTCGCATAGATAATCACCACATTTTATTTTTTTACCTTGTGAGTCTTTGTCTCCCTTAGGAACATCTTTGTCACAATCGGGATTGTTAGCTCCACATCGAATAATTATTTCAATCTCGTAACCACTAGGATCAGTTCCAGAAAGAGGGTTATTCATTATGTACGAATACGGATTGATTCCTTGTGAGTTACCTACTATCTGAATAAACGGATCAACCGACAAGAATCTCCCCAGGTTATAGTCATAAACCCGTCCATTCATATGAATCAGCTGAGCATCATCCAAATGTTCGTGGTCGGTAAATCCTCGTGTTGTTTTGGGGTCATCAAGTACATTTAAACTCACCGCACTATGCCAATTGTCCCGCATTTGTGGGTCTCTCGGTTTACCAAAGGGATCGTAACTATGTCCTTTGACGATATTTTTACTCGCATCGACGCTCGCAATCATTGACCCCAATCGGTCTCGATGGAAATACGTGACTTCTTCGCTTGATAAGCCATCTGGCTTGGTTACAACGGCAATGTCATCCACATAGGATTTATGAGTCACCTGTCCATTAGTTGTCACCCGCTCATATTGTTTATCAATATAAATGGTCGTTGTGGTAGTACCGCTTGTCGTCTTAGTTTGCTTATAACGCATTTGGTCAGCACCATAACGGAAGTTAATCGTTCCGCCTAGATTCAGCGTCGCATCACCCGGATGGACTCTGACATTTTGCGCAATGGTAATCTGCGTTGGCTTATTAAACGCGTTGTAAATAATATTTCTCGCACCGTCGTTTTCTAAATTGCCGTTGTTATCGTAGGAGTAGTTACGGTAAGTTCCATTTTTCAGTTGCACCTGACGGACCGCATTCGGACCAGCATTACCGCCAACACTTTTAGTTGCGTCACCGACGGCATAAGCCGATAACGTATTCATCGAGAAGTCGGTTTTATATTTAAAGTTACCAACTTTGTCATAACCGTAATCGACGGATGGTTGGGGTGAACCTGATAAGGTTAAAGCTGAACGGATTAATCTATGCAAGTCATCATAAGCATAACTTTCCGTATCCAAACGATAGCTCCCTCCTTCATAGGTCCCCATCGTTTGGCCTTTCAAATTACCAAATCCGTCATAACCGCTGTAAACCACGGCCTGTTGCTGAGTGGAGTAGCGGTTTAAAATGGAGCTTTTCATCTGTCCGGTTTCGGCATAAAACTCGCGCTCGATATTCGAGGAATTTCCTAAACTTGCTTGAGTCCAATTCCCCCAATGGTCCATCGAAGTAATGGTTCGATAGATAGCATTAGTTTGCGCATTTTTGGTGCGGTTTTGATAACCGTAGCTATTAAAATCATAAGCTACGATTAGGTCACTCGGATATTGTTTTCCTTTAACCCGGCCGTAGTTACCGTCGTAGAAAACTTTAGACGTAAAGCTATCTCCGTCGATATTGGTGATGGCACTGCTTGGACGACAGTAGTTGTCGTACTGATAGGTACGGTTGAAACTTTCACCGCTGGGTAAATCATTTCTGATTTCTTTATCTGGTACACCGCTACAGCTTGCGCTGCTTCCGTGATAACTAAATGTGGCTTCAAGGTTACCGCTGGCCGTGCCGTTTAGATAACGATTCGTTAAACGCCCCAGTGCGTCATAAACATAATAGTAAGTATCATTATTCGCATCGGTCTCACTATAGACTTCACCATGTGAAGTGTAAGCAAAAGTTTTCACCCCCATGTTTGGATCATTCACTTCTAATTTCTGACCGAGGGCATTGTATTTGGCAGTTATTCGATTGCCGTTAGCATCCTGAATCACAATCGGGTTATCTAGCGCATCATAAGCATATTGAGTTACACCGTTAAGCGCATCGGTGGTTTTTATCAGCTGCCCCTGAGCGTTATGAGTGCGACTCATTGAAAGCACTTTCAGACTTGTCATATCTTTGGCGGTAATATCCGTGCGGTGCTTGACATAAGCATAAGTAACTTCCATAGACTGACCATCCGACTGATCAACTTTACGTTTTAGCAACCTTCCCAGAACGTCGAATGCCAAGTAATTTGTGCCACGAGTCTCTAAATGATTGGATGATGGGATCGATTCAAAGATAGTTCTGCCTAATCGATCATAGTCAATGAAACTGTAAATCGGATAGCCATCAAAACCTTCAGTCACCGTGGCTTTTACCCGGTTAAACTGATCTTTATAAACACTCGACTGAGGCGTGCCCGCTTGATAGGTGGTGACTTTATAACGAATATTACTATCAGTTAAATTACCGCAGCCTCCCTCACAAGCCGCGAATCGGCTATACGCCGGCTGACCAACAGGTGGCGTCACTTGCTCAATTCGGCCAAACGCATCATATGAAGTCTCGGTCACGAAACCATTGACATCGATGACCTTTTTCATTTGACCATGTTCAGGATAAGTTTGAGTAATGGTTGATTGACTTAATGCATCAGTCACTTTGTAAATAAAATAACCATCCTCACTTTCCGTTTCACCATCATTGGAGTATTTAGTAGAAACCGTGCGGAAGTCTCCCGGTTTGTCTTGCTGATAAGTTTTTACTACTTCCGGTAAGCCATAGTCGTTATAAGTAGTTTCAACCACCTGAGTGGGGCTTTCATCATGGAGAGAATCGGCCACTACCTTGATCGGCTGTCGCGCACTATTGTACGTATAAGTCGTTGTAATTTCTTTTTCCGGATTTAACGTTGCATCATAAACCGGATTAAGCGACGACCAGTGCCGTTTTCTGACCATCGTGTTTTCTAATTTACCAATCCACCAGTTGTCTACATCCACCGTGTGTTCGTTTAATATGCGCGTCTGAATTTCCCCTTCACCAGTGTTAATGTAAAGACTCACTTTGGAGAAATTCCCATAGTTATCGCTATGTTTTAGCCGCCTAACATTAGCGCGCACTGATAGTTGCTCTGTTCGATCCGCCAGGTCAAAGGTCGTAACTATTTGAAATTCAGGCCAAACCCAATACACATCAGCGCTGCTGTTGTCAGTCGACTCTGCAGTAACCTTCTCTGTCGCTGCCATTTCAGTTTTGCTGATGGGCGCTTCTCTACAAGTTTCATCTTCATCGCTTGCCAAACAGGTATGTATCCACTCAACTTGGCCAGATTGCGGGAATATCTGATGAAAGTCGGTTACCGAGCGCATTTTATCGGAGACTTCTCCGGCACCATTAATTATAGTGGGAGAGTCAACAATTATCGTTCTGAAGCCTTGGAAACCACGGCCTTTACGATTGTAGATCGCTTCTTTATAACGATAAGTCGTTTCATTGGTTCCGCCGACACCATTAGATTGGCGGAAGTTAGTCACTACGGGCATGGATGAAGTAAAGTAGAAATGCTCGCGCTTTGAGTCTTTATTGGTATACCAAACCTCTCTGTCTTCTGGCACGGTATAAAGCTTGTTGCCATTAACTAATTCAGGTCTTGAAATTGGTGCAAAATCCCACTGCACTTCATTTAGCAAACCATCAACCACCTTGAACATAAAATCTGGCCGATAGGAAGAATGGGTTACGGTATTTTCTTGGAAGAACATGCCATCAGCCGGTTTATTGGTACCATTAAAGCTCCCGCCAAAAGAGCCTCTGACGCGATAGCCTTGTTCGAAAATTTCTCCGTTGTTACCCGGTGTTGAAAACGCACTAACCGTCACAAATGAAATATCTAAATTGCCATCGTTGTTATAGTCTTTAAATGACAGTGGGGAAAAAGCCGTCCCATTTAAGAACTTAAAACCATTGATTGGCGCATAGGCAATATCCGCAATCGTTCTTGCATGAGTTAAGCTGCCACTTTCCGATTTAAAATCAACCACGGACCAATAAAAACGACGGAAGTCATACTGACTTAAGTTAATCGTCATTTCATCGCCCTGACCAGCGCCGTCACAGCCTAATGTTGTGGTTTCTTCGACATATAAATATTCATCCGAAACACACATGTTCATTGTATCTTTGAAATTGCCCTCATGAGTTAACCACTGACCAAGCATACGCATGGTAAAGCTATCAGTGGTATGAGTGGCGATAACCAGTTCTTCTGCACCATCACCATCTAAATCAGCAACGGTTACACGACCATTTTTGTGAATTTTCTTTAACTCCGGCGTACCCGCTGGATAAGAATACATGTCAGCTAATCCAACATCCGTATCCAAAGAGTAAGCAGCTGCAAAAGAACGATTACCTTTATTAATTTGCACGTGCCATTTTCTGACACCTGAAGTAACTTCTTTAGCAAATACATAATCTTTCAGACCATCACCATTAAGGTCCGCGTATACCGCTTTCTCTGCTGTTCCGTCTAATCCCAAACTCGCACTGGATACACTGCTTAAACTTAATATGCCATTGGCATCACGCTGAGAAAAATAAATCTTTTCAACTCGGGAGCTTTGCCCGCTGAGTAACAATCGACTAAAGTCAATTAAACCGTCGCCATCCAGATCGATTGCTGACACTGGCGGTGTACCACCTTGACCTAGTCCAAGATCTTCTAAATCGTGAGGACCGGTAAAGTCTACGGTCCCATTAGCTTTATTTCGATAATAGGTTATTTTATAGGTCGAATTGATCCCTAATGTAGCGAATAAGATGTCCTGATAACCATCTGCATCAACGTCAACAATTTGAAGACCTTGGCCGCCGTAGATCTTGTCGTATCCAACGGTGAAATAGAAACTTGTTGCATGACGGACTAAATTGAAATTTTGATCGAATTGAAAATAAACCAAGCGACGATTGTCAGAAGTGACAAAGTCAGTGATCCCATCACCGTTGATATCTCCTTCAATGCCACCATATACAATATGGTCGTAGTTATTTAAGTTAGCGGTTGTTTCCTCAACATACTTGCCTTGAGTGTTTATCGTGTAGACACGAACGTCATAAGTACCATCGTTTTCACTACCGTCTTTTATTTCATCAAGATAAAGCGCTTCTGAAATGCCATCACCATTTAAATCTTTAAGAAGAATTTTGTCGTTGTTTTCAAGCTTACCTAAATTGGCGATAGGCGATTGATTGACATCTCCGCTATTGACGGATTCCCAACCAAGAGCCGGTGTATAGGTCGAGTAATTGGTTGCTGGTAAACAGCTCTCTGAGCCACTTTCGTTATAAGCACATTCTTGAATTGAGCTGACAACCTGACGTTTACTGGTCGTACTCGTTTGATAATTTAACTGGTATTTTCTGACAGGTGAACTGCTATATTTGGTTGTAATTGATTCCAACAATTTGGTTTTAGTCATTTGGCCGCCAGCCAGATAAGACAACGAGGCATCGCTCCTTTCGCCGCTGCCATAACCCAAACCATTGCCATAACTGAATACTACATGGCGATTACCATGGCTCGAACCGCTCCCCGTATAATCAATTGACGTTAAAAGATGCTCACCTGAACCAAAGTTGGTGTAGTTGTAATAAATATTATTTTTATTGGTCGCTCTATCTTCTTCTTTTTTA
>JAPHTP010000143.1 GCA_026196875.1 Kangiellaceae bacterium
ACTCGATGTTATTAAAAGTATCGCTGAGCAGACCAATTTACTCGCCCTAAATGCAGCAATTGAAGCCGCTCGTGCCGGAGAACAAGGCCGCGGTTTTGCGGTAGTCGCTGATGAGGTGAGATCACTGGCAAAACGGACTCATCAGTCAATCGAAGAAATTCAAAATACCATTAGCAGCTTACAACAAGGTGTAAGCAATGCAGTTGAAGCTATGACCAAGAGTGATCAAAAAGCACATCGCTCAATCGAAGAATCAGCCAAACTAGAACTCGCGCTTGACCAAATTACCCAAGCCGTTGAACAAATTAGTCAACAAAATGCGGCTACCGAACAAGCCTCTAGCCAACAACAAGGTATCGCCAACCAAATAGAAGGGAGTCTGCAATCAATCAACCAAATATCCAGCGTCACTGAAAAAAATGTCGCCCAGTCCATTGAAGCCAGCCAACAGCTGGCAGAGCACGTTGCCAAATTGGAACAGTACGTCGATAGTTTTAAGACCTAGTATTTTTTGAGACCGAATATAATTACAACTTTACTTACCAAATAAACAATCACATCTATTTACAATTGTTTACATTTACAAGCGCTAATTTATGAAACTATAGAGGTGTGTCGAGCGTCTTACTATATGACGCACGACGCGTCTCCCGCGACCCCTCCTAATCATGCGGGAATTTGGATCTGGTTTCCCCAAGCTAGATCCAATATATGCCTCAAACTATGTTTTGGGGCTTTTTTTTGCCTAATCAAAATAAACCTAGCATGGCGTCAATCGAGCATAAGACAGCATCAACCGTTTTGATTCACCATTTTCGAAATTAATGTGCGCCACAGTACGGTCTCCTTCTCCTTCAAAGTTCAGGATCACTCCAACACCAAATTTCGGATGTTCGACCATTTGACCAAGTACATACCCCGCTTCTTCGGCAGCTTGAGAAATCACCGCTGTCGCCGGCGCAACTGGCTGGCTGATGCTTGAATTAAGCCTGACATCTTCTTTGAGCTGTGCTGGAATTTCACGGATAAACCGCGATACGGCAGGGTAAGTATCTTTCCCCCATAAGCGACGCTTTTCCGCATACAACAGATACAATTTCTTCATTGCACGAGTAATTCCAACATAAGCAAGACGCCTTTCTTCTTCGAGCTTATCTGGCTCATCCATTGACATCATATGTGGAAATAATTTTTCTTCCATACCGGCAATAAATACTAACGGAAATTCAAGCCCTTTAGCCGAATGTAAAGTCATCATCTGCACACAGTCCTCATATTGTTCTGCTTGCGAGTCGCCAGCTTCTAAAGAAGCGTGCGCCAGGAAAGCAGTCATCGGCGTTAGCTCGGGATAATCATCTACGTCAAACTCTCGCGCTGCAGAAGCCAATTCCGCTAAGTTTTCCTTACGTGCGAGCGCTTTTTCGCCTTTTTCTTTAGCGTACATTTCCATCAAATTAGTCGCTTCAATGGTCAGTTGGATCTGCTCAGACAAAGGCAACTCATGGAATTCTTCGAAACCAAATTTAATTAAGTGCAGAAAGTCAGCCAGCGATTTAGTTGCCTTGGGTGTAAGATCTCCATTTTCAATCACCTGCCAGGCTGCATCCCACATCGTAGATTGATCAGCTTTTGCCCGTTCCCTGATTTTCTCTATCGACTTCTGACCAAGCCCCCTCGACGGCGTGTTGACCACTCGTTCAAAAGCAGCATCGTCTTGATTGTTATACATCAGTCGCAAATAGCCTAAAGTATCTTTAACTTCAGCACGCTCGAAGAACTTGAGTCCACCATAGATCCGATACGGTATTTGACGTTGCAGTAAAAACTCTTCAATAACCCTTGATTGTGCATTAGACCGGTACAAAATTGCACAATCGGCGTAAGCATTACCTTGCTGATACCAATCGGCAATTCGCGCGGCGATAAAACGGGCTTCTTCTTGCTCGTTAAACGCCGCATACAAGGAAATCGGCTCGCCCTGATCATCTTCGGTCCAGAGGCTCTTCCCCATACGCTCGTTGTTATTTGCGATTACCGCATTAGCTGCTTTTAGGATAGTGCCAGTTGAGCGGTAATTTTGCTCCAAGCGGATTGTCTTTACATCGGCAAATTCTCGGTCAAATCGCTGAATATTCTCGATTTTTGCACCGCGCCAGCCATAGATCGACTGATCATCATCACCGACAATCGTGATACCACAATTGTTGGCCGAAATAAGCCGCAGCCAGGCATACTGAATGCCGTTGGTATCTTGAAATTCGTCCACCAACAAGTGGTTAAATCGCTCTTGATAGTGCTCACGTAGGTGCCGGTTATCTCTCAACAACTCAAATGCTTTTAGCAAAAGTTCGGCAAAATCAACGAGTCCGCCGGTTTGACACGCCTGTTGGTATTGAAAATAAACTTTATTGTGAATACTGGTAAAAAGATCACCATGGTGCTGGATATCCGAAGATCGCTTACCCTCGTCCTTTTGTTTATTGATAAACCACTGCGCTTGCTTGGCTGGCCACTCATTTTCATCCAAACTCATTTCCTTCATCACCC
>JAPHTP010000050.1 GCA_026196875.1 Kangiellaceae bacterium
ATGACCAGTCGAAGCTATCGTCACCATTACCAGTTAAAACAACGTGCTTAACGTTTACCGTTCCGCCAAAGAACTCAACACCATCATCCAGGTTTTCATGAACGTGAATGTAGTCAACATTAGTTGCACTTCCCACACCCGCAAAGCTGATACCGTTAAGCTCGTCACCAGAACCTAACGCCATTCCTGCATGCTTAACAACAACGTAGCGAAGTGTTCCAGAATTATCTTCAGGATCGTTGCCGCCGTATAGACCAGCATCGCCTTCCGCATTGATTGAGCAGTTAGCAAGTTCAGTTGCGTCAGCGTCGTTACCTGCATCAGCGGTATCACACAAGTTAGAAGGCGCGTTACCCAAAAGTACTAATCCGCCCCATTGGCCGATTCCAGTAGCGCCGCCGGTAACATCTTCATCAGAAGTCATGATGATCGGTGCAGAGGCACTGCCTAGCGCTTCGATACGTGAACCTCGGCGAGCAACTAAGAAGTCGTCACCAGACTCACCAATAAGAGTTGTTCCTGGTTCAATGTATAGAACTGCGCTATCTGCTTTGTCGTTACCGACTGCAGTACGACCTTTTAATACCCAGTGTTTATCGCTGGTAAGTTTTACATCAGTCGTGAAAACAACATCAGTATCTAAAACGTAAACTGGCTTGTCTGTGATTGCTGGATAGCTGCCTGACATATCTGTCGCAAGGCCTTGCGCATCGGCAGAAGTTACATCGGCTGGGATACCAGTATTAACCGCTACGGTCCAACCGTCCATCCAGTTAGTGTTGCCGTCGAATGCTCCGATGTAATCAGTTGGACGGAACCAAGAGTCACTGTAAGCATCAGCAGCGTCAACGCCAGCACCAAGTAACGGAGAACCGTTGCGAGGAGTATAGCCATCGGCTAGCAAGTTCAAAGCTTCAACATTGTCGTACTGGCTGTTACCAGTTTGTGCTAAGAACCAAGCTTCAGTCGTTTGAGTTGCAGTCGCGTTACCTTTGAAGTTTTCGCCATTTTCACAAGCTACAACTGAGTGAGTCATCACTAGGTTACCTGCTTCAGCGTTAGCTTGCGCTTCGGTACCGGAAACTTCCAAACACTCGCCCATACCCGCAGGACCAGTAACTACAACGTTATGAAGTTTTCCTGACGTACCGTTACGTAACAAGATACCTTCTGAACCTTCATCAGTTGCGTTGCTACCAACGATAGTAATGTTGGATACGATTGGATCAGTTAGCGGCGTAGCTAATGGGAAGTCTTCGTTGTTATCCAATTCGAATGCACGGTGTGCACGCTCATTGTTGTGTTGAACATAAACAAATTGTGCTTTACCGGTCCAACCAAATGACCAGTCAAAACTATCGTCGGCGTTACCAGTAAGAACTACGTGACGGACATTTACGGTTCCGCCGAAGAACTCAACACCATCGTCTAAGTTTTCGTGAACTTGGATGTAATCAACTTCAGTTGCACTACCAACACCAGCGAAGCTGATGCCGTTAAGCTCGTCACCCGAACCTAAAGCCATACCTGCTTGCTTAACAATCACATATTTAAGTGTACCTGAGTCATCTTCTGGGTTATCACCACCGTAAAGACCAGCGTCACCTTCAGCGTTGATTGAACAGTTAGCTAACTCAGTTGCATCTGCATCGAAACCAGCATCTGCAGTATCACATAAGTTAGAAGGTGCGTTACCAAGAAGGACTAAACCACCCCATTGACCGATACCAGTTTCTGCACCTGTCATGTCTTGAATTGAAGTCATAGTAATTGGCGCACCCTGTGTACCAACCGCTTCGATTTTTGAACCTCGGCGAACAACTAGGAAATCATCACCAGTTTCACCGATTACGGAAGTACCTTGTTGGATATATAGAGTTGCACCATTTGCACGGTCGTTACCAACAGCAGTACGTCCATCTAAAATCCAGTGCGCATCGTTAGTGAAAGTCACGTCTTGGGTGAAAGTCGTACCATTGGCTAAACGATAAACTGGCTTGTCAGAGATTTGAGGGAAGCTAGCAGAAACATCAGAAGCAAGACCTTGTTGCATCGCATTTTGAATGTTTGCAGGGAATCCACCTCTAACGCCAACAGTCCAACCGGCAGTCCAGTCATTAGTCCCGTCGAATGCGCCGATGTAATCAGTTGCATCAAAGAAAGAATCCATTGCAGAGGCATCAACTCCAGCGCCTAATAATGGAGAACCAACTTGTGGCTCAAAACCATTCACTGCTAAGTTAAGCGCAGAAGAATCTGTGTAAGCCATGTTACCGGTTTGTGCTAAGAACCAGGCTTCTGTGGTTTGAGTTGAAGTTGCGTCGCCTTTGAAGTTTTCACCATTATCACAGGCAATAACCGAATGAGTCATCACTAGATTATTCGCTTCTGCGTTTGCTTGTGCTTCCGCGCCAGAAACTTCTAAACACTCTCCCATGCCGGCCGGGCCTGTAACTAATACATTATGAAGCGCACCGGCAGTACCATTACGTAATAAGATACCTTCTGAGCCTTCGTCAGATGCAGTGCTACCAACAACCGTGATGTTAGACACAATCGGGTTGGTTAACGGCGTAGCTAATGGGAAATCTTCGTTATTATCTAATTCGAAACCACGATGAGCAGTGGTGTCGTTGTGTTGCACGTACACGTATTGCGCTTTACCGGTCCAACCAAAAGACCAGTCAAAGCTATCGTCACCGTTGCCGGTTAATACAACGTGCTTAACGTTTACCGTTCCACCGAAAAACTCAACACCATCGTCTAAGTTTTCGTGAACTTGAATGTAATCAACAGTAGTGGCATCACCGACACCAGCAAAACTAATTCCATTTAATTCATCACCTGAACCTAACGCCATACCAGCGTGTTTAACAACAACGTAGCGCAACGTTCCAGAATTATCGTTTGGATTATCACCGCCATAAAGACCGGCATCACCTTCAGCGTTAATGGAACAATTGGCTAACTCAGTCGCGTCCGCATCGAAGCCAGCGTCTGCAGTGTCGCACAAGTTAGAAGGCGCGTTACCGAGCAGAACCAGGCCGCCCCATTGACCGATACCAGTAGTCCCGCCAGTTACATCTTCATCAGATGTCATAATGATTGGTGCAGATTCACTTCCGCTTGCTTGAATTTGAGAGCCGCGGCGTACGACTAAGAAGTCATCACCACTACGACCAATAACTGTTGTGCCCGCTTCAATGGTAAGAGTTGAAGAATCGGCACGGTCATTACCTACCGCTACTCGTCCAGAAAGAATCCAAGCTGCGTCGTTAGTAAAAGTTGCGTCCGCAGTTAATGTACCGCTAACTTCACATGCGTTAGCGAAATTTCCAATACCACCTGATACTAGAGTTGCGAAAGAAGGACAAGTAAAGTCTGTGCCGCCGCCGCCATTATCTGGATTATCAACAACGACTTCGTCTCCCTCAATAATATTGATGTCACCGCCACCACAGCCGGCTAACGAGATCATGCCAGCTGTCGCTAATGCCGTGAACAAACGGTTGAATTTCATAATTATCTCCAAACGGATTTAGTTTGATTTTTAAAAGCCGCACTAGCGTAGCGGAGATAATTTTCAATAAAATTACATTGCATGACAGTTAGATGACATCTCGTGAAGCGTTTTTAATCTCTTGAATTTATTAAACTTATTTTCTTTCAAAAAAATGACAGGATCGATTTTTTAGATTTTACTACGCACGAATTTTGCCGAATTGAGACAAAGCGAACACTTATTTTCATCTGAAAAGATTGAGCCACAAAGTATCCATTATGGCTTTTTGCTTATTTAAAATTTTCGTCACAAAAGGTTGTTAAACTATTTACGGAGGCGGAATTTTTCTTCATTTTCCCAAGTTATTTCAATACATGTGAAGCCTTGTTTGGTATAACTATTAACTAAGATAAATCACTATAACTTGCCTCCAAAAAAACAATGAAAAAAATACTTCTGGTAATTCTCGCTTTAGTAGCTTTACTGGCACTAGTCATTTTCTACAGAGCCCAGTACTTCTATAGCGATCAGCAATTTCACCCCAAACAAGTAAGCGAAAGAGTTGTAGTCGACAGGCAAAAAGTCATTAATCGCCTAAGCCAAGCTATTCAAATTGCTACCGTATCAAAAGACGAAGCTCCCTTTGTCGAGCCAGAAAAGTTTGTTGAGTTTCACCAATTCCTGGAAAGTTCATATCCAAATGTCTATAGGTTCGCAACGAAAACGACTATCAGTGAGCATAGTTTGATATTTGAATTTCCGGGCTCTAACTCTCAATTAAAACCCTACTTATTTATGGGGCATATGGATGTTGTTCCAGTAGATGAAGATACCCTTGAACAATGGAAGCACCCTCCTTTTTCTGGAAAAATCGTCGATAATCAGATTTGGGGGCGAGGAGCACTCGATGATAAAGCAACTGTTCTCGCGCTTTTAGAAGCGATGGAGTTACAGCTTGAAAAGGGCAATAAGCCTAAACGTACAATTTACTTTTCATTTGGCCATGACGAAGAAATTGGTGGTAAAAATGGTGCTGCAAAAATTGCTGAATATTTTAAATCCAATCATATAAAGTTCGATATGGTTCTTGATGAAGGCGGTGCCATAGTCGATAGAGTTGTCGTTGGTTTTAAGCAGCCCATCGCGATGATTGGTGTCGCGGAGAAAGGTTTTATGAATATTCGCTTATCTGTTAATAGCGAAGGAGGACATTCTTCAATGCCCCCCACTCACACCGCCGCAGGGATTTTAGCAGAAGCTATCATTAAACTGGAAAACTCACAATTTGCGGCCAGTTTACAATTTACAGATTTAATTTTTAACTCTATCGGTTACTACGCCAAATTTAGCATCAGGCTGGCGATGGCGAACCAATGGCTACTTTCACCCGTCGTTAAAAGTACCTTATTAGACAACCCAAAGAATGCGGCTGGATTAAGAACTACAATCGCGGTGACTCAGCTTAAAGGCAGCAGTAAATCGAATATTTTGCCTACCCAGGCTTCAGCTGTAGCCAACTTCAGGATTTTTCCTGGTCAAACTTGGGGATCAGTTTTGGAGCACGTTGAAAAAGCAATTGACGATCCTCGAGTGACGCTAGAAGTATTCATGAATAATAATCCTTCTCCGATATCAAGTGCCGAAAATGAACAATTTAAAATGATAGAGCGCACTATTCGTGAATTTGAACCGAATACTTTAGTTACACCGTATCTAGTGCCAGGCGGGACGGATGCAAAATATTTTTATGAATTGTCTGACTCTGTTTATCGATTCTTAATGATTAGGTTAACACCTGAGACCTTAGACTCATTTCATGGGATCAATGAACGAATTGGTATTGACGACTATACAATGAGTATTCAATTCTTTTATGAACTGCTCAACAAGGCATCGTTTAATTGATTCGCTACAAATCGAATTTCTTAGTAGGCGTTTAACTTTGCTGAGCAATCGTTCAATTACTATACTAACGTTATAGCAACCAAAACACTATTAGCAACAAGTCATACTCTAGTGAATATATCTGCGCCATCAGCCCAAACAATATTGGATCACGCGATTCAGCTAGCACTACGAGAAGGCTGGGAAGACTTTTCTCTGGTTGAGTTGGCAAAACTGGCAAACTGCCCGCTTACCGGGATAAAGATGCATTTTCGCTCCAAAGATGATCTTGCCGAAGCCCTTTTTGATAGAGCAGATTTGGCGATGCTGCAACTCGCCGAAGATGAAACATTTCACGCACAAAACCTTCAACAACGTACCATCAATTGCATTATGTGCTGGTTCAACTTTTTTACGCCAATTAAACCACTTGTAAAAGATATCATGCTATATAAATTGGAGCCTGGACATTTTCATTTACAGGCACATGGAGTGACCCGTGTCAGCCGAACGGTACAATGGTTTCGCGAAGTTTCCGGTAGGCCCCACCAGGGTTTTAGTAAAGTAGCCGATGAAATTGCTTTAACGAGTGCATACCTGGCGAGTTTTTCATTTTATTTAATCGACGAGAGTAAGGACAACGCGAATACTCGAGCTTTATTAAACGGATTGGTTAAACGCATTCATCGTACGCAAGATTTTTTGTCGATGAAGTTTTCACTAGCGAAAACCAATAATCCTCTATCTAAAAAGGAATAGCCAGGGTCATATTAATGGATGCAGTGACTCATATACTCATAGGAGGGATCGCTGCGCAATTACCTGGAAGCAGCCCAAGCTCAAGTCACCAAACCTCTACTACTAACATAGCCAGAGAAGTTAGCTGGCGATCCCGCGCTATAATTGGAGCAGGCGCAGCTATATTTCCAGATATCGATTATCTTCTGTTTTGGATTAACCCACTGGACTTCCTTGCCTATTGGCATAGAGCTGAGACTCACTCGCTAGTTTTAGCTCCTTTGTGGGCACTGCTAATCAGTTTTAGCATCACTAAACTGACTTCAATTAGTAACTTCAGGCTCGTATTTATAATCAGTTTAATCGCTATCTTATCTCATTCGCTAGCCGACTCACTTACCATATTTGGAACTCGCTGGTTTGCACCTTTCAGCGACATTCAAATCAGTTGGGATCTGCTATTTGTGATTGATCCTTACTTTACACTTAGCATAATTCTAAGTGGTACTTTTTTATACTTTTGGAGAGCAAAGAAATTCCAAAAGCTAGCTCTTCTGTTTCCATTTAGCTACTTATTGTTTGTCTTCAGCGTAAAATACCAGTTAACTTCTCAAGTGGATGCCCAACTGGCCATCACCAAGACAAAAAAAGTAAGTGTTGCATTATTGCCTCAACCATTTTCTCCTCTATTTTGGCAGGCTTTAACTAAGGACAAAGATTATATCAGCCAAGCGTACATAAAATTATCGGACGATTCTATTGCATCAGCGGTGACAAGTATTTTGGAAATTGAAAACTATGGCCTCAGCTTTACTCAGACATCAAAGCTGGATTGGCGTAAAAAGGCTAATCTAGATAACTTTGAAAGAGTAAAAGCTGAAACGTTTTTTGCTTGGAACCAACCTAAGTTTAAAGCGTTTCATGACTTCAGCCACTACCCCGTGTTTCTCGAACAAACTGAATCAACTAAAGAAGTTTGTTTTTGGTTTAGTGATTTACGCTATCATTGGCCGGGCATTACACCGTCTTTTAGGTACGCTATGTGTCGAGACTTTAATAGCCATTGGTATGTAAAGCGACTGAAGTATTTTAGTAGTGCTAGTAGCAAGGTATAAGAGCTCACCACATACTCAATTAGTTAATCAAAACTTTGCTCCTCTAGCGAGGAGCAAAGTTCCTAAATTTGGTCACTATCTACAGGTTTTCAGCTGCTATTCGGCCTGCAATCGCTTTTGGTACTTATCCTGAGTTTCAGCAAACGCGGCCACAATCACTGCAACCGTCGCCACCAAAGTGATCCCGGCATAGCTAAGCGACGAGTTAGCAACAACAAGTAAAATAATTGAGCCTAATACCCAACTACGGTCCATCCAAACAACCGATTCCACTTGCTTCTGATTGGGCAGATTTCGACTGAGCCAAAAAACGAAACCACCGAACAATATCAATCCAACCGCAATAATTTGCAAAATAATTGGCTGATTAAATCCCATAAAACTGGCAATTAGATCGGAAAAGATAAGCATATCGATAGCGCAAAGTACTGAAAACATGGCATTTAGTTTGAGTACTTTTTCAAGTTTAGCAATTGAAACTTGAGTTAGAACGTGCTGATTCATAGTAATCTCCATTTGACGAATAGCTATTTTTTATTATGCTGATTGGGGTAATAACTACCATTACCTGCCAGGTAATGTTGCAGAACTGCAAGTTGTAACAGAATAGGCACTAATCAACTTTCATTAAAAAAGTAATTCAAGGAACTAATATGAGTCATTTCGGCGAGCTTATAAAAGACTGGCGCAAGAATCGCGGACTAAGCCAAATGGAATTAGGCTTTGAGGCGGATATCTCCAGCAAGCATATTAGCTTCTTAGAAACTGGCA
>JAPHTP010000066.1 GCA_026196875.1 Kangiellaceae bacterium
AACCAAGCAGTGATATGCAATCACAAGTAATCATTCATGGCAAAGCGGTTAGTCAACTTGACGCGAAGACATTCGGTGATATTAAGTCTCTCGCATTCGACAAAGTCCTTGAATCATATGAGAGGTTAAAAAAACAATACGATGTTGTATTGGTTGAAGGCGCTGGTAGCCCCGCTGAAATAAATTTGCGCAAAAATGATATTGCCAATATGGGATTTGCTGAAGCAGTAGATTGCCCTGTGGTTTTAATTTCGGACATCGATCGCGGTGGAGTATTTGCGCATCTTACGGGTACAGTCAATCTTCTATCGCAATCTGAACAAGAGCGAATTAAAGGTTTTATTATCAATAAATTCCGCGGGCGAATTGAACTACTTCAAAACGGCATCGATTGGTTAAAGGATTATTCGAATAAAAAGGTGTATGGCGTTGTGCCCTACTTAAAGTCACTAAGACTTGATGCTGAAGACGCTATTAATGCGGATAAACATGATTCGAAAGCGAGTATTAAAGTCAAAGTTCCTGTATTACCCAGAATTAGTAATCATACTGATTTTGAACCACTAAAATGGCATGCCGAAGTAGACTTGGAATATGTCGGAGCTGACGGAAACTTGAATGATGCCGATTTGATTATTTTACCTGGTAGTAAAAGTGTGCGAGACGACCTCGCATTTATTAAGCAGCAAGGTTGGGATAAACAGATCGAACGACACCTTCGTTATGGTGGAAAACTACTGGCTATTTGCGGCGGTTTTCAGATGCTTGGAAAATCGATAAGTGATCCTTTGGGAGTAGAAAGTAAAGCCGGGGAATCTGACGGATTAAGATTGTTGGACTTCTCAACCAAGTTAGAAGCGAGTAAACAGCTCAAAAACGTCAGTGGTGAGCTCCTATTAGATAGAAAAAATCAAAACATCTCTGGCTATGAAATCCATTGTGGGACTAGCCTGGGAGCGGCGTTGGACTCACCATTTTGCAAGATAACTGATCAAATGGGTAATTCCTATTTTGATGGTGTTGTATCGGAAGATAAACAGATTATTGGAACTTATGTTCATGGATTGTTTGAAGAAAAATCTGGCATAAAATCAATCCTCCACTGGGTTAGTGGGAAACAAATGGAAGCTCAATCTTGGAATCAAATTAGAGAAGGTGAGCTTAATCGATTAGCTGATTGCTACGAAGAATATTTAGATATCGAAGCGCTAATTGATTCTATCGAGTGATTTTTGTTAAGTGAATAAATTTAAACCTAGAGAGTAAAATTACTAGAGAAAATGACTATGGATGAACAACAAAAGCAAGAAAGACACAAGAAAAAAGCCCAAAAACAAAAAGAGAAAGTTGACGCAAGTGTCGCTAAAGCGACCATTGAACGTGGGGTTGTTATCGTTATTACTGGTAACGGTAAAGGTAAATCAACGTCTGGTTTTGGCACGGTTGCTAGATGTGTCGGTCATGGCTATAAAGCAGCAGTGGTACAGTTTATTAAAGGCAAGTGGGACTGCGGTGAAAGAGATTTGTTAGAAGGCCATGGTGTTCCGTTTTCTGTAATGGGGACCGGTTTTACCTGGAACACACAAGACCGTGCTGGAGATATCGCTGCGGCAGAAGAAGTGTGGCGGGAAGCCAAAAAATTCTTGGCTGATCCTCAGTATCATCTCGTGTTATTGGATGAACTGACTTATATGCTGGGATATGACTATCTCGATAAGCAAGAGGTTTTAGATGCAATTGCCAATCGACCGGAGAATCAGTCAGTTGTAGTAACCGGAAGAGGAGCAATAAGGGAATTGAGAGATATTGCAGATACAGTTAGTGAAATCAAAGATGAGAAACATGCGTTTCGATCGGGCGTCAAAGCGAGACAAGGAGTGGACTGGTAATGCGTCAACTAGCTTTTATATTTTTATTGTTGATAGCCAGCAATGCGACTTCGGAAGAGTTAAAGAAAAAACGCATTATAGCTCTGTCGCCTCATGCGGTTGAAATGCTATTTGAAATTGGGGTTGGAGATCAAATTGTAGCGACGGTAGAGAGAGCTGATTATCCCGAAGAGGCTAAAGATATTCCTCGAATTGGAAATTATGTCGGTATCCAAATAGAGAAACTGGTGGCTCTTCAACCCGATTTGGTGGTTGCTTGGAAAGGAGGCAATCAAAAGGCCGACTTGGAGAGAATAAAGTCTTTAGGTTTTCAGATCTACGATTCTCATCCTCAAAACATCGCTGAAGTTAATCAAAATTTAATTGAGTTAGGTAAATTGCTCGGCGTGGAAGAGGCCGCGAGCGAGGCGTCTCAGAAATTAATGGCGGATTATCAGGCAATAATAAATCAATATAAAGATAAACCCAAAGTAAGGGCTTTCTACCAACTATGGCATGACCCAATGCGAACGGTTGGTCCAGACAACTGGGTAGGCTCGCTAATGAAAGATTGCGGTGGCGAAAATATTTTTGCTGAAGCCAAAGCTGGTTATCCTCTGGTTAGTTTTGAATCAATTTTAGTAAAAAATCCTGAGTCAATTATTATTCCACACCATTCCGGCGTTGTAGGTGCAAAGAAGGATATTTGGGCGAATTGGAAAAATATTAAAGCTGTAAAGAATAATCAGATCCATGCGATTGATGGTAATGTAATTTTGCGTTCTTCTCCTCGAGCATTGGAAGGGCTTGCTCTATTATGTAACGCTATTGATGAAGCAAGAAAGTATCAGAAGTAGAAAAGAATTTGGAAGAATTATTATCGATCTAAAATAGGATCGGTAATCAACACGGAAGTAATTGGTGAAATCGAGTGGCCTGAGTAAGAATCAGGTTTTAACGGGAAGTTAGTGCGACTCTAACACTGCCCCCGCAACGGTGAGAAGCGAGATTTAGTTACCTAGACATAATTAATCTCAGACTTTCAGTCCGGAGACCGGCTTGATTTTAAATTTATTTATCGAGCAAAAAGCTCAATTTTCACTCTCACGGTGGGTGTGGGTTTATATAGGTA
>JAPHTP010000035.1 GCA_026196875.1 Kangiellaceae bacterium
CAAAATGGACTATCATAATGACTGATCGACAGTCACAAACAAAATTTGTGAGCGGAGTAGTTTCTTTTGTACAAAACAAAAGGTATGCGATGGACTCTCAACATAAAACTAAAGTGACGAAACTTAAGGATAAAGTCTTAATTAGAGCACTAGAACGCTGTTTAGTTGACAAGAAATGCCGCTTGCAAAGAAAGGCTCGTGCTATAAAAAATATTTAACAAGGTAAATCAGCACATGCATAAATCACAATGCTGTTTGATACATTAGTAATCATCAAATATGAAATGTTTAAGTATTCAAGTTCAACCGGAAATAGATTCCAGTTACAACGTAAATGAGCTGGTCGAACTCAGCCGGTCATTAGACCGTTTCCCCGAAGTCGATAGGGATGAAGGTGATAGGAAGTACGTAAACCTCAATTACTTTTCGGAGAATATTCCCGTACTTTGGCAGGAGCTCAAAGTTGGTCTGTATGAAAATAGAAGTATCGGAACATGGCTGAAAAAGGTTTCAATCGCGATCTGTGAAGGTGAAGAAGGATGGGACGACTATGTGCTGTTGTATCACTACGATCAAAGTAAGACTCTTGATGACCTGCCAGACCACTAACAAAATTCAGTTACCTAAATGATAATATTTCGAGAGATAACTTCATTCTTATTATTTTTAACCGGCATAGCCCTCATTGCCGCGCTAGACGAAAATACCAATACTTTGGTTCAAATTATTGCAGTAGCTGCTTGTTTTATTATCGCTTATTTAATATGGCCGAGTAAGCGTAAAGGAAAAAGAAGTAATGACAATTATTTTTGGGATTGGTTTGAATTGATCTTAGAGCTGCCTTTTCAAATCCTTAGAGGAATATTGAGAATATTTGACTAACTACCTTTACTCTAGCTAATCGCTTTCCAAATAATCTCCCTATTGTATTTCCATTCTCTTTAAAATTGGTGAGTCCTCCTAATCTTCTGCACTAACAATTGAATTGATCGATTGTGATCCGCCGGAAGTTGTTCTGTTTTGCTCCCTTAAATCAAAATTCAATTAAAAGAACACTCTATAAAATAAATTTGTAAATTATTTACATTGTATACACAAAACTTTATCTCTAGCATTGAATTCATTGTGCACAATATAATAAAAATGCATTTCTCATATAAAACATATAGTTAAGTATAAATATATTAGAAATAGCTAATTTTTCCAATCACGAGCATAAATAAAGGACCAAACAATGAGACTATCCGCAATTTTCCTTGTGGGTGTTGCGCTAAGCAGCCCCCTAGGAGTCGCACACGCCCAAGATCGATCAGTAGAATCTGCATCTTCAAAAAAAGGGCATTCTCACACAAAGGTAAATACCGTTATTCCGCCACGGACAATGTCGCCCTCTCAGTTTTTGCAAATTCAAAAACAACAGAACCACTTTCACCTTAATCGCGAAATAAGTCATCCGCTTCAGCTGGATAAAAAGTCGCTTCAAATCACAAATAACCTAAGTCTGAATCGCGCCGCTCAACAAGCTTTTAGCACGCTAGACAATAGAGCGGCTAGTCAATGCAACTCGCCAGAGGAACTCTTGGAGTTAAGCGGTGCAGATTTGGTCGCAGCCGTAAAAAACGCAAACTTAACCAGTTGTTTATACGGTTTATACAATTCGAGCTTCGCAGGAACTGATTATTTTAGTGATCAAAAGCTTCTCGATATTGTTAACGCCATTAAGGAACTGCTGGCTGAATACGAAGGGACGACAGAAACGGGCGCAACCGAATTGGAAAAGTTAGTGACCTATTTAAGAGCAACCCACTGGTCAGAATCTTCGGCTGGAACCAATAGAGTTTACAGCGATGAATACCAAAATGCACTTAAACAATCTTTTGAAAAATATTTTAATGGTGATCACTTTGTCACTTTCAATGGTGACAGCTCTCGCGACTTTATGGTCCGCTATGAAATGTTAATTTTATTAAATAGTTCAAACACCAGCAGCTTGCCTTACTTTAAAAAAATAAGCCAGGCAATTAGCGGATATGCGTCCAGTGTAGACAGAAGTGACGGTTGGGGGGTGACCTATGAAGAAAATGGTATGACCCAATTGCTCACTCATTACTTCAACGCAGTAACTTATAAACCGGATGAAATCTCCGCCTTAATGCAGAGTGAACCGGAAATTGTTGAAAACTTAGTGAATTTTGTAAAAGAAGATGCCACCTGGTTAATTGGAAAACAGAGAGAGTATCAATGGTCAGATGCCGTCAGTGAATTAGGTAGACTTTTGCAATTCAAAGGAAAAATTGCTGACAAAGTAAGACCGGTGATTCAACAAGTCCTGAATGATTACCAATTCCGTGGAACCGGCTCAAACGGTTGGGTCAATGCACAAAGCATGGTGAAAAACTTTGATAGTGCCAACTGCGATCAGTATGGTGATGCTTGTGATTTTGATTTAGAGTCCGCAGTTCTGGCAGGTAATCATACCTGCAGCGATACCTTAAAAATTCGCTACGAAGAACCAATTGCAGATGAAAACCTTAATTCAATTTGCCAAAGCCTGGCGGCTGAAGAAGTTCTCTTTCACAGCAAATTTAATCAACCAACCCCAGTTAAAAATGACAACAATACCGATCTGGAAGTTGTGATTTTTAGTTCGTCTACAGAATATCAGAACTACGCAGGTAAATTCTTTGGTATCAATACTGACAATGGCGGGATGTATTTAGAAGGTGAACCTTCAAGTCAAAATAACCAAGCTCGCTTTATTGCTTTTCAAGCCACCTGGTTGCCAGATTTTACGGTCTGGAATCTTGAGCATGAATACGTACACTATCTTGATGGCAGATTTAATCAATGGGGCAGTTTCAGTGATCAACCTTCTAATTCTGTTTGGTGGGGAGAAGGGATCGCCGAATATCTTTCCAAGCAAGACGACCATGAAAACGCATTGGCAGTCGCACCTAATAAAACCTATTCATTAAGCGAATTATTCCAGACGACCTATGAAAATGGCGATACAGAGCGCGTCTATTATTGGGGGTATTTAGCGGCGCGATTTATGTTTGAACGGCATATTGAAAAACTTGAGGGACGCTTATTACCGTCAATGAGAGCCGCTAAATATTATATCTCCGATGAGCCTTGTCAATTTGACTGGCAGTGGCGCAGCAAACAAGAAGCAACTGAAAACAATTGGTCATGGTTATACGATGATAGCGCGAATGCGAGCGGAAACTGGGTTTGGACTTGCGGTCAGGATAAGACGGCTGAAGAGCCTCTTCCCGAATTCGAACCTTATCAAGATATTATCACCGACTGGAATCATCAATTTGATGATGAATTTAGTATGTGGCTTGACTGCATTATTGCCGGAAACAATGATTGCGCAGGAAGCAGCAAGACTGTTTTAGAAAATGGCAAAGCAATCTCTATTTCTGGTGCTAAATCGAGTGAGCAACGCTTCACCGTTGAACTACCTGATAACGCTTACGATTTAAGAATTGAAACCAAAGGCGGTAAAGGCGACTTAGATCTATACGTACGAGAAGGGGGCGAAGCAAGCTTAAATGATTGGGATCATCGCCCTTATTGGATTGGTAATAGGGAGCACGTTGAAATCTTACAGCCTGTAAATGAATTGGGCGTGATGATTTACGGCTATCGTGATTACTCAGATGCAACTTTAGTTGCAACTTGGAAGGAAGGAAATTTAAGCCAGCTCAAACAATGGAATTCCATGACCAGCAACCACAAGCAATATCGTTGGGTGTATGTACCTAAAACTGCCAAAGCTCTATATTTTACCCTGAATGGCGGCAACGGCGATGCCCAACTGTATGTTAAACAAAACGGCTGGCCTGCGAATAATAACTATGACGGCGCCTCAAGTATTACTCGAGGCACAACTCAAAAAATTAAAATGGATAATATTAAGCCTGGAAACTACTATCATATTCTGGTTGATACACTGGAAGGCTTTGAGGACGTTACCCTATCTGCGTTTATGGTCGAGTAACATAATTCTCTAACTGTTGTAATATGAAGCGGGAGGCTATAATCTTTCGCTTCATATATTTTAACTTAAATTCTAGAATTCTATGCTAAGTTATCAACAGTGGGATGCAATTGCAGATTCTTATATTCCTCTTCTTTTAACTCTGAGTTTAATCTTTTTATTTGTTAACTTCTGGCAAAAGAAATTTAAACGAGGTACTTTCGAGTTATCGTCGCTAATACTTGGAGCACTCTCGATCTATACGATAATGTTTATTGATAATGCGCTTAAGATTTGGCCTAGCTTTAATTCTGACTATAGCACTCATACTGCACTTGCCTTAGTTTTCGTATTTTATCTCTGTGAAAAACATAAAATAGCACTGGTTGGAGCCGCCGTATCTATGTGCGGATATATAGTGCTAATGATGTATCAGGAGTATCATACTTTTCTCGATATCATTACCACAAGTATCGTTGTCTTGCCCACGCTCTATTTAATTCGAACACTCCTTAAGAAATTCCATTTGCACAATAGACAACTCACTAACGCCTGACGGGGAGAAAGTACTATGGAGTTTGTAAAGCTCAACTCAATTACCGCATTCGAACAAGCAATCAATGCGATCGACTCTGAAAGCAAGTTAGTCGTTTGCGGTGAAGCTGATAAACAGGAATATATTGAAGAAAATAGTGAATTTGATAATCGCTCTACCGAAGAGATTATCAAAGCAACTTCACAAGTCGATGTGCCTCAGTGGTTTGCCTCACGCAAGCAACAATACTTAGAAGAGTGGCAACTAGACTTAGCAGAAATCGAAGGAGAGTGGCCCGGCGAAATTAAGGAGAAAATGGGATTTACTTTGGCCAATGATATCCTCTCGGGAAAGCCACTCAATGACCTAATTGGAGCAAAATTACCAGCAAAACACCATTGGCAGCTCCCGGCCTATTTTAAATATGGTGGTTGGAATGAATGCCCTGAAGCAGCGACTCAGTGCGCGGTTTGGAAGTTTTGGGAAGAAAAATATGGCGCTAAGATTGTCGGTGTAAGTACCGATATTATTGAAGCACAAGTATACGATCCACCCACAACTCAAGCAGAAGCAATGCAATTGGCTTGGCAACAGTATTTGTACTGCAATGATATTGTTGACCAAGGTGTAGAGACCATTGCTAACCTGGCAGCCACCTTAATAAATGATAACTGTTGGTATTTTTGGTGGGATTGAAATGTTTACTATGTAAATTGAATTTGAAAATCAAAACAACCTGCCCCAGAGCTTGGCTGCTTTGATCTGCGAATATTAAGGTAATTTACTGGTTGACTAACTGTCGCGATGACTTTGAATATTGATGAGCATAAAACAACACATATCCAATAGCAGCAGCAACAATCATCGTAACCGGAGTAAAAGTCGCTTGGCTTATATTTGACATTACATAGAGCACAGGCAATACAATGACACAAGCCAGCGTTATCCAAGGTTGTTTCCTTAACATACCTATAAACAAGAAACTCAAAGTAAAAATAAACATCATCAAAATTGTCGGCATGACTACATGTCCTTCAGCAGAGGCCAAAGTTTCTTGTGCACCGATGCTCATCCCCAGCCATCTGACAACGAAATTCTGACTCGTCGCCAATGAGTTTATCTCAGCATATAAAGCAAGATGAATAAGTAAATAAAAGCCTATAGCAACCGTGCTAATATAATATGATACTTTTTCTATATTAAGGGTACTAAACCAGCTTGCCTGAATTTTCGCTTTAGGCGCAGGCCGGGTTTCCGATTCTAAGACACTTCGCTTGACATCAAATGCTGACAACAACGCATTTAATGTTTCAAGTGAACATTTATTGGTATTTTCTAATCGTTGAATAGTCCTTAAATTAACACTACAGATGTCTGCCAACTGTTGTTGTGACCAACCTCGGTCCGTTCTTAGTTTTTTAGCGATGTCAGATTTTAAATGCATGTACATAGTGAAATACTCCTGTGGTTGAAAAACTTCAATTTAACCGAGTATTTCCTCCTTTTATTACGTTACGACAGCGACTGTCGTAACGATTTCGTATGAAAACGTTCAAAAAACAATCAACTTTCCCTCATAACTCACAATTTTCGCATTTTTTATCGTCAAAGCAAATCCCAATAATTCACTAGAGCGACTCTGAAAATTCACCAAGTTGTTGGCAATAAATTAGTAAAACTGCCAGCCAGTGGTCATTTTTCATTCAGACACTTGCTTGCTAGCTTGGCTTTACTCATCGTAAACTTGGCCTCTTAGAAGAAAGGATAAAGTGATAAGAATAATATTTTGAAATCGTTAAGGTGGGGTAAAAATAGAATCGTAATTTATATAGGCCAATTCATTTTCGCCTATTTAGCCATCTATTTGTACATCGATTGGGCAGGCCGATGGGTAGTATTTGGTAATGGACTGCTCAAATTTAATCCAACCGTCTTGTGGTTTGAGATCCCTTTTGCCGCAATTACTAGTTTTCTATTTTTCTTTTCGTCTATCAAAAATATCGTCGCAAGACACACCCTACCGCTTCTACCAGTTTTTATTTTCTATATACTATTTGATATTTTTTATAACCACTACTTCCGCACGCCAAGAACATCTGAGTGGGTCAATTTCTTCTCGCTATTCGATTTCTCTCCGAAGCTTGGAGCTGGCTTATTGCTCATTGGGTCAATAATTCCGCTAGTTGCAGTGATTAGTTTACTCATCCTGAATAAACAATTACCCAGACTTGAATATCGCAGAACGCTGTTCATTCGAAGCTTCGTATTTGTTGCTTATTTTGTAGCACTTACCACAGACACATTCGCCCAAATCCAAAATAATTTCTACCGCTACGTGGTTTGGTCTCAGGAAGACACTATTCGAGAAAGTGGCCGACTAAATAGTTTTGTATATTTTTATCATGACGAAAAACGAAATCGTAGAACCTTTGAGAAACTAAAAAGCGATGATGAATTCGCCAATTTGGATATTCATGCTGAGCTGTATAGCGGCCAAATAACCAAACCTAAAAATATCCACATGGTTGTATTGGAGAGTTTTATTGACCCTCGATTATTTGAAGGTATCAACTACAGTCGCTCTCCACTAGCAGAAGAGTTATCCCCTTACTTTTCAGCTAGAAAAGACTTTTCACACGCGATATCACCTATTTATGGTGGGGGCACACCACAAGCAGAATTTGAGTTGTTAGTCGGTCTCAAAGCGCTGGAAAAAATTAATAAAATCGAATTTAACGTAATGCGCGGTGGCCAAGTGAGTGGCCTAATTAAAAAACTCCAAACCGAAGGCTATCAATCAATGGCTACGATAAGTACGGGAAAGGAATTTTTCAATTCACAAGATGCATACAAGAGTCTCGGTTTTGATCGTGTTGAATTTCTAACTTCAATCGACAAATTCAAACAGGACTATAAAGATGGATTTATCTTTGATGGTGATGTATTTGATTATAACTTAAGCCAAGTAAAGGCTGCTTTAAATGATAGGCAACCTGTTTTTAATTATGTCCTCGGCATGTATGGCCACCACCCATTCGAGCGAGATAGAGAAAAGCGCCCCGACATAGTCAAGGTAGTGCAAGGCGATAAAAGCATTGAAAGAATCGCCAATCAGTTTTACTACAGGACCAAAGCTATTGCCTTGTATATCGGCGAGCTTAAAAAATTAGACCCCGATGCTATCATCTACGTAACTAGCGATCACTTGCCTCCAATTCTCGGCGACGAGGTAAATTATAAGCCCGATCACAAAACCAACATTGCGTTATTAATCGATGAAACACAGGCTATAGACGTAACCGGTAAACATTTTTATCAAATTCCATGGCTTATATGGGATCGACTGATCAAGCGCCACACTCTGCGAGAGATTTCTAATAGTAAAATGGAATTACTTTACTATCGAGCCTTACTGGAAAGTCAGCACGAAATAAAAGTAAAATAGCAGTCATTGTTAACCGTTGGTCGAGTACTAGATCCAACAGGAATGGGATAGGAAATGAAAAAAAAGCAAGGCACCTGTCCTATTTGCAGCCACGAAAGGGAACTTACTTTTCATCATTTAATCCCTAAAACTTGCCATAGTAATAAATGGTTTAAGAAACGTTTTTCAAAAGAAGAAATGACCCACGCCGGCATCGATATTTGCCGTAAATGCCATTCTTATATTCATAAACAATTTGACGAAAAACTGCTTGGTAGAAACTACTATAGTTTAGAGTTGCTTCTCGCAGATGAAAGAATTCAGAAATATGCGGCTTGGGCAAGAAAGCAGAAATAGAAAACCCCGCACTTAATAACGGGGTTTAAAAGCCTAGCACTTCGATTTTTGCAACTTCCAGATTAACTTACCCCGACAATTTCGCCATTTTCTAACAACTCGACTTTGGTTGCCGCCGGCTCTTTCGGCAATCCAGGCATTCGCATAATATTTCCAGTGAGTACAACCAAAAAACCTGCACCAGCATTAACTTGAATGTTTCGAACGGTAACTTGGAAGTCTCGGGGACGGCCATGCAAAAGTGGATCATCCGATAAAGAGCTGGGCGCTTTAGCGATACAAATAGGCAATTGAGTCAACTTCAAATGCTCGACATGATGCAGATCTTTTTCTGCTTCCTTGGTAAAGGCAACATCCCGTGCACCATACATCGCCTTACAAACCTTTTTGATCTTTTCGATAACCGTATCGCGCAATTCATAGAGTGGTTTAAAGGGTTGCGATTGCTCCGCCGCCAATTTAACTTTTTCGGCAAGTTCAATCGCACCTTCACCACCTTTGGTAAAATGATTGCTTTCGGCAAATAAGATCCCTTTAGCTTCCACATGCTTTCGAATGATCGCAATTTCCTCGTCACTGTCATCGCCAAATCGATTCAAAGCGACGACCGGCACTTTATTAAACAACTGAACGTTTTCAATATGCTTATCGAGGTTTTCCAATCCAGCTTTAACAAACTCAGTATTAACCGTAGTGAGGTGCCTTTTGTCCATACCGCCATGCATTTTTAGTGCTCGCACAGTAGTAACTAGTACCACTGCCGCCGGGTCTAACTCAGCCATGCGACATTTAATATCAAAAAACTTCTCTGCGCCCAGATCAAAACCAAATCCGGCTTCAGTAATAGCCCACTCGGAATGGTGCATCGCCATTTTGGTAGCCAATATACTGTTACAACCATGGGCAATATTGGCAAAAGGTCCACCATGAATAAAAGTTGGAGTACCTTCCAATGATTGTACTAAATTAGGGTGAAGCGCATCTCTTAGCAAGGCGAGCAGCGCACCAGTAATTCCAAGCGCCTTAACAAACACAGGCTCATCAGTATAGCTATAGCCAACCAGAGTACTGTCCAATCTATTCTCGAGATCTTTAAAATCTTTCGCTAAACACAGTATTGCCATAACTTCAGATGCAGCAGTGATGTCAAAGCCCCCCTCACGTGGGATCCCTTGCAGCTTGCCACCGAGACCAAGTACGATTTTACGTAAACTGCGGTCATTCATATCCATTACCCGGCGCCATACAATTTGTCTCGGGTCGATATTGAGCGCATTGCCGTGATAAATATGATTGTCGATTGCTGCTGAAATTAGATTGTTGGCGGAAGTAATCGCATGGAAATCTCCGGTAAAATGGAGATTGATCCGGTCAACAGGCAACACTTGTGAGTAACCACCACCGGTGGCACCTCCCTTCATCCCTAAGCATGGCCCCAGGGAAGGTTCCCGTAGCGCAAGGCAGACCGATTCACCTAACCGTGTAAACGCTTGACCGAGTCCAATCGTCGTCGTCGTTTTTCCTTCTCCCGCAGGAGTTGGCGTGGTCGCTGAAACTAATATTAATTTGCCACTTTGCTGCTGGCTTTCTTGTTTCAGGGCATCGACATGAATTTTGGTAATATCACTGCCGTAGGGCATCATAAATTGTTCATCAATCCCCAGTTTATTGACTATGTCTTTAATCGGTTTACTTTCGAATTGTTTAGCAATTTCTACGTCACTTAGCATGGGCTATTCCTTCTGTTGCTCCTTACTCTGGATTTTGCGATCAGTTCCATTGGCTTTCATAAGATCAAACTGGTATATCGTGTTTATCACTGAGCCTAACGCTACAATGATCGCACCACCAATAAATAACTGTTGCAATCGGACAGGTTCTACCAATCCCGGAAAATAAAAATACAGCGTCATAGATGTTATCAAAATTAGAATCCCGATCAGGTAACACCAGACAGCCGGCTTAGGTATTTTTTTGAACGTAATTTTGCTTAGCAAGACTTTTCTCTTATCAAGAAATTGATTTTCAACAAAACAATTATTCTTCCGGTTCAACACTGCCGAGGTTGAACTCTATGCCATTAGATTGGATAACAACTTGATGGACGTCATTGGATTGTTTAATTGACGCTTCTTCGACCAGTCGGTAGTAGCAAGCTCGATTAAAACTGGCAAAAAGATTTCGGCGAATGCAGACACTCGGTAACATCTGCCCTTGAAATTTACCCAGCTGCCATTGGCTCTGCTCGGTTAGTAACACTTGATTGTCGCAATTATCAATAAATCGGTAAGTTGGTTTAGCATCGTGCTCGACTAACTCAAAATCGATAATTACAAATGGCAAATACTCCACTTGAATACCTAATTTTTCAACTGGAGTAACTAAAAAATACTGCTCATTTTCCTTTTTGATCACGCGAGAAAAAAGCAATTGCATCTTTCTTCTGGTAAATGGCGTACCGCCATAAATCCAACTACCATCTGCTTTTAAGACAATGTCCATTTCGCCGCAATAGTCAGGATCCCATTGTTCAACAGGGGGCATTGGCGACTCGCCAATAGACTTGATTAAGGATTCAGTACTTTTCAAAGACCCGGTCCTAATTTTTCTAAGACTTTTAATGTCGACTAAATTTTACGCCCTAGCTCATTAGCCTTTTTTAATCCAGTAGGAATAGGGCGTAGCATCGGTCCTAGCCTTTAATAATTGGTGATCCATAAACTCGCAAAAGTTCGGCACATCACGCTTCGTCGCAGGATCATCAGCGATAATCAGTAAAATCTGTCCTTGCTCCATTGATCGAATAGTTTTTCTGATCATCATAACCGGCTCCGGGCACCGCAAACCTTCGACTTCAAGAGTCTTATCGACAACTAATTCACTACTACTCACTTTCTTTCCGTAACTTCAATTAAATCAAGGTTTAAATTGCGCTTAAGCTAATTGGCAGATCAAGACGGATCTCTCGACGTTTTAGGATAATTTTCCGATTTTTTACCTCTTTGATGACCACGACGTGGTGGCCTACCACCTTGTGGACGTTGCCGTCTTCTATCTGCTGCAGCTGAGGGTTTTAACTCCGCTACTAGATCCGGCGTGACATCTGCAGTAGGGATTGAAGCTTCAATATATTTTTCGATCGCGGGTAAGTTAAAGGCGTTATCCTCACCGGCAAATGAAATGGCGTCGCCTTCCGCGCCAGCCCGTGCTGTGCGGCCAATTCTGTGAACGTAGTCCTCTGCATCGTCGGGCAAATCATAATTAAATACGTGAGTAACACCGGTAATATGCAAGCCGCGTGCAGCAACATCGGTTGCAATTAAGACATCAATCTTGCCTTGCTTTAAGTCTTCTAATAGTCGAATACGTCTTTTTTGTTGTACATCGCCGGTTAACAAGCCTGCTTTGATATCGTTACCTTTTAAGCACAACCAGACTTTCTCTGCCTGGCGGCGAGTATTGGTAAAAATCATCGACTTTTCCGGCTGTAATTTTTGCATTAATCCCACCAAAAGCGGGAGTTTTTCATGATTGGACGGATAATAGAGTAGTTGCTTAACCCTATCCGCGGTGACCTGTTCAGCTTCGACATGAATGTGCTCCGGAGAATTCATATGTTCGTAAGCGAGCTCTTTTACCCGGTGAGATAGAGTAGCAGAAAAGAGCATATTGAGACGCTCAGTTGGTTTCGGCATTTTACGAAACATAAATCGAATATCGTTAATAAAACCAAGGTCGAACATTCGATCAGCTTCATCTAGCACGACACAATCCAGCCCATAAAAGCTGTAGACTCGTTGTTTAAAATAATCGATTAGCCTACCGGCGGTACCAATTAATACGTCGCAACCATCTTCGATTGATTGACGCTGTTTTTCATAGTCAGCGCCACCATAAACAACGCACATTTTTAGATCGGTATATTTGGCGAGTTTTTTGGCGTCTTCATATATTTGGATCACCAATTCACGAGTAGGTGCGATCACCAGAGCCCGTGGTTCATTTGGCATTCGATGTTCAGTTGCCGGCAGAGTGAGCAGCTCATCTAATATGGCGAGTAAAAATGCATTGGTTTTACCGGTTCCGGTTTGTGCTTGACCGCATACATCTTGCGAATTGAGCAACAAAGGTAAAGCCTGCGCCTGAATAGGGGTCGCGTACTCATATCCTAAATCATCCAAAGCCCTAAGTAGCTTTGAATGTAAGCTCATGTTTTTAAATGCTGTTGTTGAAAGGTGGGTTACCATTTTTAGCCTTTTTCTCGAGATTTTTAGTGTTTTTACAATCTCTTTGTTGCAACTTATGCCTTGAGATCGCAGAATAGATCCCAATAATGACAATAATCTATCCCCGAATCATAGCATCTAGCGTGATTGTGGGCGAACTCTGTTTATTCGTATGAATTGATTTTTAGGAGAAGACATTCCATGAACGACAATATTGTTCAGTTAACTGACGACACTTTCGAACAAGAAGTGCTTAAATCTGACCTACCTGTATTGGTTGATTTTTGGGCTGAGTGGTGTGGTCCATGCAAAATGATTGCACCAATTTTGGACGAATTGGCAACTGAATACTCTGGTAAAGTGAAAATTGGTAAATTGAACATCGATGAGAACCAAGCGACAGCTCCTCAATATGGCGTGCGTGGTATCCCAACCCTGATTTTGGTTAAAAACGGCTCGGTTGAAGCGCAGCAAGTCGGTGCGGTAAGCAAATCTCAACTCGCAGCTTTCCTGGATAGCAATATCTAAAACTACATTAGCAAAAGCCTGAGTCTTAGCGCAAAGCTTAGTTGCTTTGCGCTGAAATGCCCTCTTAGATAGATTTAGGTAAAAAGTTGGACAATCGCCTTTTTTAGTGCTACTTTTCAGATTACAAGCATTTTTTAGCATCTCCTGATGCGAGATTTGATTGTGTTCGGTGTGAGGGTATAACAGAAATTAACAGTAGCTCTCATATTGAAAAGAACTTCTTAATTTGTCATTTTCCTCTGTGATCAAACTATCAATAATCGATTGCGGTTTTTCGTTATCGCTTTAGCTAAGAGTTTTACAGTGGTTAAGTACTAAACATCAACTTATCACAAAATAGGTATTAAATTTTAACGCGTCAATCGACTTTTGATATTTGGATTTCAAAGTTAGATCGCTAGTTCGGTTTGTACGTCACCTTATCCCTATATATCCCATTCTCAAAAAAGAAATCTTATGAACCTAACGGAAATAAAACAACTTTCAGCTGCAAAGTTGAGTGAAATGGCTAAAGAAGCCGGCCTTGATGATGCTGCGCGCATGCGCAAGCAGGACATAATTTTTGCCATTCTTAAGAATCACGCCAAAAGTGGCGAAGATATCTTCGGTGACGGCGTTTTAGAGATCTTACCTGATGGGTTCGGTTTTTTGAGAAATGCGGGATCATCTTATCTTGCGGGACCAGATGATATTTACGTGTCTCCCAGCCAAATTCGCCGCTTTAGCTTGCGAACTGGAGATACGATTTCCGGCAAAATTCGCCCGCCTAAGCATGGTGAACGCTACTTTGCACTGCTTAAGATTAATGAGATTAACTTTGACAGCCCGGAAAATGCCAAGAATAAAATTCTCTTTGAAAACCTAACGCCGCTTCATCCTGATGAACGCATGGTGATGGAACGAGGAAATGGTTCGAGCGAAGATATTACCGCACGAGTGATTGATTTAGCTTCTCCTATCGGTAAAGGTCAACGAGCACTGGTGGTTTCCCCACCTAAAGCCGGTAAAACCATGATGATGCAAAATATAGCGCAATCTATTACCGCCAAAAATCCTGAATGTGTGCTCATTGTTCTGCTGATTGACGAACGACCGGAAGAAGTAACTGAAATGCAACGCTCGGTTCGTGGCGAGGTTGTTGCCTCAACGTTCGACGAGCCGGCAAGCCGTCACGTTCAAGTGGCAGAAATGGTGATCGAAAAAGCCAAAAGATTGGTCGAACATAAAAAAGACGTAATTATCCTCCTTGACTCAATCACCCGACTAGCGCGGGCCTATAACACAGTTGTTCCTTCTTCTGGCAAGGTATTAACCGGTGGTGTTGATGCTAACGCATTGCAAAGACCCAAACGCTTCTTTGGAGCCGCACGTAACATTGAAGAAGGCGGCAGTTTGACGATAATCGCGACCGCTTTGGTTGATACTGGCTCCAAAATGGACGAAGTAATTTACGAAGAATTTAAAGGTACCGGTAATATGGAACTTCACCTTGATCGTAAAATTGCCGAAAAACGCGTGTTCCCTGCAATCAATTTTAATCGTTCAGGTACGCGTAAAGAAGACCTATTAACTACACCCGAAGAGCTTCAGAAAATGTGGATTCTGCGTAAAATTATTCATCCAATGCAGGAGATAGAGGCGATGGAATTCCTGGTGGATAAGTTAGCTTTAACTAAGACCAACGAAGAATTTTTCAATTCGATGAAACGAAAATAGATCAGCAAGTTTGATATTGATTCAACCATGCTATCTCAGTCAGTAAAGTATAAAGACCTTCGAGATTTTTTAGATCACCTTGAAAAACAAGGTGATCTAAAACGTATCCAACTTGAAGTCGATCCTAATTTGGAAATGACCGAAATTTCAGATCGGGTATTACGAGCCGATGGTCCAGCACTGCTTTTCGAAAACCCGAAAGGCTCAAACGTTCCTGTTTTAGCTAATCTCTTTGGGTCAACTCGGAGGGTGGCAGCTGCAATGGGTTGTGAGGATGTATCCCAACTAAGGGAAGTAGGTAAATTACTTGCCTTTTTAAAGGAGCCTGAACCACCGGCAGGGTTAAAGGACGCGTGGGACAAAGCGCCGCTTTTTAAACAGGTACTCAATATGAGTCCCAAAGTTGTTAAAAAAGCCGAATGCCAAGAGCTAATACTAGAAGGCGAGCAGGTCGATCTCAATCAGATCCCAATTCAGACTTGTTGGCCTGGCGATGCAGCGCCTTTGATTACTTGGGGCTTGGTCGTGACCAAGGGTCCACATCAGTCGCGACAAAACTTAGGTATTTACCGGCAACAAGTAATCGCCAAAAATAAGGTTATTATGCGTTGGCTTTCACACCGGGGCGGCGCGCTTGATTTTAAAGCTTGGCAAGAAGAGCACCCCGGCAAACCATTTCCTATCAGCGTTGCTTTAGGCGCAGATCCGGCAACCATTTTGGGCGCAGTTACGCCGGTACCAGATACTTTATCCGAATATGCTTTTGCAGGATTATTACGCGGCGAAAAGACCAGGGTTGTTAATTGCCTCACTAATGATTTGCAAGTCCCGGCAAGCGCAGAATATGTACTTGAAGGATACATTTATCCAGACGAAATGGCACCTGAAGGTCCTTACGGTGACCACACTGGCTATTACAATGAAGTTGAAAATTTCCCTGTTTTTACGATTGAAAAAATAACTCAACGACAATCACCAATTTATCATTCCACTTATACCGGACGGCCACCAGATGAGCCGGCAATTTTGGGTGTCGCGCTAAATGAAGTATTTATTCCTTTGTTGCAAAAACAGTTCCCAGAGATTGTAGATTTCTATTTACCACCTGAAGGCTGCTCTTATCGTCTTGCAGTTGTGACCATGAAAAAACAATATCCGGGACATGCCAAACGCGTAATGATGGGAGTTTGGAGTTTCTTGCGACAGTTTATGTACACCAAATTTGTAATTGTTACTGATGATGATGTTAACGCTCGCGACTGGAATGATGTAATTTGGGCTTTAACCACAAGAGTCGACCCAGCCCGCGACACAACTATGATCGAACACACACCAATTGATTATCTTGACTTTGCCTCCCCTGTATCTGGGTTGGGCTCTAAAATGGGTATCGACGCCACTAATAAATGGCCTGGCGAAACCACTCGAGAATGGGGCGAACCGATAGTGATGGACCAAGCAGTCAAGGACAGAGTTGATGCCATGTGGCAGGAATTAGATTTATGAACGAGCTTAATTGCGTTACCCACGATATTTCAAAACTAACTGAAGAAATCCATCGTATAAGAATAGCGCCCGAGTCTGGTGAGCTGTTCGATTTTCAAGGTGGGCAATATCTATATTTATTGATGCCAGACGGCAAGCGAATTCCGTTGTCAATTGCCAGTGCAGCACAAGAAAAATCATATCTCGAATTGCATATTCGTTTGATAGAAGGGCACCAATTGGCCGCTGACATGATAGAGCTTTTTCAAACTGCAAAGCGCATTCATATCGAAGGACCATACGGTAAATGCTTTTTAACTGAAGGCGAAAGACCCGTTGTAATTATCGCTGGTGGTACGGGCTTTTCACCGATGAAGAGTTTGCTGGAAAGCCAGTTTGCGAAAAACTCCAAGCGCAGCTTGGCATTATATCTTGGAGTAGAAAAAGAGCAGGATCTTTATCAGGCAGATATAATCGCCAATTGGCCAAACTCAGCTAACTTTAGCTTTGTTCCAGTTGTCAATAAACCAGGTAACGATTGGCAAGGTGAGACCGGATTTCCCCACGATGTGGCGATAAGAAAGTGTCAAGATACGCTCTCCGATACAGAGTTCTTTGTTAGTGGCTCAGAGCCAATGGTAATGAGTGTTTACCAGTCATTGCTTGATAAAGGCGTACCTAAAATTCAAATTCATTCAGATATTCTGGATATCAAGCGAGAGATGGGAAAAGACATATAAAAAAAACCGGCCAAGGCCGGTTTTTTTTATAACGTAACTTAGAAACAGATCTAATGACTATATTTATCGAGAATTTTTTGATATTCACCTGTTTGCTTGAGCGTTGCTAATGCTTTGTTAAACGCGTCGACGGTTTCTTTTTTTACGCTTTTTTTGCTGAACATAATTGAAACAGCACCGCTGTGTACTTCGAGTGTGTGGGCTTCAATTTCTTCTTGCAGTCCCTTGCGTTTTACTGTGTAAGCTGCAACAAATGGATCTTCTAAAAAGCCATCGATTTGATTTTGAATTAGATTATAGTAGTTGACCTCAGTCGTTGGAACACTCACGAAGTTATTAGCTAGCACTTCATCATCTTGTAGTTCACTAACTTGGTCGCCATAAATATAATCTTGGGTTACACCTAAACGAAAGTTTTCAGTAAGTAGCGCCTTCAAATCTTTACCAACATATTTCTCGGACTCTCCAGCACGAATGTATAAAATGAATGATTCATGTCTATAAGGATCAGAGAAGTGAGCGAATTTTTTTCGTGCTTCCGTTTTCGAAGCGCCGCCGAGTAAATCAATGCTCCCATTGCGGATCCCGTTAAGCAAATTCATCCAGTTCTTTTGCACAAATTTTAATTCGCAACCGGCTTCTTTTGCCATAGCTGAAACCAAATCAATTTCCAGTCCTTTAACTTCGTCGCCAGGCGCTAGGTACTGGTATGGTTCCCACGGATCCCAACCCATATTCAACTGACATTTATTGATCACTGATACTTTTTTAGGTTCAGGCTTTTTTTCTACGGGCTTTGGAGGTTTTGGAGATTCGCTACATCCAATCAGCATCAGAGAAATAAGTCCGACTAGGCTGTAGGTGATTTTTCTTATCATCCTGCGCTCCCTTGTTGGGTGTGTTGACGAGGCTTAATTTAAGTGTAGTCCAGCAATTAGGGTTTCACCCGAGTATTTGCATAAAACGAAGGTTTTTAATTCAAATGGAGATGAAGACTACAGCGAGTAGCAGCTGGAGGTTAGATTGGCAATAAAAAAGGCGCCAACTGGCGCCTTTTAACTAAATATTGTGTGAATTAGCTCATCGTATTTTTAAGCTTATTCATTGCGTTTTTTTCCAACTGGCGAATGCGCTCTGCCGAAACTTGGTACTTTTCAGCCAACTCTTGCAATGTAGTTTTTTCATCGCTCAACCAGCGCGCCGCTATAATTTCTTGGCTACGTTGATCGAGAGACTGCATCGCATTAAATAAACGCTTTTGGTGGAAGTCGTCCCAGTTTTGTTGTTCCAAAGCTTGTGCAGGATCTTCCTCCGGCGATTCCAAATACGCCGCAGGTGCAAAACTAGTCTCTTCATCGGCATCGTTAGGTAAATCGAAGGCCGTGTCACGAGAATTAAGTCGGCTTTCCATACGCCTCACTTCTACTTCTGAAACACCAAGATCTTCTGCAACAGCTTTGATTTCATCATTGTTTAGCCAATTAAGGCTTTTTTTAGCGCCGCGCAAATTAAAGAACAATTTACGCTGGGCCTTAGTGGTAGCGACTTTAACAATACGCCAGTTCTTCAATACAAACTCGTGAATTTCAGCTTTGATCCAATGAACCGCAAATGAAATTAAGCGAACACCAACGCTAGGGTCAAAACGCTTAACCGCTTTCATCAGACCTACGTTACCTTCTTGAATTAGATCAGCTTGTGGGAGTCCATAACCAGAGTAGCTACGTGCGATATGCACTACAAATCGCAAGTGCGAAAGGATCAACTCACGAACAGCATTAAGATCTCCTTCTTCTTGATAGCGAGTCGCCAATGCTCTTTCATTTTCAGCGGATAAAACAGGCACAGAATGTATCGCAGTAATATAGGATTCTATATTCCCTTGAGGTACAGACATAGAAACTGCTGTTAATGCTTTACTCATTTAAAAGTCCTCTTGCTTATATACAGCAAGCAATTAAATTCACTTAAAGCCCCTTTAAAACCTGTTAAAGGTGACTATCATTGCTTGCTAGTCTAGCACTCTATTGTCCAGAGTGCTAATTTTTTAGCACTTACCTTATAAGAGTGCTAAAAATGACAAAAGTTTCCTTAAGAAACAATTTGTTACAGCATTTTTTTCAACTATATTCCAACCGCTTTGAGGTAAATATTTACAATTTTTTGATCATAAATTGATCAAAAACAGAAGAAAAAACGATTAAAATATGAGCAGCTAGCCGTTTAAGCCACAACTTATCTCGGTTCAATTTGGCGAATATGCCGACCGACGCTCAGCCATGAGCCTAGCAAGCCAAGGCCACAGCTAACCAACAGTAACTGCAGGCTTTGCAGTAAGCTTAAACCGCTTAATTGAAACTGACTTTGATATAAACCAGCCAAATTGGCAACTGGATCCTTAAGCCAGGCTAAAGAGAAAGTAAGTATTAACCAACATGTAACCCCAGATAGCAAGCCATACCAGAAGCCCGTATAAAGAAACGGCCTACGAATAAATGCGTCTGTAGCGCCGACCAATTTAACGACTTCAATTTCCTCTCGTCGGTTTTGTACTGATAATCGAATGGTATTACCAACGATCAATAAGACCGCAAGTGCTAGCGCTAAACCTAGGGCAGATGCAGCCTTTTCGGCAAGTTGTAACATGGCATAAAGCTTACGAACCCAGTCAAGATCTAACTTCGCCAATTCTACTTCAGGTATGGTCTGAAACTCTACCAACATTGTTTCGGAAGCTTCTGGTGAGTTGTGGGTGGAAGCTGGTTGCACTACCAAGACTGGAGGCAGAGGATTAGAATCCAGCTGAGCAATCGCATCCGCAAACCCAGAACTTTGTTTAAAGTCGTCCAGTGCTTGCTGTTGGTTGATAATATCAACCTTTGTTACACCGTCTTGGGTCCTGACCTGATTTGCAATCTGTTCAAGCTGGCTTTGCTCGAGATCAGTTTTTAAATACAGCGATATGCGACTAGCACCATCCCAACTCTGTGACAAAGACTTACCATTATCTAGCAAGATCTGCAGTCCAGCGGGTAATGCCAGTGCTATCGCAATCACTAAGACCGTCATTAAATTGGATATAGGATTGGAAAAAATATCCCTTATCCCACGCTTGGCTTCAATCTTGTGCAAGCGCCCCAACATTCTAAGTCGAGCACCAATCGTCGCTCCTTGAGACAAAGAGGCACCTGTGAGCTGGTCGCTACTCATATTCGACCTCCTCAACTTGCTCTTCGTCAATTTGATCTTGCACCAAACGACCTTCCTTCATCACTAGCGTCCGGTAGTGCATTTGCGCAATCAGACTTAAATCATGCGAGGCAATAAGTAAACTAACCCCTACCTGATTGAATTGTTCAAATAAATGCATAATTTCTGAGGAAAGTTCCGGGTCAAGATTACCGGTTGGCTCATCGGCGAGTAATAAAGGTGGTTTATTAACTACCGCGCGCGCAATGCCAACTCTCTGTTGTTCACCACCGGATAGCATAATAGGTGAATGTTTTTCTTTTGATAGTAAACCAACTTTGTCTAGAGCCGCCCTAACTCGACGACCTATTTCGCGGTGTGGATAACCCGCGATCATCAAGGGAAGGGCAACATTGTCAAATACACTGCGGTCAAATAAGAGACGATGATCTTGAAAAATCATACCGATATCACGGCGAACCTGGGGGATCTTTCGGCGGCTGGTTTTGTTTAAATTTTTACCATTAACAATAACCTGACCGGAAGTCGCTCTTTCCATTAAGCAAATTAACTTTAATAATGTACTTTTACCCGCACCAGAGTGACCAGTCAAAAAAGCCATTTCTCCATCGCCTAAGATGAAGTTAACTTTTTTCAAAGCCTCCTGACCATTCGGGTAGCGTTTTGAGACTTCCGCGAATTCAATCATGTAGTAACCTGATTATTTGGTTTTCTAACCTTTATTATTGTGACGGGCAAAGCAGGCTTTAGTGTTATTGTTGGAATAACGCTTCAATATAGTCTTTCGCGTTAAATCCTCTCAAATCTTGCTTTGCTTCCCCTACCCCGATATATCTGATCGGTAATTTCATTTTATCGGCGAGAGCAAATACCACACCGCCTTTAGCTGTACCATCTAACTTAGTGATAGTAACAGAATTTAACGCTACCGCCTTATTGAATTCTTGGGCTTGAACAAGCGCATTCTGACCAGTTCCCGCGTCTACAACGAGCATCACTTCATGTGGAGCAGTTGCGTCCACTTTGCCCATAACACGCTTTACCTTGCTGAGTTCTTCCATCAAGTTACTCTTGTTATGTAGTCTGCCCGCAGTATCAGCAATGACGATATCCACATCGCGCGCTTTAGCAGCTTCAACCGCATCAAAAATAACCGAAGCACTATCCGCTCCTGTGTGCTGCGCGACTACAGGAACATCATTACGGTCTCCCCAGGCTTTTAGTTGCTCCACCGCAGCAGCCCTGAAAGTATCGCCAGCAGCGAGCACTACCGACTTGCCCTCGGCTTTAAATTGATGCGCTAATTTGCCGATGGTGGTGGTTTTGCCAACCCCATTAACCCCTACCATGAGTATCACAAAGGGGGTATCTTGTTTAGGAATGGCTAGTGGCGCTTGGACAGGTTCAACAATTTCGAGCAACAGCTCTTTTAAACGAGCCATTAAAGCCTGGGTATCTTTGAGCTCTTTTCGACCAGCCTTGTCGGTTAAATCTTCAATAATCCGGCTGGTGGTATCGACTCCCACATCAGCCATTAACAAAAGGGTTTCAACCTCTTCTAGGACATCATCGTCAATTTCTTTCTGGCCCAATACTAAATTAGCCAGCCCTTCAGAAAATTGGGAGCGAGTTTTGGCAAGCCCGGATTTGAGGCGCTGAAAAAGAGATTGCTTGGGCGTTTCGCTAGTTTCAGTTTTCGTTTCTAAATTACTATCTTCCGCTAAGACAGTCGCTTCGGAGATATTGTCTTGCGCCTCAGTTGTAGTTAACGGCGTTGACTCCTCGCCAGGATCAACAGTTTCTATCGACTCGACCTGAGGATCTGACGCATGCTCAGTCGCTTCTGATTCGGCTTCACTTTGAGGTTTGTCATTCGCTTTCTTACTACCAAACCAACCAAACAAACCGCGCTTTTCTTTAGATTTTTCGGACATCTAAATCACTTCAATAATTACAGACTAAAAAACAGGCGATATGCTACCACTTTATTGGGGAAGTCACTATGCAGGGCATTAAAAATGTAGCGAATCTACTTCGACAAATAATCCCATTAAGCTGGGAATGAGTTTCTGCTTAAGATCACACTTCTGGCGGCGTAGTCGGTGGCTGCCACAATTCGACCTTATTACCGTCTGGATCGATAAACCACCCAAAATAGCCAAATTCGCTTTTTTCGGTATCATCCATGATCTGACAGCCACTCGGTTTCAACTGTTCTAACATAGCATCTAAATCATCGACCATTAAATTGATCATGAAATCTTGTTTACTCGGATTAAAGTACTCAGTGTCTTTGGCGAAAGGTCCCCAAACCTGATAACCATTGCGAGGGACTGCCTCCGGTGTAAAAGTTGCCCCGTTGGGAAAAGTCAAATCCATTTGTAACCATTGCTGATACCAATCCGCTAATTTCTGCGGGTCTTCCGATTTAAAAAAGACTCCGCCGAGTCCTACGACCTTTGCCATAACTAACTCCTTATATTTCTTAGATTTTTACTCAGGTTAGAAGCCATCAATGCAAGATGCAAGCAAATGATTCTGATCGGCTTCAACCTACCTTTTTATCAATCTATTATTTAGATTGAAATAGTAAAAAGAATATCCTTTTTTTTGTTCGTGTTAAACGCTAGACTGCTCAATATTAACTAATCCCATATTTTGATTAGGGTTATTTCTATGCCTTTTTATATTAAACAAGGAAAAATCCCCTCAAAGCGTCACGTGACATTTTATCGCGATGATGGAGAGCTTTACCGTGAGGAACTTTTTTCTACTCATGGTTTTTCTAATATCTACTCGAATAAATATCACCACAATATGCCGACTAAGGTCATACGGGTGGAACCTTATGAAGTTAATCATGGTAAGGAGTGGGAAGACTCACTACTTCAAAACTATAAGATCCATACCTACCGAGGCGAGTCGAGCGGTAACTTTTTTACTGCCAGGCGCTCTCAAGTTTTCAATAACGATGTTGCGCTTTATACCGCAAAAGTAACCCAGGATACTGACGAGTTCTATCGTAATGCTTATGCTGACGAGGTAATCTTTGTACATGAAGGAACAGGAACCTTAACTAGCGAATACGGAAATTTGGAGATTCAGAAATGGGATTATCTAGTGATCCCGAAAGGTACAACTTATCAATTAAAGTTTGATAGTTATGAGAATGTGCGCTTATTCGTAATTGAGTCACCAACCATGGTGAGCATCCCAAAACACTTTAGGACACCAACCGGTCAACTACTTGAAAATGCGCCTTACTGTGAACGGGACATTCGCACTCCTGAGTTACAAGAAGCCCGGGTTGAAAAAGGCGAATTTCCATTGATTATCAAATATGGCGATCGTTATCAAAAAAGTGTTCTTGAATGGCACCCTTATGATTTAGTCGGATGGGACGGCGCTTGTTATCCCTGGGCATTTAACATTCAAGATTATGCGCCAAAAGTCGGCAAGATCCACTTGCCGCCGAGCGACCATTTAATATTCACTGCGAACAATTATGTGGTGTGTAATTTTGTACCTCGTTTGTACGATTTCCATCCGGAGGCTATTCCTGCACCTTACTATCATACCAACATTGATAGTGATGAAATTCTCTACTACGTTGATGGAGACTTTATGAGTCGCACTGGAATAGAGCATGGTTCTATTACATTACACAAAAAAGGCGTTCCGCATGGACCGCAGCCAGGCAAAACTGAAGCGTCAGTTGGCAAAAAAGAAACCTACGAATACGCGGTAATGGTGGATACATTTAATCCACTCAAAACAACCAATAATTTCCGTGATTGTATGGAACAGGATTACGACCAAAGCTGGTTAGAAGATTAGTATATATTGGAGAAAATAATGTCAACGCAACCAATGAACAACCCTCTTAAATTACGTGGTATTTTATTCACGGAATTTTGTTCAGCAGATACCAAATTCATGCACGATGTATTTATGGATTTTGGTTTTTCCATGTTGAAAAAATTCAAAGGTAAAGATATTACCTACTACAAGCAAAACGAAATTCACTTTTTATTGAATGATGAGAAATCTGGTTTTTCTGCTGAGTTTACCAAAACACACGGACCAGCAATTTCCTCTATGGGCTGGAAAGTTGACGACGCAGAATTTGCATTAGCGGAAGCAATAAAGCGCGGCGCAAAAGAAGCAGAAAACAAAGATTTTCCTTACCCGGCGATTTACGGAATCGGCGATAGCTTAATTTACTTCGTCGATAAATGTGAAGGGACAGACAACATTTTCAATACTGACTTTGAAGACTTGGAAGAACAGATCCATAGCGAAGATAAAGGATTTATCGAAATCGATCACTTAACCAATAATGTCTATAAAGGCACCATGGAAAAATGGGCTAACTTCTACAAAGATGTATTTGGATTTGAGGAAGTACGATACTTCGATATCAAAGGCGTTAAGACAGCGCTACTATCATATGCGCTAGCAAGTCCATGCGGCACTTTCTGCATTCCTATTAACGAAGGTAAGGATGATAATAATAACCAGATTGACGAATACTTAGATATTTATGATGGTCCAGGTGTTCAACATCTAGCATTTAGAACAAAAGATCTTGTTGCTTCATGCGACGCGTTGAAAGGTTCTTACATTGAAACCTTAGACATCATTCCTGAGTACTACGATACTATTTGGGATCGGGTCCCTTGGGTTAAAGAAGACAAAGAGAGAATCAAGCACCATCAGATCTTAGTTGATAGCCAAGCGGACAAAACTTATCTATTACAGATTTTTACCAAAAACCTTTTCGGCCCGATTTTCATTGAAATGATTCAGCGTGAAGGGGATCGTGGATTTGGCGAAGGAAACTTCCAGGCATTATTCGAATCTATCGAACGTGATCAAGAAAGACGCGGCGTAATTTAACTTCGCTAAATATCTTAAAAAGGAGGCTTCAGCCTCCTTTTTTTGTTTATTGTCCATACAACTCAATATTTAGGGCATCCCGCCTTGTCAAACCGGCAGCACAAATAAAACTTTAAATCACGCGCCGTTTCTCCTATTCTGCGGCTTAATCGTAAATGGTTGGTAATCTAGGTTGCCGTATAAGAAACCGTCAAGGGAATAAATGTCTATTTTCACACAGCACCTTTTCGCGATCGGCATATTTCAGGGTATGCTCTTAGCTGTACTATTAGCCTTATCATTGAAAGTATCGGTAGCGAGCCGAATTTTAGGGATTTGGTGTTTGTTGCTGGCGTTAAGTTTTTTGGGTGTTCTTGTTTCGGTTAACCAAGAACTGTCTTTCCTATCATTTTTAGTTGGTTGGACTTATTTCTTACCGGCCAGTTTTGGCGCCCTGTTTTACCTTTATTGCCGCTATGCCATCACTGAACAAGCATTTAACCCAAAAGACATATTTCACTTTACGCCTTTTTTAGCCTGCTACTTGTTAAATATTGATATTCTTTTAGCTCCGCTGGAGACGAAACTCAATTACCTGCAAACTGCGCCCCCCACCACCGTAAGTTTTACCATAAGCCAAGTGATCTTATTCTCCCAGGCCTTTGCTTATATTGGCTTAAGTGTCCTACTCATTAGACGTCACGAACGAAGAGCTAACGACCAGCGGGCAGATTTCAACCCGCTTATTTTTCCTTGGCTTTGGAAAATAGCCTGGCTTAACTGTCTTATTTGGACGCTGAAAGTTATATCGACTTTCATTCCATTTTTACTTTTTCTATCACGAGTTGCTGACGGACTAATTGTGATATTTATCTATAGCATTGCGATGGCGCAATGGCGTTATCCCCATTTATTTAATGTTGGTCAACTCAATAACCTCAACAAGCAAGCTGATCCTGACACGGCTGATGGTTCAACAGATAAGGCCTCGACTGGTAAATCGAGCGCATTGGATGAACAGACCCGTAAATTATTACTCGACGAAATTAAGGCCTTTATGGAAAAGGAAAAACCTTACTTGCGAAGCAAATTAACCTTGCAACATTTGGCAAAATCCATTGATGTAAGCAGCCATCACTTATCAGAAACGCTTAATCAACAAGAGGGTAAGAATTTTTACCAATTCATAAATCAATATAGGATCGAACATATTTGCGAGCAGCTCAAGCAGGACAGTAGTCAAAAAATAATCGATTTAGCATTGGCCTCCGGATTTTCGTCTAAAAGCACATTTAATGTGGTATTTAAACAATTCACTAATAAAACGCCAAGCCAATATCGAGCCAATCTCAGAGAACATTCGTAGTTTAAACGTCCAGTTCGAACAATCTGGACGTTTAAACTGAGAGATTCGGACGAAGCCTTCTCTTAAAACCGGCTTAATTTCCTCATTTGATTGAACGAGGAAAGTTGATGCACTTAAACAATATTGGCAGGATAAAATGGTTTGGTAATTCACTGCTAATCGTCTCCGCCATAATTTTATGCGGCGGCGTTGCGGTTTACTCCGCGGCCCTTCCATTCTTGGACTTAGCAGGTCCAATTCATTCAAGGTTAGCTAGTTTGCCTCCGCTCTATTTTCTGGCCCATGCTTTTGGCGGTGCAGTGGCACTCTTACTGGTTCCGGTTCAGCTTTTTACTGCTGCGAAAAATAACTCAATACACAGACTTGTCGGACGGCTCTATGTGATCGCTGTTTTAATATCTACCATGGGGGCCTACTACCTTGCATGGGGAGCATTCGGCGGGACCAGCAGCTGGCTAGCATTGAGCATTTTAGCTACGCTCTGGTGGACAACAACTTTAAAAGCGATACTGGCTGCAATTCAAAAAGATCTTCACTCCCACCGCCGTTGGATGCTTAGAAGTGCCGCTCTAACCACCTCAGCGATCACCTTGAGAATACTGTCGCCATTTTTCTACCACTACTTTGATTTTGAGACCGCGCAGCAAGCTCTCTATTGGAGCTGCTGGATTATTAATCTGTTGATAATTGAGTTATGGATGCTAAGACAAGTCCGTCTGAACCACAGCAAATACAAACAATTCGCTTAACATTATAAATAGAGAGATTAGTAATGAAGAAATCGACCGCGAAAAGGTTAACTTTTACCTTCTTGGGCTTGTCCCTATGGGGCATAGTAGCAGCGCCAGGGTTAGCCGATACCGAAAAAGAAATCATTCAGCAAGGCATAGAAGCATATCATTTAGGTAATTATCAAAAATCCAGGCAGATATTTAGCCATGAGCGATTTGCGAAAGCAGAAAGCGGCGTATTGAGCCACTATGCCGGACGACTTGCCTATTTAGATGGTAATTTTGACCAAGCCGAAAAGCTATTTAAACAGGCAATTAATAAAAACCCACACAATGGCGCTTATTTCTATTGGTTAGCGGTTACTTATGCCGCACAATTCAGGACAGTCAGCTTTTTTAGCGCTTCCTCTCTAGCAGATCAATTTCTTGAAGCAGCAGAAACAGCCATTCGCCTCGAGCCAAATTCAATTGCAGCTCATTATGGACTATTGCAGTTTTATACCTATGCGCCAGGGATAGTCGGCGGCAGCCTCAAGAAAGCCAGAAAAAGAGCGGATATCATATTTTCACTAGATGATGCTGCCGGAAATTTCGCATTAGCGAGTATCGCTCGTTATGAAGAAGATTATCTTTCTGCTGAAGAATTTTGCCGGAAGGCGCTAGCAATTGCCCCACAAAAAGTCCGCTACCATTACTTACTAGCATTGATATTAAGCGATCAGAACAAGCATGCGGAAGCAGCAAAGCACTTTTTTAGGACTTCCGAGCTAGAGCCTGATGGTCCGTTTGAACGTATTCAAATTTGGGCAGCTCTTTATTATGCTGGTCGCACATCGGCTGAATCAGGTCTGTTTTTAGCACAGGGGTTATCAGCAATAAAAAAGTATTCTAAAAGACCTTTGAATCATCCTGACCTGCCGAAACAAGAGTGGGCTGAATTTAGGCTTGCTTCTATTTACGCGCTGCAAGGTCGCAAAGATGATGCTATAAAACAAATGAACCAAATCCTCACGCGAGAAATCGATAGGAAGTTAAGGAAAAAAATTAAATCGAATTTAAAAAAGCTAAAACGGTCATAGATAGCAAGATTTGATAGTGTAGCGGGATAGAAAACCTGACAACAGAGTACTGATTCGCAGAGAGCAACCATAGCTCTCATTGCAGCTCTCATTTCGTTTACCTCTATAAGTTACAAACCGCGCTGCCATTCTTGCCGCAAATGCATCACCTCTGGGCGGCTCATTGCAAGTCTAGTTTTTGCTAACAACATTTCTTTGTCCTGGCCCAGAACACCTTTCAATACCAGGTAATTTGAAGCGTGATCACTTCTGAAAATAGTTCTTTTAAGTTCTAACTCTGAAAGCAGCCATTCCATTTCTTGAAACAATTCGATTTGTTCGAGTGGTTGGTATTCTGGAAAATTTTCACGAAATCGCTCTTCCCCCATAGGAAAACTAACCACCAAGGTCGACAAGTACTCTGGCTGAGCGGCGTTCATTAAACGAGCTGAGTTAATTGCGTGCTGATTAGAAAGTGTTTTCCCACCAAGTCCATTTAATATCATTACCGAAGATTTTATTCCGGCCATTTTAAGTTTTTGCAGCGCATCTAACGATGTATCAAAAGTCTCTCCTTTGTTAACTTTCACCAACACCTCGTCATCACCAGACTCACAACCCACATAGACCATTTTCAGTCCTAACTGTTTTAGTTGGCTCAGTTCTTCAACCGTCTTATTTTTGAGATTTCTCGGTAAACAATAGCTAGTTACTCGGTTTACCCATGGCAAGTGGGTCTGTATATCTTCTAGTATTTGCGATAATCGTCGGGTCGATAAGGTCATAGCATCGCCGTCAGCCAAAAAAATGCGCGAGACCTTCTGGGGGTAGTTTGCGACCAACTTTAATTCGGCTTGACACCTTTCTCTAGTTTTAAAATGAAAGTCTTTTTGCGGAGCGGTATACATTTCGCAAAAAGTACACTGATTCCATGAGCAACCATTGGTTACTTGAAAAATATAGGATTTCCATTCACTGGGAGGTCTGAATACAGGTTCTATATAGTTCATGGTGTAACAGCCTTGTCAAAATCTCTAATAGGGATTAGCAAGCCCAAGAAACATGGCTATAGCAGTCGCTAAAATTGCGCCAAGGCCCAACATGCAGACCACGCCGATACCAATCGCACGAAATATAGAGTGAAACGGTTTTTCATTTTCTTCATGGGCTTCAATTAAATTGCCTTGAAGCAGCATAGTCAGCGGCATCATTACCGCCGCTAAAACGAAATTAGTCAAAATATAAACTAAAGTAGAGCCCAATGAAACGAATAAACTCGCAAATAAAAAAACTATTGTCGCAAAGATCGTAAAAATAATGGTTACAATGCCCTTAGTCTTTTTTCCATAATTATCAAAGTTGGCATAGATCAGCAATCCGGCAGCTAATACCGAACCAAATAGCGTTGCTAGAGATACTGCGAAAGCATTATACATTTTGCCGTCGTAATCGACTTTTTCAGCGTCTTTTTCTATCTCTGCTTCAGGCGGTAGATAGGGATCATCAACTTGCTCTTTAGCTCTTGATTGCAAAGGGTTTATAATGCTCATTATCACAATTAATGCTTATATGTTTAAAATTGGCAGTTAACCATGTTAGCGCTCGAGCGCTGACAAAATTAAGGACATTCTAGTGGATTTCTATTACACCAAATCATCGCCCTACGCCAACTGCGTTAGAATGGTTATATCAGAGATTGGAATTCAAGAGCAAATAAACTTCATAGAGTCTCATCCTTTTAAAAATGATTCGGCATTTTTACAAGCGAGCCCTTTGGGTAAGGTTCCTTGTCTAGACGCGGATGGCGAAATTATTCTCGACAGCGAAGTCATTTGTGACTTTTTAGACGCGTCTTTTACTGGCGGTGAGCTCTTTAATCCTGTGTATGCCGACTGGCGGCTAAAATCGCTTTATTCGATGGTGTCGGGATTAATCGATACTTGTGTAGCGAGGCAGGTAGAAAATCTAAGGCGCGACGATAATTGCTTCTCCGAATTTTGGTGGAATAGGCATAATTCAGCCATATCTAGAGCGCTCAAAGCAATTGAAGAGCGGCAGCCTCTAATGCCGGAAGAATTTACAATTTTGCATATCAATTTATTGAGCGCGCTTACCTATTTGGATTTCCGTCACAAAGATATTGAGTGGCGCAAAGACTACTCTGGATTGTCTGATTTCTTTAACACGTGGAAATCAAGAGAGAGTTACACTGCTAATCCGTTGCAGGGTTAACTCTATAAAATCTAATAAGTAAAGTGGATTTTTTAGATTTGCGGGAAAAACTGACTGCCCTGTTCTAAAACGGACAGGGCAAGTTTTTCTAGAACGTATTTAAAGTTAAATGGAAATTTACTTCCGACTCCAACCTTTGCCTTTCAAAAATATAAAGTTACCTTTCTTTGTTTTCTTAATTGCTGCTGCGCCGGCAATTAATTCAACTTTGCTCAATGGTTGTTGACGCTTCTTAGCAATTTGTTTATATCTTGCTTTGCGCTTAGCATTGACGGACTTAACCAGGGCTTTAATATTTGCCGGTGCACTATTGACTATCCCAAGATAGCCATCAAATCGCTCACCAATAATTCCCTTGGCTTTAGGCTCGGTTAATTCCGATGCAGCAACAGTAAAGCTTGCACCAGCAATCAATGCCGAAAATATTAAGACGTAAAATGATTTTAGTATAAGTTTCATTGGTTAATCTCCTACAAATCTTTTAAAACAAGTCGTCTTCAGCAAGGACTTCTTCCACGTCCTTTTCGACTTTGATCTTAATTTCATGGCTGATCGTAATATTCGCTTCGATGCGAATTGGTTCACTACCAGCCTCAACTCGAACTGTTGGGTTGCAAGCCGAATTGAGAAGGACTAACGCTGTAATCAAAAATATTCGCTTCATAGTTAACCTTTTAGTTTGACGGTATCAAACATAGTATCCCGTAACTTAAAACCAATCATAGCTTAGTTTGATGAATAAAAACTGAATTCCATCTAATTTTTACCAGAATTGGTTACTTCGTCTAGCTTTTCTAGCTTTCCTTTAGAGAGCGACTCGAGGATGCTCTGCTCAAAATTACCACTTAAAAAGAGTGATTTAAATAGTCCCGGTAAATTACCATCAATATTGAAAGTAAAATCGACCGGATGTCCATTATATAAATCTGGGTTAGCGCCCAAAAGGTGTATTTTGATTAAATAATTGCCTCCAACGTCGTAATCTATCGTTCCGTCCAGTTCTTTATACTGAAAATTTTGCAACGCCTTAAGCGCAATGTTACTCGATTCACTTAGATCTTCTGCTGAGTTGTATTTGATTACCCCAGGCTTAGTATTTTTGAACTTTCCTTGTTTAACAATGACACTCTCACCTTTATTTTGAATTGGGAGTTCAATATTAATGTTCCCATCAGCATAAAGCGCTTCTAAGTTGAGAAAAGAAATTAGCTCAAACAGTGAGATTTGCTCGAAACTTATTTTAGACGGCTGTAGCTTTCCATCTTGAGTGGTGATGGACTTACTTTTAACTTTGCCTTCCATCAGTTTCGCAGTTAAATTTTCTATATTGTTTATTTGTGGCGAAGCTCTCAAGTTAAAATTCACATCGCTCACTTCCAGGCCACTGGACAAAATCACTTGCTCGAAATAGTGCGTTGAATTTGTGGAGAATGAACCACTTGAAAGATTCAGTTTTGTTTTGCTGCTAATCGAGTCAACGACACTTTCGTCAAATTTGTAGCTACCACTCTCTATCGACATATTGACTTTTGCATTGATTGTCTTACCAAGTGAGATTACTCCGGAGTGCTTGATTATCCCATCTTCCAATTCAGACTGACTAAAAAAGTCTTTAGTCAATTGGCTCATAAATGGATTTAATGCGCTAAGCAAATTTTCCTTAGGAGTGAGGGAAATTTTTGCGGACGTAGAATGTAAGTCATAACTCGATTCAAAAGGAATATCTAGCTCATTATTGATAACTATGGTTCCGCTAGAGACTACATTTTCCGAGCTCAAATCGCCTGAAGCATCTATAAATACGCTATTGTAGTCAAACCTGTTAACACTCCCATTCGTATCAAATATCGACACGACAAATTCGCCTTTCTTCGAGTCAACATTAAAGTCGCTAAGTTGAAATTCTATTGATGTCTCGCCGGAAGATGATAGATTAGGTAGATTGAGTTCAGTTAGGACTGCTTGGCTATTAAGCGTAATCTTATTTAAATCTTTGACTGATGCGCTAAGAGAAAAATTTGTCGAGATTAATGGTGAAGATGATTGCTTTTCCTGGTCAAACTTTAGCACTCTAACTTTTGAATCTTTAACTATCAACTCTAGCTCAAAAGTTCTATTGACAAAGTCATCTAACAAAAAAGTTTTGGGTTCGGAGTGAACAATAAGATCTTCAATATTTATTGTATGTTCTCCCATTTTAAACGGAGTATTTCTTATTCCGGACTTTACTAAAAAATCCTTAAATGTGACTTTTCCATGATTAATCTGGAGGTCAAATTCGATCCCTGTATCAAACCGTTGAGTAGTCGATTGGAAATTATCTGAGCTTCCGCCATGTGCCCCCAGCCATGTTCTGAAGTGAAGTGTAGGATTTACTGGATCTTGTCTGGGCATTAATTCAATAAAAAGTAACGCTTTCGAATATCCAAACTTCTTTAATCCAAATTCTGAAACTAATTTTAACTCGGTAAATTCCTGAGCTTTCCAACCTTCAACATTGTCTAAATTTTGAACCAGTTTAATTTCAATGGGGTGCGAGGGATTAGCAATTGTCATATATTGCTCAGGAAGAAAACGATTCAGACTTTTATGATCAAAAGAGATATCTAATTTAATGCTTCTATCTTCAATTTTATAGTTTCCCGTTAAAGCATGCTCCTTAGCTAGAATGGAAAATTCTAAGCTTTTATGGCCAGGTATAAGTTCAATTCGAGGTTGTTCTACAACAACAAAATTCGACAAGTTTACCTTGTCAGCGGTAAGGATAACGGCATCGTTTTTATTATAAACAACGCCTATGTTGGTGCTCGAATACATCTCGCTACCACGACTAATCAAAATCTCTTTGATGGCAATCTGTTTATTTTTTAAGACCAAAAACGCTTCTTTTGGATTAATTACCGGTAAGGGAGGAATAACTGGCAACTGCTTGAATGAGGGATCTGACGCAGGGAGATTAATTTTTATACTTTTAGCAGCAATTGTTTGCAGCGCTAAGTTGGTTTCTAAAGAATGAACCTCAAACTCAACTTGCTCAAAAACTGCTTTTGCTTCAACAATATTGACACCCGAAAAAGACGGATAGCCAATATCCAATTTCAATAATTGAACTCGGTCATCCAGGCGTGATTCAATTATCGGCTTTGCTATCCAAGGAAATAGCAGGTACAGCAGAGCCAAAATGCTGAAAATGATAACTAAGATTAGTTTGATTCTTCTTATCATAAAGCCGGAAAGGTCAACTTCTTTAGTACCTAATGCGTTATATTTAGCAGAATTTGTTAACAATTGATATTGTCAGCGTCAATTCCAATGTAAAATCATTTTGCTGAACCCCATCTTAATCTACAGGGCTTTTTTGTGACAGATAGGCAGCAAATTAACTATATTTATAAAAGAGATAACTTTAGGCGGTGTAGTTCTATGGCGATTAGATTGAATTTCTACAAACCTGTTGTTTTATTTGGCTTAATCGGCATATTCACTGCTTTTAACTCGGTAGCTAAGCCTTCGGAAGAGCCCTTGCCTTTGGATGAGTTAAGAGCATTTACCGAGGCTTATTATCAGATTAAGTCGTCTTATGTTTCCGAAATTGATGATATTACTTTGCTTAGAGCAGCAATCAAAGGCATGGTTAAGGGCCTGGATCGTCACTCCAAATACTTATCCCCTAGCGATTTCGCAAGCTTTAACACAGATAATCAAGGCGAATACGCGGGTATAGGCCTAAGCTTTAATGATCACAAACAGGGGATTGAAGTTGCCCAAGTAATTAAAAACAGTCCGGCGGCAAAGGCGGGAATTCAAGTTGGCATGTTGGTGACTCACATAGACGACACCAAACTGCAGTTCGTACCCTTAGAAGAAGCTTTCGAAATGCTTAAAGGCGTGGAGGGGTCAACCGTATCTTTGACTATCAGTAATGCTGCGACTAAAAAAGCGCAGGTTTATGACCTTGAAAGGGAGGTCATCCTACTTGAAAGCGTTTCTAGTGAACTTTTGCCGGCAAGTGTAGGTTATATATCTATCTCTCAATTTACCTTAAACAGCTACCAAGAATTCAACCAAGCTATTGGCAAGATGCAAAAGCACAAAAAACTCGAAAAACTCATTATTGATTTACGAGATAATCCCGGCGGGGTAATGGATGTAGCAGTCGAACTTTCGGACTTGTTTATCAATCAAGGTAAGCTGTTGATCTCTTCGGGTAGAACTCAAGATTCAAACCATACCTACTATGCAAAGAAAGAAGCCCCATTAAAGGATCTGGAAGTTTTGATAATGATTAATGCTGGTTCGGCTAGTGCTAGTGAAATAATGGCTGCCGCGCTTCAGGACCACAAAAAAGCCATTATCTTTGGTGAAAGCTCTTATGGTAAAGGTACCATCCAATCTATTATTCCGCTCAACCAGGATGCAGGTCTAAAGCTAACCACTGCAGAATACTATTCTCCGTTAGGGCATAAAATTCAAGATATCGGTATTACTCCCGACTATAGTTACCAACAGAAAATAGCGAAAAACACTTACAGTGTGAGTTTGCTCGATGATCCGCAGCTACTTCAAGCTTATAATTTACTTTCACGAACTAAAGTTCATTAAAAACCAAGAAGCAGGCAGAAGTTTTGTCTAGATTACTTTACATTTTTTTTATAGCGCTATTATCACCTGCTCAAGCAAACGATCTTGAGCGAAATTACGCCAGTGCAAATCAGGCCAAACCGAAAATTTCGATCGTAGTCGATGATTTAGGTGACAATTCTATAATTGCCAAACAAATTACGGAACTACCTGTGAATTTGACAATGGCCATTTTGCCGAAAACACCACACGCTCAAAAGATTTCTAACTGGGCTCATCAGAATGGCCATGAAGTTATTATGCACTTACCAATGGAAGCTTCCTCCAGACCCGATTTACTTGGGCCGGGTGCGATTTTCTCGGATATGAGCCAAGATCAAATCACCGACATAATTCTAGAAAACGCACGCAGTATCCCCCATTTAGTGGGAATAAATAATCATATGGGGAGCTTATTAACTAAAGATGTGGAAAAGATGACCTGGGTGATGTCATTGGCCAAAAGTCAGAACTGGTATTTCCTGGATTCTAAAACGAGTGAAGAATCTATCGCGCAAGATATTGCCTTGAAAAATGGGCTTCCCAATCTAGGTCGGGATATATTTTTGGATCATCATTCAGAATCCCAAAAGGGCGAATTGCCTAAAATAATTAAACTGCGTATGAATAGAGCTTTAAGTATTGCCCAGAGAGAAGGACATGTAGTTGTTATTTGCCATCCTTACGCGGAAACCCTGGCGTTCTTTGAAAAGCACCTAGCAGCACTCGAAGAGCAATATGAGTTTGTAAGAGCAAGTGATTTATTGAGTTCAGATAGTTACCAGATTGCGAGTAAAAAACAGGTTCCCCAATCCGGTAACTTTAATCGTTAAAAACTTCCTATCTTTTTAAGGAAGACTTTACTTATTTACCATTTAACAATTGGTAAAATTGTTTTACCTCAGTTACCTTGAAAATTTGTGTCTTTTCAGGCTCATCTAAGCGCAAGTAACCTCCCTTTGCATATTGATATCGAGTAGTTTTATTTGCTTCAATAATTTCAATCCGTAAGTCAAGTAAAGGCATTATTTTTTCCTTCATAATCTGACGATCTTGAATTTGCGAAGCCAAAAAAGTAAAAGCCTCTGGATCAGAAACCTGATGAATAAGACTGCCATTCTGATCTATCAATTTAATCATCATAGATTGAGCTTCTGACTCACTAGAATTCTGCGCCGGCTTGTTATTGCAGCCCGATAGGGCTGCAAATAACAAAATTGAAACAACTTTAAGTACTCTACTAAATGAAGCGATCATATTACACTCCTGCACGCTTCATAAATTTCTTTCTTGCTAAAGTCAAAGATGCTAATAACACGGTAAACCAGCCAAACGAGCCGCCACCACTTCCTCCAGAAGCAGGAGGAGGAGTCGTATCACTAACGGAAACAGTGACCACAGCTTCACTAGAGACATTTGATGTGTCGGTAACAGTTACCGTAAAAGTTAGGGTTGTATTTTGACTGACTTCCGGTGCCGTGAATGAAGCAACAGCTTCAGTACCATTGGTTAACGTTACACCTGGCGAGCCTCCCGTTTGAGCCCAAGAGTAAGTTAGAGTGTCATTGTTAGGGTCAGAGCTTGAACTTGCATCTAGGCTAACTGAAGAACCTTCATTAACAGAAATGCTTGACATAGCAACGCTAGCGACAGGTGCTTCATTTCCAGCAGCATCAGTAATCGTTACAGTGACATTCTCAGTGTCTGAGTTACCAGCCTCATCTGTTACCGTTACTGTAAACTCAAGTACCGTAGAAGCTGCAACTGAAGGTGCAGTAAATGTTGCAACAGCGGTATCAGCAGCATTGATGGTAACACTTGGTCCAGAAGTTTGTGTCCAACTAAAAGTAAGCGTTTCATTTTCTGGATCGGAGCTTCCGCTCGCGTCAAGCGTAACACTGGTATCTTCAACAGCACTAATCTGGCTTTGAGCGACTGACGCAGTAGGCGCCATATTTGCACCCTCGAGAGTTACTCCTGTTACACCATCAATCCAAGCAGTATCGGCACCGTTACTTGTATTTGAGTCTTTTGCATAAGTCCAACGCAAAGTATGGCTTCCTTGACTTACATTATAATAAGCCGATTGCCATCCGCTATCCCCACTCCACGAACCTTTTAACTCGCCATCGATATAAAAACTAAGAATATCCCACCCTTCTTCAGATGATGTTCTTGCCATAAATGCTACAAAACTATTAGCGTCTGTAAAATTATTGGTCATTTCAACAGATGCTGTTTGGCTATCGGTAATTGTGTCTGCTTTAAGAGAGTAACTTCCTTCAAACACGGTGGAGTTGTTTACACTCCAACCGGCATTCGCTCCAGAAGGCTGCGTCCAACCAGTGGGCATTTGGTCGGATACAGGAAACAGTTCATTTCCTGAATTGCTAATTGTGATCGCGCTACTATCGGAACCTGAACACGAATTTCCATCGGTCACGCGCAGTCTCACGTTACCCTGATAAAGGAAGCCATAGCTAAAAGCAGGATTACTCTCTGTCGAGTCAATAATACCATCATCGTTAAAATCCCACTCATACTGATACGTACCGCTAGTACCACTTGCGGTACCGACGAAATTTAAGCTCTGGTTGATCTCGCCAGTTGTTGGTGCTGTTGTGATTGAAACAGTAGGCCGTGTACAATCATCTATTCCATCGACTTGCGTAGCCCCGCTATTGCTAGGATCCAGCCAAAATTTAGCTTGTGTATTTGGTGTACCTCCACCTTCCCAGTGAACAGCCATTCGACCATACCAGTCCGATTCAGTAGTTGCGTCACATGAAGCACCACCACCATGAAGTGTACCGACGATTCTATGAGCAGCATTCCATAATCCGGAACCTGACGATCCTCCCTCAGTGGTACCTTCATCCCATGCAGAAACTCTTAGATGCGTTCCGTTAGAAATTTCGGTGTTTGATGAATAATTGGTAATTGTTAGTGGATCATTTTCTAAACTGATTCTTTTTTCGTCACCGGATGGGTGGTGAATAGCTACTGCAGAGCCAGGCGCAACGTCTGCAGCATCCCAACCAGCGTAGTGCACATTAAAACTTGAATTTGGATTTTCATCTAATTCAGCTATCGCAAAATCTGATGGCGCGCTACTAGCCAAGTATCTTGTCCCATTTTGGAACTGGTTTAATTGACCATCAGGCGTTCCTCCACAAGCAGAAGTTTCATAGTTCCAATAAATAACTAATGATGAATCTGTTTGAGAGTTAATTCCGCAGTGATTAGCCGTTAAGAATAGCGGCCGACGGTTTCCACTGGTGTTATTAACTAAAGAACCGGTACAAAGAAAAGTACCTTGAGAGTTTGTAATTGTATATCTTGCTACTGATCGAATTTCGTTTCGCCAAGCATCCCCCTGAGAGCAAACAACATCAATGTTACAGCTGCCAGACTTAGCCATATCATGTGTCTTAATTCCACGATATCCCAAATTTACTTGAGCAAAATCAAAAGTTAACTGTTCTTTAAGTTTTACTGGAACATTTATTTCCAGGGTAACTAAATCAGCTTCAATAACCGGTGTCCATAGTTCTTTATGAGCTTTGTTTGATTTATGTGTATATGGTCCCACTACAGTCGATAAATCGGAATTGTAGAAAAATAGTTTTGTGCCTTTAGGTAAAAATAAATTCTTTAGACCTAGGCTAAGAGATTTGGCATTCGAGGCAGAAAGTGACAATCTATACACTGCTTGCTCTTCGCCTATCTCCCATTTGCCTAAACTTTTTAAATTACCCTCGTATTCAAGCGGTACCGCAAACCTAAAAGGCAAATTTTGTTCAGCTCGTAACTTGTCTTCTTTTAGTAGGGCGCTCACATCCAAAGCATTGGCCCTTATCATAGGGATATCAGTTGAAACTTGTTTTGAAATCTGACTAATCGGTCGATCTGCCAATTCAAGTTCATTGATAGAGGTAAATTGAGTTGCATATGCACTAGAAGTGAGTAATGCCAGTGATAATACGCTTGTTTTCAGACTAAATGAAAAAGCGTTTTTTCTTGAAGATCTTAACTTCATACTTCTGCCTTTGTAGAAAAATACAATATTCGATATAACAAGTAATTATAGTACTTTAGTTCATCCACCAATGAATGTGAAAAAGTACCGGTTTTAAAAATTCAATAATTACCATATTTTTCGTAAATTATTGTTTTGTCAAAAGAAATTACTTTTGCCACACCAAGATCTGATTATTCGACGGCATAGCAACGTCATTAACAAAAGTAAGTCCGTTAAGTTCTGCGAGATCATCAAGCTTTTCGAAATCACGAATTCCTTGGTGCTCAGCCCTTTCTTTTAACCATAGATCAAATCGCTGATTACTTTCGCTGGTAAATTTTCCTTCGTATTTAAATGGGCCATATAGTGCGAATAATCCACCTTTATCCAAATGCCGCCCTATACCTTCGAACAACTTTGGAACTGCTGTCCAAGGCATAATGTGGACGGTGTTCGCTGAGAATACTCCATCATAAAGCTGTTCGCTCCATACTGTTTGTGTTACATCCAATTCTATTGGTGGAAGAGTATTGGCTAAATTAGCTTCCTCCAGCCACATATTAATTCCTGGGTGATTTTCCAAAAGGTCGCTCGTTTGCCACTTCAGCCAGGGCATTGCATTGGCGAAATAGACCGCATGCTGGCCTGTCCCGCTACCCAGCTCCAAGATTGAATACTTATCTCTAAAAAGTTCTTCAATTGTTTCTAGTATGGGTTGCTGATTTCTTACACAAGCCTCTGCGACAGGTTTCTCGGTCATTTTGGAATGATTATTGGATTATCTAGGGGTGATATCAATATAACCTTAATCAGACTATTGATCACTCGAATTTGCCTCATGCCATAGTTAAGCACTTGGTAATAAGTATTTGTTCAAGCTAGAAAATATTTCTTTGACTCAATTATGATCTTTATAGAAATGGCACATTAACCAATAAATTATAACCCTCTTAAAACGAATTCTTTAATTAAGCAGTGGATGGGTTAGTTTTTTTATATCGGCCTGAGGGTAATCGCTAACGGTAAAAATAAGTTGTTGTTCTTGTTCAATTAAACTTAAAGCACCGTAAGATTCAAAAGACTTCCAAGGTAATTTAACCAGGGGGACTATTTGCTTGGTTGCAAAGTCATAAAAATTAATTTGTTGATGCATATCCACGTTTTTACGATAGTAAATTCCTTTGGTTGAATAACTCCAAGTATATCTAGAAGAAAACTCTTCTGAGTCGATTAATAATATGGATTTATGGTTTTCTTCTGAGCCATCTTCGGCGATCTCTCTTTTCCACAGGCTGCTATCCGCCGTCGTATATAATAAAGTTGATTTATCTACCATAACGCCAAATCTACCACCATCGTTTGTGAGCCTTCTTGCGTCCCCTGTTTGAATATCAATCTTATAAAGATCAGTAAACTCGTTATCATAGATTGCCGAAATTATTGCAGAATCGTCAAATGACCAACTCGGTCTGTTATGCAATAAGTAAGGCGCTTTTAAAAACGATAGTTGTCCGGAATTTACATCAATAATATAAATCCGATCGCCAACTTCGTCTTCAATCGGAGC
>JAPHTP010000164.1 GCA_026196875.1 Kangiellaceae bacterium
GCTTCGCAAAAAGATATGGGAACAATTGTACCGATAATGTTCTTGGTAGTTTTAGTTGCGTTGGGTTTCCTATTAAGAAGCGTAACTGCAACTTTTGCCACGCTAATTATGATTATGGCGTCAATTATTACTGCAATGGGAATAACCGGTTGGCTTGGCATTAAATTAACTCCTCCATCAAGTTCAGCGCCCACCATTATCATGACTATGGCGGTAGCTGACGCGGTCCATATATTGGTGACTTTCTTGCAACACTACCGCCGGGGCTTAACTAAAGTGGAAGCCATGCGAGAAAGCTTGCGGGTTAACTTCCAACCAATTTTCTTAACCAGTGTAACTACTGTAATTGGTTTCTTAACCATGAACTTTAGCGAAGTTCCGCCATTCCACGACTTGGGCAATATCGTTGCAATTGGTGTTGCTGCGGCATTTGTATTCTCAGTTACTATTTTGCCTGCCATAGTTCTAGCTTTACCGATTAAACAAAAACTCGTTGAAGAAGGTAAAGAAGAAAGCATGGACAAACTGGCTAACTTTGTTATCGGCAACCGTAAAAACTTATTGTGGGGAATGACAATCTTCACTTTAGTTGTAGTCGCATTTTTACCACGCAATGAATTGAATGACGAGTGGGTTCAATATTTTGATAAATCCGTTCAATTTAGAAATGACACAGACTTTGTATTAGAAAACTTAACCGGACTTTATACCCTAGAGTTTTCAATGAAAGCCGGTGAAGAAGGTGGAGTGTCGGATCCAAAGTTCTTAAAAATGGTAGAGGATTTTTCAAACTTTGCTGAGCAGCAATCAGAAGTTATTCATGTGAATACTTTCACCGATACTATGTCGCGTTTAAACAAAAACATGCATGGCGATGATCAGTCCTATTACAAGCTACCTGAAGACAGAGAACTGGCTGCTCAATACCTGCTACTTTATGAAATGTCCCTGCCTTACGGGCTTGACCTAAACAATCAGATTAATGTGAAAAAGTCATCTACGCGAGTAATCGTCACAGCGCAAAATCTTTCCACTAATGAAACTATCGATTTAGAAAATCGATTGGGCGCATGGCTAGTTGTTAACGGTAAAGATTTTGCATTTGATGTGGCCAGCCCGTCTCTGATGTTTGCTCATATTGGTGCACGCAACATCGTCAGCATGTTAGGCGGAACTGCAATCGCGCTGGTACTAATTTCGGGATTGCTTATCTTTGCCATGCGCTCAACCAAAATGGGCGTAATGTCACTTGTACCGAACCTAGTCCCAGCATTTATCGCTTTCGGTATCTGGGGAATATTTGTAGGCCAAGTGGGCATGTCACTCGCCATGGTCGCCGGAATGACTCTTGGAATTGTGGTAGACGATACCGTTCACTTCCTTAGTAAATATTTACGAGCAAGAGAAGAAAAAGGTTTAAGTTCTGAAGAAGCCATCCGCTATGCCTTCGCTAATGTGGGTAAAGCACTGGTCACAACAACAATTGTGTTGGGTGCAGGTTTTAGCGTAATGACCTTCTCTAGCTTTAGTTTGAATTCAGATATGGGAGTTATGACAGCACTGACTATTGTAGTCGCCCTGATTGTCGATTTCCTACTATTACCAGCTTTATTACTGACTTACGAAAAGGAGAAATCCAATGCTGAACAAGACGCAAAAGAGCCTGTTCGCCTTGCTACTGACACTGCCAACTAGTCTGTTGGCAGCTGAAGCCGTTACTGCAACTAATGCCGCAGCTGCGATTCAAGTTGCGAAAATAGAAAGCGCGACAACCGCAGAAGGAAAAGGTCTCGCAATTGCACAAGAATCTGATCGCAGAGACTTAGGTTGGCAAGATTCAACCGCAGATATGCTGATGATTCTTTCCAACAAACAAGGAGAGAAAAGCGAAAGAAAAATTCGTATAAGATCGATGGAAGTCGGTGGAGAAGATAACGGTGATAAAAGTCTGACCGTGTTTGATAGCCCAAAAGATGTTAAAGGTACAGCGTTTTTATCTTACTCACATATCGTCTCACCAGATGAGCAATGGTTGTATTTACCGGCGTTAAAACGGGTAAAGAGAATTTCATCATCCAATAAATCTGGTCCTTTTATGGGAAGCGAGTTTGCATTTGAAGATCTAAGTTCTTTTGAAGTTGGCAAATACACATACAAGTACTTAGCTGATGAAGAACTAAACAGTCAAAAAGTGTTTAAGGTCGAATACTATCCGACCTACAAACATTCCGGCTATAAACGAATGATTTCCTGGATTGATCAGACGGAATTTAGAATGTTAAAAACCGAATTTTATGATCGTAAAGGAGAGCTTCTTAAAACACTTGAGTATTCTGATTATAAGCAGTACCTCGGTCAATATTGGCGAGCTCATACCATGAGTATGACTAACCATTTAACTGACAAAGCCACGCAACTAGTATGGTCTAACTACCAATTTAAAGTGGGATTGGATGAAGGAGACTTCAATCGTAACGGTTTGAAACGTGTTCGCTAGCGTGAACCTCAGGTAGCCCTCCTCCGCAAGGAGGAGGAATGCTACAAACGACAACCACCAGTTTAAGGAGCGACTATTCCCAAAAGGGTATATATCCAATACAATGAGATATCGGCAATGATTATTTGAGCCGAGCAAAATAGAGAAGTAAGCATGGTACGAAAGAAAAATCCGGAACAAACTAGACAGCAAATCCTTGAGGTAACAGCAGACCTGCTCCACAAGCATGGTTTTAAGGGCTTGCGAGTTGACGAGGTGGTAGAGAAAACCGGTTTAACCAAAGGTGCCATTTATCATCATTTCCCCAACAAACAAGCTTTGGGCTACGCCGTTGTAGACGAGCTCTTCCATAAGATGTTTTTAGAACATTGGAATGAATTAGTCTCCAGAGGATACCCTCCACTAGAAACCATCGAAGCTTCATTTGACGATCCTCGTGGCGAAGTTTGCGCCCATGACCTGGAAGTAGGTTGCCCCTTAACTAATTTAGGCCAGGAAATGGCTTATGAAGATGAAGGGTTTCGCGAAAGGATCACTAGCGTATTTGATAACTGGAGCAATCAAATGGCTGCAGTTATTAGACAAGGTATTGAGGACGGCAGTATTAAATCCGATGTCGATCCATTAAAAACAGCGAGGTTTTTAACTAGCGCTTTTCAAGGGATCCAGTGTAATTCGAAATGCATTAAGGACATGGATAGATATCATGATAATGTTGCCTTTCTACGTCAAATCGTTAAGCAATTGGCGGCTTAGGTAAATTAGCAAGGCCAAATTAGGATACAACCGTTTTCGCGCTCTTCTCAGATGTTTGGTTGTGCGTTCTACCAGTTTCCTTCATTTATCAAATTAGTTACAGGATAGTTTCGGCACGTGGTTATTCTTCATTTTCTTGCCTCTTTAAAGCCTCTAAGGATAGAACCAAAAAATAATCCCGTTTTATAGCCTAGACTTCCCCAAAAGCCTCTATGATTCATTAGGTAAAACTCACAAGAATCTTTCCATGCATTTTCTCCACATAGATATTGCTTAAAAGCTCTGACTACATTTATTCCATCAAGAAAATCACTTGAACAATAATGCCGATCTATAGAACCTTCCTGATACCTCAAAATAAAACCCTGCTCAGTCCATAAGCATTGCATGTAATTCATATCATCCTTGGACAGTATTGCAAACGGGTCGTCTCTTTCAGGTAGTTTCGAAATTACCTCATCAATAAGGCTTTCATTCGCCTCTTTATCAATCTGTAGTGTATATGAGGAAATCTTCATTTTTTAGTATCAGCTTATTGGTCGCAGTAAATCGCGACAAAACGAACTTTAATCTACACCGATTTAAATTTAATATTTAAATCGGTAGTCTACTTAAATTGCTAAACAGCATTAATCCTACCTACTTAACTCTGCCAACGCTTTCTTAAACTTCTCGTTGCCAGGCAAGTCTTTAATCGCCCTTTGATAAACTTGTTTAGCTTTTGCTATATTTCCATTGCTCTGATAAAACTGAGCTAATTTATCGATACTGTATGTACTTTTTGGAAACAGCTTAATGCTCAGTTTGAGTACAGCCAAAGTTGAATCTTTATTATCAGAATCTATTAACTTATCGGCATAGCCTAAAATGCCCCACTCACTTGCTCTCATCTGCTGAGGACTTTTTGCAAATAACTTAGCATAAGCTTTTTCTGCTTTCGCAAATTGTCCGTTAACAAGATACTCAAAAGGAACTACTTCGTCCTTTTTCAAACGACGACGTGTCTCAACACTCTCATCAGGCATATCAAATACTAATTCAAATTGACCAGACTCTTTGTTTTGCTCAAAGCCAAACACGGTATTGTATTCTCGTCGTATATAGCGATTATCACCGATCCTGAAGACTTCCATTTTATCGTCACCAAGATATTGCATAAACATACGATCACCGTCTGACTCAATAGTAAAAGTCATATCGTCATTGAAAAGATATCGCCCGGAAATTCTCTCTTGTTCCTGCTTGTTGATCGGCAAGGCAACATTTTCTTTTGCCAGATAATTATCCCAACCGTAGTGAGCGGCTACGCTGTTAGTCAACTCATCGATAAAGGCAGGATGATTTGAATTAATCATTACAACAACACCAAAACCACGAGTTTTATGGGCTATCAAATTCGCGCTAAAACCTTCATCCCAACCACCATGGGCGAAGTACTCTTCTCCGTCTCTGTTCTCAAGAAAGAAACCAAGCCCTGTGTTAGGAGAAACATACGGAGTTAGCATTTTATCAGTCATTCTTTTACTTAGTACTTTGCTATTACCTTCCTTAATCGCCGATTGGACATCAATCGCAAACTTTGCCAGATCTTCCGCTGTGGTCCAGAGGCCTGCAGCGGCCATTTCTGGATAAGTGTGACGTTTTCCAGGCACTGGATTTTTATTAGGCAAATAGCCTGCAGCAGCAAATTTAAGCTTCCCTGGAGGCAACGGTTGCTCGTAAGTACTTCGCTGCATTTTGATTGGCCCAAGCACCAACTCGTTCATGGTTTGAGGATAATCTTTTTTTGTTACATCTATAACCAGCTGTTGCAATACAGTGTAACCTCCACCTGAATAGCGCATTTGAGTTTCAGGCTCCATATCAACACGAACAGCGGCGGTATTGGCCGGTTCTTGTCCATCTAATATTTGCCGTATGGTAGGTACAGGAGCGTCCACTGAATAACCGGGAAAACCGTGAACGGTTAACCCGCCGCTGTGATTTAACAAGTGTTTTAGTGCAACTGGGCGTTTTTTAGTAAAGTCGTTCTCAGGAATTTTCCAAGAAACGAGTTTTTTATTGACCGGTTCGTCTAAACCCAATCGATTTTGCTCTACTAGCTTCAAAGCGCCATAGGCCGCAACAGGCTTACTAATCGAACCAGCTTGAAAAAGTGTATTTTCTGTAACTGGTTGTCCGGTTTCCTTGTCAGTAATTCCATAGGTCTTTACCCAATGAACTTTAAAGTCTTTGATAACGGCAACACTAACTCCTGGTACGCCATGATGCTTCATTCGTTCCTCAATTGACCAGCTTGGGTCGCCTTTGAAAATCACAGAGCCACGCAGCCCTTTTTCAATAGAGGCAATTTCTTTGGAAATTGGAGTTGCCTCCAGATTGGCGGAGATGAAAAGCGAAGCTGCAATGAGCAGGAATTTAGGTTTCATAATCATCCTTATGTTAATTTTTGAATTCTTGTTGGCTATTTTTAGGATCTAAAGTCTTATAGTTTTGCCGCACTTAGCACTAAATTGCTATGTTACTTTTCCTTTTTCATGTTCAGAAATAGCGCTTCTATCCACGAATATTTGGCACCTGTTACAGATGTCGCAAAAATACTACCAACGAAGTTAAAATTAGTCAACTTGACCAATTCTCTATTGATATACGTAACGATTGCTCTGAAAGTTTTAATTATTTTGTTTGCTTAACTTTTCAGCCAGCTTTTTCGCAAATTTTTGTGGCTCATCGGGTGATAAGATAATCACTGCATTTTGCTGCTTGAGTACAATGCTGTTGTTAGGATCAGTAACAAAAGCGCGATACGGACCATAAACTGAATTTCTGAATCGACCATAAAAGCCGAATAATCCTCCGTTACCAAAGGTCCTGAACGAACGTTTCATGGCATTGGGGTTTACTTCAATAGAATCTATTTCGTTAAGTGGTACCGAAAAATCGCCAACCAATCTTTTAACGAGTATTTGCTTACTATCAAGCTCATAACCTGTTACTCGATAGACAAAGCAGATCAGAGGAATCAATACCGGTAATAGCAATGAAAATAGTATAGCCGGTTGTTCAGCGGTACCGGCATTGGCCAGAATAATTAATGGAATAGAAATCAGTAGAAGAGTGGTAAGAAAGGTAATCCAACGAGCGGAAGTTCCGAGTGACGCTTTATAGTACATAATTCCTCCCAATTCCTTCTAAGTAGAGCCAAGTTAGCACTTTAAACGTTTCACTTCAGAGAATATTTCAAATAAAAAGGCGACAAATTGTCGCCTTTGATGTCGTTATTTCTTTCCTAGTAAGTGAATTTATCAATATCCATCTGTTTGATTTTACCGTAGTTTTTAGCTTTCTCCTTGATCTCCAACGCCTTGCCAACTAATACAAATTGCAAGTTCTCTCTAGGAAATAGCTTCTTGGCCAACTTATTAGCTGACTCGACATTCAATGAATCTACTTTCGCCTCAAAATCATTAATAAAAGAATCGTCCAATCCTAATACCCACATACGGCTTAACAGTGCCGCAAGTTGGCCGCTAGTTTCAAAGTCTGGTGGAAATTGACCTTTAACATAAGCTTTTGCCGAAGCCAAGGTTTCAGCATCAATTCCTTTTTCCCATAACTTTTCATAAGTCTTTAGTGCGAGGTCAACTGCTTCAAAAGTGGTTCTAGTTTTAGTAAAAGTAGAAATGGCAAAACTTCCAGCAACTGAATGATCACTAAATCCACTTCTGGCGCCGTAAGTTAAGCCGGAGTTAACGCGCAACTCGTCATTTAACCAAGAAGTAAAACGGCCACCTAAAATAGTATTGATAACCTCAGCAGCAACATAATCGGGGTGGCTAGAGTTAATACCTTTTCCACCAATCATAAAGGTCGTTTCTGTTGCGTCTTCTTTGTTTATAATCCACACATTCGAATCTGTTTTAGGGTTAACTAAAGGTAATACTTTTGCCTTAGGCGCTTGGCCTTTCCAGTTAGAAAATAATTTAGCTATTTGCTTTTTCATTGACTTTTTTTCGAAGTCTCCCACGACAATAATCGCTGCATTGTTGGGAGTGTAGTACTTCGAATAAAAGGACTTTACGTCATCTAATTTGACTTTTTCAATTGATTTCAAATCTCCAATTACCGGGTTTCCATACGGGTGTTCACCGTAGTACATTTTACCAAATACGCTACCAATAACATTGCGCGGACTTTCCCTTCTTTGAATAAGCTGGTTGGATAATCGTTTCTTGAATTTGTCGAACTCGTCCTTATCAAATTTCGGCTTAAGCACAATGCTTTGCAAAAGTTTCAACATTTCCTTTTGATCTTTTGCTGCGATCGACATACTTAAATCAGACGACTCCATTCCTGTTGACGAGTAAAGTTCAGCACCGTGAAAGGCCAGTTTATCTTCAATTTCGGTTTTACTTAATTTACCACTACCAAACATTAAGGACTCGCCGGTCAAATTCGCTAAACCATAGCTTTTCTCATCATGAATTGCGCCAGCCTTAATAGTCAAACTGATATCGATCAACGGAACTTCCGTTTGTTGCATTAAGTAAACTTCCAATCCATTATCTAACTTATACTTTTCGTACACAGGAATTTTAAATGCAGCCATTGAAGACAAGCTGAGTAGCGCGAGGGACGCCCCGATAATTCTTTTAACTAACTTCATTTTATAGGTCCTCTTCCTGACTATCTTCCGCAGAATCTAAAATGCCAACGGTTCGATTGGCCTTACGCAAATAGGCAGACGCTACGCGTTTAATATCTTCTGCCGTCACTGCCCCCATATCTTGCACAGCACTAAACATTTTCTTGTGATCCCCAAAGAAAAGAGCGTATGTGCCGAGGGTATTCGACTTACCATTAATGGTCGAAAGTGTTCGATAAAAGTCGACTTGAGCGGAGTTCTTTTCTTTCGCCAACTCTTTTGCTTCAACACCATCACGAATCACCTTATTGATTTCTTTGATCAAAGCTTTTTCAAGTTTCTTAGCATCAACATCTTTTGCCGCCACAGCGTACACATAAAATAGATTAGGATCGAATGCTCTGGGGAAGTAGGTAAATACGCTGGTTGCCAATTGTTGTTCATCAATCAGTGAACGACTCAACCTGGAACTATCTCCATTGCCTAGAATATTTGCCAGCATTTCTAACGGATAGTAGTCTTCGTGAGAGGTCTCTGGTACGTGATAAGCAAACATTATATTCGCAGATGAAGCTGACGGCTTTTGTACGTACACTCTGCGCTCACCTTTTTGTTCTGGCTCCACGGTACGGACTTTTTGTGGTTCTTGCTGAGCGGGTATTGGTTCCCAATATTTCTTTGCTAAGCGTTTAACTTGCTTTAAGGTAACATCTCCAGAAATCACTACTAACGCATTGTTTGGTGCGTAATAAGTGCGATGAAAGTCCTTTAAGTCTTTTAATGACCAACTATCGATATCCGATTGATGACCAATCACTGACCAACCATATGGATGCGCTCGAAAAGCTGAACCTTTAACTTCTTCCATCAGCATACGCACGTTTGAATTTTCCAAACCGGTTGAACGTTCCGACGTTACCACCCCTCGCTCGCTCTCGACCATTTTTTCGTCAATTGCTAAGTTCTGAATTCGATCAGCTTCCAAATCAAACATTTTCTCAATTGAATCAGCGGGGAACCAGTTGGTATAAACCGTCAAATTTTCCGTAGTGTACGCGTTATTGGCACCGCCGTTGGCTTCCATTACTCTGTCAAACTGCTTAGGGCCATATTTTTTCGCGCCATTAAACATCATGTGTTCAAAAAAATGTGATAGCCCTGTAATACCAGGAACCTCATTTCTAGAGCCCACTTTCCAGAATAAATACATATTGGCATTAGGAATAGAATGGTCTTCGACAACTAAAATTGTCATCCCATTTTTTAAGGTGAATTGTTTTATGTCCTCTGGCTTGGTTGCAGCAATGGCTGAACCAAAACCGATTAAAAGAACACATTTAAGTAAAAATTTAATCACTTAGATCTCCCTGAAGATACTCAAATTGAGGAAAACTAGCAGTATTCCGAAACTACCAAATACTGCCAATTATTGGCGCTTTTCACAATGATTGAATTGTTTCTGAATGTAGCAGTTAAGTTTATTTTAGATAGAAAAAATTATTCGCTAACTCTCTGTCTCTTGATTGTTTTACGGCTATCAGCCCTGCCAAAACTAAAATTAACCAATAAACACTACCCCCACCGCTACTCGAGCTCGGCGTTTCTCTAGCTGTTACTGTCATGATCAACTCTGCGCTGGCCTGGAGCTCACCGTCACTAGCGGTAATACTAACACTGTAATTCCCTGTGCCACTTGGATTTCCAGAAATAAATCCCTGGTTATCCATAGTGACACCAGATGGAAGTCCTGTTGCGGAAAATACGAGCGCATCATCATTGGAATCATCAAAATGTCGTGATACATCGTAGCTAAGACTAACTCCCTCGGAATACTGCTGAGGCTCTATATTTGAGGTAACAACCGGAGCAAAATTTTGAATGTTGGTTACAATGCTCCTAAATGCCCCACGGCCATAGGTAAATACGAACAGGCTGGAGGTTAAGTTGTTTCTATTATAAACGATTCGCTCTGCCGGAACGTTGGGTAAGCCGGTTGTTAAAGGGGTCCAACTAATACCATTATCTTCACTTATATATACGCCTATATCGTTGGCTAGATAAAGCGTGTTAGTGTCATGCGGGGCCACGATTATGTCGTGAGTGGGAAGATCTGGAATAGCGGTATTTCCATTCCCTTCAATGGCTTGCCAAGTGACACCTGCATCGTTGCTCAACCAGGCATGAGGCTGACCGAATGTAGAAATAGTTGCGACAACTTTTTGCGGGTTGTTTCGATCAAAGTTTATAGATGAAACGTAACCGTCTGCGATTTTGACTCTGTCCATTGACGAAGTAGAGTTTCCGCTTAATGCAGAAGTATGTCGATAGATATACCCATCAGTTCCACCCGTAATTACCAGATTCGAGTTTCCAGGTTGAACTTCAACAGCAGATAACCCATTAACATAGTCCATTTGGTATTCATCTGAACTCACTTTGGTCCAGTTATCTCCGCGATTATCGCCGCGCCATAAGGCTAATCCGGCAAGCCAAAGTCTTTTGTTATCATTGGGATCAAGCGTGAAAGGAGTGATAAAAAGGCCCGGGGCGTCGAAATTCCCTGAGATCCCGGTCCTGGAGCCTGTTTCAAGGTTTAGCCTGGATAAATTGGCGTATTGAGAAGACACATAGACCGTATTTGGATCTTTGGGGTCGATTGCAGAATAAGAACCATCCCCACCAGCTATTCGTTGCCATTGTCCATTTTCAGAGCGCCACTGAGTACCATTGTCTTGGGAACCGCCGATAATCGTCTTTCCGTCTTTTGCTACCGACCCATGATAAAACTGAGTGACGGCATAGTTGTTATTCAAAGATCGGAAATCAATACTGCTGGTATTTGGATCGCAATTATTGCTAGCGGTTGCCGCGGTTGAGTTCTGGGAGTACCAAATACCACCGTCATTGGTAACATACATTTTGTTTTCTGTTGAACCATTATAATTTGGATGGTATGTAATCAGATGATGATCGCCATGAATATAACTTGGAGTAGCCTCACTGGCCCACCAAAACGACGCCAGGGAAAAATTCTCCCCGCCATCCTCTGAGCGCCACAAATCAAGTCCTGCCGCCCAAATCCTGTTTTCATCAGTAGGATCAACCGTTAAAAGGTTGTAATACCATCCTCCACCAGAGATTCTGCCATCCTGATATTGCCCGGTGCCGGAGCAATCAAAAACGTAATTGGTAGCTGAGAAAATAGTCCGATTATTAAAGTTTGGAGAATTGTAGTCAGTAATCAAGGACCAATTGGAACCTCCGTCGTCTGAACGATATAGTCCATTGACGCCATAAGGGTAAGGTCCAAATTGATTCTGCGCAGAAAGCGCATAAACTCTTTGTGGATTCGAAGGCGCGAACGCCAAGGTTGTTCTTCCCTGGTTATTTTCGGATAACACACTTTGCCATGTATCACCATTATCAAGACTCTGGAAAACTTCTGATGCCTCAAAAGCACCACATGAAACGAGCAAATTATTGGGTGAAGAAGATGGCTGAATTTCAACCTCATTGCAGCCACCGACACGACTTCTTTGATCAAGAACCAAAGTCCAGTTCTCTCCCATATCATTCGAGCGCCAAATACCACTACCGGTTGCAGCAAATAAACTACCATTAGCCCCCGCCTTTAATCGGTTCACAAATTGAAAATCCGAATTATTCAAGGTTTGCGCAACCGGTGCCCAAGTCGCCCCATTGTCGATAGAGCGAAACATTCCATTCCCCTCTACACCGCGACTTCTCACTATTGGACGGCCTACATAAACCCCTTCTCCCGTGCCTGCTAAAATAATATTCGGGGCGCCGGGTACCAAGGTCAAAGAAACAACGGCTAAATTTTCTATGTCATCTGAGATGGGAGACCAATTTTGGCCAGCGTCAGTTGACTTCCAAACACCTCCCGATACGCCAGCTGAGTACATGGTGTCGGGATCACCGGGATGAAATACTAAGCTACGGGTCCTGCCACCAACAAACTCAGGGCCCAAACTTTCCCACGGCTCAGCTGAAAACACACGGTGCTGCAACAGAAACTCTCTTTTATTATGGATCGCTGAAGTATATAGGTGGGAAGTATTAAACGGTTCATGAGAACCAAATTTCTTATTAGCAAAATACAGATCCGGCCCCTCAGGAGCACCTTGAACCTTCGCCTGCCGTTTTTGGTATTTTTGGTGACTTGCGATTAGTTTGTCGTGATTAATTTCTTTTTCGGAAGGTACATTGAATAGGCTAGAGTTAACCCAAATGCCAACGCCTAAAACGCTTAACACTATTCCGCTTATCAAAATTCTTTTTCGCGATAGTACTTGCTTACTAGTCGAACTGGTCGAATTCATTTGTCAGCTCCCCGAATAATTTGAACTTATTCTTCGAGGCTATATTAACTAGAGAACTCAGTCAGCGCTAATAAAATGGTAATAATTACAAACTGTTTACCGTAAAAGTTAAAGGGAGCTTTCTCAGCACTAGAGGAACTTCCTTACGCGAAAGTTCACTTATTCAGAATTTTGATCGAGTAAGAATTGGTAGACCATATTTTTCTTTACCCCGTGCAATTCCGCAACAATTTTTGCCGCCTGCTTACCCGGTAAATATTCAATCAATTTTAGCGCTAACAGTCGAGACTCATCGCTGAGTTCAACAACGTTTTTATCCGCACCTTTGACCAAAACTACGAATTCGCCTTTAGCTTGATTTGGATCTTGTTCAAGGATCTCACACAAATTTGAGAGGTTACCGTTCAAAACCGTTTCAAATGTTTTGGTTATCTCTCTGGCTATAACAACTCGCCTATTCTCTCCAAATACCGCCATCATATCCCCAATAGAAGCTTTTATCCGATGTGAAGATTCATAAAATATTAAGGTAGCGGTTTCTTTGGATAAGTTTTGAAGGTAGGAGATCCGGGCGGCTGACTTCGATGGCAAGAATCCCTCAAACAGAAATCTATCACTTGGCAGCCCTGAAACTGACAATGCGGCAATTAACGCACATGGACCAGGTATCGGGATTACGGAATGGCCAAGCTCTCTCAATTGATTCACCAACGGATAACCAGGATCGCTAATTAATGGTGTACCAGCGTCCGAAACTAATGCCACAGACTCTCCTCTTTCGAGACACTGAACTATAAAATCAATTTTTTGTCTTTCATTATGTTCATGCAATGAAAAACATGGCGTATTCACCCCAATATGGGATAATAGCTGCTTGGTGCGCCTGGTGTCTTCTGCTGCAATTCGAGACACGGATGCTAAAGTGTGACGCATTCGATCACTCGTGTCTTCCAAGTTTCCAATAGGCGTGGCTACGACATACAATGATGCAATATCGGCAGCCGTATGTTGAGATGACTGAATTTGAAGTTGGTCAGAAGGAATACTCATGCTGGGCGAAAATCAATGATTGGAGTAATTATCGGATAATGAAGAAATTTATCTCTCAAAGCAACAAAATCATTTGTGCCTTATTAATACTCTGCGCAATACAAGCATGTGGCCCTCAAACGCCTAGGGATTCGCAAAGAACATACGCCAAACCTGACCTTGAGCAATTGCTCAAACAAGCCCAGCAATCCGCTCCTGAGCAAAAGAATGCATTATTAGTCCAAGTCGCAGGCTTGTTAGTAGAAGAGACTCGCTACGAAAAGGCCCAAGAAATTCTGATCAGAATCAACCAACAATACTTGTCCCCCCTTCAAATGGATGACTTTCATTTATTCTACGGTGAGACATTGCTTGCTTTGGAAGCAAACGAGGCTTCGTTAAATCAGTTAAGAAACATTGGCTCTCCCCAGTCCAAGCCAATCTATTGGCAAGTAAGATATTCGCAAGCACTTGCTGATAGCTTTTTAGCCAATAGTAATTACTTCGAAGCAGCGAAAATCAGGGTTGATCTGGAAGACATGATAGATACTCCTGAATTACTGCAACAAAATAATGAGAAAATTTGGCAGTCTTTAAACTTAATTGAAACCGATTTCCTTCAGTCATTAATCAGTGATTTTAACAACCAGCGACTTAACGGCTGGCTTGAAATTGTCTACATCAACAAACGATGGGGACATTTTCCAAAACAGCTTATTGCACAAATAGAGCTCTGGAAACAACGCTACCCTCTTCATCCGTCACAAGTCCATCAGCCTGAAACGTTACAACGCGCAGCTGCCGCAGAGGAGTATCGGCCAACCCACATTGGAGTATTGCTGCCTTTAAGCGGTAAAAATGCAACCGTTGGTGCAATGATTAGAGATGGTATAGTCGCTGCCCACTACAAGTCTCAAAGTGCCGTCGAAGCACCTAAGATTAATTTTTATGACACTTCTAAAACCTTGTCAGCATTAACACCATATCAGCAAGCCATCGATGACGGTGTAGATTTTATCCTTGGGCCTTTAACAAAAGAATCGATTGAATCACTACTGACTCAAGATACACTTCCCTTACCAATGCTAGCGCTAAATAGACTGGATCAACCCGTCGCCGGACATCCGCATCTTTATCAATTTGGACTTCCTATTGAGGACGAGGCAGTGCAAGCCGCCCATCGAGCATATGAAAAAGGATTCAGGAAGGCTATCGCTTTTTTACCAGACAATAGCGTTGGCAAACGTGCAGAAGAATCGTTTAGAAAGTACTTCGAACAACTAGGCGGTGAGTTAATCGAAGTGCAAACTTATAAAGAAGCTAAAGCACTAAAAAATAAAGTGCAGCACTTACTTGGTGTCGACAGTAGCATGCAAAGAAAAAGAGGAGTACAGCAACTTTTAGGCAGAAACCTCGAGTTCGAAATGCGACGTAGAAAGGACGCTGAGTTTATCTTTATGGTTGCTTCGCCAAGTATGGGACGCCAGATAAAACCATTTATTAATTTCTACTATGCTCATGATCTGCCTGTGATTGCAACCTCTCGTATTTACTCAGGAAAACAGAACCCTAAAGAAGATATTGACCTTAATGGAGTTGAGTTTCCTGACATTCCATTGCTGCTAAGCAATCTGTCTGACTACCAACTTACCAGAGAAACCCTAAAGGACATCCAACCGGAAGCCTTAGATTCTCGAGGTCGCTTCTTTGCACTTGGTTTCGATGGTTACAACCTTGTGCATCAACTAGCTATACTGCGAGCTTTTCCAGAGTACCGATGGAACGGTTTGGCTGGTGAACTTGGCGTAGACGAATATGGTTTAGTACATCGTTTTTTAACCTGGGCACAATTTAATCGAGGATTACCTCACGTGACCAAAGAGCGAGAGCTCATTCAGCAAGAAGAATCTCAAACTGACGAATTGAACGAAGTTACGACAACGACCCTTTAAAATCTGGAACTAATTTGTTTGGCTTACTGAACAAACGAGAATTTGGTGGTCAGCTTGAAACTTTTGCGCGTAAGCAGTTAAAGAAAGCCGGCTGTAAAATTGTCGAAACCAACTTCTCCTGCAAGCTAGGGGAAATCGATATCATTGTTCGGGACCAGCAAACTTTGGTGTTCGTTGAAGTAAGATACAGAAAAAATGCTAATTTTGGCGGCGCTTCGGCAAGCGTAGATAGAAAGAAACAAAGTAAGCTTATTAATACTGCGAATTTCTATCTGCAAAAACACAACCTTGGCAACAAAGAAAAGTGTCGCTTTGACGTTGTTGCTTTGCAAGGTAGCCCTGAAAGACTAGAGTTTAGATGGATTAAAAATGCTTTTGGCGAGTAACGCTGAATTTAATAAATGAAATAAATGATGATTGATCGAATAAGAAATACCTTTACTGAAAGTATTCAAACAAAAATAGCAGCCGCTGATGCGCTTCCTAACAGGATTGCTAAAGCTGCAGATATTATTGTTGCTAGCTTACTCAACGGCAGCAAGATTTTAACTTGCGGAAACGGCGGTTCTGCCGCTGATGCACAACATTTTGCTTCAGAAATGGTTAATCGTTTTGAGCGCGAAAGACCACCTCTGCCAACTATCGCATTGACCACTGATACAAGCGCATTGACCGCAATAAGCAATGATTATGACTTTAATGAAGTGTTTGCCAAACAAGTTAAAGCGCTAGGTCAAGCTGGCGACGTGCTATTGGTGTTTTCGACTAGTGGGAATTCTCAAAATGTTATCGAAGCTATGCGCGCAGCCCTTGCAAAAGACATGTTAATCGTTAGCTGCACAGGTAAAGACGGTGGTGAAATGGCAGGCCTAATAGGTGCTAATGATGTAGAAATCAGGGTTCCTTCCAATAGCACTGCACGAATTCAAGAAGTACATTTAGTCGTTATCCACTGTCTATGTGACTTAATTGATAATACTCTTTTTGGAGAAACCAAATGAGCCATTACTTAAAATTAGTTTTGTTAGTTGGCTGTGTATTCTTAAGTGGTTGTGAAAGCCTTTTAATTGCCGGAGCAGCAACTGGCGCGGTTGCATCACAAGACAGACGAACCGTACCGACACAACTTGAAGATCAAAATATTGAACTCAAGTCTCTCAGCACAATATTTAAAAATGATGATTTATGGGGAGACGCTAATATTGATGTAGTGAGCTTTAACAATACAGTATTGTTGATTGGGCAAACACCTACCGCAGAACTAAAAGAAAAAGCAGGAGTAGAAATTAAAAAAATTGCCAAGGTAAAAAAGCTCTTAAACCAACTACGTATAGCAGCCCCAATTTCATTTTTTGCAAGTCGCAACGATGAGTTCATAACAGCAAAAGTTAAATCCTCGATGCTTTTCACCGAAGATTTTCCCTCGTCAAAAATAAAGGTAATCACTGAAAACAGTGAAGTATTCTTGATGGGATTAGTCACGCAAAGCGAAGCCTCTCAAGCTGTAGAAATAGCAAGAAATGTTGGTGGAGTAACCAAAGTTATAAAAGCTTTTGAATATATCGAAAATGAACAATAGAACTACTAAGAAAGAAAAAAGCGCTGTACTCAGCGCTTTTTTTGTTCTTGGAGACTTTTACTTAACGACTTTCAGATGAGAGACCTTTTTATCGCCTCGGCGTTTATTTGAAGGTTCTTTTCCAGGCGTAGAGTCTACCCCGTCGGCGTCGGGTTTAATCGATTGCTCACTGATTGTATCATCAATTTCTGGCTCAGCTTCTTCCTGAACTGGAAACGCCATTCCGAGTCCATTTTCCTGGGAGTAAATTGCCATCAATGCGTTCATAGGCACATAGATTTGCCTGGAAACGCCAGCAAAACGAGCACTAAAAGAAATTGCTTCATTGTCGACATGCCAATTTCTAACTGCAGAAGGGCTCGCATTCAATACGATTTGGTCGTTTTGAATATGTTCTTGCGGCACCTCTACATTTGGCTTAGTTGTATCAACGAGCAAATAAGGCGTGGCATTGTTGTCGAGCAACCACTCATAGATCGCTCGAAACAAATAGGGTTTATTCGAAGTGAAATTTTCTTCGCGCATAACTAACTCTTAAATTCTAATCGCGTAAGTCACGTTCTGCGTCTGTCAAGCTCGCTTCAAATGAATCTCTTTCAAAAAGAAGCTGCATATAATTAGTCACTTCTTTGGCGCCCCGACCGGTTAATTTGATCCCCATAGCTGGTAAACGCCACATTAATGGAGCTAAACAGCAGTCAATGAGCGAGAATTCTTCGCTCAAGAAATAAGGTGTTTCGCTAAATACAGGAGCCAAAGTAAGCAGGCTTTCAGTTAACTCTTTACGAGACTTTTCTGCTTCTTTCTCTTTTCCATTAAGAATGGTATTCATCAAACTATACCAGTCCTTCTCAATGCGATGCATCATCAAACGTGAGCGCGCTCGCGCGACCGGATAAACAGGCATTAAAGGCGGATGCGGGAATCGTTCATCCAAGTATTCCATAATAATTGGCGCTTCAAATAAGACCAATTCTCGATCGACTAATGTTGGGACCGTATTGTATGGGTTTAAGTCGATTAAATCTTCCGGTGGCTGGGCATTACCGACCACTTCAATTGCTTCAAAGTTAACGCCTTTTTCAGCTAAAACAATGCGAACCTGATGGCTATATACGTCATCCGAGCCGGTATAAAGTGTCATGACTGACCGTTTGGCTACTGTTGCCATTGAGTGTTCTCCATAATTGCGAAAAAGAGTAGCAGCAAATCGCCACTACTCTTTTTAGTTAAAAACTTAAGAATTTTTGAATTCTAATATCTATCAATGAATATCCTTCCAGTACTCTTTCTTCATATAGTAAGCCAGAATACCAAAGCCTAGGATAAACAATAGAACCCATACACCAAGACGCTTCCTTTCTCGCTTAATCGGCTCACCAATATAATCGAGGAAGTTAACTAAGTCGGCCATTGCTGTATCGAATTCTTGAGGGTTTAATTGACCTTCTTTGACGATAACAAAATATTCGCCCGCTGCTGAAAGTTTAATTAGCTCTGCTTCGGCATCTTCAATTGTCTTAGCCGCAGCTTTGATGGTTTTCTTAGCCTCAGCTGCATTTCCGCCTTCTTCGAGCAGCTTATTCGCAGCAGCAAGATCCGCTTGCGCATAAGCGATATCGTTTTCAAGACCTTTGACCTTCTCACTCTTATCTTGCAGACCTTGCATACTCTCTAACACATGGGGCATCCCCACATCTTTAAATACAGCATTATTTACGCCGTAAGTGCGAGTGTCATCAATGTAGAATCCGCGCATATAGTTATACAACCATTTAGTTCCACGAGAACGAGAAATTAAAGAAAGATCTGGTGGAGCAGCACCAAACCAATTCGCCGCTGCTTCTTTGATCATATTATTGGTCATCAATTCGCCAATTTTTTCGTCGCCAAAAACCATATTTTCCATCATTACGTTTTCAGGGATCTTCAAGTCTGTAGAGGTGCGCTTGTAGCGTTGAAAGCTTAGTGCATGACAGCCCATACAATTATTCATATAGACTTGCATTCCGCGCTGTTGCGAAACAATTAATTTGTCATCGCTTAAAACCGGTAAATCATCATCCGGGAATGTCAAACCAGCTTCAGCAGCAGATAAAGAGAATGACATCAAAGCACTGATTGTTATTAGTAGTTTTTTCATTAGTGGGTCACCCTTTCTGGAACTGGTTTAGTTTCTCCCCAAGTACTCCACCAAGGCATCAAGAAGAAGAAGGCGAAGTAGTAAACGGTACAAATTTGAGCAACCAAAGTACGCATCGGCGTTGGCCCTTTCATACCCAAGTAGCCGAGAATGATGAAACAAATAACAAACAAACCAACCCAAAGTTTAAAGCTCCAATGCTTATAACGCACAGACTTAACTTTTGCTCTATCTAACCAAGGTAAGAAGAACATAACAATCAGTGATGCAGCCATTGCAACGACGCCAAGCTGTTGATCAGGTACAGCACGTAATATTGAGTAGTAAGGAGTAAAATACCAAACTGGAGCAATATGTGCAGGAGTCTTCAATGGATCAGCAGGTGTAAAGTTTGGTGGCTCAAGGAAGAAGCCTCCCATTTCTGGCGCAAAGAATATGATCAAACAGAATATGAATAAGAATCCAGCTACACCAACAATATCTTTTACTGTGTAGTAAGGGTGGAATGGAATACCATCTAATGGAATACCGTTCTCGTCTTTATACTTCTTAATTTCAATTCCATCAGGATTGTTTGAACCAACTTTATGAAGTGCAACAATGTGTAAAAACACCATTAACAATAGTGCCATAGGAAGTGCAACAACGTGTAACGCGAAGAAACGAGTTAAGGTCGCACCAGAAATCAGGAAGTCACCTCGGATCCACTCTACAATGTCAGCCCCGTATACTGGAATCGCACTAAATAGGTTGATGATTACCTGAGCTCCCCAGTAAGACATGTTACCCCATGGAAGTAAGTACCCCATGAAAGCTTCAGCCATCAATAATACGAAGATGATCATTCCGAACAACCAGACTAGCTCGCGAGGCTTGCGGAATGAGCCGTAAATCAAACCACGAAACATGTGCAGATAAACAACAGCAAAGAATGCTGAAGCGCCGGTTGAGTGCATGTAACGAAGCAACCAGCCCCATTCCACATCACGCATAATAAATTCAACCGAAGCGTACGCGCCTTCACCGGTTGGTGTGTAATTCATTGTTAACCAGATCCCAGTTAAAATTTGATTAACTAAGACTAGTAATGCTAAAGAGCCGAAGAAATACCAAAAATTGAAGTTCTTTGGTGCATAATATTCGGCTAAATGTTCATTCCAAACTTTCGTTGCAGGGAAGCGATCATCAACCCACTGCATTAGTTGAGCCATTTTAGTCATTATGCTGCTCCCTCACCGACGCCGATAATGATTTCATTATCTGAAACATAAGAATATTCAGGAACCTCCAGATTGTCTGAAGCAGGAACGCCAGCAAATACACGTCCCGACAAGTCAAATCGAGAACCATGACAAGGACAGAAGAACCCGCCGCCCCAATCTACTTCAGTAACCTTTTTATGTTGCGGTACGCAACCTAGGTGAGTACAAATACCTTTTAGTACTACGATATCTGGTCGAATAGAACGAGTTTCATTATCAACATAAGCAGGCTGCTGTGCAGGATTTTCAGACTTTGGATCTTTTAAATCGAATTTAGTATTTTTCAACTGCTCAATAATTGTTTCGCTTCTTTTCACTACAAAGTAAGGCAAGCCTTGATATTCAACTCTTATCATTTGGCCTTCTTCTAATTTATCCAATTTCACGTTAACCGGCGCGCCAGCGGCTTGAGCCTTTGCACTAGGATTCCATGATTGGATAAACGGCACAGCTATACCGATTGCACCAACAGCACCCACGGCGCTTGTTGCTAGCGTCAAGAAACGGCGCTTGCCGTTATCTACACCATCATTACTCATTCGGAATGTCTCCCCATCGACCGTCATTATCGGTTATTTCATATTTGCGGTTATTTCATAATACATTTCTGCTAGGGCATGTTGGTCTTACAACCCTTGAAATTCGGCGATTACACAGGTCATTTTTAGCGGCCAAATTTCATGATAAACAGGAATCGCGCGCAGATCATAAAGAAATACCAGAGTTTTTACAAGGAATTGCCTTTTTTTGTTTATAACTCACTGATATTTAATAATATTTATTTTTAAATCTAATATTTTTGTTGCGTAACCTATGGCCTTTCAAGCCACATAAGAATAGCCAAATTTCTGGGCAAATACAGACTCATCGGAGTTTACCGTTAATTGGCATGTTTACACTGATATGTTATTAGATGTAATCAACGCGAAAACAATGAGAAAATTGTATGAAATTTAATCAAATCGGTCCCGCTGTTCTAGTGACTGCCGCTTTTATCGGACCGGGAACAGTCATTACGGCCAGCCTAGCCGGAACTAATTTTGGCTATGCACTTATTTGGGCTTTAGTCTTTTCTGTTGTTGCCACAATTATTTTACAGGAAATGACTGCGCGACTAGGGATCATTACCGGCCAGGGTTTAGGTGAAAGCATTAGAGCAACATTTACTAACCCGGCATTGAAAGCAGGCTCCATATTACTTGTAGTAAGCGCTGTTGTGATAGGTAATGCGGCCTACCAGAGTGGTAACATATCTGGAGCTAGCCTAGGATTGAATGGAATGTTCAACTCCATATCAGGCGTATCAGATGACTCTTTCAATTACTGGCCTATCGTCATCGGTTTTATCGCTTTTATTCTTTTATGGACCGGTAGCTATAAAATAATCGAAAAGGCACTTATTGGTTTAGTACTTCTGATGAGTTTATCTTTTTTGACGACTTTTATTATGACTAATCCCGATTTGAGTGAGCTGTTTCAAGGAGCATTGATCCCGTCAATTCCTGATGGGGCTACTTTGAGTGTAATCGCTTTAATTGGCACAACTGTAGTACCTTACAATTTATTCCTCCACTCGGCGAGTGTTGCGAAAAAATGGCGCTCGCCCGCAGATCTAGCACACGCCCGCAAAGACTTGTACTTATCTATCCCTGTTGGTGGGTTAATTTCAATTGCGATTTTATCAACCGCTGCCTCAGCCTTTTTTGGCAAGCAAATCTCGATTCAATCAGCGGCAGATCTAGCGCCAGCACTCGAACCATTATTTGGCAGCGCCGCCAAATATTTTATGGCAATAGGTTTGTTTGCAGCAGGAATATCGTCAGCAGTTACCGCCCCCCTTGCATCCGCCTATGCTCTAAGCGGCATTCTTGGTCTTTCTAACGACTTACACAAACTGCCTTTCAAATTGATCTGGATTTCCATTCTTGTAATTGGCGTTGTGGTTTCATCACTAGGTTATAAACCTGTTAGTATCATTTGGTTCGCCCAGGTGGCAAATGGCATATTATTACCTGTGGTGTGCATTTTCCTGCTTTGGATAATGAACAGTAAAATTTTAGGTTCGTATAAAAATGGTTTAACCCAAAATATTTTGGGTGCATTAGTTTTAACAACTAGTATTACATTAAGTGCGAGAAGCTTAATGTTAGCGTTCGGATTGATATAGTTGATTGGTTATAGTGAGCACAGCAATGCCTTGTTATTCGATTGATATAAACTGTGACTTAGGTGAAGGTAAAACGCTGGCGGATTGCGATCAAGACGCTCACCTCATGCCTTTTATTTCAAGCTGTAATATAGCTTGCGGAGGGCACGCAGGAAATTATCAGACAATGCGCAAAACGATTGATAGTGCCATACAAAATGATCTGAACATTGGCGCCCACCCTGGTTACCCTGACCCGGAGAACTTTGGTAGAGTCTCTTTAGATCTTCCAGTAACAGAATTAATTGCATCAATTGATCAACAAATCGCAAGCTTAGACAAAGTCGCCAACGAAATGGGGATACCACTAAACCATATAAAATTACACGGCGCACTTTATAACGACGTCGAAAAAGATTCGCAATTAGCCTGTGCTTTTGCAGACTACTTTAAACGCCAACACAAGGAAAAATACATCTTTGCGCTCGCCCATGGCCAGTTGCTAAGAGAAGCTCAATCAAATGGGCTACAGACAATTGCGGAAGGATTTATGGATCGTCGCTATACAAGCCAAAGGCAACTAACGCCGCGTAACATACCAGGCGCTGTAATTGAGTCTAGTAAAGAAACGGTTTCGCAAGCCTTAGCACTAGCACAAGGAAGAAAACTTAATTCGATTGAAGGCATGCCTATCCTGATTGCAGCGGAAACGATTTGTTTGCACGGGGACAATCCGAAAGCAGCCCGAATTGCTAAACTGCTTGTCGATACTTTACGAGACAATGGAGTAAATATATCTAAGTCTGGAGCTAAGCGTGACTGAACTAGAAGCTTTCATCAAACAAGATATTACAGATAAACAAGATACAGCAGAGTCACCTTCATTTAGAATCTTACATAACGGTGACTCCGCACTCACGGTGATTTTTGATGAACAAGTAAGCGATGGTTTGAGTTTAAAAATTATCGCGCTTCGCAAAGTACTCAAAACAATATTTTCGAACAAACTGACCGATATAATTCCCGCGTATCAAAGCCTAACCTTAATATTTAACTTGGACAGGTGCTCTAAACAAGATTCGACTCCGAATACTCTTCGCAAAGTTATTAACGTGCAGATAGCAGGGCTAGACACAAAATCAATAGAACGAAAATCTAGGATAGTAAAAATCCCGGTATGTTATCACTATGATGTAGCCCCCGATCTAGAATCATTTTGCAAATTTACTAAGCTCACGTTAAAGCAGGTTATCGAACTACACACAATGCCTAAATATCGAGTCAATATGCTCGGCTTTTTACCTGGATTTTTCTATTTAAGTGGACTTGATAAAAAGCTATATATGCCTCGAAAGTCAACACCTTCACTTAACGTAGAAGCAGGCTCTGTAGGGATCGGCAATAATCAAACTGGTGTATACCCTGTCGACAGCCCAGGAGGATGGCAAATCATAGGTAAAACTCCGACTAACTTATTTGAACCGACAAATAGTACGGACAAGTTTTTGGTTAACCCCTTTGATCAGGTCCAGTTTGAACCAATTTCTCTTAAAGAATTTACAAAACTAGTCGAAGGCGACAACGATTCATCACAAAAGCAGGATGCAAAATGAGTCTGACATTTTTAAAACCAGGACTTCAAACAAGCATTCAAGATCTTGGTCGCTCTGGAAAAATGCACTTGGGTATCAACCAAAGCGGCGCAATGGATTCTCTGTCGTTGAAATTGGCCAACTGGCTGGTCGGAAACTCTCTCAACTCCCCCTGTCTCGAAATAACGCTGATGGGCCCAACCATAAAATTTAAGGTCTCAACTTCCATCGCTGTTTGTGGTGCAGAATTCGATATTTACCATAACGGAGATCTTGTCTTTAATGATGAAACCATTCAGGTTTGCAAGGGAGACATACTCGAATTCGACAAGCTTCGTAGCGGAGCGAGAGCCTATTTGGCAATCGCAGGGAAACTCAAATGTGAAAAATTATTCGGCAGCTATTCGACTCATTTAATGGCAAATTTCGGCGGCTATCAAGGACGCCAAATTAAGACAGGCGACAAAATAAAGGTTAAAGACCCTCGGTTGATCGATGTAAAAATACTCGACAAACAACTAAAACTTAAATATTTAGGAAACTACCTAATTCGTTTTACCGATAGTATTGAATCAAACTTTTTCGACTCCGATGCCTTTCATCAATTTGCTAGCAACGAATATAAAATTTCTGCAGATTCTAACCGGATGGGTTTAAGATTAGTTGGACAACCAATCTCGACTCGGAAAAGTGAGCAAATAATGTCGAGTGGGCTAGTCCCCGGGACTATTCAAATCCCATCATCAGGCTTGCCAATAATTGCAGGTGTCGACGGCCAAACGATTGGAGGCTACCCAAGAATTGGAAGCGTGATATCCGCCGATCTCCCACTCCTCGGACAACTCAAAGCCAACGATAAAATTAAGTGGCAATATATTGAAATGAATTCTGCGAGAAAATTTTTGAGTCACAAGACGGAAATGATTCAAGCTCTGTTAAAATAGCGAGATAGCTCCAACTATTGTTGAAGCTATCCATATGCCATTTAAACCGGCATATCATTTCAACCGGTGATTGAATTAAAACTCAACTCTGGCGATCAGCGACAAATATCTTCCATTCTGGAAGGTTTCGGCCAAACCATAGTCTTGACCAGTCCATTCATTAACGTCAATTGCGGTATCAGCCGCAAATAAATTATAGACTGTAGCCTTAAGTAGCAAGCCTTCTAATACTTCGTCATTACGATAAGTAAAAGAAAGGTCTACATTATGAGTCCAGTCGAGATTTCCGGCTGTTCCGCGAGGTACAGGGTTGCCGTTTTCATCATAGAAACCGCCAATATAGAAACGGCTTACACAGTCTGACCACGGACTTTCCGGAGCACAAGAGTCAACGCCCTGAGGATGCGGAGTTAGTTTATTCAATGGTCTACCGGAGGCACCGCGATAAGTAAAACCAAGCGTCATATCATCATTAAGATCGTAGATCCCCGACAACTTTACCGAATGTCTGCGATCATTGGGTAGATCTCCATTGGCATGATCCAATGCATCGCCATAATCATAGTCGGATGTCCAACCCGGATCTGCTTGGCCATTGGTAGTTTTGACGAGGCCTTCAGTATTCCCGTAGCTATGCGACCAAGTGTAAGACGCGTAGATTTCAAAATCATCGGTGACCGGTCCATTCAGGGTGAAATCCCAAGCAATGTAGGTGCGCTCAGCTTCCGGTAATTGATGATCTTCAGCAGTGAGAGTCACATTATCAACAGTGCCATCACCATCGAAATCATAAGCAATTTGAACTTCCTGACCAGGGTTCGCCAATATATAGAAACTACCCTGACCGGTATTGTCGGCGATGCCTAATTCTTGTAATTTTCTAGATAGAATTGGCATGTAGTCAGTATCTTCAACTGAACGGCCTAGTTTGTTAAAGGTGGCTGTAACGCTGGCTTCATATTGATCAAAATGGGTACTATAACCAAAAGAAATCTGATCGGAATACATAGCTTTCAGATTCTTTGAGGCGATCAAGTTAGGATCTGTAATACCTGTTTGGCGATAGTAACGATTGATCAAATTGCTGCCTCGAACCGGCGAACCATCACTATTAAGGTCTGGTCGTTGACCCGGCGTTACAACGTCATAGTAGTCAAAGTATTCTATTGAAGAACTACCTTGTACTATATTCATACGCGCAGCGACAGGTTGAAAGTAGCGACCAAATGAAGCAAATACTTTGTCTTCGCCTTTACCGCCAATATCCCAAATGGCCGCAAATCGAGGCGCGATGTTGCCATCTTGATCAACATATTTTTCGCCACTTGAAACCGTATTGGCAAAATCTACATGGCGAACGCCATAGTTCAGCGTCCATTCTTCATTAACCTGCCAGCTATCCTGAATGTAGAAAGCTCGCGAAGACACAGTCGAATCAGAAAAACGATTTCTTACTCGACGACGGATAAATTCAGTACCTTCTGCTATTCCATCTTCAAAGGCAGCGACGCCAACACTCCCCACAGCAGTTGAGTCTTGTCCAGAAATGCCATAAAGCCACCAACCAGTAGCCGCACCATCGTCAAGATCATTTAAGTCACCCACGGCCAATCCATTTTGGCGACTATTCACATACACATCTATATCATAGTTATCTACACCGAACGAAATATTGTGGTCGTTCAAGTCCAGGTGAAAATCAGCCCTAAACTGGTCGCGTTTAAATTCCTGCGGTGTAATAGATGAATCAGAGTGATTACTATAAGTAATACAAGAACCAGAACTACAATCCTGCATTAATGGTAGGTTATTTGCCGGACGTGGAATTTCTTCTTCTTCGGTACTTCCCCAGACAACATCGAGAGAAAACGTATCTGTAAATTGGCCATGATAAGTAACTCCGAGGAAAGCGCCACCGTCTTCCCCATATGATAGTCCTTCATCTGTCGCCGTCCCAATTGTATTGGTTAACTCGTCATAATCAGAACGCGCAGTCGTCCATTCGCGCTTAGTGTTAAAGCTTGTTAAACCTAGGGAGTGATCTTCGGTAATATGCCAATCCAAGTTTACAAACCAACGATCTGAGGTCGTTTCTCTCACGCGAAAGTTAGCTCCGGATGCCCATTCGTCGTTCCAGGTATTGGGGTTATACAATACATAGAAAAATGCTTTGTCTTCCACAATTGGACCACTTGCCCAAAGATTATAACTTTCAAATTCAGATTCCGTTCTTTCATTATTGATCAAATAAGCATCTGGATTACTGATATATTTTACTGATGGATGAGCAGTGAATCCGAATTCTGGATCTAAACGATACTCAGCGCCAAATTTGAATTCATTATCCCCTGATTTGGATACGCTATTTACAATTCCCCCCAAGGCACCACCAAATTCGGCGGTAATTCCGCTAGTTTGCACATTGGTTTGTTGGATTGCTTCCCAAGGCATTCTTAACGATCCCAAACCCGATTGAATTTGAGTTATGTTGATTCCGTTTAGGTAATAGCCGTTTTCTGCAGATGAAGCTCCGCCGATCGAAGAAGCGCCATTAAAATCATCGGGGGCTCCATTTTCAACGGTACCAGCAGTCATTAATACCATCGACTCAAACCCATCTTCTACCGGCATTATTTGAATTTCTTCGAAGTCGAAAGCTCTTCCAGCTGTCGTTTCGGCCATATTAAGACCTTGGATCCGACTGCCGACAATCTGTAAAACTTTTCCGCCGGTTTCACCCAGGGTTGTTTCAATAATTGTCGGTTTTCCAATTAATATTTTGACTGACTGTTCCTGACTATCAAACCCATCTCTATTGATAACTACCCGATATTCTCCAACCGGCAAATTGCGCAGCACATAATCTCCTGCGCCGTTGGTATTGATGGTTCGGGTGACTCCCTTGGTCGTATGTTTAACGGTAATAACTGCGTTTACTACATCACTGCCATTACTTGATTCTACGTGGCCTCTTATTTCTCCTCCTGTGTCTGCGCCCATTACTGCCGCAGAACACAGTGAAAGAGCGAAACCAGCAAGTATTCTAGTTTTTAGTTTCATGCTTTTCCTCTTCCCCAAATTGGTGAGTTGTTTTCCTAGTTAATTATGTATTCTCGCGAAAATCTCTCCAGGGCCCCCTAATTCTTTAAGTACAAAGCACATCTTTCGCCGTAAAGGCATAACGAACTCTGATACCGCAGATTCACTCGAGATTTGAACCGTACCACAAGCATCTTTTGCACACAATATATTTTATTTAGCATGCTAAATCTCAAAAAATGATAACTCAAAGCTTAGTAGGCCGGTGTCTATTTATTTGATATGAGATATCTGCTTATGAAAGAAGCATGAAGGAAAGAACAAATGAGGCATAAAAAAACGCCCCCGATTGGAGGCGTTTTTCGTAAGCAAAACCTTTGGGGAGGGGCTGTTCCCCGTAAAGAAATCTTAACGCTTTGAGAACTGTGGACGTTTACGTGCTTTGTGAAGGCC
>JAPHTP010000185.1 GCA_026196875.1 Kangiellaceae bacterium
GAGTTCATTAGATGATTTTCGTGGAAAATGGGTGGTAGTCAATTTTTGGGCGGAATGGTGCTCGCCCTGTATTGAGGAAATTCCTGAACTTAATCGCCTGGCGGCTGAAAGTGATGAGCTAAATATAGTGGTATTGGGCGTAAGTTATGATCCCATTGAAAATGATGCACTATCTGGTTTGGTTAGAAAGCTGAATATTGAATATCCTGTAATGGCTACCGATCCCGCGCCAATCCTGCCTTTTACGCTTCCACCTACACTACCGACTAACTATTTACTTACTCCAGACGGCGAGGTTATCGCAAAACTCGTAGGAACTCAGAATTATGAATCACTTGTGTTAGCCTTAACCAAGGCCAAGCAGGCCGTTGCGGACGAGGGCTAGTTACACTAGCTTGTGGCTCCGATTCTGTCTTGTAGAACTCAATAGGGTTAATCGGCACCAGTAAATGAGGCAAGATCGATAGACCATGATATTTGGCGATAAAGAAAAGTGAAATGTTCACAAAATAGGGTAAGTGACTGAATAACAGATATAAAGTGTGCACTGGTCGGGATTTTTTGAGATTTTGATAGGCTACAATCCAACGATGCCCGTGGTAGCTCAAAATGCCAATTTCGGAAAAACACCGAAAGTTTTGAGGGAGGCGCGATTAGTATTTGAGCCATAAATCAGTATTAATTGTTCACTTTTGCTCGGCGTATTTACGCTTGGCTACATTTCCAGTGAATCTCCTGTAGGGCGCGGTAATAAGCAATCATCTTTTTCGCTATGGAATCTCGGATTGGAAAGATTTATTCGGTGTTTCTTTGCCTTAAACTTGAGTTCTTACGACCGCCGGATAGGGCTACTATCATGTAAATAGGGGCTATAACAGTTATATTGCTGAATTATTGCTAATTATCGTTTCAAAAATGCATTTTAACGTATTGAATTCAAACAAAATTGGTAATCTTTACTAGTATTGTCAATATTAGTTGGTACTATCGATTGAACGAGAATCTAAAAAAAGCGATATTGGTGATCGTTAACGCCAAAAAAGATTCAGTTTTAAGGACAACAGAAGGTCAACAATGCAACAATCTTTCAGATATTTTCTGCGCAAATGCCGTTTAGTTAGCGTGGCGATTTTGGCATTCGTACTCAATGTAGGCGCTTTTGCGTTTGAGGAAGAAAAACAAACTACAGCAGCAAAGTTGGAAGCACTAAAAAAAGAAGTTCTCAGTGTAAATCGGGACTTGTTTATCCTGGAAGAGGATCTGCTATTTCCGGCTTCGACCCAAGTTGCCATTTATCTATCGGTTGATGTCGGACAGTTCTTTGCACTAGATAATGTTAAAATTAAGATCGATGACGAGGATGTCACTCATTACTTGTATACCAAAAATGATATTGACGCTCTACACCGCGGGGCTATCCAGAAATTATACCTTGATAATTTGAGTACTGGTAAACACCAAGTTGTTGCTATTGTCATCGGTATTGGTCCCCATAATCGTGAATACCGCAAAGCAATTGCTTTTGATTTTGAAAAGGATAGCGAGGCCAAGGCATTAGAGATCCAAATCCGGGATGATTCAAGCAAGTTGCAACCAAGACTAAACATAGTTGAATGGTAAGAGAGCACTGATGAGTCAACCAATTTGGCTGAAAAGTCTATTGCAAAAGATTGGTTTTGTATGTCTTTTGGCGGGCATCACATTTCCACTAAACGCTCAGCAAGAAACCAAAGAAAATCTAAGAGAAGCGGTTAAATTAGAAGACCTAGCTTACGGTAACATATTATTCGAATATTATCGTGGTAATGTCATCGAAGCGTTAAATGCCATCTTAGTTGCGCAAAAGCGTAATGCGCTTCCCAATCATAAGCAGAGTGCGCGTCTTTTATCCGGAGTAATCTATCTGGACCTGGGAATGCTAACGCATGCCCAAACAATTTTTAATGACTTACTCACTGAAGAAGAATTGAAGAGTGAGCTTTTAGCCAAATTGGAATTTTATCTCGGTAAACTGCATTATCGGCAAAATGATTATGAGCAGGCCACTTTTCGATTAAGTCGAATTGTATCTGTATTAGAGCCTGCGCTAAAAGATGAAGCGCATATCATGTTGAGCAATATGGCAATTGCTCGAGATCAAAAACAGCAAGCCATGCAATGGTTGAATCAAGTAACCACCGATTCACCTTTAAGTGCATTCAGTCGTTACAACTTAGGTATGCTTTGGCTGCGAGACGGTGATATTGCTCAAGCTAAACCCATTCTAGACAATCTTCATCCAACCTACACTGAAGACAAAGTGATCCGCAGCCTTCAGGATAAAGCATTGCTTGCAATGGGATATTTCTATTTGTCCCAGAAAGATCACGAAAAAGCCCGAGCTGAGTTTCTGAAAATTCGATTAAGTTCTCCAGCTGCCAACAAAGCATTATTGGGAGTAGGTTGGAGCTACTTAGAAAAAGGTTCTTATAGAAAGGCTCTTGCGCATTGGGTGGAACTTAGTAAAAGAGACATTCGTGATCTAGCAGTACAGGAATCTTTGCTAGCAATTCCATTTGCGTATCAAAAACTGGACTCTATGCAGTTATCACTGGAAAGTTATGTGTCAGCGTCTGATGTTTTTCAGCGACAAATAGAGCTAATTGATGATTTAGTGAATAAGATTCAGCAAGGCGACCTGATAGAAAGATTTATCGATAAAGTCATCTCAGCTCAAACAAGTATCATGGACGATAGCGGCATTCAAGACTCAACTTTGTTGGGCGACGAATATGATTATTATTTATTCGAGCTAATTTCTCAGCATCGTTTTAATGAGAACTTTAGAAGTTACCAAAAACTTGGAAAGTTGGCTCAGATTCTTAAACATTGGGAGCAACAGCTGCCAATTTTTGATGAAATTTTAAAGGCAAACGAGATTCGTTTTGCATCAAAGGTACCGATGGTAGAAAAGTACCTAGCTGAAGGTGCGTTTGATGAATATGAAAGGACTCTTCTGGCCTTAGAAGATGATATCCAAGCGCTAAAAGCTAACCAAAAACTTTACTTGTTAGCGGATAAAGATGAGCTGAAGGTCAATGCTCGAATTGAGCGATTGATGAGCAAAGTAGAAAGTTTGCCAGAAGGAACTTTAAGACCTGATCAAATCGAAAAGGCGAAGCGAGCAAAGGGTGTTTTTCAGTGGCAGCTTGAAACAAATAAGGTCGCCAAAATTTGGCGTTTAGAAAAACTAGCCAAACAAATTCGTGCACAACTTATTGAAGTTAGCCAGCGTAAAAACTCTCTAGCTTCTGCGCGCCAAGCCGCCAAAGTTCGTTTTCAAGGATTCCAACAGAAAGTTGATGATGGAACCGCTAGCTTGTTAGGGTTGAGAGATAAAATTGAATCCCAAATAGACGTACAGGCCATCGAGCTTAAGTCTCAGATTTTTGAGGTGCTCAGTCAAAGAAAAGCGACCTTGGAACACTATTTATTACAGTCAGATCTTTCTGTGGCCAGATTACATGAAAAATCTGTTGTTATCCCGGAGGTAGACTAAATGAGTTTATCTCTCAAATTAAGGTTGGCTCACACGAGAAGGCTGGCAGCTGTCGCAACCGTAACTTTACTCATTTCTGCCTGTGCAAATATCAAAAAAATTATCCCTGTTGACCAATTTAGGCCGGCAGATTTGGAACCGAGAGTTTCCTTTGTAGATAAAAATGTCGTCGAGGTAGAACCTTCTCAAATAAAAGGCATTCCCGCAGAACAGGTTATTCGCAGCTATGAAAGGTTGCTGCAAAGAGGTAATCCAGAAATTAGAAAAGAAGCCCTACATCGACTCGCCGATTTAACTATGCGCCTTGCTGAGGCCAAACAAGTTGCCATAGATTCTGAGTCGTCAACTTCGATTACGCCTGCTATGCAACAATCTTCTTTTAATAAGGCGATCCAGTTATACAAAGCCTTGCTAAATGAGTTTCCTGCATATCAGTATTCCGATGAAGTTAAGTATCAACTTGCGCGTGCATACTCGCTAAACTCGGAACCTGAGTCATCACTTGGAATACTTGACCAAATCGCGGTAACGCATGTGCAATCAAACTCTTACGTTGAAAGTCAATTCAGACGCGGCGAATCTTATTTTGTACGTAAAAAATATAGAGTTGCGGAAGAGGCTTACTCACAAGTTATTCTTAAGGGCGTAAATACTGAGTTTTACGACAAAGCGCTCTATAAAAGAGGTTGGTCATTGTTTAAACAAAGTTTATTTTTAGAGGCACAAAATGACTTTTTTAAACTGTATGAGAGGTTGCTTTACCAACAAGAATTATCTGGACAGTCGAATAAGTTAACTAAAGATCTCATTATTGACACCCAACGTGTTATTAGCTTGGCTTTTTACAATATGGATGGAGCCGAATCTATTAATGCATATTTTAAGCAAGTTGGTAAGCAAAAGTACGAAGCAGAAATTTATGCGGGGTTGGCCGAGCTTTATATTGAACAAGAACGTTTTCAAGACGCTGCCGATACCTATCTGGGGTATATTGAAGGAAATCCCTTGTCTCTCTCTGCACCTGAATTTCATACACGAGTGATAGAGATTTATCGTAAAGGTGGATTTCCTAGTTTGATCCTACCGGCCAAAGAGAGTTTTGTAGTGAAGTACGGAAGAACTAGTCCTTTTTGGCAAAAATATGAAGGCAAAGTTATTGAGGATTTATTGCCACACTTAAGGACTCATTTGGATGACATATCTAAGTACTACCATGCTCAAGCACAAGCATCTAAAAAGCCTGCAGATTATCTAGTTGCGGCAAAGTGGTATAGAGAAATTTTAGCGACATTTAACGAGCAAGCCACAGATTCGCATTATCGTTTCCTGTTAGCGGAAACTTTAAATGATGGTGGAGATTTATTAGGTTCCGCTAAAGAGTACGAAATTGTTGCTTATAAAAATGAGAAGAGTAAATATTCGAGGGATGCAGGTTATCGAGCGCTTGTTGGGTATCAGAATATAACGCATCCGTCGAATGCGACTCAGCAAGAAAAATTGCTTCCATCAATTTTAAGCGGACAAAAGTTTAGCCAAGCATTTCCTAACGATGTGAAAGCGCCCGAAATACTTTCTCGTGTAGCAGAGCAACAGCTCTCATTAAATGATGTTCAGGGAGCAATAGATTCCAGTAACCAATTACTATTGCTGCCTGTTAAGCCAACTAAAACACAAGCTGAAAGGGCGCGAGTAATCATTGCTAATGGGTTGTTTGATTTGAAACGCTATGCTGAAGCCGAAGTTGCAATAACTGATCTTTTGCAGAATGTAAAATTAAGTTCAACACAGCGTAAAGAATTTAGACAAAGAAGAGTAGAGTCTGTTTATAAACTAGCTGAAAAAGCCCGAGAAGAGAAAAAGCTAGATGAATCTGTTACGCTATTTTTAAAAGTAAAATCGCTAGAGCCCAAATTGCCTATTGCAAAAAATGCTCACTATGATGCTGCAACCCTATTACTTCAGCTTGAAAACTGGAGTCGGGCTGGTAGTTTACTAGAGTCTTTTAGAAAACTTTATCCAAAAGATAAACTTTCAGAAACGATTCCTGAAAGGCTCGCTCTGGTCTACGAGAAAAGGCAAGACTGGAACAAAGCAGCGAAAGAGTACTTAACCTTGGCTAACAATCAGGCTGATCCTGAGCTTGCTAGGGAAGGACATTGGCAAGTGGCTGATCTTTACATGAAGGCAAATAATAAGAATCAAGCAATAGCATCGTTTAAAAACTATGTGTGGAACTATCCAAAGCCTTATCTTTTAGCTCAGGAAGGTCGAGCTAAATTAATACAGCTTTATATCGATACTGGTGATGCTACAAAGAGTATGTTCTGGCGCCAAAAAGTTGTTGAATTTTATGCGAAAAATAAAAGTGAGAATAACAGCCGAACATCTTTTCTTGCGGCAGAAAGCAAGTTTATTTTAAGTGAACCTTTGTACAATCAATTTAAGAATATTAAGCTTAAATTGCCTCTGGCAAAAAGCTTAAAGCGTAAAAGGGCTGCGATGAAAAAAGCGCTTGACGCTTACAATCTAATTGCAAAATACAATGTGGCTAAATTTACCACGGCGAGTACGCATAAAGTTGCGCTAATTTATCATACGCTGTCCAAAGATTTAATGGATTCTCAAAGGCCTAAAGGTTTAAGCGAAGACGAGCTAGAGGAGTACACTTACCTGCTGGAAGATCAGGCGCTACCTTTTGAAGATAAGGCTATTGGATTCTATGAAGTCAATGCGCTGCGAACCGCGAATAAAATTTACGATGATTCAGTTAAATCTAGTATTAATGAGTTACGCAAGTTAAAGCCGGCACAATACGACAAATCTGAAAGATTAGAGGAGCTGTCCAGTGTTCAATTCTAACCAAGTCGATTTAAACAGATTGCTTCCGGTTAATCTAAAATTAATTCTAGTTACAACTTTATCTCTGGTTATGTTTGGTTGTGCGACCTCACAGCAAAGTGTGAAAGACACTGCACATGAACAAGTTGAAAATCAATCTGAAGAGTCTACCGCTGAAGGTATTACAGAGCAGACTCAAGAGCAAGTCGCTGAGGCTCAAGCTAAGCAACTAGAGCAACAAAAAGTTGCACTGCTGACTGCTAAACAAGACCCCATGAAAAATACAGTTGCACCATTGGAACTTATCAAAGGGTATGATCAGGTTAAGGCTTTTATTGAGAGTAAGAACACCAGCAAAGCCATCGAACATTTGTCAAAATTACAAATGGAGCATCAAAAATTTTCTGGTCCAAGCTACCGTTTAGCACGAATATATTTAGACCAAAAGAATTATGTAGAGGCACTTGAAGCGGTAGAGACAGCGATTTCAATTAATGCCGAAAACTACTTTGCGCATAACCTAAAAGGCGTTGTGCTTCGTGAGCAAGGAGAATTCGATAAAGCTAAGCAAGCCTATTTGAAAGCTCAGGCAATTTATCCTGCTCACCCAAAAACGCATCTAAATTTAGCCATACTATCGGATATTTACTTATATGATTTAACTTCCGCTTTGGAAAGTTACGAAAATTATATTCGCCTGGTAAAAGAAGACAAAAAGGTTTCAGGTTGGATTGTTGATCTTAAACGACGAATTACCCGAGGTGTTAACTAATGAAATATTCAACTGCCTTACTTATCACCTTAGGCCTCGCTTTAAGTCTTCAGATTAACGCGGCAGAACAAGCTTCGGAACAAGAGACTGATGCAAATAATCAAACATCGGCGAGCCCTGCATCAGCAAAACCAAAGAAGATTCAGGATACCGTATTGGGAATGAACGTATCAGGTAACAAAGAGTTGCCAAATGTACTTTATATTATTCCTTGGAAGAGTAATGCTACTCCAGCTGCGTTGCCAAGGGTAACGCGCTTAGTTGATGAAATATATGCTCCGGTTGATCCGGAGGTATTTCAAAAGCAGGTAAAATTTTATTATCAGTTGACGACCCCGGAAACTCAGGAATCGGAAAAAGAATAATAGGGAGTCATATAAAGAACAACTGGTTTAGAAAAATAATTGGTTATCTCAACTTATTTGGTCGTTGAATTTCAAGGTTAAATAGTATTTGTGTGAACTAATCATGCTTTTATCGTAAAAAATATCGACTATACTTGCGTGAGATCAGAATTTTGATATGTTTAACCTCTTTAGTCCTTTGGCTGTTGTTCCTTTGGGCAAGTTAAACGTTAAACATGGTTTATTAAACGACTTTTACTTTTAATTATTAATAATTTCTTTAGAGAATCGATATGGCTCAACCACAAACACCCGTTCTAGGAACTACCGAAGCAGCAGATCCAGGTTTGTTCTCCACTATTGTCAGCTTTTTCCAAGACGGTGGAACATTTATGTATCCCATTTTATTTATATTTATTTTTGGCTTAGCAATTGCTATTGAGAGATTTATCTTTCTTAACATGATGAAAGCTAAGAATAAAACTGCTTGGAAACGATTGTTACCTATCCTAAACCAAGGTAATTTCCGACAAGCTTTAGAGGTAGCTACCGGTTCAAGATCGGCTGTTGGCCGGATCTTAGCTTATGGTTTGACCAAAGTGGGCAAAGGCCGCCGCCACGACGATTTAGAAATGGCGATGGAAGAAGGGCTAATGGAGGTTTTACCTCGATTGGAAAAGCGAACTCCATACCTAGCCACTTTCGCCAACATTGCGACGCTATTAGGATTACTTGGTACGATTCTTGGCTTGATAAAAGCATTTACCGCTGTGGCTAATGTTGACCCGGCAGAAAAAGCTAACATATTGTCCGCGAGTATTTCGATTGCAATGAATACCACTGCATTTGGATTGATGGCGGCGATTCCATTACTTCTTGCTTTTACATTTTTACAGACTAAAACAACTGAGATTGTTGATAGTATAGAAATGGCTTCGGTTAAGTTTGTTAACTTAATCCGTGATGCTAGACCTGCTGAAGCAGCAAGAGCACCTGCGAAACCGAAAGGTTAATTAAATCTGAGTTGCTAATTTGAGCCAACAATTGAGTGAACTCTATTACATAGGTGTTTAATGTTTAAACGTAAAGCAAAACGACTTCGCGAAATGAACGCAGAGCTGAACATCACGGCCTTTATGAATTTGATGGTTGTGCTGGTTCCGTTTTTGCTAATTACCGCGGTGTTTTCTCAGGTTTCTATTTTGAACCTGAATTTACCGACGGGAGTGACCGAGTCAGAGCCAACAGATGAAGAGCCTCCTAAAGCGTTAGAGGTGGTTATTCGCGCAGACAAATTTGATGTACTAGAAAGAAATTCTGGACTATTGAAGCGTATCCCAAACATCGAGTCTGGGTACGATTACGTCGGTTTAAATACTTTCCTTCAAGAAGTAAAGGCACATCCTGAGTTTAATACAGATACAGGTGTGACGTTGTTGATGGAAATGGATACACAATATGACATTTTAGTACAGACAATGGACGCGGTTCGTCTTATCGAAAGAGAAGAGCGCGAGCTAGATGAACTGGGCAATATTATCCAGGGAGAGTTGTTCCCGAATATTTCCATGGGTGATGCGCCGCCTGAAACCAATACTGCAGAGGGTAAATAGCGATGAAGAAGTCTTACCGCGCAGTACGAATGGAAAGGCACCATAAGCGTTTTGGGTCTGGTGGCTTAAACCTGGTTTCGTTGATGGACATATTCACGATTCTGGTTTTCTTTCTATTGGTAAATTCTTCCACAGTACAACAATTGCCTAGTAGTAAAGCGGTGAAACTACCAGAGTCTACTGCTCAACAGCTACCTGAAGAAACCGTAATTGTACTAGTTAATAATGATCAAATTCTGGTGCAAGGTAGAGTGATTGCACTGGTCGAAAATGTACTTCAATCGGAAGATGTGATTATTCCTGAGTTATTAAAGGAGATGAAAATCCAATCAGCTAATAGTTGGGCTGGATTGACTCCAGAAGAAGTTGCTGAAGACGAGGGGTTGGATGTTACGGTTATGGGAGATAAGAAGATCCCATATAAGCTGTTAAGAAAAATTCTATCAACTTTGAGCCAAGCTAATTACACCAATATTTCGATGGCGGTGATGAAACGTGGCGCAAACAAAGATAAAGCGGCAGGGTGATAATCGATGGCTAGTTATTTATTAAGATCGATTGTTGACCCAATACTTCCGTGGGATACGGATGAGCAAGAAAATGCTCGGTATAACAAGATATTAATCGCGCTAATTGTATTAAGCTTGATTCTTAGCATCATTATTCCTTACATCGAGATAGAGAAGTCGGACCGTAATAAACGCACCACAATTCCTCCTCGCTTGGTAAAAATGGTATTGGAGCAAAAGAAAAAAGAAGTGAAGCCTCCACCGCCAATCGAGCAACCAAAAGAGGAAGAACCTGAGCCTGAGCCGGAGAAAGAAGAAGAGAAGCCTAAAGAGGAAGAACCTAAACCAGAGCCTGAAAAGAAAACGGCAAAGGAAGTGGCTAAGAAACATATAGCAGTATTTGACGCATTGGCAGATTTGCGTGACCCAGATGATATGGAAGATTTGCGTAACAACCAGAGCTTATCTAATGATACTGGAAAGGCAGCAGAAGTTACTCGTTCACTTATCACTAAGAAAGCTACCCAAGGTAGTAGTGGCGGGATCCGGGTTGCTACTGCAAGTAAATCTTCGGGTACTGGAACTTTAGCTGGGCAAAACACGACCAATGTTAAAAGTGAGATTGGAAGTGCCGTAGCTAACTTAGAACGGAAAGATCGAAGCGGGAACACAAAAAGAAGCTCTGAGAATATTCAATTGGCGTTTGAGAAAGCTAAGCCGAGAATATTTTCGATTTATAACAGGGCTTTGCGCAAGGATCCATCTCTTCAAGGTACGGTCACATTCAAATTGACAATAAGACCTGATGGTACCGTTTCAAAGTGTACTATTACTAAGAGTGATTTGAACAATCCAGAACTTGAAAAGCGAATAGTTAGACAGATAAAGAAAATCAAGTTTGGTGCGATGGATGTTGCAACAATAGAGATAGATTATCCGATAAACTTCTTCCCAAGTTAACCGGAGAATTGGTTTAAAACGGCGCCGAGAGGCGCCGTTTTTGTTTGTAGGGGAAACCCTAATCAGAATAGTCCGAATCTGCTGAGGGGCATTTGCTTCCTCTCCGAGAGAGCGGACCGTAACTTGGATATTTGGGAGTGGTGTTTTTATGCCCAGTAAACAGCCACTTTAATTATTCAATAGAAGTTACAAAACAGAACCATTCAACGAGAATTGAGTCCAATGATATTAACCGATTAGTGCTACAATGCAATAAAACACTGAAGGCTAAGTTTCCTCTAATATGCGAATTTTACTACTGATATTAATCATCGTTTTAAGCTATTCAAAACCAGCTTCAGCTGAGTGGTTTAGCCATTCATTTGACACTATGGGTACTCGGGCTAAGGTTGAGTTTGAGCTGGATGATAAAGTTAAGGGACAGAAGTTAATTCAGGATGTAATTGATGAAATGGAAAGGATTAACCAATCCATGAGTCCCTATATTGAAACCAGCGAATTATCGATCATTAACCGAGATGCATCTAAAGCCCCGCTAAAGATTTCAAAAGAACTGTTTAAACTATTAGAAGAGTCAGAAAAGTACTCGCTAGCAACCAATGGTGCGTTCGATATAAGTTTTTCCAGTGTCGGTTTTTTATACGACTATCGAAATAACCAGAAGCCGAGCCAATCTCAGTTAGCAGAGCTTAAGAATGCGATTAATTTTCAAAAGATCAAACTGGACAAAGCTAAACAAACGGTATTTTTTGAAGATTCACGGGTAAAGATTGATTTAGGCGGGATAGCTAAAGGATACGCCGTTGACCAGTGTATTCGAATATTGCAAAGAGCCGGGGTGGTAAATGGTTTTGTCAACGCTGGCGGCGACAGTCGCCTGATTGGCAAAAAGCAAAACCGGCTGTGGTACATAGGTATTCGCCATCCGCGTGATCAAAACAAACTTATCGCCAATTTACCTCTTGAGGATATTGCACTGTCTACTTCCGGCGACTATGAAAGGTTTTTTGAGCAGGATGGTGTCCGATATCACCATATCATCGACCCTAAAACTGGTGATTCCGCCCGAGCCATTCAAAGTGCCACTATTTTGGCGCCTGACTCGATTACAGCTGATGCACTGTCGACCAGCATTTTTATACTTGGAGTTGAGAAAGGTATGGAACTGGTAAACCAAATGCCAGAGATATCTGCGATCATGGTGGATAACAAAGGGAAAATGTTTGTTTCCAGTGATTTAACGTCCGCCACGGACTAATTTGGCTATAAATTGAACACTAATATAGGTTATTCAGCCGGTTGTATCTAGCTGAATTTTATAGGAAAACCTTGGCTGGCCTTACAACATCGATTATCATTGGCTTCCAATAGAATGACGGGATTTGTATTTTGAATCAGTTACGCACAATCAGTTTGGTATTCTTGCTTTTACTTAGCAGCAGCTTTGCGGCTGCGGTCGAAGTAGAAGATCTTTACCAAATTCAAGTACCAGTAGCAGATCAAAACAATAAAAGCCGTTGGAAGGCGATGCTTACGGGCTTTAAAGAAGTGGTTGTGCGCAGAAGTGGCAGCAGGCAAGTCCTATCATCACAAGAAGTCCAACAAGCCTATGCAAAGGTTTCTGCTTACGTTCAACGTTTCGAATATGCAGAGAATCCAGCGCTAGCTGAATATTTAGCGCAAAAGAAGTTAGCCACAGTTCAGCCAGTCAAAGATGAGCCCGAGCAACCCTTACCATTTAATATGTTGTTGGATTTTGAGCCTCGCTTGATAGACCAATTAATCCAAGACGCTGGAATGCCTATTTGGGGATCTAACAGACCGATAACGTTGCTTTGGCTTGCTGTTGAGGATGGATTAGACAGACAACTGTTAAAAGAGAGCGATTCTCTTGGCGAACATATCAAAGCGATGAAAGAACAAGCTCAGAGAAGAGGCGTACCAATTTTTTATCCTTTGATGGATTTAGAAGATCAATTAAGTGTCTCTTTAAGTGATGTATGGGGAAGGTTTACCGGACCGGTTGTTGAAGCCAGCGCAAGATATGCCGCAGATTCGATTGTGAGCGGCAAGATTTATCGTCAAGGGGATTTTTGGTTCAGCAAATTGACCTACCTAAATGACGGTAACGAGTCCAGCATAGAGTTTAGTGAAGCCAATGTAGAGCAATTATATACTCGCTTAACTAACGAGTTAGCTGAATTATTATGTCAAAAATATTGTACTCTGGTAGAACAAACACAAACTAACCAGGTAACGTTGCAAGTTTCCAACGTGACTAGCTTTGCCAGTTATAAACGATTGCAAAACTATTTAGAAAGCTTATCGTCAATCCGCAAAGTAATGTCTGATAAGATTGCTGCTAACTCGGTGCAATTGCAAATTAGCTTGCTCGGCGATATTTCAAGTTTGCAGGAAGATATTCGCTTAGGGCAAAAGCTAGTGGAGGAAGAAGAGCCCATTAATAACCCGTTTAAAGCAATTAACGATTTTAGTGAAAATAATACTCTTGTTGATCCAAATGAAACACCAATTGTAGATTTGACCTATTCAGCAGAAAATGGTCAATCTGGAAATGACCGGTCTGAAAATGCAGTAGAACCCGATCCGCTCGCTGAAAATTCGAGTGACTTAAATATAGAAGCGGGTCCAGAAACTGAGAGTGGAAGCGAAACCGATACCGAAATCGAAGATCTCACTGAATCAAACTTGACTCTTACTGACTCAAATGGCTCCTTGGATTTATTAATCGTTTATTACCGGTGGCAAAAATGAATTTAAGTGTTCTGCCAAACGTAATAACAATACTGAGGGTTGTGTTGTTGTTTCCACTTTCTTACTTGTTAGTGCAGCAACATTATCATCACGCATTAATTATATTTGTGGTCGCAGGTTTGTCTGACGGGCTTGACGGGTTTCTGGCTAAGCAATTTAATTGGGTCAGCCGTTTCGGCGCAATTTTAGACCCGCTAGCAGACAAGGCCTTGCTTGTTATTACCATGGCAATTTTAACTTACAATGGCGAAATCAGTTGGTTGTTGTTCGGAGTAGTTGCAGCCAGAGATTTATTTATTGTAGCTGGTGCCTATTATTACCACTATCGCTTGGGTCCTTATGAAATGCATCCAAGTTATTTATCTAAGTTTAATACTTTTGTTCAGCTATTTTTGGTGTTTATTATTTTGATATCACTCGGATATACGCCGATACCAGATGGTTTTATAGATGGTGTGGTTGTTCTTACTTATCTCACCACTGTTGGCAGTGGTATTCACTATGGCTTAGTTTGGGGGAAGAAGTTTAATCAGGAAATTGAAAACCGAACTTCTCAAGAACAGGCTGACAGCAAGTAATATTGTTTATATAGTTTAAAAATTATTTTTTTCCATGTTGCAAATACCACTTCAAATCCAGCTTAACGACGATGCAACTTTTGATAATTATTATATCGGAAGCAATTCTCAGCTAGTGGCAAAACTGCAACAACTTTCACTGCAACAACCAGATTTTGTTTATGTTTGGGGACCGTCGCAAAGTGGCAAAAGTCATTTAGCCCAAGCCTTATGTGCGGCTTACGGTGATAGTGGTTATGGAGCAGCATACTTACCCTTAGGGGAATCGCAGCTCGTGCCAGAAATTCTAAATGGCATGCAAAGCATGCCATTGGTTTGCATCGATCAGATCGAAAAGGTTGAATCGGATGCGGATTGGGCAAACGCATTATTTGACCTCTATAACAATATGAAATTGGAGAACCATTCTCTAATTATTTTTGGTGAAAATGCGCCTAGTCATTCCAAGTGGCAGTTAGCGGATCTAAAGTCACGTTTATGTGCGATGGAGATTTACAAAATTGAATCTCTATCCGATGAAGATAAGCACGAAATTATCCGCAATCGAGCCAACAACCGTGGTATCGAACTTTCTACTGAAGTTATTAAATATATAATGTCTCGCCGTAGTCGCTCAATTAATGATTTAATGCAAGTGTTAGACAAAATCGATCACTCTAGTATGGCGTTAAAACGTAAAGTAACCATTCCTTTGGTTAAGGAATTGTTTGAGGGGTAGCGGCGTATACTGTTCCAGACTCAGACTGTTCCAGCTTCTTTCACCAAAGCGGTAGGACGGATAAGTTCTACCAGGTTGAATAATCTCATCAGGCAATCCCCAAGTAGTTCATTAAATACTGTCAATCTTAACTTCAGTTTAAACAATTTGAGGTAAAGAATTTCTATTTAATTCTCCTTACTAAAATGTAGGGTGGAATAAGACTCTTGCATTAAATTGTGTGAATATTCACTAATCTTAAAAAATATGTCTTTTTTTCCAAAAAAGACCTAAACATTTTTAGAAATTCCCGGTTAACCCTATATCAAAACAAAAATTTCGTTTTTAACTGTTTTTTATTTAGGGAACCATCAATGACTGCCATCATTGCTAATGCCGGATTGGGTCTGTTTAACGCTACGCAAAACTCACTTTCGAATTCACCATTTACCTCAGGAGCCTTGGGCCAATCCCAGGTGGGGGTCAACTTTAATATTGCCACCGGTAATGTGGTGGTGTGGGATGGTGACTACAACCGGGTGGGACAAGGAATCGATGCCCGTTTTGGCCGGACTTATAACAGTCAAGGCCATGTGGGTGATGCTGATGGCTGGCGCTTTAGTTTTGAGCGGGAGTTGCTGATTGGCAGCAGTATTACCCGAATCACCGGGGATGAGCACCGTGGAGTGTTTTCCTCAATTGGCAACAATACCTATCAAAGCCCCGATGGCAGCGGTGCGCACGATACGATTCAATTTAATGGCAGTGACACTTATACCTATACCGAAGGCAGCACCAGTCAGCAAGAAATCTACAAGCAAGTGAATGGACGTTGGCTGCTCGATTCTAGTGTGGATGCCAGTGGCCAAGGATTTAGCCTTCGCTATGATGCCCAATATCGGGTCAGCCGAGTCTTTCAAGCCAACGGTGAAAATACTTGGCTCAAATATGATTCGTCTAATCGCTTGACCAGTTTAGAAACTTACCTAGATATCAATGGCGATGGTACGGCCACCAAACAGGGTACGGCGGTTCATTATGAATATGATAGCTACAATCGACTCTCCAAAGTCAAAGTTGACTTAACTCCGGCAGATAATGCGATTAGTGATGGCAATGTTTATGAAACCACTTACACCTACCATGGTACGGGGTTACAGATTAAGTCTGTCATTCAAAGCGATGGGACCCAGGCACACTTTACTTACGACAGCAGTAACCGAGTATTAACCTATAAACTTGGCTCGGGTAGCGATGGGATTCAGCAGAGCTTTACCTTTGATTACAGCCAGATGGCTAATCGTAAAGTGAGTGTGAGTGATTCCCGCAATCAAACCTGGACTTATGAGTATGACACCAGTGGCCATTTAACCCTTGTGTACTCCCCGGCGAGTAGTGGTCAGCGCAAAACCGCGGAGTTCGCTTATGACGCACAAGGTAATTTGACCAAAAGCATCGATGGTGAAAACCGTACGGTTAGTTATGACTATGATAGCCATGGCAATTTAATTGAGCAAATTGATAGTGAAGGCAATCGTTTAGTTCGGACTTACACCACCAGCAATAAACTCAAAAGTGAAACGGTTTATTTAGGGGCTTTTAGTCCGACAAATATTGGGAACTTAAGTGCACCGGACTTAACCGCCCATAGCACCAACGCCTATGAATTAACGACTCACTATATTTACGATAGCGCAGACCGATTGCGGTTTGTGCTGAGTGCGGATAAACGGGTCACGGAATACCAGTACAATAACGCCAATGGTCAACGCAGTGTCTCGGATGAGGTGTACTACGACGAATTATACACAGGCAGCAATACACCGACTTTAACGGACCTAACTAACTGGCGAAACAATATCGCTGATAAGAATACCCGCACCGGGGTTTTACATAGCTATGATTTCCGCGGCCAGCTAACTCAAACGAAAACCTACGGTACCTATAGTACCGCCGGAAATGGGGTTGAAGATGATACGGTTTCCATCACTCAGTTTACCTATGATGCTTTTGGTAATTTACTCCAAGAAAGGCGGGTAACTGGCGTTAACCGCAACCTACAATATTCAACGACTTTTGTTTATGACGGTATGAATCGTTTAACCGGTACGATTGATGCGCAAAACAAAACCTCCAGTATGAGTTACAACAATAACCAAGTGGTGACCACCGCGACCAATGGGTTAACAACCACTCAAACCTATAACTCCCAAGGATTGTTAACCTCGAGTTTAAAAGCGACCAATGACGGCTCGGCTAGTGATCGCTCAGTTAAATATTTTTATGATTTGCAGGGCAGACTAGCGGCTACTCAAGATAGTTATGGTGGGATTAGTTACACGCGACATAACATCAATGGTCAGGTTAACTTTACTGTCGATAGCACAGGAGCGGTAATTTACTACCAATACGATGAGTCAGGTCGACTGGAGCTTACCCGTCATTACTCTGCACGAATTGACACCAGTAGTTGGTACTCGAGTTTAGATTTAACGAACAATCAAATGACCTCTCAGGGGACAATTGTTAATTTGCTGAGTCCGAATGACTCCGCTGATCGAATTACTGAAACGAAATACGACGACGTGGGCCGAGTTTCCCACACGATTGACGGCGAAGGAAACTACACCTATTTCACTTACGATGGTGCCTCTCGAGTGATTAAGACCGAAGCTCGAGATGGAAATAGCACCACCAATGCTCGCATCACCCGCAACTTCTATGATGAAGATGGCCACCTGATAGGTCATTTAGATGCGGAAGGTTATGTCACTGAAACCAAATACAATGGTCGTGGTTTAGCGATTGAAACCATTAGTTATGCCAAACAAATTAGTGAAGGTTTAAGAGCGTCGGGCACACTAGTTCAATTAATCACAGCCGACTCGGTAAATGACCAACATAGCTATAGGCGCTATGACGGTCATAACCGAGTGGTGATGACGATTGATGCTGAAGGCTATGTGACTCGCACCCAGTACTTAGAAGCGGGTAACCGAATTCAAGTGACGCAATATGCGCAAGCCTATGTGGGTAGCTTAAGTGCAAGTAATAGCAGTATCTTCAATGCGGTAGATGATAGCAACAAACGCATTAGCTCCACGCACTTTGATAGCTTAGGGCGAGTGGAAAAAGACGTTAACTTTGAAGGCACAGAAACGACCTACCGATACAACAGTGCTAACCAAGTGGTGCAAGTGACGGTTGCAGAAGGCAAGACTGATATCCATGGTCATAGTGAAACGCGAACCAGCCGGACTCGCTATAACCAAATGGGTGAAGTGACTGGAGCAGTGTTAGACAGCAGTAGTGCGGCGAAAAGTGGTAGCACTTTAGATAACTTAATTGCCAGCCAAGGCTCTACCCATCGCTATGACAACTTAGGTCGACTGGCAGAAACGATTGATGCAGAAGGCAATCAACTGTTTTACTTCTACGATGGTGCGGGTCGATTAACACATACGGTGAATGGCGATGGCGAAGTTACCCAAACCGATTACAACGCCTTTGGGGAAGTGGATAAGACGACCGGTTTTGCCAATACCATCAGTACCGGTGGATTTACCGGCGGCGAGCAAACGAGTACCTTAACCAGTCGCATTAGCAGTATTGCCAGTGCCATCCGAGACGTCATTAAACAAAACAGTTACACCCAACGAGGTGAGCTTAAAACCCAAACCCAGGGGAATGGTAAGGTCACTCGTTTTGAATACAGTAGCTGGGGTGATTTACTCAAACAAATTACTAGCGCCAATGATAATTCGATTGCGGCAGCCACCACTCAGTTCCAGTACAACCAACGGGGTGAGTTGATGCAAACGACTAATGCCCTTGGTAATCAAACGCACACGGAATACGATGCGTTTGGAAGAGTGGTTAAAGTCACTGATGCATTAGGTCACAGTTCAACTTATCAATACGACAAGCTGGGCAGACAAGTGCTTCTTACTGACCCACTCGGTGGTCAGGTTCATACCACTTATGATGCATTTAACCGAACCTTAACCACCACTGATAAACTGGGCAGTCAAACCCAATATATTTATGACGATGCAAACAAAACCACAACGATTCAATTTGCGGATGGGTCAACCAATCAAAGTATAAGAAACCGACTCGGCGAAACCATTGAAACTAAGGATGGGTTAAACAATAGCACTAAATTTCAATTCAATTATAAAGGTGAGCTCACTCATGTGACTGATGCCCTTGGTAATCAAATCGAGAGTCAGTTTGATAAGTCGGGCGAGCTTGCAACTAGCATTGATAAAAATGATGTTAGGACCACTTACACCTATGACCAGGCGGGACGTGTTCTCACTCAAATACAAGATGCTGACGGACTGAAACGGACTACAAGATATCAATATGATGGTTTAGGTAACACACTGAAAGTCACAGATCCGAATGGCAACAGCACCCAGTATGTATATGACAACATGGGTCAGCCGCGATTCATAATCGATGCGGAAGGGTATGTCACGGAAAATGTTTATGACTCAAATGGCAATGTAGTTGAGGCTAAGCGTTATCAAAAGCCAGCGAGTGAAATTATTCCGACTTTCCACTATAGCGGTGATGCGCAAAATGGTTGGAGTATTTATTCTGGCACAGGAACGGTAACCAATGTTATCGACAACGAATTAAATCAATCTGTTATTCAACTCAGTGGAACGAAATTAACTAGTGGCTATTTGTTACGAGCCTTAAATGAGCAAGGCCAACAAATGAGTCCAATGGCTACAGATAAATTCCAACTCGATTGGAAGATGAAGTATTCGGAGGATTTTCATTTTCAAGTACGTGTGCAGCTAGAAGATGGAAGCTATCGATATATGATTTATCGTAGCGACATGACCGGCGACCCTGTTCTGCATACGGATAATTACATTACTTATCCTGTTCCGGAATTAAAAGACGGTCAGTGGCACGATATGTCACGCAATCTTCAAGCAGACTTTGAAGCGATTGTTCCTGGTGCAAAAATCAAAGCCATTGACGGTATTTATATTCGTGGTAAGGGAAGAATTGCGGATGTTCAACTGAGCTATGGTGATCCGGAAAATATTTCTAATAAGTTAGCTTCACAAGATGCGAATTCAACGAAATATATTTACAACAAATTAAATCAAGTCCGTTACACCATTGATGCAGAAGGTTACGTTACTGAAAATATTTACGATGCCAATGGTAACGTGATTGAAGTGAGGCGTTATCAGACAAAGGTAGAAGTTACTGAGTCTGATCTAGAGGCTGCAAGAGCCGCCGCCAA
>JAPHTP010000153.1 GCA_026196875.1 Kangiellaceae bacterium
AATAGCACGAACTTTAGCAAGTTTATCCAATACCGATTGATCAAACTTTTGCATAGAGATTATATGAGGAGCCAGATCATTGAGCGTTTTTTTATCGGTAACTAAGGTTTCGTTGTATTCATAATAGAGTTCATCAATTGAGAACTCGGCTAGTTGGGAATCAATTGCACGCTTGGTCTTATAGTCAATTGGAGCGCTCTTCCACGTTACCTCAAGTTGGTCGACATCATCCCCAATACAAATATTTTCTAAACACACTCTTCCTTGTTGTGCATAACTTGCCACACTCATTAAGGTGCTTAGGGCAACAATTAGCATCAACCAAATTTTCATCTATCAACTAACCTCTTATACGCTCTACTTTCACAGAAACTACTAATCTCTAAAATTATTAAACTGCAATGGCCATTCTAATGACTCGCCCTTAATTAACGCCATTGCGGACTGTAAATCATCCCTTTTCTTACCGGTGACTCTAACCTTATCTCCTTGAATACTTGCCTGGACCTTCATTTTAGAGTCTTTAATAAGCTTAACAATTTTCTTTGCTAAAGGCTGTTCGATTCCTTCTCGAATATTGATATCTTGGCGACAAATTTTACCCGATATATCGGAGTCTCCTACGTCCATGCAATTGGCGTCTATGTCTCTCTTAATAAGCTTGTTTCGCAATATATCGACAACTTGACGAGCCTGAAAATCGCCTTCAGCGGTCACTTTAACCACTTTATCACTTAGTTCCAGTTTAGCTGGGGTATCCTTAAGATCAAATCGAGTTGAAATTTCACGGCTTGCTTGATCGACAGCATTAGTTAATTCGTGTGTTTCGATCTCAGAAACGATGTCAAATGATGGCATCCTAAATCTCGCTTTGGTTTCGCTTTTTATTAGAACCCATTTTTACATATGATAGTTAAAAACGCCATATGTGGCGGGGGTTTAGCCCAGAATTCTTACTTGAATTAGCCGTTAATATAGACTTTTTTTACAACGATTATTGGTTAACACTCGTCCAACCATTTTTGGTCTCAGCGTTATAAAAATTATCGTTTGGTACTAACTGAATATCGATGTCTATACTTACTGAAAGTTAAAAATAATCAAAAAATTAAAACTCAGTGGATTTCAAATAGCTCAATAAATATCCGCTACTGGATATTAAAAAATAAAAAATTGGACAGAATTTCAATAACTTGTGATAATTTCGCCTGTGTAGGACCTAGTATAGTCAAGTTGGGCCATAGCGTTCATATTTGTGATTATTTGGCCTAAAACATCCACCCTGCGAGACCTCAATACTCGCGCAACGACTCTGAAGAACAATGCCAATACTGGAAAATTTTGAAAATGAATACAGTAGCGACAATTTGCGAAGGCTTAATGAAGCCTTGCAAAGCGGCATGTTCGTGCAAGTCAGGATGATGCTTAATGAATTGCCTGCAGCCGATGTTGCCCATTTTTTAGAATCCACTCCTCCGAAGGAAAGGGACATTCTGTGGCGCTTAATTAACACTGAACGTGAGGGCCAGGTATTACAGTTTCTGGATGATGAAATCAGGAACGAATACGCGAGTAACATGGAACCGGCCGAATTAGCCGCTGCTACTCGTGATCTTGATATTGATAACCAAGCAGATATCCTCGGCGATTTACCGGATAAAATCGTAAAAGAAGTACTCGCCTCCATGCGAGTACAAGACAGACATCGTATTGAGCACGCTTTAAGTTATCCTGAAGATAGCGCCGGCGGATTAATGAATACCGACGTAGTAACAGTAAGACCTTCAGTTACTATCGAAGTAGTGCTACGTTATCTCAGAATGAAGGGGGAATTACCCAATAATACCGACTCAATTTATGTCGTGGACTCTGAAGATAAATTCATCGGCTCAGTAAACCTTTCATAATTAATTAAGAGCAAACCGGATCAAGTAGTAGAAGATGTGCTTGAATCTGGTATACACCCCATTCCGGTAGAGCAACCTGACGATGACGTTGCCAGGCTTTTCGAACGACGAGACTTAATCTCTGCACCAGTAGTGGATCAACACGGTAAACTACTGGGCCGGATCACAATCGACGATGTCGTCGATGTAATCATAGAAGACGCCGATCACTCTTTGATGAGTATGGCTGGTTTAGATGAAAACGATGATACCTTTGCACCTGTATTTACCAGCGCAAAACGTCGCGCAGTTTGGCTTGGAATAAATTTAATTACCGTAATGGTCGCCGCGTCCGTAATTGGTATATTTGAAGAGACCATTAAAATAGTCACTGCACTGGCCATTCTTCAACCCATCGTGCCGAGCATGGGAGGAATAGCAGGCACCCAGACTTTAACACTGGTTATTCGCGGACTGAGCGTCGGCCATATCAGCAACAACAACTTTCGCTGGCTCATGATGAAAGAGCTGGGCGTCAGTATTTTAAATGGTTTGCTATGGGCGATAGTGGTTGGATTAAGTGTCTATTTATGGTTCGGTTTTACAGGTTATGCCGAACATGCACCTTACTTAGGTCTAACCATAGCCGGTGCAATGACAATAAATCTGATAGTGGGGGCTCTTATAGGTGCGGTGTTACCCATGACCATGACCAAGTTAAATATTGACCCGGCGCTGTCGGGCGGTGTTGTTCTTACGACCGTAACTGATATGGTTGGCTTTTTTGCATTTTTGGGGTTAGCCACCTTATTCTTTGCTTAGTTACTAACAGATTATTCCTTTATTCATATCATTTCGAAATTCTAATAGAAAAAAAGCCGCTACTAGCGGCTTTAAGTTGTTTACCAAAAGTCCCTTAAAACCAGGATACTATTGAGCTGTTTTTGTTTTCTCCGCATAGTTCTCAACCTGCTTCCAAACACGCATCAAGTTACCCGAGAGAATTTTAGCAATGTCTTGCTCACTATATCCTCGATCGATAAAACCCTGAATAAGATTAGGGTAGGTAGAAACATCTTTTAGTCCTGTAGGCAAGCTGTCCCCAACCCCGTCGTAATCGGAACCAATGCCCACATAATCAATACCTACCAACTTTACAACATGGTCAAAATGATCGAGCACATCATCTAAATTCGCGTATGGAAATGGCTTTTTCGCCAGATACTCTTCAGTAAATGCCTTCACTTCTTCACTGCTTTGCTTAACGCCGTGCTGATCCATAAAAGCCGTGCGGGCCTTTTTAAAGATATTCCAATGATCTATAGACACTTGCGAAATAAAGGTTGAACCAAAGTTTATTTGAATAACACCACCTTTTGATGCTAACAATTTAATCATTTCGTCACTCATATTTCTTTCGAAACCGGGTGTGAATTTGCGCGCAGAGGAGTGAGAGGCGATTACAGGAACTTGACTGAATTCCATCACTTGAAAAAAGGCTTCATCAGAGATGTGAGATACATCTATCATGATCCCCATTTTATTCATCTCTACCACTAACTTCTTTCCGAAATCCGTTAATCCCTTGGCAGGTCTATTTTCATCGTAAGAAGAATCCGAAATGTGATTAGCTTTCGAATGAGTTAAAGTAATATACCTGATCCCACGCTCATAGAAATGTTTTAAGTTCTCGAACTTACCTTCTATTGGGCTACCATTTTCCATCCCCATAGGCAGCGAAATAATTCCTTTTGCAAAATTGTCTTCAACTTGCTTGGTCGAATAGGCGAGCGCATATTTTTTAGGTGCTTTGCTAACGATTTCCTCCACCATATCAATCAGTTTATCGGCCATTTGTTTACTGCCGCCTTTTTCCTGAAGAGATGCTGGAATATATATCGACATAAATGCGGCATCGAGACCACCACTACGCGCCCTTTCATAGTCAAAATCACCATGTTCAGTAGGGTGAGAAATATCTTCATATTCTTCTTCAAGGCGATATGGAACATCTATATGCGTATCGGCAATTATGTATTTTTTCGCAATTTCATTCGCATTGATTGCAGAACTATCTTTCGCAGGATGGGACTTTTTTTGTACGGCCTGTTCTGCCGATGGTTGGGGTGATTGTTCTGGAGCAGAAGTGTCCTCTTGTTGTTGGCAACTAGTCAAAACAAGCACAGACAAAGACGCAGGTATTATTGATTTAAATAGCGAAGCCCTTTTCATTGTTATTCTCAAAAGTAAACATAAAAGAACGTCCAACTTTGCCTAGCATTGTGGCTAAAGTCAAATAAACTAACGCAGTTATGAATTATATAGTTCTCGGTAGAGATACTATTTTTTTCCAAACTTTTTGTAGCGCTTTTTATTTCTACGCGCTTGTTCTTTTAACTCTTCGGTCACTTTCTTTTTGCGACTTTCGAAAGGATTTTTACTTTCTTTAAGTTCGAATTTAATCGGGGTGCCAACAACTTTTAACGCTTCGCGAAAACTTTTTTCTAAATAGCGCACGTATGAGTTAGGTAACGACTTTGTTTGATTTCCATGAATAACAATTCTTGGAGGGTTATGGCCACCAGGATGCGCATAACGTAACTTGATTTTAAAACGCCCGCCCGCAGGAGGTTGATGTTTTGCTACCGCAATCTCAAGAATTCTGGTCAACTTGGAAGCCGTCATTTTCACGCGTGCTCCAGCATAAGCCTCATCAACAGCTTCCCATAAATGACCAACATTAGTGCCGTGCAACGCTGATATAAATTTAATCCGCGCAAAATCTGCAAAGTGTAGCCGTCGACCTATCGCTTCTTTGACATCGATGCGTTTATCTTCAGGTAAATTGTCCCACTTGTTAACGCCAAGAACTAAAGAGCGACCAGCGTCGATTGCAAATCCTAACAAGTTTAAATCCTGTTCAGTTATGCCTTCTCTCGCATCAAATATCATGATGACTACGTTAGCATCATTTATCGCTTGCAGCGTCTTTAGTACAGAGAACTTTTCTACAGCTTCGTGGACTTTCCCTCTTTTTCTAACCCCGGCAGTATCGATCAGCGTGTACTTTTTATCGCGACGCTCCATATCAATATAAATAGAATCCCTCGTCGTCCCCGGCATATCGTATACAACCACCCGATCTTCACCGAGCATGCGATTAACCAATGTCGACTTTCCAACATTCGGTCGGCCAATAATCGCAAGTTTAGGTCCTTGGTCAGATTCCTCGGCTTCGAGTACATCTGTATGCTCAAGGTTCTCCTCTGCCTCATCATTCACCGGCTCAATCTGAGCAGCAGGTAAAATGACGTCGTCGATTAGTCTACCGACTCCACGTCCATGTGCAGCGGCTATGGCCGACACAGACTCGAAACCTAATGCATAAAAATCACTTAAGACGGTGTTTTGATCAAGCCCATCAATTTTATTAACGACTAAATTAACAGGTTTATTTTCAGTACGAAGTTGTTGCGCTATTGATTCATCTGTCGGTGTTAGGCCATCTCGAGCATTAACAATAAAAAGAACAATATCAGCCTCTCTGACAGCTTGCATTGACTGCTCTGCCATTAACCCATCAACGCCGACTTCTCCACCGGTAATTCCACCGGTGTCGATAATAATGAAAGGGCTATTTTGCAATTTGGCGTGACCGTATTGACGGTCACGGGTAAGACCAGGAAGATCAGCAACCAAAGCGTCTCGAGTTCGTGTGAAACGATTAAACAGAGTAGATTTACCTACATTAGGGCGCCCGACCAGGGCGATAACTGGTAACATACTTAACCTTACTTCTCTATGTTTTCCCGGTTACTACCGGCTCAATCTAATCTGTTTTGCCCGAACTCTAGGTCTGGTTCCGACTTTAACTCATTCTAACTAGGATTCAGTTTCTTGTTTAACAGCGTAAAGTGTCCCGCTATTTCCTAACAAAATAATCTTGTCACCGATAACTAAGGGGGATGCGCTGATACCATCAGAGTCCAAATGATCTCTACTAAGAATAGTACCGTCTTTACGCGATAACCAATGGATGTAGCCCTCAAAATCTGCAACCAAAACTTTGTCTTCTAACGAAGCTGGCGAAGTTAATCTGCGTCGATTCAGGGTTTTCTGAGTCCACAAAATAATTCCGTTGGACCGATTAACCGCTGAAACATGGCTGTTTTCATGGGTCACTAACAATAATAATTCAGAAATTGAGATTTCCTGATGAGTGGACAATTCTCGCTGCCAAACAACTTCACCACTGCGAGCGTCCAAACTTGCCAAGTTGCCATTATACGAAGCCACATAAATATTTGTTCCTGCAACCTGTGGGCGAATATCCACATCAACAAGTTTTTGAATTTCTGTTCGACCTGAAGGCGCGGTGATTGTCTTTTCCCACGCCACATGACCGCCTTCCAATATGAAAACAGCTAGTTTGCCATTTGCAAACCCCGCAATAGCTCCGCCGCCGGTAATAACCGGAGAAGAATTTCCACGTAAAGTAAGAGATGGGATCAACTGGTCATAAAACCACTTTTGCTCACCTGTTTCGGCGTCAAATCCAGTGATCTTGCCATCAACACTAGTTACAACTACGTAACCATCACCGATTGCAGGACTAGAAATCACTTCACTTGAAACCGGCTTTCGCCATTTTATTTCACCATTGTTGGCGTCTAGTACAACAACTTCGCCTTGCTGTGTTCCAACAACCACTTGCTCGTTAGCTACCGCAGGGCCACCGCCAATCTTTGTTTCTAATTTTGTCTGCCAAACAATCTTGCCATCATTGTGATCAATCGCTGCAATTGAACCAAAATTATCTGCTACAAAAATTTTCTCATAAGCATAAACAGGTCCAAGCTTAACTGTAACGTCAGTTATACCTTCACCAATTGATTGACTCCAGAGCGTCTCTGTTTCGAATTGATTTTCAACATCAACTAATGGATCAGGCTCATAGATGTCGACATCATCACTACAACCTGCAACAAGCAGACTGGCAGCTAATAGCGAAATTAAATGCAAACGCATTATTTAGCATCCTCTTCGGTTGCGTCGGACAATTGATCTATTTTAATCTGCAGACTTGGGTTACGTGACACTATCGACATATCTGTGCTCGCTGCCTTGTAAGCGTCCAAAGCTTCACTTTTTCTTTCCAAAGCCATCAATGCATCACCTTTAACCAAGCTTGCTAAAGCGTAATAGCCGGAAGTTTCTTCAAGCGTAACTAAAGCGATAGCTTCGCTCGCCTTTTCTTGTTCAATAAACACTCGCGCTAATCGGATTTTAGCGATAGCAGTTAACTCATTCGAAGGATGGTTATCGATAACCCAGCTTAGCTCTGCTGCTGCCTTGTCTAACTCATTGGCATCAACTGCTAATTTAGCTAGTTGAAATGCTGACAAAATTGCGTAGCTCGATTTTGGAAACTCACTTTTTACTGCTTGAGCGCTTTCCGCAAGTCCTTCTTTCTTTTCTGTTTTCAAAATCTCGGCTACTTTAATGTACAGATCAGAGGCACCCTCTTGGTAAGCAATTTGCTGCTGGTTCCAATACTTCCAACCGGCAAAACCAGCCAACCCTAATACCGCGCCAATAATCAACGGTGTGCCGTTTTCCTTCCACCAATCTTTTAAGGCATCTAATTGTTGTTCTTCTGTTTCGTAACTCACTTACAAACTCCTAGTTCAAAAATTACATATTCTGTATTAAAAACAAACCCTAACCAGACTGACTTGTCTATAGTCAGCCGTATTTCGACAACACTTTATTAAGCGTTGCGATTAAATCTTCATGACTGAGTAAAAGCTGTTCTTTATTCTCGCGTAAAAACTTTAACGCTACTTTAGATTCTTTTATCTCATTCTCTCCCAAGATCAGAGCTATTTGAGCCCCTGATTTGTCTGCACGCTTCAATTGCTTCTTAAAATTACCACCGCCACAATGATTCTGAATGCGAACTTCAGGCAGCTTTGAGCGGAGATCTTCACTAAATATGAACCCTTCTTTTTCCGCCAGTTCACCGAGCATGCAAACATAGACATCAACTTGGGGAGAAAGTTTTGTTTGGATATTATCTACCTGCTCGAGCATTAAAACGATACGCTCCAGGCCCATGGCAAATCCACACGCAGGCGTAGATTGACCACCTAACTGTTCAACTAAACCATCATAGCGTCCGCCGGCACAAATAGTCCCTTGAGCACCCAGGCTGCTAGTCACCCATTCGAAGACAGTCCGATTGTAATAATCCAGGCCTCTAACCAGAGTCGGATTAACAACATAACTGATCCCCAGGCTATCAAGTTTGGCGCAAAGTTGTTCAAAGTGGTCTTTTGACTCTTGATCAAGATGCTGTTGCAATTTGGGCGCACCAGCAATTAACTCGACCATTGCAGGATTTTTACTGTCCAGTATCCTCAGCGGGTTCGACCCTAATCGTCTTTGGCTATCTTCATCTAACTGATCAATATTTTGCTGAAAATAGTCTACCAAAATCTGCTTGTAGCTTTCGCGGGCTTGATTACTACCTAGCGAATTTAACTGCAACTCCACTTGGTCAGCAAATCCTAGTTCCTGCCAGAGTCTTGCTGACAAAGCTATCAATTCTGCATCAATATCAGGACCTTGCAAGCCAAAGGTTTCTGCGCCAAACTGATAAAATTGACGATATCTGCCTTTCTGTGGCCTCTCACGCCTGAACATAGGTCCCATATACCAAAGTCTTTGCTGCTGGTTATATAACAGACCGTGTTCTATTCCGGCTCTTACACAAGAAGCTGTACCTTCCGGTCTCAAGGTCAGACTATCCTCACCTCTATCAACGAAGGTATACATCTCCTTCTCTACAATATCTGTAACTTCACCAATTGAGCGACAAAATAGCTGTGTACTTTCCAATACAGGCATCCGGATTTCGGAATATCCGTAACTTGCTACAACCTGCCTTAATGTTTGTTCTAAATATTGCCATAAGGGAGAATCTGAAGGTAAACAATCGTTCATCCCTTTTACGGCTTGGAATGCCTTTGCCAAAATGCTCTTTCCGATAGCGGTAAAATAAACGCGCAATTATATCCTAAATCTGCGCTGGAAACAGTCTGCAATAGAGGTAATTTAGCTTAATTCAGGGGAAAATTAGCTTTGGGTGGGAATAATCACCGACCATAGACAAATAGCCGGTGAATAAGTATGCGAGCAATTAACTAGATTTGACTCAAACTAATTGCTAGTCGAAAGTCTTTCGGTAGTTTCCAACACCGGGTTTTTAACTTGGATAGACTTATTCAAGTCTAGACCTAAGTGCTTAAATGAATATTGCAATGAGATATTACGAGGCTTCATTCCACATTCATCAGGACGAGTGCGCACTACCTTTAACTCATTGTTTTCACGGTCCGAAACTTTAACCTTAAAACTGTCAAAGAAAGTACAGCCATATCCTACAGCTTGAATTGTGATAAAACCGTTCTTAACATCATAATCAGTTAAAACCGCAGTTTCATCGCTTTTTAAAGACATGTTGTCAGATGTCACATGTGAAGTACCTGCACAACCACCTAATACCGCGGTAGAAAGCAAAAACACTAATTGATAGAACTTCATTTTAATGATCCCTAAATATGCTAGGCGCTCCTGCGCCTGAGATTGTCACACAACTTAATTCACGATTCCGCTTTAGTAACGGCTATTTTTATTAACTTGGCATTATATTTCATATTTAACGCAGACACCGTAAAAAAGTTGACAAAAATACGAAAAATTTCGTGATCCATCTCAAAATCTAGTATTTTTTTGCACCCTGTCACCTTTTTACAGTTTTTAACGTCTTATCTCAGCAGTCAACATCGAATTAGCCAGCGGAACTTAAGCCTAGTAGTACGGCCCATTTCGAATGGATAAATCACCTTGAAGAGCTCCCCATAATTGATTTCCTTGATAAAAGTAAATAGCTTGATCATGGAGAACACCTCTACCCTGCCCCCAATGAAGCGGGTAACTAGAATCATCAGAAGTCTCACTGATCAAAGCTCCTTGTTGGATTAACCTTAAATCTTCCGTTTGCAGTCCACTTATTTCAAAAAGATACAAACCATTGTCTCGCCACTCTTGGTAACCCGTTTCAGTATTTGTTTCGCTGCGACTAACAGGAACTGTTAACTGCAACGTATCGTCGTCAACTGCCAATATTGAAAACGCGCGCAAGTCCCCCTCTGCCTCGCTCCAGGATCCTCTACCACCGATTATTTGGGTGTCTACTACTTGCGGCGCTTCAGCATCGCGCAAGTCATACAATTCTACCTTGACGCCAGTTTGGTTCCCATTTTCAATATGCCGTCCTATACCTAATAGCCAATTCTCGCTGATAGGATGGAGATAACGTGCAAACCCTGGCATTTCGAGCTCAGAGACAATGTAAGGATCCATTGGCTCCTCAAGTGAGATGTGATATAGAGGATCGACTCTTTCAAAGGTAATAATATAAGCATCATTTTCTACAAAACGGACCGCAAAAATATCTTCGCCAGGCTTTCCGATTGCTGAAGGTCGTCCTTGGTTGGGCAATTGGCCAATCACATTAAGTTGACCGGAATTGTCATCCCTTAACACAAACAGCCGATTTTCAATATCAGTTCCATTGGTTAACTGTTCGCTAGTCACAATCCTTAAATCATCATTTAATTCACTCATCCGTAGCGCAGGATCGTTCCAACCTAATCCCCCTTGGACAAATCCGCTAGCTCGGTAAGTGACACCATTTTCTAATAGCGCAAATTTATGAATACTAGTTCCGCCGCTACCACCCCACCAATCAACATTGGCGCTGGCACCTATATATAGATTATTCACCGAACTATAGATACCGTGAACATTAGCGTTCAGGCAAACCGAAGACTCCAGTTCTTGTGTTTCTAAATCAAAACTGGAAAGAGTAATGATGTCGGCATAACCTTCCGTACTTTCGGGCTCTCCTGCGACCAAACAATCATCAGCGGCTACGAGACTTTGCAACTCTCCTTGATTAATCCGATAACTCGGCAATAGATTATTCACCGAGGTATTTCTGATCAAAAGCTCATTTGCTTGCTTTTCCTGTTCAGTTTGTGGGTTAAAGTTCAGCCCTTCAATCGATGGGACAAAGCGAGTGATAAGATAAAGTTTATTATTAATCTTCCTGCTACCTTCCAAGTTACCTTCAATTTCAATTTGCCAGTCTAGTTGAGGATTTGCTTTATCTTGGATGTTATGTAATTCGATTAAACTCTTACCGCTATGCCAATTAAAACCAATGTCTATCAGGAAATCGAACCAATAATAAAAGCGAGTACTCGATAAACTGACCAGGTACTCTCCACGAGTATTTTGTTCTAAATACAAACCGATGTTCACGAGTTCAGACGAGCTTCTATTGATACTTCCTACTGGCTCTGCCGAAGCATTTTCGGAGTCAGTTTCAAGGATAGAAACAGCAAGCTCCCCTTTGCCTTCGGCAACAGGATAGTAGTGATCTTTGATCAAATACATATACTCACCATCATATTTTAACCTGTCAGATTCATCGACTCCTGACTCATGAAGATTGGTTGTTGAAAAATGTCCAGATGAGGCTGACGCGGCAGCAACATTAGCCTCGACTAAGTCATCGTAAACAGCGGTCCCATCCAATCTCAAACGTATTCCATTTTTAAGGTACAAACTAAAAGCAGAACCGCCTATCGGAGCTAAAGGAGTTTGTTTGACTTCAGCTAAAGTCAACATACTGTAGTCGGTATTAATTTCATTATCCGACCCACATGCGGTTAGGAAAATAGCGATAAAAGTTAGTGACAAGATTAAGATAGAATTATGCTGTTTCAAAAATCTAAACATTCCTACTGGTGTTGATTGTATTCGACTTCTATGTCGGGGCGTACCTTCTGCATACATTGCGATTTACCTCACAGTATCAATCAAATTAGTGACGAGCTGCATTCCAATTTATGCTTAAATTGTTGCAGTAGGTAGATAAGATTTGATTAATTTTGTGAAATTCTGTAAAACTGGCCGAGCGAACCTCGAAATCTAATAAATTACAGTTTTTAACAATTACTCACGCAAAGATTAAGGAAATTAAGGCCTATTTGACTAACAATAGGCTTAGTCAATGTATAAAGCAGGACATTGCGGAACTATAAAATTGTCTCGTATAACAAATCATACTTTAGCTATTTTCATTTTATTCTTCTTTGGATTACAGAGCTGCAACGCTATGCAAGCAAATAATCCCGAAGATGTTTGCGATTCAACCGATGACAACTGCACGGAAGTCGGCGAGTGGAATTTTGGAATTGCCTTAGGGTTAGGTGGTCGCTCTAACCCCGTGGTTGATGGTTCAAACATTCCTTTTGTCTTACTGCCCTCATTTTCTTATTATGGCAAGAGATTTTTTATCAATAATTTAGATATTGGGTACACTCTCAATGAAGGTAAAAACTCAACTATTAATCTAATTTCAACTCCGAGTTATGACCGAGTATTTTTTGAAAGATGGGCACTAAATAATGTTATATATGAGTTCACTTCAATTAGTGACGGTATACCTGTTGACTCCACGGTAAATACTGATTTAGTAAGAGTCAGCGCAGCAACTTTAAAAGACAAAAAGATTAGTTGGCTAGCAGGTATAGAATATAGTCACCAAAGCCAAAACTCTCAATTTCAATTCAGTGTTCTCACTGACGTCAGCGATGTTCACAATGGAATGGAAGCACGTTTCGCATGGGCCAACCGCCTTGCAGACGAGTGGAGCGCAACATTAGGCTTCACTTGGAAAGATAGCGACTTGACCGACTATTATTACGGCATAAACCAAGAAAACACGACCGAAGCCGAAATATTTTACCAAGCTGGTAGCAGTTTTAATCCGTTTATTCGAATAACTTGGTTGCAAGCCTTAACCGGTGACTCGAACGATAAAAATAACCGCTGGCGATTCTCGTTCGAATTACAAAAGTTAGGCAACTCTATAATTGATAGCCCGGTTGTCGACGACGACATAGTAATTAGTTTGTTTTTTGGGAAGCAGTTTAACTTTTGATTTTTAATAAGGGACGAAATGATTAAACAGTTTAATCATTTTTTAACGATAACTATAATAATTGCCGCGGTGCTAAATGGGGTGATGGTACAGGGTGTATTCGCATCTGAACCCGCTGCTACAAAGCCCGCGGTTGGACTCTATTTGTCCCCCAATTTATGTTTGCTAGAGAAAAATCAAGATCAGTGCGAACTATTACTAGATATTCGCTGGCGAACAATTACCACTGGAGACTTTTGTTTAACAACCAACCAAAGTCCTGAAACATTAAAATGTTGGCGACAACTCGATCAGGGCAAGTTAAAACATCATTTTCGATTTTCCGAAAACTTGGAAATATATTTGGTCAGTCAAAAAAATAATACTACCGTTTACAAGCAAACCGTTAGACTGCAAAAATATGTAACCAAATACCGAAAGAAAAGACGAAATCCCTGGCAGTTTTATTAGGTAAATACTTATGCCACTTCAAAATACCAAAATTCTTCTTATTGAAGATGACCAAAAGCTAGCAGTGCTTACCCAACAATATCTTCAAGATGCAGAGTTTGACTGCGAAATTGAGGCTAATGGCAATAATGCCCAAAATAGAGTCAATAAATATCAACCCGACCTCATCATTCTAGATGTCATGTTGCCAGGAAAAGATGGGCTAACAATCTGTAAAGAAATACGTCCGGAGTTTAGTGGCCCGATTTTGATGTTAACCGCTCGTAACGAGGACATCGATCAAGTCTTAGGGTTAGAGTTTGGAGCAGATGACTATGTAGTCAAGCCTGTAGAACCGCGAGTTTTATTAGCAAGAATTAATGCTCTTTTAAGAAGAGTCGCCGGCGTCCCCAAAGAAACCTCAAACAGGCTTGAATTTGGCCAATTGGAAATAGATAGACAATCACGTAAAGTTATTTTCGATAACTCAGTCATTTCGATTTCCAGTCATGAATTTGAATTACTCTGCTTCTTAGCAGAAAACGCCGGGAACATTCTCAGTAGAGACCAACTCTTTACACGACTTTATAACCGTCCATATGACGGCATTGATCGCTCGATAGACGTACGTATTTCTCAACTAAGAAAAATATTTGGAGATAACCCAGAAGATCCATTTCGCATTAAGACTATTTGGGGAAAAGGATATCTCTTTGTACCTGATGCCTGGTAACCGGTAGTGACTTTAACACAACAGCTCTTTTTCCGATTTTATGCAATCATTGTCATATCATTAATTGCTGTTGGTTGGTTTATAAATTTACTGTGGAGTCATTCAAACACTCAAGAAGATGATTTGAGCCAAGTTGAAATAATTGTCTATCTAACGTCTAATCAACTCGAATTACTTTCTCCCGATGAACAAGTTGAATATTTAGAAAAACTCAACTCTCAAAAACAGCTAAGCTTTAGTTTACTACCACAATCGCAAGTCACAATTTTCGGCGCAGAAAAGGGTGTACCCCATGCAAATCAATTAGTCGTCGACGAAGAAAATTCATTGTTTTTTTATAAACTCATTCCATCATCAAATAAAGTTTTGGCGTTAGAGGTACCTAAATACCATGCTAGGAATACCTACGACTTCTTTTGGCTTACAGGATTCTACCTGATTATTGCCGCGATTATTTATTTAACGACTCGGCCCCTGGCAAAAGATCTATTAGACTTGGAAAAAGCGTCCTCCAGCTTTGCTAAACATAACTGGGATGCCAAGGTCGATATTTCCCAAACATCGCCAGTTTATCATTTAGCAGAAGCCTACAATCAATTACTTACTCGAATAAGCCAGTTATTAAATGATCAAAAAGAAATGTCTCACGCGATTTCGCATGAATTAAGAACCCCTCTGGCCAGAATAAAATTTTCTTTAGAACTCGCACAAAATACTGAAGACAGTCAAACAATCAAGAAACAACTTTCAAGTATCACCGATGACATTAACGAAATTCACTCCTTAATTGAAGAGCTGTTAAACTACGCATCACTGGAGAAGGAAAGCGTGAAGGCCAATATAGAAAAAGGTGATATAATTCAGCTCCTGGAACATATGGTGGACAAATTAACTCCACATACAAATGAAGTATTACTCACTCTGAAATCCCGAGCATCTTCTTTAAATATTTATTGTGATAGCTATTTGATCGAGCGCGCTGCTCAAAACCTCATCATCAACGGTCTTAAATATGCAAAGTCTAAAGTACTGGTTTCGATTTCTATCAGCCAAAACCACGCAAGGTTAATCGTAGAGGATGATGGGCCTGGAATCAGCCCTGATGACTATCAACAAGTATTCGATTCATTCGTGAGATTAGAAAAATCGAATAACAAAAAAGGGTTTGGTTTGGGTCTTGCAATAGTCCGAAGAATTGCCCAATTACATAGCGGGCGCATTGAAGTTAGTCGATCTAAATTAGGTGGTGCGAGGTTCGTATTGTCTATTCCTCAGCCGGAGAATCCGACTCTCCCTTAATTTGAAAGTTGTTTTGTGCCTGCCTAATTTAGAGCGAATGCTCAGGCATTTTCATTTAAAAGAGCAATAGGTTCAATAGCCTATCGAAAAACAAGCACTTGAATTGCTAACGTACTATTTGCCTTGTCGGAGGTTTGATCTCTTCCTTTTTTGACTGCAAGCATGCATCTTTTCCTGGCCTATGGAATATTCCGAATCCGGTAGGACACTTCGGGAGACTATCATGCTTATTGGATTTGGAGTGGTTAGATTTCGCCGCGGTTTTATTTGATTGTATACATAAGTCGAAGGTACCGTTTGAATCTATAATCAATGTTCTTTTCACTTTCTTTCCATCAATAATTATCGGTTTGCATTGCAATGGGTGCCTGAATACCTGCTTTGATCGCTTAATGCATCTCGCTGCTGATTGATTGGACTCAAACTTAAATCCTCTCTCACATGTAAAAAATAACTCCTTGTTTCTATTAGCTTCTACCTCACTCCCAACGCCGAGTAGAATGAGCACTAACAAAACTTGTCTGAAACGACGATAGGAAGTTCCTAAATTGCCTTTTGGGTTCATCAACTAATCCCTCTAAGAGTCAAAATTTGCCTACTTTCACTCTTAGATTTTATTTGTCGACAAGTATAGATGCTTGAATTAACTTTGAATTAATCTGAGGAAGTCTGAAAGTTCTAAAATTCAGGCGCCAAAGGGAAATAAACCTACATCATTAATATTTCAGTTGTAAAATTATCCCCCTTTGCTTTGAGAGTAACATTTGTTCTAGTATTTCTTGATGCTTATGATTCCAGGCAGCTCCTAATTTTTTCTGAATTTTTCTGGCTGTCTCTACAGCACCATCCAAATCACCTAAGTCATGCTTTATATGAGCCGGGATCAAAGCAAAGGCGGGCCTAACATCATTCCACTCACCTTCAATTTGAGCGTAGAGTTTTTTTGCTGATAGCACATCTTGCAACATCAAATTAATCCGGATAGCCATGATTAATGAATGATTCAATAGATAGTCATACTGTGATCCTTTAAGTAAGTCTAGTAGATGCTCAATCCTTGCTTTCGCCTCGGGAAAATCTCTCTTTTCTGAACTCACGATAGCGAGATCAAGTAAAGCCATAAGTTCACCTTCCTTATCTCCGATATCAGCATATTCATCAACCAATACTCGTAGTTCCAATTCTGCTTGTTGGAATTTACCTAGCTTTACACTTGTTGTCGCAATTTGATGCTTGGCCATTAAAGCGTAACCAGACATCCCATATTCAACAAACACATCTCGTGCTTGTTGATAGATAGCGATAGCGTCGTTATATTTCGAGTCGGTTAAATAAACATTACCCAAGTTGAACAATGCTTTGCCTTTACCTGAAGGGAAATGTGCAATTTCATAATACATTTCTGCTTTCTGTAGAAAGCGATAAGCGTCATGAAGTCTACCTAAGGCTTGGTAACTTGAGCCGATATTTAGGTATGAGTCTGCGATGAGTAGCGGCTGATCCTGCACAACACTGAGCTCCATTAAGTTCAAGGACAGATCTAACGACTCCTGCAACTTTCCTTGGCTATACAAAACATTCGATTTAAGGTTACCAATAAAGTAAGTTCTTTTAGATTCAAACGCATTGTCTTGGCTGACTATGTTTTCAAGCGTTTGGATGATCTTTGAGGCATCTTTAAAATTACCCTGCCGATATTTTGCTTCCGCCAAATATGCCTTTGCCCAGAAAAATTCGGGTTCCTTATTTAACGCCAGTTCTAGATACTCTTCTGCAGCAGAATAGTTGCCATCGTAAAGCTCATGCACACCGGTCGCATAATCTCTATTAGCCTTATTGTTTGTGGAGTAACTCGTCAGGATTGAAAGCCGCTGACGCTTTTGAGGTATGAGGTCCGATGCTAAGTGGTCCAACATTAAGTCAGCAGCTTCCATTACATCATTTTCGACAAACTCTTTAAGTATAGAGACTTCATCATGCGTGATGAATTGATAGGACAATGCAGTCTGGTTGTCTTGCAGCGAAAAGTTAATCACAACCAAGTGGGTACATCCTAACTGTCGACAATAATCAGAAAATAAACCTCGTAACAAGTTATCTTTGCTCAAATTCTGAAGCGAATTGTCTTGCAAAACTTTTGAACCAATAAGCGAGATGATTTTATTTACTGGAATAGATTGAATTGCAGAATAGCGGCCAAGCTGTTCCGTAGCCATTGACATGATACCGAAGCGGATCCAGTCATCAACCGGTTCTAGAGTAAGAGACTCGACCGGCAGAACCGCAATTCGAATACCATTTTTTGGTGAGTTAGTCGGGTTATCAATATAGAACCATAACCAGCCCGAAATTCCACTCAAAACTATAATCGAAGCAAATATAAACTTGGTATAATACTTCTGTTTCGAGCCTTTTTTCTCCTGTGAAGTTGAGCTTTCTTCTTGAAAAGTTAAGTTTTCTCGGGTAATTACTTTTGTATTAAGTCTAAACCCTTTACCACGAATTGTCTTTATTAACTCTTGCTCTTTGCCGCTGTCATCGAGCAATGCGCGAGTATCAGAAATGAGACGTGATAACGATGCTTCAGAGACAACTTGACCTGGCCACAGCTCATCCATCAAATGACTCTTATCGGTCATTTCTGGATAAGATCTGCAGAGCAACTCGATTAAGTTAAC
>JAPHTP010000159.1 GCA_026196875.1 Kangiellaceae bacterium
TCCCAGATACCTTCCATCGCGGCAACTTTCTGTGGTTGATGTTTAAACGTGTTAAGACCGTGTAGATCACCGACCAGTATTTGTAATGGAACTAAAATAGCGGCGGTTATCATGGCGGCTTTTAACGCTAGTTGAGGCGCCTTTTTATCGTCTCCTTTTAAAAGTCGATATGCGGAAATTCCACCGATAAGAAAGCTAGCGGTTAACCCGGACGCCAATAAAGTATGCATTAAACGATAAGGGAAAGATGGATTAAATATTATCGCCATCCAGCTTTCTGGATGGGCAACGCCATCGATCATGATATGACCCTGTGGAGTCTGCATCCACGAGTTTAGAGCCAAAATCCAAAATGCGGATAAGGAAGTTCCGAGTGCTACTAAAAATGTCGAGAGAGTATGCATCCAGTTAGGTATTCGCTTCATTCCGAACAACATGGCACCTAAAAAAGTCGCTTCCATAAAAAAAGCAGTTAGTACCTCGTAACCTAGCAATGGTCCGGCAATGTTACCTACTTTCTCCATAAAGCCAGGCCAGTTAGTGCCAAATTGGAACGACATGGTGATGCCACTGACAACACCGATAGCAAAAGTTAAAGCAAAGATCTTTACCCAAAATCGGTACAAGCGCATCCAAACTGGATGTCCGCTTAGGTCGTGCCTTACCTTGAAATAGAATAGAAACCAGGCAAGGGCAATTGTGATGGTCGGAAATAAAATGTGAAAACTGATATTAACCGCGAATTGAATTCGAGAAAGGATTAATGTTTCGAGCATGGTCGACTCCGTTATGGTTGTAGGACCATAAAAATTAAAAACTCTGTTGCAAGATTTTTCTATTCCCTTCTTTCGTAAAGGAGGGGGAGATTGGTTTTGTTAGCCCCGGCTTTCGAAAATTGAAATTTCTCTTAATTCGTCTTTAAAAAAAGGGAAAAAATGCTGTTTATTTCTTTCTGGAAATCTTCTCCTTTATGTCGAGGACTTTACCCACGCCGGAACCAAGTTTCATCAGGGTTTTTAGACTCTCAGGATTCATGCGATGGATATCGTCAAACCAGGTATTAAATAATTCGAGCAAGTCGTGAATTTCTCTGACTTTCTCGTTGGCATAGTGGCGTTCGTCGTTGTGATCATTCATCAACTGGCTGCGTAGTAGTGAGAGCGTTGGGTCAACTTCGCGTTTACGGCGTTCTGATAAAACTTGTAGCGCCAGCTCCCAAATGCTCCCCGCAGGTTTGAAATAATCTTTTCTATCGCCAGGTTTATGGTGAACTCGGATCAATTGCCATGATTGCAATTCTTTTAAACCCATACTTACATTACCACGAGAAATGCTGAGCATATTCGCGATCTGATCGGCATTAACAGGTTCTTCGGTAAATACGATAACGGCCAGCATCTGGCCAACGGTGCGATTAAAGCCCCAGCGGCTGCCCATTTCGCCAAAGTGGACAACGAAAGTTTCAAGTTCGGCAGGTAATTCCATGGTTCACCTCAGTTAGATTCCAATTTGTTGGACTTTGTGAATTTTCAGAAATTATTGAAAATTGTAAACTTTAAACGATAATGGTCAAGTTTCGACTGCAACCAATAATTCGAACTATAGGTCGAAACAATAGTTTATTTCTAACGTTCCGTCAGAAAATAGTACTTATATTTCAGCCGGTTATGTTGATGTTGCTATAACGTGGAAAGTATCCAGTAGACAAAATTTGACGACTTGTGGTCTTGGATTGAATAGTTAAAAACAATCCGCCAAATTGCAGTTTTGGTAGCGCATCAAGAGTTGTGGATTTGGAATATATCTGTAGACTGACGGCAAACGATAATTTTGGAATCGAAATCTGAACATGGCAATTTATGGTCAATTAGACGCCTCTTATAAAGCGGCCGGTGAATTAGAGGGGATCGCTAAGTTAGTAGATGATTTTTATAACTTTATGGATATCTTGCCTGAAGCTAATACCGTTCGAGCAATGCATGATAAAGATTTGACTTTGTCGCGCCAAAAGCTCACTTACTTTTTATCTGGCTGGTTTGGCGGACCTCATTTGTTTGCCGAACATTTTGGTTCAATCAGTATTCCTGGGGTGCATAAACATCTAGATGTTGGCGAAGCGGAAAGAGATGCCTGGATCTTATGTATGCAAAAAGCAGTTGAGCAACAAGACTATGCTGATGAGTTTAAGGTCTATCTAATTGAACAGTTAAAAATTCCTGCTGAAAGAGTCAGGATGGCGAGCCAGAAAATAAGTAAACAAAAGTAAAAGAACGAAAGTTTTACTACGGTCAAACCAGGAGGCTGATAGCACTAAGTATATAGCGCTAAGTATATAACACTTAGTATGTAGAGCTAGGTATGTAGAACTAAATATAAGGACAGTTAAGAATGATTAGAATCAGCATAATTTTAATATCGGTGCTTGTATTTTCAGGGTGTGTGTCAAAAAGCGGAGTAACGCCGGCCAGCGAGTCCTCCGATGATGAGTATTCGAGAGTTCAAAGAGAAATGTGTGAAAAAGTAATGTGCCAGTACAACGTGCGAGTGAAGTTGAAAACTAAAGACGGCACAACATTTGAGCAAACTTTTGACATGATGCCCGTTGTTCAGGAAGAAGGCGTAATGGTTGTTGCCGGACAGACCGTGTATTTTGAAGCCGACGTTGAGAACAGTTACTTAATCAATCTGAAGCTTGTGAGTGCAGTTACAAATCCAGATAAAACTGTCACCGCAAAGTTTGAACAAATGGATGATGGTGGAATGATGCTTTCACTTAGAAATCCTTTTGATAAACATCTTAGAATTAAAATGGGGATCATGCCACTCGATAAAGAAGAGCTATACGCTACTTCGAGCTGCCCTGTAATTGCGAAAGGCGGGAGTTTCGAAATGTGGCCTTATCCCATATTCCAGGTTTGGCTTGGTGCTCCGCGACTGTTGTCTGAGGGAGAAAATATGGGGTGTGTTGAATAAATACAAATCAACAAATTGAAAATGTTAACTAAATAATACGGCTATAGCCCCCACCAAGGATCATCTTTTGGTAAAGGAGAAGTCAGAGTGCCAAGAAAACTCTCCAGCGCTAAGGCTTCTTGCTCGCTGAGTTTCAACGGCATGATATCAAAGTGGGGTCGGCTGGGATGCTGTTCACGATTATAAACCGGTGGCGTTGGCCGATTATAATGCGCAATTACCTGCTTAAGACTATCGAATTGTCCAAACTGCATATATGGCGCTGTGACTGCTATATTTCGGAGTGAAGGCGTTTTTAAAGCGCCTACTAGTTCCGTTCCATTCGTTTTTAAAAAGCGCATTTCTGCACATTCATTTTCTTTTGCATCACTCCATTCAGATAAACAGGTAAACTCGTCAGTGAGCAGTGATTTTACGCCTTCATGACGACCGAGTTCGACGGTTTGATCTTGTGGATCTGGCGCGCCAATATTATGGAATTCGTAGTTGGTAAAGAGAGGCCCATTGTGACAACTTGCACAGTTTGCTTTACCGACAAAAAGGCGAAGTCCTCGAACTTCTTCTGCTGAAAATATTTCAGCGAGCCTGTGTGGTTGATTGGTAGGCAAGGTTTCAATAAAAAGATCGAAACGTGATTCAGGTATTTGCAACTGTCTTTGATAAGCCATCATAGCTTTGCCCGTATTACTAAATACCTGGTTGATTTGCGATTGAGTTTTTTTATCAAGCGATTGCCAGTTGTTCCGAGACTCTTCATTTCCCGCTGGAGAGGCATGTTCAGGTAGTTGTTTGATAAAATCTAATTTGATTTTGCCAAATACCGTTTGATACTCGTTGGCATATTTTTGTAAAACTTTTCTAACGTATGCTGTGCGCGATGTATCGTATTCGTTGACATCTTCAATAGGGCCTAAAGCTTGCGACCACAAACTATCTTTGCGACCGTCCCAAAATTGCCAAGGGCTGTGGGCCGCGCCCAACACTGTTGGGGCGCTTCGCCGTGTTGTTCCGGCTGCTTTGGAGCGTTTTAGTCCATCGGTAAAATAGAGAGTTGGTTGATGACAAGTGGCACAGGAAAAATTGCCGCTCTTGCTAAGCGATTTGTCAAAGAAAAGCGATTTGCCTAGCTGGGCCGCGTTTTTATCATCAGCAAATTTATTGCTGATTGACGCTGGTGGTTCTCCAAGCTGTGAAATTGAGAAGCGTTTTAGAAATTGGATGTCTACTTCGGTGAACTGATACAGCTCAGGATCTGTAATGTCTTTAACATCGTCGGGAGATCCTGAGTCTGGTGAACAAGCGTTGAGAATTATCAGGCTAGATAAGTAACAAAGTGCACGAGTAAAAGGCATAACTACAAAACCAGATTGAAAGTAAAGAAGTCTGCATGTTTCGGGCTGTCATTTTCATTTTTTTCTGATTCTACAATGAACTTCATAACCCACCATCCCTTCATCTGAAATTTCATGCCGTCGACAATGTAAACTCCAGGTTCGACCTCGTGGGTAACTCTTGGCGCTGTCGGCAGTCCGTGGACATGGCCTGGCATATGTCCCTCAACTTTAAATTGAATGTTTTCAACCGGGTTGCCGGAAAGGTCTGTGACCATAAGGCGCCACCGGTGGATCTTATTCAGAGGAACTGCGGAAACATTTGTAATGTCATTCGTTTCAGAGTTAGATGTGGAAGTATCGGTATGCACTTCGATATGGGCAAATAGTTTTTCCTCACGTGAAAACTTAAAAGCATTGATATTCAGATCCGGTGGCGCATTTTGTTTCATCAATGACGGTACCAGCAGTGACATATCTGATCGCTCTTTAGTATCTTGCGATGGCGTTGCTTTGGCACTCGGCATATTTTTATGGACACTACGAATACGAGCGTTATGCGCAAAGAAGTTTTCGACCTCGCTGTCCATTGTTAACGGTTCTCGATTGGTGATCTTGCTTTGCCAACGATGAATAAAGCCTTCTTCGAAATTGCTGGCCGCCAGTTGCTTCAAGCGTTTACTTAAGGTGCGTAATTCAGCACCTTCTTTTTGCTTTAGCTCTAGTAGTTTTACTAGTTCGCTGACCGACTCTTTTCTGGTTTCGACAAAATTATTCGTTTGCAGTTGAGGGGCGCGAAGTTGTTTAAGTTGCTTGCGAACCTTATTGGCATCGACGATTAATTGACGAGACGCCTTTTGGACTTCCCGCGCTTGCTTTAATTGTTCATTGGCTAAATCAATATACTCATTTACGGGTGTTGTTTGTGAGGTGGCGAACGCACAAAGAGTTGAATAATTTCCGAATAATAATACGCTTAATACAATTTTTATTATTTTCATATCCCATCAATCTCTGAAAAATACTCGAGGCACAGAGCTGCCTGGCTTGTTTTTAAAATAGAGGCTGCATACACCCTCTCCAAAAAGGAGAGGGGATAATTAAAATAGTTTTTATTGCGAACAAATCTTTAAGTTATCGATGCCGGCTTCAACCAAGTCTCCAGCCGCTGCCGCATCTGAAACTCTAACTCGTAGTTGTACCGTGTCGCCTGCTGCCGCTGCAAAACTCTGTAAGGTCCAGGCGGCGTTAGAAGTTACATCGCCAAAAGATGCCAGTGACTGATAGCTTCCGCCGTTAACTGATGCTTCAAGATTAAAGCCGTCATTAGCATCATCGCCTGCATCTCTTTGTCCGTGGAAATAGTAAAATGATACGTCGGATGCGGATGAAACATTGTAGACTGGGGAAGTCGCTGTGCATTCTCCGCCGTCGACATCGTCTGTGCCGGCACCGCCGCTATTCGGTTGGGTAAATAGTGCCGACGTTCCACTTTGAGCTCCAGCTAGCTGTGTGGTTACACCGCCATTAATTACTTGATCTGGTGTGCCAGTAACAAAGGTACCTGTTGAACAAGTACCGCCGGTGGTCCAACCGCCCATGCCAGACTCAAAGCTTTCTTCTACTTCACACGTCGGTGGGGGAGGTGTATCACCAAAGGTTACCGTATAGTCTTCCACTTCACCATAATTGAAGCTGCCGCAAGCAGACGGCGCCGTGTTGTATCGCATCACAATTCGCATTCTGGTGCTGCCCGTCGCGTCGCTTGGAATATTTATTGTGCCGTTAACAACTGAGCTAGAAGCACTGCCCGAATCAAACACTTCGTCGTTTGCATCAAAGGTTCCATTACCATTAAAGTCAATCCAGATTTTCCAGTGTTCGCTATAACTTTGACCACTGAAGGCAGGCGTTAAGGTTACCGAATTAGAACCAATACTCATTGGAATATTCATGGCGGTAAAATCTGAGTACTGAGTACTTCCAGAGGTATTGCTGAAATTGCCGACGGTCACGTTGCCGATCCATTCTTCTGAAGCGTTGTTACCGCTAGCAGCACAATACTGTATTGGTGGTGGGGTTCCATCATCGATGGCCGCCCAGTCAGGTTTAACAATAAACAAGCCTGTGCCGATATCACTTAGTACAATATTACCGCTGGCGAAATAAGGATAGTTGCTCCAGGTACCCGAAAACTGTGATGAGTTTGAGCCGGGAATCGTATCAAAGTAAGCAACTTCATACATGTTGCCGTTTGCAATATCGTCGGTTTTTAAGATCCGCATGCCTGCGCGATAATTAGTTTCGATGACATAATTGTTCAATGTGTAGAGATTATGGTCCGCAGCAGCAACAGCACTAACGTAGCGCCCCGTTTCGCTGGGATTATCTAAATCACTTACGTCCCATATATAAGAAGTTGTGTTGATACCTCTTTGTTGCTCATCGAGTTCATCGTTCATTATTAAAATGCTGTGGTTGTCATTCAAAAACCAACCTTGGTGAGTGTAACGAGAACCACTGTAGCCGTTTCGAGAAATTTGTACCGGGTTACCTTTGTCGGTGACATCAACAATAGTAATCGTGTCTTCATTGTAGCCGATGCAAATTTCTCGGCCTTGATATGTCACATCAGGACCTGCGTAATTGACGCATTGGGTGTCGTGCGTGTAGCCGTCAGAAGAAAAGCAGCCTGCGAATGAAGGACCCGTTGGAGTTGATACATCGACTATATATAAACCTCCACTACATTGGTTACTACCCACAATATAGGCATAACCACTGTCCTCATTTATCGCTATGTTATGCGCATTGCCAAAACCATTGTAGTGAGCGGTTTCGGACAGAGTTGAACCGGGTGATGTGTTGCGAAGCTGTTTTAAGTCATAGACCTGTAAGCCGTGGGTTGAGTTGCCGCTGCCATCTGCAACAATAAAAGCGTGATCGTTATAAACTTTGATATCCCGCCAACTACTAGAACCGTTATTATGGGAAGGAAGAAAGCCGATATGAACAGGATTTTCAGGGTCCGAAATATTGACGAAAGCTGTTCCGTTGGTGCGGCCGACAATTGCAATTTCGTCACCATTAACGGGATCAGTCCAACCCCAAATATCATTCAGGTTTTGACTACCACCGCCCATATCTGCTTTTGGCAGAAATGCCTGTAAGTCAACTTTATTGCAAGGATAGCCGTTAGCGGAGCCATTAACGCACTGATTGACGGCGAGCAAGTTGGCGTCCATTAATAGTAACTGAGCTGCTGTTAGCCCTTCATTTGAATTATCGAAGACATAATTATCTTCGTACATTGGCCCATGGCTCCAGCTCAACGAACACCACATTGATGAGAAAGAGAGCAGCAGAAAAAATATTTTTTTAGTTTTCATTTTTCTAATCCTATCGAAGTTTAATTCAGCTTTATTCAGCATGACACGACAGGTTGAAACGAAATCTTTTACCGCTTGATGTTGATACTAAACCAACAATCAAATAAAGAAGAGCAATCGTTACGCCCAAGACAGCGTTGGATTAATTTTGTGAAAGTAAGGTTTCAAGTTCTTTATCATTTGGGTAAGGCTAGCGTTTCGAATTCTTTGCTAGTTATTTTTGTTTACCGTTGATCCGTCACCGGCTAGTACTAGACCCAAAAATGCGAGACTTCGGAACTGAAATCTGGAATTCACTTTAGGGTACAATTGGAATGAGATTCAAATTATTTTGTGCGATAAAAAATTTATTTTGAGATTTATCTCTAATTAATAATGAGAATAATTATTTTAACTGAGTTAATAAAATCAAACTGAGTTATTGAAATAAAGTAGTAAGAATCAGCATAGTTGAGATTTGGGGTCTAGAGAGCTTGCCGACTCACTCCGATTACCCTTGTTAATTTTCTCTTTTTAAGTAGAGCTACTTATATGAGTAGTGTTTATGATATATAATAAACTTCCAACTTGGTTTAACGGGAAAGTAACGATGAAATATAAAGGAAGCTGCCACTGCAAATCTGTTCAATTCGAATTTGAAAGTGAAAAAATTGATTCTGCACTCCAATGCAATTGCTCCATTTGCATTCGAAAGAATGCAATTATGTCTAAGTTTAGTGTAGAGCCAGAGTATTTTAAACTTATCCAGGGAAAGGAAGCGTTATCTACCTACCATTGGAATGATAA
>JAPHTP010000125.1 GCA_026196875.1 Kangiellaceae bacterium
AGTTGTTGTTCTTGCTCCATACACAAGGTAAGACGATGCTAAACAGAAGAGGTTTGGTTTATTTTTGCATTTATTGGCAAAAGAAGAAAATTGTACTGCCGGTTCAAAGGTTGGTTTGTGCCTGAGTTTAACTGAAGCAAATATTCCTTGTAGCGATGGAGTACTCGCTGAAAAGCTATACTAACTTTGAGTAAGCCGCTCAATCTTATCAATTAGCTCATGATTCTCGAATGGTTTGGCAAGAACATCATTAGCTCCCTGCTCTAAAAGCCCCTTTAAAATAGAATCCCTTACTCCAGAAATTACCAGGATTTTAATATCCGCATACTTTTCTTGTTCTCGAAGAGTGGTCAAAACTTTATAACCGTGGATTTGTGGCATAGCAAGATCAAGCGTGATGATGTCAGGTAAATTCTGCGATGCTGAAAGAACGGCCTCGAGTCCTGAGTTTGCAACTTCAGTCACATAACCTGCTCGCCTTAATACTCTCTCGATTGACTTGCAAACATTTTCATCATCATCGACTATCAAGACTTTAGTCATTCGCGTCATTTCATCCCATAATTTCAGAACTGTATAAATTCTTTATCGAGATATCCGTATCTACGGAACCACAGTTTTAACCGATTTAATTGGTCGCGTCGTTCAGAATTTATACACAATTTAAAAATAATAGACTACTTTAAAAAAGTTTAACAATTTTTGTTAAAAAATGGCCATTCCACGCGCAATTAACGAATTAAATACTATGATGTTTATAGGTATTTAGGGAGTGGTAATTTGACTATTAAAATTGAAACTATCGAATCCACAAAATCAAATTCCGCGACAGATTCAAAAAATTGGAATAGATGCGATAAGTTTTCAGACATTGATCGCAATATCTCAGTAGAGACAACTTCTTTATTCCAACAATTTCTTATTTTTGTAAAACATCTGTGCGCTATCGATTATTGCGCAATGATCGCTGCCAGCAGAGGCAAAGAGAAGTTTTATCCAATAGAACCATCACCCAAACATTCTCTTTCATGCCTCGTAAATTTCGCTGAACTTTTTAAAATCCGTCACGATTCTAAAGAGCAAAAATTCCTGCTTGAGTTGGCAGAACAAAAAATAGCCAAGCAAATTATATTGCCTACAGAAAAAATTCAAATAGGTATATTAAATCGAGAGTCCATGAATACTTTCTGTTTCATTCACCCTATAAGCTCTAATGATACCTCCCTCCGAATTTTTCTACTCATTGCCAAAACAATAAATGCGACTGAACAACAGCACCTTGAAATCAAAAACATTAAGTTTGCTATTCGTCAATTTGAACAATTAGTTGCTGAAGCCATTCCTAGCCAGAAAATTCAGACGGATTTGCCTTCTCAAGTGACCGAGAAGTTTGAGGAATTAAAAAAAGAGCATGAACAACTAATCGTCAAAAGTGAACAATTTGCGCAAATGGCCCAATACGACAGCTTAACCGGCCTGTATAATCGAGCAGCATTAGAAGAACGCCTTGAGTGGCTGATAAACCTAGCGGAGAGGAATGAACGACGGCTTGCTGTAGTACTTTTGGATCTCGACGGATTTAAGAAAATCAACGATTCTCTTGGCCACAAAGCGGGCGATGAATTGATTAAAGAAGTTGCCCGGCGGCTGCGCGAAAACGCTCGAAAAATTGACACTATTGGACGTATTGGTGGAGACGAATTTATTCTGGTCCTAAATAACATCAAATCCAAAACTGAGACTTTTGAAATTATTAAACGGATATTAGTGGGCATCTCCGAACCCATGCAACTTGAGCATCGAACGACAAAAGTTACTTCTAGCATTGGCTTTAGCTTATACCCGGATGATGGCACAGATGCCGAACTTCTACTTAAATATGCCGATTCTGCAATGTATCAAGCCAAAAAAAGTGGCAAGGATAATTTCCAGTATTATTCGCAAGCCCTTCACGATGAAATAGTCGAACGGATTAAATTGGAAGACGAGTTATCGTGTGCAATCAAAGAAAAGCAATTTGTTCTTCATTATCAACCGCAGGTCGATATTAAGACAGGTATAATTGTTGGCGTCGAAGCACTTGTTCGTTGGCAACATCCCGATAAAGGACTGATCTATCCTGACGACTTTATTTCCTTAGCTGAAGAAGTCGGACTCATTTCAAATATTGGTGATTGGGTTTTTGAAGAATCCTTAGAGCAGATCAATCGTTGGGAAAGTGCTGGAATCGAGACAGTTCCTATCTCCATAAATATTTCGGTAAATCAACTTCAGTACCAAGGCTTCATTCCATACTTAAAGACAAAGCTGGCAGAGAAAGTTGTCGGTGCCAATATGATAACCCTTGAGATTACTGAATCACTTTCTCTCGGAGAACAGGAGAAGTACTTATCGATTCTTGAGCAGCTAAAAGCGATCGGCTTTAGAATTTCTATGGACGACTTCGGCACAGGCTACTCCAATTTAACCTACCTCAAGCGCTTCCCCATTGACGAAATAAAAATAGACAAAGGGTTTATCGACAATATCACGCAAAACCCTCACGATAAAGCGATCGCAACGACTATCATTGCAATCGCTCACAATTTAAATTTTGATGTTACTGCAGAAGGGGTAGAAACCAAAGCTCAGCTGGCGCTTCTTGCGTCTTACAATTGTGACACAATGCAAGGCTATTATTTCAGCCAGCCCAAACCAGCTGAGGAAATTGGCAAGTTGTTGCAGACTAAAAATAGGATGTCACTGCATGGCGTATTGCCCGAAGGTTATCAAAGGACCATCTTAATCGTAGACGACGAAAAAGAGATCCTTTTAGCACTTAAAAGATCATTGAGAAAAACGGGTGCAAAGGTAATTAGCGCGCAAAATGCTGAAGATGCGCTTGAATTACTCGCGCTAAATAAGGTTGGAGTCGTTTTGTCAGATCTATCAATGCCTAACACCAATGGCATAGAACTGCTCGATAGAGTACACCAGATGTACCCCAATACCCTGCGGATGATTTTGTCTGGGCAGAATGAATTTGAGCTGGCGTGCGATGCGATAAACCGGTCCGCCATATTTCGATTTATAACTAAACCTTGGTCAGATGATTTATTGAGAGAAGAAATTAAAAAGGCTTTTAAGATCTACGAATCCACAATTTTTGGAAGCAGTCTGTTAGAAGACCCATCGGACTGAACATCCGATAAATTCAAGGTAATAGTGATGGCTGATTGGAATAGCGAAAGAAACGTACTCACCCTTAAACTCGTTTACTATGGTCCTGCTCTCAGTGGTAAGACAACCAACATAATATCTATTCACGACCAAATTCAACCTGAACTCAAGGGTGATATGCAAATCCTGGAAACCCAGAATGATCGAACCTTGTTTTTTGACTTACTCCCACTCGGCATAAAGACCCAAAATGGTACCTTAATTAAATTAAAATTATATACGGTACCTGGCCAGGTTATTCATAACAGTACTCGTAAAGCAGTGTTATCCCGCTGCGACGGAATTATTTTTGTTGCAGACTCCCAATCAAATCAATCGGAAAACAATGCAGAAGCATTTAATAATCTAATTCACAATGCAAAAATAGTTGGCATTGATATAGAGAAGATCCCGCTAGTTGTTCAATTTAACAAAAGGGACTTAAACAAAATACTTTCCGAGACTGACATTAAGCAACGATGGAAGAAATCACCTTGGCCACTTTTTCTTGCCAGTGCATTGCAAAACCAGGGAGTACTAGAAACTTTACAGGAGTTGCTTAATTTAGTTTATGACTATATCGACACGGAACACGCATTGCTCGCCAATCATAACCTCTCTAAGGAACAATTTGTTCAACAAATCGTATATGGAAACGTAGAATGCTAGCGAACGACTTTGAGCAAGACTATCAATTGGAACAATTGTTAACTAATAATAGCAAGCCTAAAATAGAACTTGCCTTAAATAAATTGGGGGTTAACGAGTTCCAGATTATATCTACGAAAAATGAAACACTTCTACAAAATGGAACTGTATCAACACCTATAATCTCAGAGCTAGTGGCTGAGATAGAGCCTATCGGCTATTTAATTGTTGACGCAAAGTATGAAGCAGTTATATCGGGAGTCTCGTGTTTTATCAACGAGATCTTGCAAACCAACTGGCGTTATCAAATGGCATCAAGTCTTCATCTGCAAGTATCAAAAGATGACTTCGAATCGCTGCAAGAAAAGAACCTGAAGCTCAAGGAATCCGAAGCAAAGTATAAATCACTTTCCGAAACCTTAGAAATACGCGTTAAAGAGCAGGTAAAAATAATTGAAGACTCTCAAAGGCAGTTGTACGAAACCGAAAAGCAAGCATCGATAGGCCAGCTCGCGGCAGGCGTTGCGCATGAAATCAACAATCCGATTGGCTTTATCTCCAGCAACCTCAATACGGCATTCGAATATTTGGAAGAACTCAATGAGGATATATTCCATCTGATAGATAACAGAGACGCGAAATTAGACACCGAAGAGTTAAAGTATGTTTTAAATGACTTTCACTGTTTATTGCAAGAATCTAAAGAGGGAGCCAAGCGAGTGGCGGCTATCGTGGCAGATCTCAAGTCCTTTTCAAACGTGGAGCAAGCAGAAATACAGCAAGTTAATCTAAACAACAATATAGCGTTGGTTTGCCGAGTTTTTAAAACATCCATTAACGCTGAAATAGAAATTAACGCTAATACCAATTCAATAAGCAAGACCTATTGTAAACCAGCGCATATTAACCAAATGCTACTGAACCTTTTACAAAATGGAGCTGAAGCCATCCTGGAGAAAGGACAGCAGAAAGCAGGAGGAATATTAGAAATAACCAGCGAAATGGAGGAAAGCTATATAGTTATCTCAATCATTGACAATGGTCTAGGAATGGATAACGAAGTGCTCGCAAATGTTTTCACACCATTTTATACGACCCGCGAAGTTGGCAGTGGTATCGGTTTAGGTTTGACCGTATGCAGAGACGTTGTGCGTGCCCACAATGGAAAAATAAAGATAGAAAGTCAACCAGGAGAAGGGACCAGGGTAAAAATAATTCTACCGGTAAAACTCTCAGAAAATGACTTATCGGATCAAGGTGCGATAATAAATTCATGAGTAATTACGCAGAATTATTTACCGGAAAACCAGTTGATGATACGGATTCTACTGCAGAAGAGAGCGCAGTCAACCAATACAAAATACTCTTGGTCGATGACGAGCCTGCTGTTTTAAAGTCACTTAAACGCTGCTTTCGCCGGGAAAACTATAATATACTCACCGTTGATAACCCTCTTGACGCGCTGGGAATAATCGCCAAAGAACCAATTCAGTTAGTTGTCTCTGACTTCAAAATGCCCAAGATGAATGGAGCTGATTTTTTACGGGAAGTCAAAAAGACCCATCCCCAAATTATTCGCATAATGCTTACCGGCCACGCAGATACTTCGGCCGTAATGACCGCCATCAAAGAAGGTGCAGTTTACAAGTTTATACTGAAGCCGTGGAATGATGATGACTTGAGAGTTACTGTCGCGTTGGCGTTAGAGCAATATGAACTCCAGGTAAAGAACCAAGCGCTTGAAGAAGAAAACAAGAAGCATCAAAAAGACTTATCTCGCCTAAATAAATTGACGACGACAAATCGAACTCAACTTTTCTTTGTCCTAAATAAAAAGAACTATTTAACTGATACTCAAGTACAGCAATTAGTGAAGCAAACAATCAACTCAAACAAAATCCCTATCAGGCTATTACTTGAGAAAGATTGGATAAAAGAGAAACTAGTTCGTAAAATCATTCATGAACAATTTCTAATCGAGCCAATCATTCTAAATGAATTAAATATCGACCCGGCTGTTAGTAGCCTGATCCCGGCTTCGTTTTGTAAGAAGCAGCTGATTATCCCTATAAGGCAACAAAAAAACCGGGTTACATTGGTTATGGCGGATCCGCTAGACGATGGAGTTATTGAAAGTTTGAAATTCAGCAGTGGTTTAGATTTCAATATAGTAATGGCCGACTGCGATGAAATAGAAAAGAAAATAACCGAAACATACGGGGATACTCCAAAGCTTGAGGATTTCGAAACGATTGCGGCACTTCAAGACTCCGCGGACACAATCGAAATCATAATCGACGAAGATGAAGATATTGAGCTTGCGGAATTACTTGAAGGGACTTCAGAACCTCCAGCCATTCGTCTGGCCAATGCCATCATAGTTGAAGCAATTAGGCTTAACGCTAGCGACATTCATATCCAACCAACGTCGAAACATATTTTGGTCCGATACCGTATTGATGGTGTTCTGTATGACAAAATCCATATCCCACTTAACTTGCTGATGCCGCTAGTATCAAGAATTAAAATTATGGCTGAGCTTGATATAACCGAAAGGCGCCACCCTCAAGACGGTCGTATCACAGTAAAATCGCCGCTAAGAATTGTCGACCTGAGACTGTCAACTATGCCAACCATCAATGGCGAAAAAGTGGTCATGCGCATACTTGATAGAAATTCTTCCACAATTCCATTGATAGAATTGGGCTTTAACTCCGAGCAACTACAACAACTGGAAATAATCAGTACTAAACCGCAAGGAATAATACTCACAACAGGTCCAACAGGAAGCGGCAAGACTACGACCCTTTATTCCTTGCTAAAAAGCAACGCTACTCAGGAAAAAAATTACATCACGATTGAAGATCCAGTTGAGTACTATATGGATCGAGCGGGTCAAGTTATGGTGAGAGAGAAGATAAATCTCGACTTCACGTCAGTTCTTCGGGCGGTACTCAGACAAGATCCTGACACTATTCTGCTCGGAGAAATTAGGGATGCCGAAACAGCAAGTATCGCTTTTCAAGCAGCTTTAACGGGTCATGTTGTTTATTCAACACTACATACCAACTCTGCAATCGCCACTGTGGCCAGACTCTTTGACCTTGGCTTACGCCCTTACGTTATCGCCTCAGCGCTTGAAGCAATTATCGCACAGCGACTTGTTCGAAAACTCTGCCAACATTGCAAAACAGAGGCTTCTCTGGATGAGAAGAAACTGAAGTTACTCGGCGAGGCTTTCAGCACAGATTTAAAAGTAGTTTATAGTTCCAAAGGATGCGAGCATTGCCAGGGCAGCGGCCTCAAAGGACGAGTTGGGCTTTACGAAGTACTGATTTTCGATGAGGAAATTAGACAGGCAATTACCAGTCAAAAGAGCTTTATCGAAATAGCCGGCATCGCGCAAACGAAAGGACTAAAAACTTTACTACAAGATGCACGCGAAAAAGTTGATAAGGGAAGAATATCTATTGACGAAGTGATTCGGGTTCTAGGCGCACAATCTTAATACGTATCAATTTATATTGGCTCTGTTTAACTGGCAATTTTGGCCCTTCCTGCCGGCTCAAAGTTGAAAGGTCGCACTCCAATTAAAATGCGACCTGGCGTTTAATAACCCGCGCTCCTTACTTGTGCCGAAATGAAGCAGCTAAAGAAGAAGCCCGACGGACTACTTTCGCTTTATCATGGATTTTGATCTAAATAGGCGCGATGCGGAGTAGAAAATTCAAAATTATGGAAAGCGTCCCAATTTATTGACCACGTCATTAAACCTCTAAAATCAGCGTAAGACTGAGCAGGCTGGTAACTTCCACATTGTAAGCGTTTTATCAAACAATCCAATGCTCGTTGCACTTCAGTAGGCGTAGTGTAACCGCTAGAAGCAGAGCTGGTTCCTGAAGGTAAACCAAATGCAACTTGGTCTTGACGTAATCCGGGGAAATGATTATTAACATCACCACCGGCATTAAAACCGGTCAATAACATGTCTGACATAGCCACATGAAAATCGGCCGTACCGGGTTGATAGATATTACCATCGGTCCCTGTCAACGAACCGGTATTGTAATGTTGTACATGTAACACCGTCAGGTCGTTTCTAAGTGCATGTATGAGTGGTAAATACGCTCCCCAAATCCCGGCGAATGTGGTTAGCCCGCCTTGTACATAAGCTGTCTCAGGAGCCATTGTTAATACAAAACTAGCGCCAAATCGGCTTTTTAACGAACGAGTCGCGCTGATCAAATTTACAATTGCCGGTGTTTGAGGGTTAGCGATAGTATCGCCTGGATCCATATTTAAAGAACCACCTTCAAGATCAATATCCATACCGTCAAATCCGTATCGTGCGATAATATCTCCCATAGTGCGCACAAAATTGTCACGGGCTGTTGTGGTGTTAAGTTGAATATGAGCGTTCGCACCACCAAGTGAAATTAGTACTTTCTTACCCCGAGACTGTTGTAGTCTTACACCGTCGATAAAATCGGCTTCTGACTCTCCAAAAGGCACAAACGCTACTTCCCCTTCAGCACCACCGGGCTTATTTTCTGCAAACGAGACGTTAATGATATCCCAATCGTCTATAACGTCCTGCATTTTGATAAACCCAGAACCGTTATCGAAGTTGTGCCAATAACCAATTAGTAAGCGGTGTGCTAACCCACCTCCTCCGCCATCGTTACTGACAGTTACACTCGTAGTATCGGAGGCTGTTGTATTTTCGTTATCCGTAACCGTTAACGTTACTGTATAAGTACCTGCATTAGTGTAGCTGTGAGTTGGATTAGATTGATTACTAAAAGTGCCATCACCAAAGCTCCATTGATAACTGGTGATTGTACCGTCGGGATCTAGTGAACCGGCACTACTAAAATGTATAGCATTATTGATAACACCGCTATATGGACCATTTACTATGGCAATGGGGGCTTGATTCTCTCCGCCGTTATCATCACAACGCCCAATATCTTCCCACGCATGTTGCCAATGGTCTCCTACGCCTGGTTCGTAAGCCCAGGCGGCATTAGAAGAACACCAGCCAGCCACATTGCAAATATATGCCCTACCTAAATTTTTAACTTGATCGCCCGCGAGATAATTGGCTCCAACTATGTATTGAGGCAAAGGACAATCTCCGCCGCCATCATCACTTGAAATAGTCGCGGTAGTAGAGGCGCGATTGCTCGCACCATCGTCATCAGTAACAGTTAATGTGACTGTAAAACTGCCGGTAGTAGTATAGCTGTGTACCGGTGAACTTATCGAGCTAGTTGAACCATCACCAAAATCCCAATGGTAACTACTAATAATACCGTCGGGATCACTCGACCCATCGCTATTGAATGTAATTTGGCTATTAACCAATCCTGAGTAAGGCCCATTGGCATTCGCTACTGGAGATTTATTGTCACTCCCCCCACCATCGCAGTCGCCAAGTAAAGTCCACTCTTGCCATGCACCGGAATGAGTCTTCGGATCATTATTTTGAGTCCACCAGTTTGCTTGATAGGCACTATGCAAGTGCTGAACTTGATCGCCTCCATGATAAATAGAAGCGCTATCCCAGACTGGTAAATTACTACAGTCCTGTGACTTTACGTCCAAAGTAAAAAATAAAACACAAACAACAATTGGAAGATATTTTAGTCTTTTCATGTACATTCCTTATTGTTTTAATGGCAAATAATTGAAGCCTTTAAACAAGCTTTTATTAAACGGCTTCTACTCTATTGAGAAAAACTTGTATTCCTGCGACTCTAAATTTCATTACCTTACCCACAAATATGACAACGCTGTCAACAATTCATCGCAAAAATGCTATAAACTGTGACATTCTTAGATTTTGCCCAGCAAACTTATTCCTATATGAGATGCAAAGCTATAACAGAGGGAGAAAAGAGCGGCCATTAAATTTAAATTGTCGCCCCCAAATTATCATTGTGTTGAGAAAGGAGAGCCATACTGGCCAAGATTATCGGTTTAATAATCTCATGCGACCTGTTTAAAAATTTTTAAAACGAATTAAGTGCCCGGCAATGTTAATTGAATTTGACACAATGCATGACTAACCGTTGCTTCTCACTTAATTTAGAATTTTGTCAATGTCAATTCAATTGATTTTCATATAGTTTCATCAAGCATTCTTTCAGTTCGTCAAGGCGATAAGGTTTGGCGAGAAAATCATGAATCAATGCGGCATCTTTCATTTCGCCAAAATCCTGTAAAACATCGGCGGTACAAAGAACTATCAAAATGCTTTGTTTTGCATAGTCTTCATTTAATTTTTCTATTAAGCCAAGCCCATCTAGATTTGGCATCTGTAAATCGGTAAAAATCACATCATATTTCTTTCTTTTGAGCGCATCAAGAGCCTCTACACCGTCGGAAACAGTATCTGCTTCATAACCTAGTTTTTGCATGCACTTTTGGAACACTTTTTGATTAACGACATTGTCTTCAGCAAGCAAAATATCAAGTGGATATTGGCTTTTAAAACTAATTTCTGGTATTCGCTCAGAGCTGAGACTGTCATTCGTTTTTTGAAATATACTCTCTAATCGTGTTTTCAGTTGCCTTATCTTTATTGGCTTGTAGATGATTTGATTAAATTGAGACAAGATTTTGGTTGGTTGCAATTCTTTAGCATAACTGGGTGAACACAATATAACTTTTGGGCAACGGGAAAGCGCATTGTTTTTGCTCATGTAGTTAGTAACATTCTCAATAACATTCTTATCATAATTGGATTCTAGGAGAATAATATCCGGTGTAGTATCAATGTTATTCCCACTTATAAGATCGCTTATCTCCATATAGCTGATTTTTACCTTTGAATATAAAGCAAAGGCATCTAGTATTTGTTGAGTATGAATATTACACCCTAAGGCAAGTATTGTTTTTCCCTTAAGTAATTTTGAGGTAGCAATAGAATAAATTTTAGCTGTTTCTTTTGGAGTTTTAACTTTTATACTGAATGAAAATTTAGTGCCTTTTTCCTCTTCACTTTCCACCTCAATTGAACTACCCATCAAGGTGATGATTTGTTGGCAAATTGATAAGCCTAAGCCTGTACCTCCATACTTTCGGAAAGTACTAGTTTTAGCTTGCATAAACTTTTTGAATACATTTTTTTGCTCCTCTTGTGACATACCAATGCCACTGTCCTCAACATAGAAACTTAAGTTTTCAAAACCTGAATCAGCTTGTTGTTCTGTTCTAATATAAACTTTAACGAAACCGCCCTGGGTGAACTTAATCGCATTGCTAACTAGATTAGTAATAACTTGCCGTAGTCGCATAAAGTCCGAAACAATTTCTTCCGGCACATTGTCATCTGCGATAAAGCAAAGTTCGATCTTTTTTTCTTCGATGACATTGGTAAAAATATCGAGTGTGTTTTCTATACATTCTCTTAAATTGAATTGACGCTGCTCCAGTGTCAACATGCCAGACTCAATCTTAGATAAGTCAAGAATATCATTGACAAGCAATAATAAACTCTCTGCGCTGTGTTGTATTATTTCAGAATAAGACTTTGACTCTTTTTCTAAATGACATTCGTTCAATAAGGACGCAGCACCTATTACGCCATTTAGAGGCGTTCGAATTTCATGACTCATTGACGCAAGATAATATGACTTTGCTTTATTTGCGGCTTCGGCATACCTGCGCTTTTCAACCGCCAATGACGTTTTATACCTCTGCGCTATGAGTAAAATCAATAATGTTGCCACGGCAAACGCGTAAAAAGCGTAGGCCCAAAAAGACTTCCAGGGTGCTGGCTGAATGTTGATGGCAACTTTCTTGATATCAGTGTTCAGAGAGCCATTTGATCTGACGGTCGTCACGTTAAATTCGTAAACTCCTGAATCCAAATTAGTATAGACAGCACGCCTGTTCAGAGAGTCAGTATAAATCCAATCTTGATTAAACCCTTCCATTTTATAAGCAAACTGAGCATCCTTACTGTATCGAAAATCTAATGATGAAAACTCTAGTCCAAAAATAATATCCTGGTAACCTAGAGTAATTTCGTCAATTTGATCCGCACGATACTGCTGAGCCGTATCTGAGGCCGTTACTGAAACCTTGGAACTTTTGTTAGCGAGTAAAAAGTCTGTGATCAGAACTTTGGTTAATTGTTCAGGAACTTTAATTTTTAAGGGGTCAAAGAAAGTAACACCATATGGTCCACCGAAGTAAATGATCCCATCTTTATCCATATGATGGCTACCTATCAAATAAGCTGGTAGTACGCCTTCGGCGGGTAGGAAATTGTGAAACAGCTTCTTTTCATAGTCAAAACGACTTATCCCTTTAGCAGTGCTTATCCATAATTTTCCATCACGTGACTCATATAAACCACCAACGGCATCAGATATTAGCCCGTCTTTACTTGTAAAGTGTTCTATTTTTAGGCCCCTCGCGTTTTTGACTAACCGATTGATTCCGCCGCCTTGCGTACCAACCCATAGAACACCAGAAGGATTAAGAAAAATACTGGTAACGGTTTGATGGCTTAATTTCACTTCTCCATCCAATGGAATACGCTGAAAAACCTCACTTCCTTTCTCTAGAAAGTTTAAGCCCCCAATAGTCGCTATCCAAAGATTTCCATCAGGGTCAAATAGTAATCCATTGTGAGGAATAGAGTCAGAAGAAATACTGTTTGGATCTTCCGGATCGTGAACAAACTGTCTTGCTTCCCCAGTAGCCTTATTTAAATAAATTAAGCCTTTACTTCTAGTGCCTAGCCAAATGTTTCCATCTTCATCAGCAATGTAAGCATTTACTTGCAAGTTCCCCGACGTATTCATCACAGGGTTGTCAAACTGAAACCTCTTTTTACTTTGATAGCCTTCATTATATTGAAATAAACCAATCTTATGATGGCTGATCCAAAACTGGTTTTCACTATCAATAAAAATTCGTTTAACCCGATCTACCTTTGAGTTTTCATAGACAGCTTCGGGAGGAGTGACTACTAGCTTTTTACTCCGTTTATCAAATTGAATAATTCCCCCGGAGTCATTTGCAAAATATATTTTGTTATTGCTTGAATTGATAGCCGATACGCTTTGGTAAGGTAGTGATAAATGGTCTATTGAAGATTTTCTGAGCTTGTAAAATTGCCTGCTATTTAAATCTGTTTTACTGATCCCAAAACGCCAACTTCCGGTCCATAAAATATTATTGTCCAGTAAAAGGCTGTAAATGCTAATTCCCTGTAGACTGTTCTCGTCATCTGATGATTTTTGGTAATTTCTATATTCCCCGGTATTTTTATTAAATTCATATAATCCCTGGTAGCTACTCCCTAACCATAAAGTGTTAGCGCTACCCGGTATTATCTGATGGATCCTTCTAGGTTTCGCATGTTCGCTTTGTTCACCGCCATAAAATCGTTTAATTTGGTTCGTATCAGGATCTATTCGGTTAAGACCTTGGCCAAATGCGCTTACCCATAAATATCCCCGAGGATCTACGTAAATAAAATTGATGTGATCTCCGCTAATACTAGAAGGGTCAGCCGGATCATGTCGAAAATGTTGGAAAGATTGAGTATCAATATTAAATCGGTCTAATCCAGCACTTGGATAATGCCTTAGTGGTACATGACTCAAACCTAACCAGAGATGGCCGGATTGATCTTCTGCAATGCTTTTAACAGAATTGCCACCGATTGAGTTTGTGTTTTTCGGATCATGTAAGAAGCGTTTGAATTTTTTCTTTTTCCGATCAAAAAGATTTAGCCCGCCGCTAGCAGTACCAACCCAAAATTGATCACGGCTATCAATAAAGAGCGATGTCACTTGATCAGAGCTTATGCTCGATTCATCTTGCGGGTCATGGCGAAAAGCCGTGAAATAACCCGTTTTAGGGTCATAGCGATTTAGGCCTCCATTTCTTGTACCAGCCCATATAAATCCTTCCTTGTCCTCTAACAACACCCAGATATAGTTATCCGATATCGATGTATCATCATCACTATCATGCTTGTAGACAGTGATTTTATAGCCATCATATCGATTGAGACCATCTTGTGTAGCAAACCATAAATAACCCTGGTGATCCTTTAATATATCGATCACTGAGTTTTGAGATAACCCGTCCTTATCCGATAAGCTTTCAAAGTGCAGTGGTGCTGAATTTAATAAGTCGTTATTGCTATCTGCTTTAACAGGGAAAATAACGAGCAAAAAAAAACAGACCAAAACACGCAGGCTGTTAATTAAAAGTTTCATTGAGTGAAGGTTCTAAGAGTTTAATGCTCGTATTTAGTATAGCTTATATAGCACTTTAATCCATTAGCCCCAAAAACCAGGGATAGCTTGCAATTAGACTAGGTAGGACAGTAACAGTATTTTCCCAGTTAAAGCACTTTAATCATGCTAATTAACTAGCATTTTATAGCTGATAAACAATTCAAAAAATGATACTCCGAGGAAAATGCTCCTTCCATTTTCTAGGTTCTCACATATACCTGAAGCGGTGTACTATAGATCTTTTCAAAAGTTATCACTTTGTCAATAATAGCTTCATTAAGCACGGTTCCTTTTCTTAATAAAAGCAGTCCATCTTTATTAATACAGTCTCGGCTTAACACCATATCTGACTGTAGCCGCAATCCAGATAGCATATGTTCTTCAACGCCCTCGATTTCTTCTTCACGCCTTTTGGCAATATTAAAGAAGAGTTTGGGTAGCTCAGGATCGTATAATGAGCCCGCTCTGTCGTAAATAAATTGCCGCGCATCTTTAGCCGTGTATTTGATTCCATCATACTTTCCTTCCTGCAATAAGCAGTAATCTTTTACAATTGCAAGTATGCGACTTCCTATAGAAATGTCGTTTCCCTTAAGGGCATCTGGTCCCCCTGAACCGTCATAATATTCACAATGGTGTTCAATAATGCGAGCAGCATCGCTAAAATTTGCGATGTCAGATAAGACACTTGCGCCAATCTCCGGGTAGTTCATATATTGTTCGAAATCTTCAACATCAAGCAGTTTAAGCGGCGTTTCGATTAGTTTCTCAGGAAGTGCAAGCTTGCCCAGTTCAAACAGCAAACTGGAATAATAGACTTGCTTAACCATATATTCACTGAGTTCGGCTTCCTCCGCAAGCTGGCATGCTAGAGTGGGTAGCTCGGGATGGTTGCGGCTAAACACGTTTTCTCTGGCACAAATGGCATGAGATAATAGTTTAACCACCTCGTCATAACTATTGGTAAGCTCTTCGTACGCCTTATCTAACATACATTCAGCTTCTCTTAACTCCCTGACTCGTGCTTCAACCTTTTCTTCTAACTTTTTATTCCAGTCTCTTAACTTTTTGTTCTGTTGGTGAGTTAGCACTAGCAGTCTTTCTTTCTCACTTTCCAGGTAACTAATTCGGAGTAAAGAACTTACTTTTAACTTAATATCATTGTCTTCCCAAGGTTTACTAACATAAGCGCTGATTTTCCCTTCATTGATAGCACGAATTGTTGATTCCTGATCGGAAAATCCAGTTAGCAATATACTGGGCGTTTTAGGGCTTTTTTCCTTGGCACGGCTTAAGAACTCTGCGCCATCCATGTTAGGCATCCGCATATCGGAGATGATTAAGTCGATTTTAGTTTTCTCAAGAACCTCAAGTCCCTCAACACCGCTTTCTGCAAGATGGATGTTATAGCCGTCTCGTCGGAAAAGACGCTTAAGCGAAACCAATATGTTTTTTTCATCATCCACACAGAGTAGATTAGGCTTTTCAGTTTCTGCTTCTGCTTCACTCATCTTTAAGTCTCACTATTAAGGTAATTTCCATGCTCAAATATCATTTAGTAGACAAAATAATCGTATAAAAAAATATAAAAGCGAATCTATAACTTATCAGGCTTCCTTCTTCTTGATTCTTTTCTTGAACACGCCAAACTCTTCGAGGATTGGACTTCTTTTGTGTCTCATATAGTACTTGAGTTCTTTACGGGCTACTTCCACCGTAAGTCCTTTCTCGACTAAATCATTTAATACTGTATCGAATGCTTTGCGCCTTCTTAGACCCTGCTCAGAAGTATCTCGGCGGTTTTCAAAGAAGTCGAGTAAGGTAGACCCGCATTCACAATTTCTGAATAATTCAAGAATAGTTTCACCATCATCATCTTCAGATATTTTTAAGCCACTTCTTCCTTGCACTTCAACCGTGCGCGAAGTGAAGTCTTCAATGTTTTTATAGATCGCTCCACAAGTAACACACTTTTTTGGAAAAGAACTCTGTTCTAGAGCAACTAGATCATTAAATAGCGCATCATCAATATTTTCCGCCACAGATTAGTCCTCTACATTTAATTCTCTTTCATCTACAGCAGCTTCCTCAACCTCGGTCACAATAGGTAATGAAATAGTGAAACAGGTTCCTACTCCCGTTTCACTTTCCACGTCGATTTTACCCTTATGGTTTTCGATAATACCGTACGAAATTGACAAGCCTAAACCAGTTCCCTGGCCCACTGGTTTAGTAGTAAAAAATGGATTAAATAACTGCGACAGATGCTCTTCATCGATGCCTGAACCATTATCTTTAATTTTTACTATAATCCAATTATCCTGCTTGGCGGTTGAAACGGATATCACTCCCTTTTCTTTAATAGCATGCCCTGCATTAATCATTAAATTCATAAAAACTTGATTTAACTGGCTAGGGTGACAATAGGTTTCTGGGATTTCACTAAATTCTTTTTTCACCTCGCAATGATATTTCAATTCATTCCAAACGATGCGTATAGTCTCGTCCAAACAAGCATTGATATCTGCCTTCTTTTGTTTCTCTTCCCCGGCATGAGTAAAGTTTTTAAGACTTTGAATGATTTTTTTTACTTTATCCATTCCAAAAATACTTTCAGAAACCAGCTCAGCGGTATCTGACAGGATAAACTCGACATCAAACTTCTCCTTTTGCCGATCAATTATATCCAGTACTTTTTTGCCACTCTCGTTCTCGCTACTAAAATGATTCACTTGCCCAACAATCTCTTCAATAAACTCTCCGAGTTCTTTAACGTAGTCTTTCAGTGTATTGAGATTACTATTCACATACCCAAGAGGATTGTTAATCTCGTGAGCAACACCTGCAGCAAGTTGACCAACGGATGCCATTTTCTCTGATTGCACTAACTGACTTTGTGCTGACTTTAATTCTTCATACTGCTGCTTTATTTTCGCTTTTGAACGATAAGCAGACAAAAAATTGCCGATGTGCATAGTCACGTAAGCCAACATAGACATATCAGTATAGGAAAACCCCTCGATATCGCTATAAGACTGGGCGACTATCCCACCGCTGAGATTGCCGACGTGAAATGGCAAGAAGACCCACTGGAGTGGAACCCTCCCAAGAATAGAAACGCCCTTCTCATCAACTAGCTCTTTAATGTCCGCATCTCTTAGAACAAGCGACTTTTTATGTTTTAGAGCATAAGCTGTCAGGCTATTTTTTAATTGGGGATTAGTTTTTTCGGTTAGAGATTCGTTTGGAAAATCGTCGTATTCGTCAATCATAAAAGGGATCTCTATCATCCCTTGATCTTTGAGGCAGATATAGAAGTTATCTAGATGAATAATTTCCTTAAGCAGAGAGAATATTTTTTTATAAATAAAATCCAACTCATTGTCTTTACCTTGAAATTGAGATATTTCCGAGATTACATTCTTAACAGCAAGCTCTTTTTGCAAAGAGAGATTTTCTTGGCGAAGCTCTTCTAGCTGAACTTCTAAATGGCCTTGCTTTTCCATTTTACTTTTCGTCCTCAACTTCAAAAATCACTCTTTTGAATCGACACCGAGGTAAGTATGGTTTATATAAATAAAAACGCAAATCCCTTCATGAAAAGTTAACTATTAAGCCAAAAAACGAAATCTAATCAGAATGTTTTTTAACTATTTAGCCAACTGGTACCTTGTAAATAAAAATATAATCTCAATGGCTTTTATCTGCTTGAAAAAGAATCGTTATTGTCTACTATCAACTTGAGGGAACTATTCAGTTTTGTCGTTTTCATTAACCTTTCGAGATACTTTGATCAAGTTATTTTTTGCGACCGCCAGTGTCTCCTCTTGAAAAAGATCAAACGAGAAGTAACAAGACAAAGGATCACAATGAAAAATTTGGCCAGTGAGAAATTTAATATCCTTATCGTCGAAGATAACCCTACGATGTCAGCTATTACCCAAGAGATGTTAAAAGCAGCAGAAGTATCTCGTTCAATTACTGCGGTAACTACCGGGCTCGACGCGATAAATCAATTCAGAAAAGTTGATTACGACTGTATTTTGCTTGACTATGACCTTCCTGATATGGATGCCAGGCAGGTGTTAGTCGAATTCCAATCCAAAAAACCTCTTTCATGCCCAGTATTGATTTTGACCGCACATGAAGATTTAGAAAAGGCGTCCGAAACTCTGTCATTAGGTGCGGTGGACTTTATTACCAAGTCTGAATGCTCTGCTCAAATATTGAAGCGCGCAATATTGTTTGCAGTCACCCGCCGAAACTACGAACAAAAGTCACCACAAAACTATGCCAACCAATCAACCAACCCGAGCGAATTATTGGCTAAAAAGTTAACGGGTGCAGATAAAGGTGTAGTAGATTTTGCCTATTTTCTCTGCGAGTCCGAACGAGCGCTTGCCAGAGCAAGGAGATATCACCTTGGCGTTTCGGTTATGGTGGTAAACATTAATAGAGATAGTTTAGGCTCTGCCCGCGTAAACGACCCGGAGATGCTATTCGCTTTCTCACAAAGGCTAAAGTCATCAGTTAGAGCGCTAGATTTGGTAGGCTGGATGCAAGACGATCTTTTTTGCGTTTTGATAGAACATATTACGGATGAAAACTCCTCCATAATTGCGGCTAAGCGAATCAAAATGATGTTAGAACTCCCAATACAAACAGAACAAAATGAATATTGCTTCAAAACCAACATAGGAATATGTCACGAAAAAGAACTCGCTATTTCTGGCAAACGTTTAGTGTTAAATGCGCAAGCCGCATTAGAAAATATAACACCGGATACCCGAGACGGCATTTTACTGTATCGAAAGGGACTTAACTCAAAGGGTTGTCATCAATCTCTAGTGCAACGTGATTTTAGAAAAGCGATCAAAGAAAACCAGTTATTTCTTGAGTATCAACCAATAATTGACATAGAGTCGAATAAAACAATTGGCGCGGAAACTCTCGCTCGCTGGTATCACACTGAGCTTGGCCTGATCCCTCCCATGGACTTTATCCCCTTTTTAGAAGATAGCGGTTTTGTTTTTGAATTTGATGATTGGCTGCTAAATACTGTGTTCGATCAGATTTCTAGTTGGCAAGACACATTTAAACAAGTCCCCACCATCGCAATAAATCTGATGGCCCATACACTGCTAAACGATGAGTCTCTAGAACGAATTGAACGCTACCTTGACTGCCGGGACCTGCCAGGCAGTTGCATTCAGCTCGAACTTTCAGAAAGTCTAGCTAACTTATCGTCTGGTGTATTTATCAATTCACTGAATAAACTCAAAAGCTTGGGAGCCTCAATTACCTTGGATAACTTTGGCGCGGAACTGCCATCGGCCTCGGTCATCAAGAGCTTTCCTTTCGACACGGTGAAGATAGACCGCTCACTTGTCAATTGTGTTTCACAAGATAGTAATATTAAAGCAATAACTGAAGAACTAATAAATATCGCCACTCAATCTAACAAACAAGTTATTGTGGAAGGCATCGAGACCGAAGAGCAACTCAACTACTTTAAAAAGCTCGATGTAAAAACAGTCCAGGGCTTCTATTTTAGTCGCCCAATCGTCGCCGAAGCATTCAAAGTGAGGCTATTTGAAGAGATTAGCGACTCTAATAAAATTGTAGAGTTTGCTAGCTTTTCGAACTAGATTGTAATTAAGACCTTGCAGCAGTCCAATAAATCAGCCTAATTTCCATAACTATATAGCTTGGCTCTTTATAAAGTGGAAATTTTTTGAACCATTTAACACTTTTGAACCCAAGGACATTTAAGTCATACTACTGGATAAAAATGTCATAGGGCGATTTCGTTCTTCTATTTAGACTCAAATACATCGAATTTAGGGCTCTACGCAACTTACTGAGATGTGGAAGTTATTATGAAGAATGTACAATCACCAATTCAAATTGCCACTCCGTTAACGGAGCTAAAACCCACACCTATCACACGTCCGGTCACTTCGCGAGAAAACAAACTCATTGAGCAGATCAACTATCTAAAGGAAAAACTGCTCTTATCGGAGATGGCAATGGATGAGAAAGACATACAGATCACGAATTTGCTGAAAACCAATAATTCAAATCAGAAGTTTATTTTAAGCTTTGATCAACGGCTAAAAAAAGCCCAGTCTCGCGATGGTGAATTACGCAATAAATTCGACAAGCTAAGAGCAACCGCACAAAAAGCCTCTAAGATAGCTCGCGACAAACACGAAAGGTTGGCATGCATTGAAACTGAGCTGGATCGTTACCAACAAGAGATATTAGTCGCTAACAGGATCCAGGCACAACTAATGGATTTAGTTATTAAAAACGCACCAAAGAAAGACACTTCCCCAGCGGTCGAGTCAATATTAAAAGGCGGATTTGCGCTGCCTTTTAAGCGCAGGCCCCAATCGGTTCACAATTATCTAGACCAAAATAAATCGCCGCTGATAAACGCAAGGCAATCGCTCAATAAAGTTACAGACAAAGTTAAATGTACTATTGGACAGTGGTTAGACGGCAGTGATTTGTTTTCGGATATTGAAGAAAGGCTTTCGCGCGTTAATCTCTCAAAAAAAGTGAGCAGAGCTAGCAAAGAAAAAATTCAAGCGAAGGCGACTCTTCCTAAAATTCATTGGCGTAATGTTAAGCAAATTTTACCGCCCAAAACGGGAATGTACTATGTGACAGATGGCAACAAAGTCGAGATCGCGATGTTTGATTTTGAAAATCAGCAGTTTAAGCGTACCGATAGTAATATGCCGATTGATTTTTGGTGTGCGCCTAAACGGAAGAAAATCTAGCTTTACTAGTTAGCAACCTGGCACTTGGGACGGCTTGGTGACCGGACGAAAATGGTTAATCCTTAAACCACTATTTTGCCCCTAAAATGGATCTATTAAGCCGGTTTTAGAGGCATTTTTTCTTCCTTTTCTAAGCCGAATCAACCAGTTAGTATGGTGCGACCCACACTACTCGTTAACGTCACATAATAATTCTAATATGTCGAATAGGACTAGCCCCCCAAGAAGGAAATGTTTCACAACTATATTCCGGCGAGTCGACATAAATACCTAAACCTTTGCCTGCCATTTGAGCGGCAAGAGCTATTGAGATGTTGTGCTTTCCTACCGAAGAGTTAGCTATCACTAACCATTTACTAGTAGTGGTATCATTAAATCTTCCGTTTATGTAAACAAGATCTGTTTTATTTCCATTAGTAATTATTTCAAACTGGCCTGGAGAGTAATTGCACCAACCTTCCGCATTTACATTTGATGCAAATAATGAGATGAGAATTATGACTAACTTTTTCATTGTTTAATTTCCTAATAACTATTCATTTCTTCCCTAACCACATAACAATTATTCTATTCAATCACTTGTTTGTAGTTAGCATCTTTACGTAATTCACAATTTTCATATGTTAGCTTGAGGAGAAATACCACCAAACCCGAAGGTCAGATTACCGACCAACATATTCTTTTTATCTGTGAGTTGAATTGCTGGGTTACGCGAAGCTAACCCAATCTACAAAATTGTTAACCCGACTTACCGTGTTCCTTTAACGATTACGAGGTTTAATCCTTAAGCCCACCATTTTGCCCCTAAAATGAGCCTTCTAAGCCTATTTCAAGGGCATTTTCACAGTCTTTTCTCAACTAAATCAATCGGCTAGCTTGGTCCGACCCGCACTACTTTGAGTTTGCTATTGTGGGATCCTGTGATTTTAAGGTAGTGCAAGTTATCAGAAGCACGAACTCTTACCCACTCAATAGTACCTGTAGAACTGCCGGCATAAACAGGAATTGATAAAACGCCTGCAGCAAGTAAAACCAATATTTTTTTCATATCTTATTTCTCTTTTTCTTTAAAGATCAATTGATCTTACTCTTTGATTATGTCCCTTCGATTCACAACCAGTGAATCCTGCGTTTTATGTATTGAAAAAATTTGAGTAAAAATTCCTTTTGATGGCATCGATTTATTTTGAACACGGATGTTCAAATGTCGCGAGAACGACAATGTGCTAGGCTTGGCCCAGCACATTGTGTGGATTAGCTCTTGCCATGGTGTTACTCCTTTAACACTCTCCCAACCTGTCATCTCGACCAGAGATAAATCTCATCAATCCTTAACTCCATCATTTTGCCCCTAATGTGGGCCTTATAAGCCGATTTCAAGGGCATTTTTACGGACTTTTCTTAATTGAAAATCAACAAGTTAGCTTGGTTCGCCCCACACTCAGCCCGTCTTGAACGATTTTATAAACTACAAAATAATCCACACCTTGTCTTACTCCACATCAAATTTCTTAGTAGCGTAGGGTTTTTCCCATCGATTTTGACTTCAGAAAAATGACTAAAAAAGACGACACCATTCGTAAAAGAATAAAAATAGACCCCCTTTTGTCCTTCGTTGTTTAGATCATACCCTATTGGAAAATCATTTCTTCCCACTTCAAAAATATATCCCTTAACAGCAGAACCGAAAAATTCTAATTCTGCACTAGTAATTGAGTAAGCTATTCCCAGAGTTGAACTTTCCCCTTCATAATATTCCTCAACATTCTGAGTAAGAAACTCTTCGCTGGGGAGCATAATAATTGTTTTATTAAATTTGACACACTTTTCAAACATTGGGTCTTCGCAAGATTCGATAGTCCCGAAAACATCTCCGATCGCATAACTGTTTCTGGTCAAATCAAAAATCAAATCAATATTAACCAGACCCGAATATTCAGAGCTTTGAGAATTAAGATTACTTTTATATTCTTGCTTAAATAAAATCGCAACAAAAGCAAAAACGGCGATTATCAAAATAGCTATTCCAATTTTCTTGATTACCAACATGACCAACTCCACCTACATGCGTTGCTATAAACACTTCTTTTAGTTCCATTAATTTTAGACATTACGTAATCAGTTCTTTTGACATTAAAGTTTCCTATGTCTGAAATCCCCGTAGTAGCATGACCGATCTCATGCGCTATCTTCCTTTCAAGAGACATTATTACGGTCTCTTTATCATTATTGTAATCATTAAAATACACATCATAGTTCATATCAATTGCAATAACTCTTATCGCGTTTTCCTGAGATGCATTTACTCCACTATCATTTATTAAGATCATTAGAGGATCTTCTTTCGAAAGCCTTCCTAAAAGTTCTTTTCCTCCAGTAAATTGAATCCCAGTAGCAGTCTTATCTCCGCTAGAACTATCTAAAGTTTCTAAAGCCTTCGTAACTCTTTTTAACTCTGTTTCTGTCAACGTTGCTGATTCAGATCCCCATTTAGCAACTTTAACTCTGCCGTCCAATAACTCAGTGACTTTCCCATGAAGGTCTGGGTTACGATTTAATATATCATTACCATTTGTAAAAAATCCATTTTCATCAGAGTCGCCGTCCTTAGCCTCTTTATTGCTTTCAGAGTTCGCCAAATTAAAAGTGCTGATATCGTCTTTACCTGATGATGAAATCCACGAACCTACTTCATTAACAATCACAGCTTTTAATTGACCCATTGCTTTCCCAACATAGTGATTAGCAACGGCCTGACCAAGAGCCGATATCCCATTTCCATACTTAAACGCAACAACCACGCTGTAGGCAGTATTCGCTAGTTGATAATAAGCATAAGCTTCAAATAACCAAGCTACTGTTTCATAAACCTCATAGGCTTTTAAAACAGCAACTAAAATAGCTTGCCAGAAATAGCCACTAGGATCAGTTGCATTGAGTGGATTGTTTAACACATAAGAATATCGATTAAAGTTTTGAAGATTCTCTGCAGTTTGTACAAACGGATCCGCAGATAGGAAACGACCCAGCCTTGGATCATAAACCCTGCCATTCATATGAATTAAACCGGCTTCATCAATATGCTCATGGCCCGTGTAACCACGGCGGAAATCTTCAGCTGCATAGGCCAAAGCATCATCTACTACGCTGAAGTTAGTCGTCAAGTATGAAGTCTCATCTCGTCGCTGCCCCCAAGGATCATAGCTGAACTTTTTAACTGTATTACCATTAATGTCAGTAATTAATTCAACTGAACCTAAATGGTCACGGTGCAAGAATTCTAACTTGTATGAGAGAGAGTCAACTTCGTATGTTTCAATAGCCATGCCTTCGATATGACGAAGTACCTTGGTTAAGGAACCATTAGTAGAGATAAACTCTACGTTTCCTAGATAAAGCGTGTCTTTAACCGTGCCGTTTGAAGCAGTATCCGTTCTTTTAAAACGTGTTCCGCCAAAACCATACTGATAGGTAATAAAATGACTCTTACTGGTGGTAATACGAGTAGGCTTGTCTACCGTATTATATTGAATACTTGATCTCCCACCGCCAGAAATCATATTACCGTTGGCATCGTAACAATATGACTCACCGCCAGCGTTTGTTACCGCGTGAGGCCCAGCTTGTCGGCCGCAAGTCGACCCGCCATAAGAATAACTCCCAATGCCTGTTTTAAATGCAATGTTTCCTAAATGGTCATAGTCGACATTAAAGTTACCCGTCTGATTGTTAAACTTGGTTGTCCAAGTGTCCAATCGATTAATATCATCGTAAGTAAAGTCTTCTCTCATTCCAACGACTACATCGTCTCGATATTGCAGATTCCCTAGACTATCAAAGTTATATAGCGTGTGTTGTAAATCAGTGTTTCCCTTGACCGTAACAATACTCTCAATTGTACCGTCATGATCATCGTAGGCATTATAGTTAACGAGTCCGTTTCCGTTTTCAAAAATCGTGTTATTTCCAAAAGCATCCGACTCAACGAACTGCCAAACTTTTGTATTGGAAGCAATGTCAGTCTTACCAACCAAATAGTCGTTGTAATACTCATAGCTCACACCACCACTCGCTCTACTTGCATCATAAGTTTGCAGCACTCGGAATTGAGCGTCGTGAACGGTATCAGAAGAATAAGTCTCTCCGTTATTGAACGATACTGTTTCTCTAAAAACTTGAGACATTAAGTTATAGCTGTTTAGCTTTGTGATACCATTCACAAGATCGTCTTCTCTTGCAACTAAACCGACCCCATTGGTTTGGCTGTCATAGTAAGTCTTTATATGTTGATCTAAAGTCAGATTTGCATAATCGCTATACGCCCGATGTTCGATTTGTCGTCCAATAGAATCAAATTCAAATTCGGTAACTTGCTGTTTGGCATCACGCTGCCAAACCAGTTCACCTAGCGAATTATACTTATACTCGATTAGTCCTTTATCTGGATCGTTTATCGATAACTTCCTACCTAAATGGTCTGATGCAATTACAGTATCAATGTAGCCAGTGCCGCCTGAGATCGCACTGTGGGATCGTCTTACTAGTTTTAATGAACCGAGCGCATCGTAATCGTAAGTAATTTCATTTAAATCAGGATCGGTCATTTTAACTAACTGACCCAGTGCATTGACCGATTTAGTCGTCTTCTTAGAACCTGGGTTAGTAATGGACGTATCAAAATTTGAATAAGCCGATGTCCATCTTGAACCATCAGGTTTAATTTGGATCGATGGTCGATGAAAAGAGTCGTAATGGAGGCCAGTATACCCGAGAGGAACATCCAAACCCCATTGTGAGGTCAGCGGCGCAAGCTCACCTTCAAAGTGAGGCACTGACTCAACAGATTTTTGGCCCTTTTCATTATATCGATAGATTTTGTGGATCCACTTAACTTCAGTGCCACTGCATGCATCAGCTACTGAGTTAGCGTTGAAACATGATAGTGATTCAGCTTTTTCCGCGACTTTTCGACCTAACTTATCAAAGTAGACAATTGAGTTAGGTCCATGAGAGTTAACCGTAGTCTCTTTATAGAATGCGGTCGCATCACAGTCGCTTGAATTTGAACAGAGCTCTTGGTTGACCGTTGAATAAGTGCCGTTTGCGCTGTTTTCAAAATTGAGACGACCTAATGTCGAATAACCAAGGTAAGTTGTTTGATTGTTTGCACTGGTTTCAGAAACCTTAGTGCCAAATATTGGGTGGTATTCAACCGAGGAATAAATAGCGCCAGTTAAATCAGGATAATTGGGATAAGTATAGTTATCAGTAGAATAACGCCCCTTAGTGTCAAATTCCGATCGCGATCTTCGAGTAACTCCATCTTGTCCCGTTGTCGTTGTGGTTAATATGTTTCCATAATCATCTCGCGTATAAACTTCCGTCACACCGTAGACTTGTGCGGACTCATTCTCTCCGGAGCTGCCTTGATAATCAGAAGGGTCAGTGGTTTTCGACTCGAGTAATCCGTTAGATTGGAAGTAGCCATAGTCTTCCACTTGAACAACCGTAACTTCACCGCCTTTGGTGTGGTTCGTTCTTTTTCGAGTTAAACGACCTCCAAAGTGAGTTTCTTGAAGAGTATTAGTAAAGATTTCAGTGGTTGTATAGATCTTATTATTGATTGAGTCAGTTATTTCCGTTAGAACAGTTCCGGGCTTTCCGAACTCATCGACAGTCCACTGTGTAACACGCTTTTCGCTTAGGTGTGTACCTGAATTAAAATCGTACTTATTATGCGAAGTAACCGCGCTATAACCTAGTCCGAATGAATTTGTTCTATAATCAACTTCCTGGTTTTCTATGTCCTTACCTAACCAATTAATAGTTCGTTTTTCAAGTAACCCAGTAAATGGAAAATCTTGCTTAAACTCTGAAATCACCTTTCTAGACGATTTCTTATGATCAGTAACTGTAAATTTACGATAACCAAGAACTCCTCGTCCAACCTGAGCTTTCAACCCTTCGTACTCGAAAGAGAACCACTCGTAGCAGGTCGAAGAATTACAATAATTAGGTTGGTCATGGCGAGTATAAGAAGATACGAGATGAATAGGTGCCTTAACATCGGTAATTAGACCCCGGTTATTTCCCCACTCCATTTCTGAAGCGTCACTATAGGGAGAATGCTTTTCCGTTGAGTAGTGAATATCGTATTTAAGAGTTGAGCCATCCACGATCCTAGTGATCATGTCACGCTTAGCGCTTTCGTTAAGCTTATGAGACATGTGCCCGTAGAAATAAATGTAGTCATTCAATCCATCAGCATTTATATCTACAAACATCGCTTCTGGAGTTTCATAGGAGTCTAAAGTTGTATCTTCAACGGCCGAGTTAGAAACACCATCGAAATAACTAATATAAATATTGTTGTCATCTTTTTTACTGAAGATTGTATCCGTATATCCATCCGAGTCGTAATCAATAAACCTGGGAGCAATTCTTTCGAACATGCCAATGGTTTCTTCAATCGCATCTGGATAGGTTTGAGTATCATCAAATTCAAAGTTCCCTTTGTTTAATTTAATGTTAAAGAAATAATTTAGCATCACGGTTCCATGAAAACTTGACGCATTGGTAATAAAGAAAATATCTGGTAAACCGTCATTATTGAAATCGGCTACCTTGAGATCATTAATAACGTTTTCGCCTGGGTGAAGATATTTAAATGTAGGGTTCACTCCCTTTTTAAACCAAGGACCTAGATTAACTCTTTCGACTAGAGCACCGTTCGATTGCTCAAAGATCTTCCAGCTTCCAGTATAGTGAGAATTAACTACATCAGTACTTTCAGGAATGCCGATTAGAAGCTCTACGACGCCATCGCCATTGATATCTGTGACCTTGAATAAATTATCGATGTTATCGTAGAAATATTGTTTCTCAACTTCTAGCCCCGGAATAACAAGCTCCATTGGAGCTCCAAAATATCCGGTTCCGTTCCCACTAAGTGGTTTATTTAGATTATATCGAATCCATAATTTTTCTTGATAAACATAGGAGAAATCTGGATAACCGTCCCCATTGTAATCAGCTACTCTAATATCGTTACTCTCTACTGAAATATAGGTATTAATTGGATTGTCAAAATCATGATATTGTCCACTTCCTGTTGTAGACGCCGGAATAATATGCCAATAACCGTTTCGGTTGAAAATCGCATCGTCTTTGCCATTGTGATCGTAGTCAATTATTTCAACGGAATTTCTAAAGCTCTCGTTCGCGTAGTCATTATGAATTTCAACTTCTTCAAAGGTTTCGCCGCCTTTAACTACGTAAATATGGTCAGTACTAGAATTCCTATCGTTTCTTATCTTCCAATAATCCAATACTCCATCACCGTCGAAGTCTAAATACTCATAATCTTTATAGCGAGAATTGTTGTATCGTGAGCCAGGATCGAAGCTATAAGTGTCTGCATAACTGGTAGTTCCTTGCTCCCATTCGAAGGAAGTGACTGGCAGACAAGAATTTTCTCTACAAGCTGTTATGTTTTCTACGAGACTACGTGCAGTAACACTCCCTTGAATATAATTGAGTTCGTAAGTACGTAGTTCACTGCCGCCAAAACCACTCGCATCTGTATTAACTTTAGAAATAATTCGTTTTAATCGTTTAGTTACATTGACAGGATAACCAACGCTGAACTTGTAAATATCATCAGGTCTTTCTTCATATTCAAAATTAATCGCGTTAAACGGCAATGAGCCCGTATTTTCGTTACCGGTATATAAGACTTTTGTTAATTTAAAGGACAGTTCGCCTGAATTTTGCTCGTATACATATTCAATATAATTCCCTGCAGCATCATACTGTCGATAAACTGGCCAAACATAGATTTTTCCATCAATGCCAATCGGTGAATCAGCGTTTCCATAAACGGTTCGTGTGCCATTTGTATGGTATTCAGTGAATGAGGCCGTTTGACCCGCATAGGATCCTGAAGCACTCGAGGCAACTATTTTTATCGAAGTTTTATCTTCTGTTTCATAGCGTGTAGAAGCGCCCCAATAACTCCCTTCTCTAGGGAATAATTTCTTATTATTGACGCATAAGCGATCATTAGCCGTAAATGATAATGCGCCAGCTTCATTGTCTTGCTCGATATTTTTTGCACATCGAGTAATTGCAGACATACCTGAAATTTGCCAACCAACTCCTGCAATTCCATTGCTCGAAAGACTGTCATAACTTAATGCAACTGCTGGAATATGCCCACCTGAACCGGGTGCGACAGTAATGGGCACTTCGTACACAGCGGCACCAGATGGCTTAACACTAAACTCAGCTGGTATGCTTCCTACTACTGTTCCCGAATCCTGGCCATCTAGTGGATTTGTTATTTGTGCGGGTAAAGTATCAGCTATAGCAGGAAGTTCTAATAATTCTGTTTGAACAACTTTTACACCTTTGTTATTTGCACAAATGATTTCTGTTTTAACAACATTACCGACACCGTTTCCAGAGGAAGTGTTTGTTCCTGATGCAGCGAGTCGATTACCGTCACTGTCGTAACACCCAATTGCGTTGGAAGCATTCCAATTTAACGTTGCCGTTTCGCCTGTTCTGATTCGAATGGGAGACCATTTCGCACTTAAAGTTGGCTTGCTGCTATGGTTGACCGAGCTACTAGTTACGTTAATCGTACGCGTTTGAGTCGTTGTCTGGTTTATATGATCAATCGCTTTTACATTAACCGTATGTACGCCTTCAGACTCCGCATGAAAATAGGCATAGAATGGTGCAGACGTAACAACTTTTTTATTTGAAGTGTCGTTGTTTAACCAAAATTCTACCGCAGACAGTGATACGTCGTCAGCAGCATCTGCCTTAACAAATATCACGTCGCCTTTTTCTATTGAGTCACCATTTGACGGTTGTAAGATAGTCAGCGTCGGCAAAGCATTTTCTAATACCATCAACGAGTAAGATAATGACACATCTTTTGTATATGACTTGTTTTGATGGACATTTATCTTAATGGTCGAACTTGTCCCCACATCACTTGCTGAAGGCGTTCCTGAAATTCGTCCAGTTGAACTATCAAATGTAGCCCAAGATGGAACACCAGTTGCCGTGATAGTTACCGAATATCCACTTTCGTTAATAGTTGGCTTAAATTCGTATGCTTGTTGGCGGCGAACCGTTGTTAGTGGAGTACCACTAATATATGCAGACGTGACGCTATTACCAAGATGAGAAATTGAACCATTTGAATGAGTGTAAACGGTATTATTATTATCAGCAGACGTTAGTGCCGTTAAATGAATCTGGCCACCAGCAATTGAAGCCGAATATGCCGCAGCACTCCAATCAATATTTAAATAACCATTAGATAACGTCTGAACAAGGCTCCCAGTGTTACTAAGAATGTAAGAAGTCGAACCTTTGCTTTTTCCTTGCAAAAAGATTTCATCATAGCCATCTCCTGATAAATCTCCGACAATAATTTCATAGTCAGCAGGATTGGCATCAAACTCGAATTCAGTATGGGTAGCATTACCGTTAGAATCCCAAGAAACAATCGCATTGTTAACTTGTGGGAAAGTCACAATCGGTGTAATGACGTCACCGTGAAGTAAGATAATATTTTTGTGTCCTAATAAGAGCAGTTCATTCTCTACTCCAGACTTAAAGTTTCCTACAACTGCTTTGTAGCTTTCTTCACTCCAATCCTCAATGGAAGAGATTTGAGGATGAGCACCGCTCCAAGCTTGGTGAAAACCGGAAATATATTGATCAGTTTCAGTTTGTGGGAAGAGACCAGTTTGGCTGGACTTCAATTTCGGCTGGACAAGAATATCGGTTTTGCCATTTCCATCAAAATCACCTGCTAATTCATTGTGAGTAGAAGAGTTCCAAGTGAATGGCTTGGTGTATGGAGCATAGCCAATAATAACGGCATCAGCTGCTTGTACAGTTCCATTTAAACCGGCCGATAACAAAGTAAAAAACTGATGACCTACAGATACAGTTCTAGTTCTGGTCCCATCTTCCGAACAGGCGACATGCTCACCGTTATGTTTCAAACAAGGAGGCTCGCTCTGAATAGTTAATGCCTGAACGTTTCCGAGAGGCTCAATAGGACCTCCTGAAGTTGAATGGCCATGCCAACTCACCTGCATATCACAGGTGCTTTGTGAAGATTGCTGAGGCACCTGACACGAAGTTAAGTTGACATAGGGTGTCGTGTTTGCCGAAGCAAAGTTACCTAAGGCCAACAAAACTGTGGCTAATGCAAATTTTAGCTTCCCCATAGTTTTCATATATGTTCTCTTCAAGTTATATTAATTTTAGAATTATTTTCTGTTGGGGGTCACTCGTTCTACCCAAACCAAAAATACTTATTTACGAAGAAACTCCGTAACTCCATGTCTCTATATAAGAACCACCATAAACTCCGCAAACACCTTGTCCATAAACAGAAATATTTGCTTTTCGAGACATAGTTGAAAGAGCAAGAGCTAAAACAGCTTTTCCGCCATCAGTCGAAGCATCAATCGCAAAAGCATTTTTATAAGCAGAATGGACACATCCTGGCGGTGTTCCTGATACATCCCTATCAAAAATTATCATCGCTTTTCCATTATCATCGACTCTGACATTGATTATTTTCGCGTTTGCAACATTACCCGCAGCAAAGGATTGACAGGAAAGGACTAGCAAACAAATAGCTATAATCTTTTTCATTTATTATTTCCCTAAATCTATCAAATTGGGTTTCGCTCACTCTACCCAACCTACACACTAAATCTAATATTCCAATTTCTCGAATCAACTTTGTTCTTTTGTTGATACAAAGCACCTGACTAGCATAATCAACCTAGTATTGTCAGCCTACTAAGCTACTTAATATCAACCCGAGCTATTACAGGGATTGTTTTTGCTCCAAACTGTTTACAACCATTGACAAAATACCGAGTCTCACTTTTGGACTGAACAGCACTTAAAATCGTTGAATAAGCTGCATCGAATAGGTAATGCGTTGGTTCTAATAATGCCATTTCTTTAAAGTCACACCCTTCAGATGCAGCAGCGGACTGATCTTCAAAATAAACCAAAACACCCGCCCAATCGTGAACAACAACTTGGCTTGTTTTTGTCCAACTAGTCATGGTTGCAGCTTCAGCATTCACGCTAATAAACACCAAAATTAAAACTAAAATTTTTTTCATTGATCATTTCCTTTAATATATTAAGTTGGGTTTCGGTCTACCCAACCTACAAACTAAATATTAATTACCCATTAATTATCTTAAGTGTCGGTCTAACACCCGAACACAGAATCAGTAACATTTATACTGACCTTTTTTAGCTATATATCATCGCTGCTACATTTCCCGGATGAGCACAGGCTTTTTTCTTTATCCAGAAACAAAGTAAATTGATTACCATAGAATTCGACTTTTAATATTTCTGTTCTGCAAACCAAAACATTAATGGCTTTCGCATTTGGAAAAACGCCAATCAACATAATTGAAAGTAAAATACAAAACTCATTAATACTTTTAGCCTTGAATACTTGGCCCAAAATACCATCCAGTTAACGGTCTCCACCTTGGATGATTTGAACAATTCATACCCTGGTCTTCATCGTTGAACCAAAGCATTACTTCTTTTTTGGAAAGCTGAGCGGAAATAAGCAGAGAATAAATATTTTTACATGTTTCGGGCTCCACATTGTTATGGCTCGACTGTACACTACAAAGTTCGACCCAAATCAGATCACCGATTTTCTCCACAAGCACTTTGCCATTCGATGGACTTATTGATACTCCTGTTACTTGTCCGGTGCATGTATAAGAAGCATGAGCGCTTAAGCTCATACAAGTTAGCAATAGTATTAAGATTTTTTTCATCATATTTCTCTAGCGCGTCTACATTCTTTATCAAATAATCGGGGTTTACCCGATCGTGATTGTGCCTGATTAACTCACTTCACAGTTAGCAAATCCCTGCCCAATATTTGTAATTATCAGACCTTCTTACGACTTCTCTCAGGATAAAGCCTTGAAACCATTTAAAATGTCTAATTTTTAATCGCTAACATTTCTGTCATACACACCCTTGCCCTTGGCGTACCCCTTTTGGGCACTCCTAGAGTTAGCAGTACAAAAAGGCGTAACTATCCCTTCTCCGCCAATTATTAAAATCGGCTAAGCAAAGAAATGATGTTGACCTGTCTTTTTAAGGAATACTTTGAAGAACTGAATGTGCCTGGAAAATACTGACTAAATTTCAACCAATCCGTTTTAAGCTAAAATTTAGTTCTACCAACACATTACTGACCGGATGAAATTCCTTCTTCAGTAACTTCCCCTAAGGATTATCTGACTTCTACTCAACGACAATCATTGATTAAAATTCAAACAACCTAACTTATCATTAATTATTTTAACGGGCTGAATCCTAATCAATTTGAGATAATTTAACAAGATTAACTATTACCAAATTTTGATTTTAATCATGCTTTATCTGAGTAACACCAAAGACTGGCTGAAGTTTTGGCCGAATATTTAAAATTTAACGATAAATAGCTACTCCTGAGAGGAGTCGAAACGTTTTAAATCCATACCTGAGTGATTAATTTTACAAATCTCCATCTCGCATAAACATGGCCTCAAATCCATTGACTACCACTTAGAATGACTAGGTGCATTTTCGCCACAAAATTAGTTGTCCAACTTTCGAATGAACATCCCCCCTAAATGAATTAACATATAAACACCGAGTTTTGGTGCCTTGTAGTTTTTAATGAATGACCTGTTTGACAACCTACGTCCTCAAATCGAGGAAATCTATCCAAGTACTTTTTTACTTTCGGGATATGCTGACTCATTCGTTCTACTTTCTGAAGTAATGCGATTATCAAGTATTTCACCCTTTAGGAAAATGCAAACCCCAATGGGACATTATACTGGAATAGAACTGACCAATTGCGGTCCTTTCGGCTGGGTTTCCGACTCAAAAGGCTACCGATATGAACAAATTGATCCGATCACTAATAAGCCTTGGCCCGAGATGCCACCTCTATTTCATCAGCTTGCAAAAGATGCGGCTAAGTTAGCTGGGTTCAAAAAATTTGACAGTAACGCTTGCTTAGTTAATCACTACCAAATCGGCGATAAACTTGGCAGCCATCAAGATAAAGATGAAGGCGAGTTTGACTCACCAATAGTCAGTATTTCAATCGGATTGCCCGCCACCTTTCAGATATTTGGTAAAACAAGAAGCGGCGTGGAAAAAGAAGTCGAATTAAAAGATGGTGATGTTATGGTTTGGGGAGGAGATTCACGATTAATTTACCACGGCGTTAAAACGATTAAACAAGATAAGCTAAACCCAAAGTTGAGTGATCGCTACAACATCACTTTTAGAAAGGCCTAGCAATAAATATTCGTGAAGGTTAATTTGAGGTATAAATAAAACTATCCAGCTTGTGAATCTAATCGACTCTTTGAACGTTTATCTTGGTACATTCTCTCATCGGCAACTTTAATCAATTGTGCCAAATCACCAGGGTATTCACTAGAGCTGACAAACCCGATGCTTGCATTTACGCCTTCAAATCCCTGTTTTACCAATTGGCCGACAGCAACCTTAAACCTCTCCCTTAACAAGGTTTCTTTCTCCAGGGAGGTATTACGAAAAAGAAGAGCAAACTCATCGCCACCTAGTCGATAGGCATGGTCCTGGCTTCGACTTATTTTCTTTAGCTGCTCCGCAAATGATCTTAATAACCGGTCACCTTCATCATGACCTAGAGTGTCATTAATTTTTTTCATTCCATCAAGATCGATTATTGCTAAAACAAAATGAATGGAGCCAGATTGAGAAAGATTTCTGACTTCTTCACTTAAGTCGATATCAAATGCACTACGATTACACAATTTAGTTAGGCCATCTGTCATCGCCAGACTTTTTTGCTTTTGAACTTCCATTTCTGAACGATTAAGCGACAAACGATTTCCAACGATGGTAGAAACCAGGTGCAGAGTTTCTTCAGCTAAGTCTAGGTCAACCTTGTCACTAGGGTGCATTATAAAAATATGGCCAAGTGGTTCACCATTATGATCACGATAAATATACCCAGCATAAACTTTAACTCCCATGTCTATAAGCGGTTGGTCGTGTGCAAACTGAGTTGGAATATCCGTGAAGGAAGTAAAATCCTGACTGTCGGCGACAACTTCGCAAGGAGTTTGCGCCATATTATACTCAAATGTTTCTGTTAGTTTTTCTGTATCCCAAAAGGACAAAACTTCTACTTTATTATTCGTTTTAAATCGCGTCACCAGCGCCCAACGCCATCGAAGGTAAAGCCCAAGTGCCGTTGCAGCAGTGTCGTAGGTGGACTGTTCATCTTGCAAGCCATGAAGCAACATGCTCAGAATCGAGTCCTTAATCAATAGATTTTCTCGTGATCGTTTAACAATGGCTACATAGTGATTGGCTATTGTAGCAATGGTAAGCGAGATCTTAGTCTCCGGGCATTTGATATCGCCTAACCGCTGTTCGGAAAGCTTGCACTCAACGAGTTCTTTGGTCGATGAAGGTAATTGATGCCAGGCGGGATTACTAAAACACAATTTGCCGCCGATATCTGCGATAGCGGCTGCTTCTTGCAACACAGAAAGTAGTTTTTGCAATTCTCTAAGACTATTCATAAGCAATATTTCATATTCCACCCCTAAGCATAGTCAATCAAGCAACCTCTCGCTAAAAATAGGGCAATAAGAGTGAACGCTTCAGGATATGACAATATTCAGTAAATTAATGATTTATATCGGTATTTTTAATTGAACAGTCTCTTTATACGCTGGTAATAGAGTAAAAATTGAGCTACATTTGTTTAGGATCTGTTGATCTTTTGTCATGTATCACTGCCATTGCACTTTTTTTGCCCAGCAAGGCAGATAAATCGCTGTTTAGTTGTCCTGAATAAGCAATTGATAACAAAGCGGGCTGAAAAATGGGCAGGGCCCTTCAAGGTTTGACCATACAGTGACACTCGACGAAAGCTCAACAGACCCTAGATACTCATACTCAAACGGAAATTTTAGAACATCCCTAAGTTTTTGAATTTATTGGCCAATGACTATTCAAAGTGTTTGGTCGAATTACAAGGATGTAATTTCAGCGTATGAGTCTTCCCAAATAGCGGTCTATATCGGGCCGAAATGGATGTCAGGGGATTATTATGAACAAAAAAACGACTACTTCTAGCTCAACGGCTAAAACCAAGAAAGCTCAGACAAAAGCAAAAGCGACTCCCGGTTCAGAAGAACAGCTGCTTGCCATTAGAGATTTATTATTCGGCGAACAGGTCTCAAGTATCCAAGCCTCAATTGAAAATCTGAATGCTGAAACCAATAAACGATTCACCCGGTTGGAATCGCAACTGACGAAAACAAGTGAGAAGTTTAACCAGTCATTAAAAAGTACAACTACGGAAATCAAAGAACTCATTGAGAGTAATCACCTGGAGCATGTAAGCCAAGAATCCATTATTGAAGAAAACTTAGGCGCGCTGTCTAGTGCATTCGATCAATTTCAATCCCAAACTGAAAATGATCTGGCTCAGGCGCATAAAGATCTTGATAGTGCTTCTAAGGCAATTTATAAATCTCTAGAGAAAGAAGTTAAAGCTCTTAATAAGAAGATTGAAAAAGCATCTCAGGAACTTTCTACCAACAAAGCAGATAGAAAAACCCTTGCCAACATGCTAGAAAATATGGCGTCAAATTTAACTCAAAGCCAGGCATAAAAATATGCTCGATGAAAAGCCACTCGAGAGGCCGACATCAGAATCAAGTGAGTCAAATTCAGGTAAAGACTTGGCTAAGCTACGCTCTTTGTTAATTGGTGATGATTACGAGACAGTTTTAAAATCCCAAATTGAGCAGACGGAAGCTGAGCGTGTATCAGGAGTACTGGCCGAAGCATTTCACCTAAGAAACAGTCGCGACGGAAGTCTATCAAAGGAGCTTTCACCAGTTATCGAAAATGCAATTGATACTTCGATAAAGGATAATCCTTCTCGAATTACCAACGTAATTTTTCCAATAATGGGCCCCGCTGTTCGCAAAGCAGTCGCAAGCGCGCTGGCGGATATGATGCGATCTTTAAATCACTTGCTGCAACAAAGTCTTACGGCACAAGCCATAGTTTGGCGCATCAAAGCTTGGCGACTCGGTGTACCCTACGGACAGTACGTTCTTTTGCAAACTCTCGAATATCGGGTTGAACAAGTATTTTTCATCCACAGGGAAACAGGATTACTGATTGAATCTGCGAGCGCTGCCGGTATCGAGTATCAAGATCCCGATTTGGTTTCTTCCATGCTCACTGCAATCAATGACTTTGTCAGCGACTCTTTTAATAGTGATGGTGATGCGATTAGTACAATTCAGTTCAGCGACTTAAGCATTGTTATAGAATCGGGACCTCACGCGGTACTTGCTTTTGCGGTGAGAGGAATACTAGATTCGGCGATTACAAATGAGTTAGGGCAGAAACTAGAAGTTTTGCACGCCGAGTTTTCCAAACAACTTGAATCCTTTAACGGAGACCTTTCCCAATTTGAAGGTTGCAAACGTCTGTTGGAAGGTTCTCTGGTTGAAAAATCTAAACAAAAGAAGAAGTCTAAACCTTGGTTCGCGATTACTGCGGTCTCAGCTGCCACTCTATTAATTGGCTACTCAAGTTACTTAAGTTGGCACAAACACCAATACATTGAATATTTTGTAATGCACTTAGAAAAGCAACCTGGGCTCCAAATAATTCACTCTCAGCTCACTGACGATGAGTTTCAAATCACTTTTCTAAGAAGCCCTTTGGCGCAAAGCGTTGCGGCTATCAGGCAAAATTTTTCTTACCCCGGATTAACCCTCCAACTTAACCCTAAGGTAGCTTTAATTGAATCTCCTGAGTACTTTCTGGCTCCGATTGCAAGTAAGTATGGGGTAACCCTCAACTGGAGTAGTGTCGATGAACAACCCAAGTTAATTGTTAATGGTCAGTTGACCCAAATACAAATTGAAAAACTGAAACAGGATCCAATTGTTACTTCTGTGTTCAAAGACGTCGACACTCAAAATGTTGAGATCCTGACTCCTCTTTCTATAGCGCAACAAAGTAGAGATAGATTTAACGCCCTTGTTTTAAAAGTCAATTCGACTTCCATATTCTTCGAGTCTGCTTCAGTGACTATGACACCGGGTTCTGCGCAAGAACTTAACCAAACAATCAATGATATAAGAGAAGCACTTTCGTTACAGCAGACAAGTGGTTTAAGCGTATTACAGATAGGGATCACTGGCTACGCTGACTATCAAGGCGCAAACCTTAATAATATGAAACTCAGCGAAGAACGCGCCAAACTAATCGCTGACAATTTAGCGGCCAATCAAATCGACTCAGATCTTGTTATCAGCTGGGGAGTTGGCAATAAAGGCTTAGAAAGTATCGAATCAGCAAATCATCGACGAGTTGACCTGAAAATAGTAGTTAAAGACCTATCGGGGGAATCTAAGTGATTTCAAGCAAGATTTGTCTAGTAGGCGCATTTGCTGTTGGTAAAACAAGCTTAATTAAACAGTTTGTAGAAAGTATTTTTGATGAAAAGTACCACACGACTATTGGCGTGAAGATAGACAAAAAAATGGTCTCACTTGAAGAAAATGAAGTTCAGTTAATCATTTGGGATATTGAAGGTGTCGACATTTTTACCGACCTTAAACCATCTTATTTAAGAGGAGCAGACGGCCTTTTATTTGTGATTGACGGAACCCGGCCTCAGACGGTAGAAGCAGTCGACGCAATTTGTCAAATGGTAGATAAGCATATTCCTGGTAGTCAAAAGCTATTATTGATTAATAAATGCGACTTAAGAGAAGAATGGTCGCTTGATAAAAACCAAATAGACCACTTAGATTTTGACAAGGAGAGAATATTTGAAACGAGTGCTAAATCAGGAGAAAACGTAGAACGTGCATTTCGGACCCTCGCCTACGAAATTCTTAACTCTAAACACAAATCAGTTTCCAAGGACTCAAAGTGAAAGGCGTTTCCTCAAATATCCATAGCGATCCCTTGTTAGGAGCGGTATTGAAACAATTGGATATTGCCGTCTTTATGTGGCAAGAGAATGGATTTTTCCAACCATTGTGCTCTCTTCCAAGTTGGTTTAACCAACTTTACTTTACCAAGTCATTAAATAGGGCAAATGATGACTTGGAGTATTATTTAGGTACTCACTTTCCGTTTATTGAGAACTTTTTATACGACGCCGAGCAAGTTTGGTCGGAAAGACAGAATTCTAGCCTGCGCTCAGGCCTATGGACGGAAGATGTTTCAGAGTATCAGGAACTTTACTTAGAAGCAGTAGCGCTTAACATTGACTCACAACCTGTTCTTCTTATTGTAAACGAAACATCTAACTTCGATTTGCGCCACAAAGTATTTCAAAATGCGAGAAACTTAGCACTAAAAAACGAGAAACTGGAAAGCTCAGTTCAAGATCATCAACGTCAACTACAAAAGCAATTAGAAAAACTCTACAAGAAAGATAGACTTAAACAGCAACTTCCTGATGAAATTGAACAAGAGTCATCAGCAGTGCTGATTTGTAAACAGGATGGCGGCGTTGAAGTTTATAACAAAGCACTTATCGATATTTATTCTCTGAATAACGACGACGAATTACAGCGACATTCCCTACTGCAAAAGTGGATCAAAGAAGCGGAAAAGCAGTATCCAGAAATTCACCGTGTACTTAAAAGTGGTAAACACTGGGAAGGCGAGTTTGAAACCCATGACGCTAAACACGCCAAGAAATGGGTCCGACTGACTATTGCACCGTCAACTAATGAATCTGGTGAGGTTCAACATTTTATCTGTATCGCCAATGACATCAGTCATATCCGTTTGAGCATTTCAGAAATTGAGCGTTTGACTCAAATTGATACAACCACTCAATTACCCAATCGTCGAAGCTTTTGGCAATATCTGTCTACGGAAATAAATAAACAACAGGCAACCCCCACAGGTTTAGCGCTACTTTATTTAGATTTAGATAATTTCCGCCGAGTCAATGACGACCTCGGTCCTAAGCAGGCAGATTTTCTTCTAAACACGGTCGCAACTCGGCTTAAGAGGTGTTTAAAGAAAAATGACTATGTTGCCCATCTTGGAGGAGACGAGTTTGCCGTCGTTATTGTCGGTTTCACTGACCAACATTCGCTGGCAACAATCGCACAAAGAATAAAAGAAAATATATATCGAGATGTGTCATTTAGCGATTTTACTTTAAATGTCGGTACTAGCATTGGAATAGCGGTTTATCCTCAACACGGTGTGAAAGCGCGCCAGCTCGTTAAAAGTGCGGACTACGCTATGTACCACGCCAAAGAAATGGGAAGAAATCAATTTCAGTTTTCTAGTCCATACAGTCGTAGGCGGATTAAACAAAAGCTACATATTGAGCAAGGCTTAAAAGAGGCGCTTCGAAACAGCGAATTTGAGCTCTTGTTTCAACCACAGATTGCCATTGGCAGCACGACTGAACACAGGCTCGAAGCCTTGATAGGCTGGCAGCATCCATTAAAAGGGCGGATCA
>JAPHTP010000134.1 GCA_026196875.1 Kangiellaceae bacterium
ACGCTTACCCCTAAACAGAAGTCATCATCATTTAACAGCGTCAGCCAGACACTTTTCAATTGCAGTGGACAACAATCTGATCGTCTAAAAGTAAGCCTTGACCCAAATACAAAACGTTCAAAAAGTAACTTTGCAGGGACTTTGACTTTGACTATTGTGGCTGAGTAGTCATATAAGCTGCGATCCTACCGTACAATTGGTTTATTTTTCACTCTTAATATTCCGTTTTTAATGTTAAAATGAGATAACGCTGCACTATTTGACTGGTGGTGTGTTATCAGCGGATTTCTGTCGGCGGTCAATTGAATTAATCAAGCCGTTTGCTTTAGTTGAAGATTTGGTAGAAGTAAACAGCATCCAATAGCGAGTTGCTAGTACAGTGAATTATGGATGCAATTACCAATCTATAAAAACAAAACATAAATAAAAGAATTATTGAGAGCGACTATGCGGATCTTTGTTCTAATTTTAGGGTGCTTATTTTCACTAAATTCCTTTGCTGGTATTTCTCTTAGCCAGGCCATTGTTCATTTTGAAGACGATGGTAAAACAAGTGAAGATATTGAAGTGTTTAATCAAGGGAATGAGACGCTTTACATTAAAGTTGAAGCTAGCCAAATATTATTTCCAGGAACTGATAAACAGCAAAGAGAGATCTATCGTGATCCTAGGTCTGCGGGATTACTAGTCACGCCTCAAAGAATGGTCATCGCTTCCGGAGCAAGAAAAAGAATTCGATTTGTAAGACTGCATAGCAGCAGTGAACAACAAACTGATAAAGTATACCGAGTGTTAGTTAAGCCCGAAGTTGGGGATGTTTCTTCTACTCAAACCGCGGTTAAAGTTATTGTCGCTTACGAAGTTCTGGTACTTGCGCAACCTAAAGACCCTAAATTTAATCTTGTTCATCAGTTTAATGGAAATCAACTTGTAGTAACTAACAAAGGAAATACCAATGTTTTGCTGCAAACTGGAAATCAATGTCCAAAAGGCCAATCGGTAGATGACGAAAATAATCAGTGCCAAGAGATAAACGGTAAACGACTTTATGCGGGGAATAGTTGGGCCTTCGAATTACCCTATGAAACGCCAGTATCTTTTCGCTATTCCATAGGAATGGAAAATGATGTAATAACTTTCGAACCAGAACAACAAAAATAAAACTAGTTTGAAATGAAAAAGCTTTTGTCATTACTTTCTTTAGTATGCGGTATTTTCTGCTTGAGTTGGCTTCTTTCCGCTAACTCTCTACACGCTGCGGAACCATCCTCTACTGAGGAAAACGTTATCACTACAGGAGTGCCTGAGGGGTTTGATGATTTACTAGAAGAGCAACTAGCTTTGGTTGATATATATTACCAGGGCAGTTTGGTTAACTCGGTAATGGCTCGCTATACTCCTGACTCTCTTTCGTTTGAATCTCCCGAAGAATTGGTCAACAATCTTCCCAATATTGCCAACCCAGGTATTTTAATTAGCCAACTTACTTTACCCCAAGACACTAATCCATCACTAGTATGTTTCTATCCGGAACAAGCAAATTGTGGTGTATTAAATCCTGCTATCGCGGCAATTATTTTTGACGAAAGCAACATGCGAGTAGATCTATTCGTAAACCCCCAGCTGCTCAGTAAGTCGATACTAAATGTTGACAAATACCTACCTCCTTCGACTAGCGGTACTTCCATGATCAATTCGTTTTCTTTCGTTGCCGCGGGAGGTGATGAAAGAGAAGAAGTATATACCGCGCAGTTAAGTACGATTGTTGGCTTTGACAATTATCGAGTGGTTTCTAATATTGAATCTGATAACGAAAATGGTGGACGACTCGATCAACTATCGCTTATTTATGAGTATCGGGATCTAGCTTATCAAGTGGGAACATTTCGCAGTCTCACACAACCTGGTGGTTTTTATCAGCAAAGAGATTTCGTTGGTTTCCGAATAAACACATCATTGGCAAGTCGTACCGATTTGGAGCAAGTCTCTGGATCTAGAGTATTCGTGTTTTTAAATGAGCGCTCACAGGTAGAAGTTTACAAAGACGGGCAACTGATAGATAGTCAAATTTATCAAGCTGGTAATGTGGAACTGGATACTCGCGAATTTCCTCAAGGTGCTTACAATGTTGAGCTAAGAATTACCGGCGATAGTGGTCGTGAAAGATCCGAAACCCATTTTTATTCTAAATCATTTTTGCTGCCCCCAAAGAACGAAACAATCTATTTTGCAGAACTCGGATTTCCCGAAGCAGATCAAACCGAATCTTATCCTGTCGCAAGTGAAGAGCAAGTTTTCAGGCTCGGCTTTTTGACCCGTCCCTCCGACTACTTTGGGTTTAGTGGAAGTTTGGTTTCTAACCCAGAGCAAGAAAGTATCGAATTCGGAAGCTATTGGTTGGGGAATCAAGTTGAGCTACAAACTAATCACTCGATTAATTCGGAAAAAGAGTATGCAAACTACTATTTACTCAGTTTGCGTCATGAGAGCTTCTTTATGTCAGCGAGTTACCGGCGTACCTATACTGATGGCTTAACGCTTTTAAATGAACAAAATAGGCTAATTGATAACAACCAAAGGCAAACGACTTTTAATTTTGGGATCCCATTGTCAGACGCTGTGCTCAATATTTTCGCACGAACTAGTGAGCAAGAAGATTTTTCAGTATTGGGAACAAATGAATATCGCGCTGTTGGTTTGAATTGGCGCAAGAACATTTTACGCAGTGGAAATTTGATTGTCGACTGGACTATTGATGCAACTAAAGAAGATGATGATCAAAGAATTGGCATTGGTTTTGTTGCTCGTTTCTTGAAGACGCGCTGGAATTTTGATTCTTCATTGATTCATCAGTCAAGAAAAAGAAATTCTGTAGAAACAGACCACTTAGATAAAAACGTTCGGTTTGCCTATCGTAATTTGCAATCATCTCTTGGAAGAGTCAATCACTCGCTAGAGCTTTCAGATACTCAAGAACAACAAAGCGCAACAGTGCAATCGGAAATGAGTAATGATTACGGATACGGCCGAGTTGTGTTAG
>JAPHTP010000162.1 GCA_026196875.1 Kangiellaceae bacterium
AATTAATTTTACTGGAGTTAATCGATGGCTATCGAACGTACTTTCTCAATTGTTAAGCCAGATGCCGTGGCTAAAAACGTAATCGGCCAAATTTACGCGCGTTTCGAAAGCGCTGGTCTAAAAATTGTTGCTAGCAAAATGGTTCATCTTAGCCAAGAAAAAGCTGAAGGTTTCTACGCAGAGCACAAAGAACGTCCATTTTTCAATGACTTAGTGGCTTTCATGACTTCTGGCCCTGTAATGGTTCAGGTTTTAGAAGGCGAAAATGCTATCAAAGCCAATCGTGAAATTATGGGGGCAACTAACCCAGCAGAAGCTGCTCGTGGTACTCTACGTGCTGATTTCGCTAACTCTATCGACGAAAATGCAGTTCACGGTTCAGATGCTCCTGAGTCAGCAGCACGTGAAATCGCCTACTTCTTTTCTGAAGAAGAAATTTGCGCTCGTACTCGATAAGCACAAATATTCGTTATCCCGAGCTTAGCCGAGGGATCTCTCATTGATTTGCAAATCGGTGGGAGATACCTCTAGCAAGGCCGGCATAACTGCTCCTGAGCAAGTATTGAGAGCAACCGCCAAGACTGGCGTTATTGAAACAATTTAAAAATTCTCGCAAAAAGGTAATGCAATGAGTGATAAGTTAAACCTACTCGACCTGACACGCGATCAAATGGTGAAATTCTTCGAAGACATCGGTGAAAAGCCATTTCGCGCCCCTCAAGTTATCAAATGGATCCATCAATTTAATGTCGATAATTTCGACGAGATGACCAATATCTCAAAATCGCTTCGCGCGAAACTCTCTGAAGCTACTGAAATCCGTGGGCTCGACATTATTACTGAGCAAATATCTGATGACGGTACAATCAAATGGGCGTTAAAGACGAAAGATGGTCAAGCAATTGAAACCGTATTTATTCCTGATGGTGAAAGGGGCACTCTGTGCGTATCTTCACAGGTTGGTTGCGTTGTTGACTGTTCGTTTTGCTCAACCGCACAACAAGGCTTTAATCGAGATCTTTCGACAGCAGAAATAATCGGTCAAGTTTGGCTGGCAGCAAGAAGACTGGGAAGCTTAAAGACTACCGGTGAACGTAAAGTCACCAATGTAGTAATGATGGGGATGGGAGAACCACTATTGAATTTTGAGCCGGTCATGAATGCTATGGAACTCATGATGGACGATTTTGCTTACGGTTTGTCAAAACGAAGAGTGACCTTAAGTACTTCTGGAGTTGTGCCGGGTTTGGAGAAGATGTTGGGAAGAATTGATGTCGCGCTAGCTCTGTCATTGCACGCATCAAATAACGAATTGCGAAGCGAGTTGGTTCCTCTTAACCGGAAATATCCCATTGAAAAGCTGTTACCGACGGTTAAAAACTATATTAAAGACTCAAAAGCGAGCAAAAAGGTCACAATTGAGTACGTGATGCTAAAAGGTGTGAACGATACCCCAGCTCACGCACGCGAGCTTGCTAAGCTCTTGAAAGATTTGCCCAGTAAGATAAACTTAATCCCGTTTAACCCGTTCCCTCGAACCAGGTATGAAACCTCTTCACAAAAGGACATTGACCGGTTCGGCGAAATCCTGCTACAAAAAGGCTTTGTGGTAGTTACCAGGCGAACCCGGGGCGACGATATCGACGCGGCTTGCGGTCAACTTGTTGGTAAAGTAGCTGATCGAACTAAACGCCAAGAAAGACGTCAAAAGAAGATCGATATAGTACAAGTTAGCTAAGTCATTTGATGGTCCTCGATCATCAAATGCTTGATTTGGGGACCAACACTTAATATGGCTCGGAGCTGAATGTGATAAGAACTATTTCTATAATTGCATTGTTGATGATTTTATCAGCGTGCGAAACCACTCGCGAAACCAAACTAAATAACATTGGTGCAGGTAATACCAATGCTCAAATTGCTGGCGATTTTGACAAGAAAAAAGCTGCCGAGAGAAGAGTCGGGATGGGACTTACCTATCTTAACCGAGCTAACTACCAACGGGCTAAATTTCATCTTGATAAGGCTTTGGAATATGATTCCGACTCTGGGGATGTTCATTTCGCGCTTGGGATCTACTTTCAGCGAATAAAAGAGCAGAAAAAATCAGAAAAACATTTTAAAGAAGCACTCGATCAAGACTCAAAAAATGGTCGCTACCTAAATGCTTATGGCGCATTTTTATGTGAAAGAGGGGACTACAAGAAAGCCGATAAACTTTTTCACCGAGCTATCGATATTCCTACCTACACAGATGTAGCGTCGGCCTATTACAACGTGGGATTTTGTGCTCTTCGCCAAGGGAATCGAAAGAAGGGCGAAGATTATTTTAGAAAGGCGCTTAACCGAAACAAGAACATGGCCGGTGCATTGATTGAAATGTCAAAGCTTGAATTTGATAAACAGCGATACTCGAGAGCCATGAGTTATTTACATCGTTATGAAAGAAATAGCCATGTTTCTTCTGAGTCTGCTTGGTTAGGATTAAGGATTTCGCACTATCTGCGTGACAAAGACTCCATTGCTCGTTATGGATTAATTTTGGAACAGAGATTTCCAGACAGCGACGAGACTGCTTCCTATTTAGATAATAAGAAACGTTGGATGTAAGATGGAAGCGGACAAAAAACAAAACCCTGAAGCAACCAAAGTCAACATTGGTGAACTTTTAATTGAAGCCCGTGAAAATCAGAACTTGAGCGCAACAGATATTGCCTCACAGCTTAATTTAACGGTAAGCATAATAAATAAAATCGAAGATAATCAATTTGAACAAGATATTCCATTGGCTTTTATTCGAGGTTATGTTCGTTCTTACGCTCAGAAAGTAGGTTTGGATGTAAATACTATTTGTGCAGAGTTTGACCGGCAAAGTCAAAATGATGAAGAGCCAGTTCAAAATATTCAACGAATTTCTCAATTCTCAAAAAAGCGTAAAGAAATAAATACAAACAATACGCTGTTTAAAGTTATTTCTTATTTAATCGTACTCTCATTACTATCTTTTGCGGGTTGGGAAGTATGGAAACGCTTTGGACCAACGTCACAACAAAACGAGCCCGAGTCAAATTCTATACAGCTCAACACTAGTCCTAGTTCTGAATCAGAGTTAAATAGCACTGCAAAGGGCTTGAGTGAGTCACAAATTAATCAAGTTGAAGAGCTGCCTCGACCTAATGAATCAGACGATGTACAAAACATTTCACTAGAAGCAAAATCTGCACAACAAAAATCGGAAGAAGGCACTTCTCAAGGAGCAGAACTGAATAATCGAGAAGAAACGGTTGTAAATTCAATTAATGAGTCTCAACCCCAAACGGTAGAACAAAATATTGAACAAGCTCAAGGTGAAGTTGATTTTTCGAGTGGTGTTAATGAGCAAGTCTCAGCGATCAAAACAGAACCGGTAATCGATACAGAGTTCGTTTTTACCGGAGATTGCTGGGTTCAAGTTAAAGATGCTAATGGCGAAGTAATTGCAGTAGGTGTCAAGAAGTCTGGGAAAATAATGCCCCTAACAGGAGTGGCTCCGTTTGATGTCATATTGGGTGAACCTTCGGTGGTTAAAATCACGTTAAACGGTGAAGAGTTTGACTTGTCTAGCTTTGGGCCCGGTCAAACAGCTAAATTTGTTTTGCAGTAATCGAGTTGAAAACGATATAAGTTAACAGCTCACCATTAATTTTATAAAGAAGTAAGCTTATGAAAGGTGAATCCTGGATTAAACGGCGTAAAAGTCGTCAAATTATGGTCGGCAATGTTCCTATTGGAGGAGATGCACCAATCGCTGTGCAAAGTATGACCAATACTGAAACCTGTGATGTTGAAGCAACGCTTGCACAAATTCAACGAATTGCTGATACTGGAGCTGATATCGTTCGAGTCTCAGTACCCTCAATGGATGCAGCGGAGGCTTTTAAAAAAATCAAACAAGCTTCGCCTGTTCCTCTGGTTGCCGATATTCATTTTGACTACAAAATTGCACTCAAAGTTGCAGACTATGGCGTTGATTGTTTACGCATTAATCCTGGAAATATTGGTAACGAAGATAGGGTTAAAGCTGTAATAGAAAAAGCCAGAGATAACAACATTCCAATCAGAATTGGTGTGAATGCCGGTTCCTTAGAAAAAGACTTACAGGTTAAATATGGTGAACCTACACCTGCTGCGTTGGTAGAGTCTGCTTTTAGGCACATCGATATTCTAGACCGCCACGATTTTCAAAATTATAAAATTAGTTTAAAAGCCTCAGACGTTTTTATGACCGTTTCAGCTTATCGTCAATTAGCTAGTCAAATCGAACAACCTCTACATCTAGGTATTACAGAGGCTGGTGGATTGAGAGCGGGTGCGGTTAAGTCAGCAGTTGGTCTTGGTATGTTGTTGTCAGAAGGTATTGGCGACACTATTCGTGTTTCACTTGCTGCAGATCCGGTTGAAGAAATCAAAGTTGGGTTTGATATCTTAAAGTCACTTGGGTTGCGCCAACGCGGGATTAACTTTATCGCATGTCCTTCCTGTTCTCGTCAGCAATTTGATGTGATCAAAACGGTAAATGAGTTAGAGATGCGTTTAGAAGATGTTCGCGATGCGATGGATGTAGCAATCATCGGCTGCGTAGTTAATGGTCCCGGAGAAGCCAAAGAAGCTGACATTGGATTGACTGGTGGTTTGAAAGCAAGTTTACTTTATGATGGCGGCGAGAAGAGCCACAAAATTGATAATCAAGAATTAGTTGACTCTATCGAGAAACAAGTAAGAGATAAACTTGCGCAAAGAGAACAAGCAATCAGCGACAAAACCAAAGGCGAAGAATCAATTGCCATTAAGCAGTAGTTATTAAGGAAAGGAATAATTATTAAGGAATAGTTATTAGGCAATAGCCCTTAAGAAGTCTAAATCATTTAAAAACTCAGCACTATGGTGCTGAGTTTTTCGTTTTTAGAGCCCAATTAATATCTATAATGTTCAATCTTCCAGCTGCCATCTTTTTGCTTACAAGCTTTCGATATTACGGATTGACGATTTCCTTCCTGCTTCTGAATTTTGACATTATGACACTCCTTACCGGTTGAGTTCGCCCTCTGATTATTGGCAACTCTAGGGTTAGATGAGCGGCTTAATTGGCAATTGAATGTAAATTGTTTCCGTGATTCAGCAGTGTTATGCAGGAAGTTTATCGTCTTTTGTTTACAGGAATATTTATTGGCTTTGTCATTAGGTCTTGGAATAACTGTTACTACGTATTTCCCTACCATACTACTTGGAGGCATTCTCGTGAAGGTCGCTCCTCTTGGACCAGAAGTTTTTGTCTGCGGAAATCTGGTTTTATAGTCTTTTGACTGAGTGGGATCTTCAAGCTCAATAGTTACCTTCGCACCGCGTAACGGCCGAGATTGATTATTGTCGTAAGTTTCGGTGGCTTTAACAACAATGTTTCGCCATGAACTTGGTTTGGGGTTGTCGGCTGCGAATGCAGTCGTTGAAAAAAGCAGCAGTAAACTGCCTGAAACTCCAAAAATCAATTTATCTAAATAATTAGATGTGCTCATTTATTTCTCCTTTTCGATTAAATATTAGTGGCGATACTGAGGATCACTACAGTGTGAAAAAGCGCTTTCAAATTTGCTCTGAGGACCGGCAGGGCCTTCTAACACAAGAGCTTTTAGCATCACCATTTTGGGGCCCTGAGAATTGTTTTCTGAGCTAAATAAAATCCCGGCGGAATCTGAGGTGTATTTTGCATGCCAATTAACTTTTCCATAAAACTTCATATCAACAATTTTCCATCCGTTTCTTAGCTTGTTGCAGCTTCTTTGGTTTCTTAGCGGAGAAAATCCACTCATTTTGCAATAGCGACCTTGATTGGGATTTGGCTGAATTGTCCAGGCACTAGTTCCATTGAATTTACATCTATTGTGATCTCCTGAGAATGTATATCCATGTTTCATTGCTTTTGATATTGCTAACGGTCCCGGTACGCTGTAAGTCTTGGTTTGTACACTGATATTTCTGGGGATCGGTTTAGTTGTTAACCGGTTGTTAGACTTACCTGGATTAACAGGTGCGGTTGGCCTGGCAATTCGAGCTGGTTTTTTTTCATAGGGATCGTTCAGAGTTTGTTTTGGCTTGGTGTTAACTCTCACTTCATCGTTTTTACGCGTCTGTGCATTCAAGGAGTTACTACAAACTAGCAACGCAAAAACTACAGCAGTGAATGTTAAATTGTATCGCTCTTTCATTAAGCTTAACCTTTTCTTTTTTTGATGATTGGCTTATTTTCAACACTGTTTTGACTTACAAAAACATCTGCTGGTTGACTCTGAGGGGATACAACTTTTGCCAAAGTCGAGCCGGTTTTAGCTGGATCGTAAACTGCCTTTACATACCAGCGATTCTGACCAATAGGGAGGTTCTGGAGTGTTGTCGAAGCACCGGAGTCAACTGTGAATTCTCTAAATTGGGAATCGTTATGTTTCTTAATACCTACGATGTAACTATTCGCACCGGTTCGAGCATTCCATCTAACTGTCACGTTAGCAGTCCGATTTCGAGTGCTTACTCGCTTGTTTTTTTGCGAACTAGGGTAAGTAGGTGCAGTCAGATTAGCCGGGATCGAGTTGTCCTTAATAAATTTGACATCGAAACTTTTTTCTTGGCCTCTTTCTATTAGCCGAATTTTATGAGTAGTACTTTCATTTTTTCGCGTAGTTACATCGAATTCATAACTCGCGTTACCTGTTTTAGCTAATCGATAGGATGGCGCATAAGTACCGTAGCCGACTGCGGCAAGTTGAGCGTCTGGATGAACCCAAGTCAGCTTTATCTTGGCAGTTCTTCCTGCAACGGTCTGATTCGGCTTATTGATTTTTATTCGAGGCATTGAATAGACATACAGGTCACTCACATTGGTTCCGGCTGCAAGTCTAAGGTTTATTTTTCCACTTCCTCCCCAGGCATTTGACGCAGCATTCAATATTACCTCAACTTTATCTGCACCTAGTTTTCGACCTAATGAGGCTGACACTCCCTCTACTCCCAACAAGGATACAGAGCTAGCGGTTACCGCCCCGAAAGTTTTTATTGTGACGACTTTTCTTTCTCCAGGTTTAACTGTATAGAGTTTCGCTTGGGCTACAAATGAAAAGCTAAAAAAGACTACTAATATAAGATATTTCATTACATGATTCCTTTTGTAAGATAAATAATTTGTGAACAATCGGTTTACAAAGCTCGCGTTTTTTTAGATCGTTGCTTACATCACATCAAATGCGTCTTGCCATTTTGCATTTGCAGGGCCGACTAAAACGAGTTCCTTCAACATCGCCTTGGCTGTATTTGATTGACTTTTTGAGTGGCTAACTTTTATGCGTGTCGCAATCCTATTAGTGTTCGTTGTGTACTTTTGATTGGTCCATTGGTAGCTTCCTGAAATTACTAATCGTTTTATCTTCCAACCAGATCTGAGTTTCTTGCCGCTGAATAAGTTAAAGTAACTGTAACTGTCTGTCGGCACGCGTCCTGCCCATTTTTGTGGATAAAGCAGCATGTTAACGCCTCCCACCATTTGTGAACCTTGGCCATTACCCAGGCAGGTTTCCCATTTGTTAGCTTCTCGCGGATTGAGGCACATGGCTTTTCCTGATGAACCAACACCATCCTTATTGCCCTTCACCCTCCACGGATAGAAAAGGAATCCATTTTTCTTTGCCTCTGACCAGGCAGCTATACCGTTGACTTTAAATTCTTTGGTCAATGGCTTTGTTGTATTAAGTCGCTTTCCTTTTGTTTTAGTCGTAGATGCTGCTACGTTGGATGAAACCAATAACAAGGTAACTATTGCGATTGAAAAAATATTTTTGCATAACGGCATGTTAGCTCTCCTTAAAAATTTCCTTGTGAGGTAAGTTTTAACTTTCTTAGTTGGCTGCTCGACAAAATCTTACCTTTAGAGTTGATCGCTAATACGCGCCAATAAAAAAGTTGGTCGAGCTTTTTAATTAAGTTTTTCGGTGGTTTATATTTAGAGTTGCCAGGCTTTAGCAATGCCGATGTAAGTAATTTTTTTTCACCGTCAATTGCGTAAAACTCGATCTTGTATATAGCTACATCAGAGGTGTCCTGCATTTCAAACCAACTAAATTGAAGTTGTTTTTCCGAGAGCCGCTGATTGTTCTGCGGTAGCAGTAATGAAATAGGGGGATAGATCTTATTCTGCTTTAACTCATTGCTATCGCCGACAAAATATTTCAGGGTGGGCATAGCAAAACCAGCTGCGCCACCAGTGTTAACGATGCCTGTTAAGGTATCAGTGTTGCTGTCTTTATCACTACTTGCTTCAATTCGAAGCAGAACCTGGTAAAGCCCTTTTTCAGCTGTCGGTAACAATTTTGGATTTGGGCCCGGAATAATGACTTTTCCGTTTGGAGCCAGGAATTTTTGAAAGCGTGATATAAGTTTATAGCGTTTTTGCAGAGGTCTATCTGAAATTGATAAGCTGGCTTCTGAAAGTAAGTCGAAGCGATTAGGTGCTACCTCACCTGGCATCACAACTTCCCACCGACCTTTTAGAAGCCCGGCGCCGGTATAATTGATTTTTGCAGAAAATGGGGTTAACAGTCCCGACTGTTTAATCAGAGTGATAGCTTTACGAGTTTCGGAATCGTTGAAATTCAGGTCGACCTTAGTTAAAGCTAACTGTGTTCTTGCACCACCACCAGCCATTCGGCAGGTTACGGTTACATAGGTATTTATACCATTGTTAGAAAACTGGCGAACGTAGAAAAACTCTGAAGATGCTCCGTCTTGAGCCAGTTGATATGCTCGCCGAATTACCGGGTTAGGAATACTCATAACGTCTGTCATATTTCTAACCCCGCTGGATGAGTTACCTCCAGGTCCGAGGTCGGTAAGTCCACCAGCAAAAGCTTCTCCCTCGACCTTGGAAAGGTCAAGTCGCCGAGGAAGGTGTCCAAGTAATGTTCCAGGGACACAGGGATTAGTTCCGACAACAACGCCGGTTGAAGTCACATCTCCGCACCAAAAGGCATCGACGGGTTGTTCATTCTGTTCCAATTGATGAAACGTAATTACCACCGTAGTTGGTCCATTGCTATTAACATTGACTCCAGTAGGATGTCTTCCTGTGACAGCAATGCTGTCAAAGCAGGTAAGTAAAAACGTCAGAATAAAAATTGATTTTTGTCTTATGAGATAACGCCTTGTAACCTGAAATTTCATATCGGTTCTCCCTTACTGAAAACTTAAGTTGATACCCATTTGCACGATGGTATTGCCAAACTGACTTCTCTGATCGAAAACTCGATCGATAGACTTACTATCGTTGTAATTCACTCTTAAACTGAAAGAGCCATCAGCGGGAAACCACCACTCGCCTTTGACCAAGTTTTTTACCAAGCCGATGTCTGCATTAGTTGAGTTGTTTTCTGCTTCGCCTAAAGAATCATCATCTTTGGTCAAGCCATAATTGGCGCTAATCGCCAGGCCGGTATCAGATTGCCAGTTGTAGGAGAGGGTTACTGATTTGCTAAATTGAACTTTGTTAGCTTCAATATCTTTTTGTCGGTTGCGCCCCAAAGAAAAGGACCAGCTGGTACTTTCGTCTTGTTGAACGTTCAAGCTGAGGGTGTGTTGTTGATTGTCAAAGTCAGCATTTTCACGGCCTATTTGGCGGTTATCCTGAGTCGATTCGCTTGACTGCAGGGCAAACGAATGCTGCTTAATTTGCCAATTACTTATCAATGTGTGAATGCGAGTAACTTGGTCGGGTAGGTGACTTGTCCCATTGAAACCACTTATTTCTTCTAGTGGAGAGTTGAGTGCATATTGATGGGTGGACTGATAGTTATAGTCTAGAGTTGGAAGCCAGGAACTAGAAGAGAATTCTTCCTCACTTTCATTCAGAATTTCTGCCAGAGGAAAGCTACTCGTAAAACTATCGTTCTCTGTTCTAGTCGTTAACAAGCTAACGATATTATCTAGGTTATCTTGAGCCAGTTGGGTGCTGAAGTTACCGCTCAATTTTCCTAGTTTATATTGCCCACCAACTAATTCACTTTCAACGTTGGCTTGAACAAAGGCTGCTAGCGTTTGATAGAAAGGTTCGGCCTTATTTTTGCTGGCGTTAATTGTTAAGCTAAATGGAGTATGCCATGGTGTTTGCCACTGTTTTAATAAGACGTAAGATAGATTGAAGTTATAGGCGAGGGCGGAGCTTGTTTCCAACTCGACTAACTCATCGCCG
>JAPHTP010000091.1 GCA_026196875.1 Kangiellaceae bacterium
GAGAAAGTGCAACTAGCGATTCAACTATTGCAGAATCTCTTTTATCTTCGACCAAGTGATCGATAAATGCTTTGTCGATCTTTAATATATCTGCAGGAAAGTTCTTCAAGTAGCTCAATGAGGAATAGCCTTTACCAAAGTCATCTAAAGCGATTGAAATACCTAGTTCCTTTAACTCGCTTAACAGCAGATTATTCCTTTCAACGTGCTCAATCATGATGTTTTCAGTCAACTCCACCTCTAAAAAATTGGCATCAAGAGAACTTGATTGTAAAGCAAGAAAAATATTCTCTTTGAGGTTACCTGTCTTAAAGTGGGCGCCAGAAATATTGACTGAAAAGCGCATTCTACCGAATTTATCGGTTAGATTTTTTGCCAAATTACAAACTTGGTTGAGCACCCAGCCTTCAACGCCCGCAAGAAGCCCTAGATCTTCGAGCATTGGAATAAATAAGCTGGGAGAAACCATTCCTTGGGTTGGGTGATTCCAGCGGAGCAGTGCTTCTGCTCCAGCTACATGGCCATCCTGTGGAGTAATTTGAGGTTGTAGAAAAATTTCAAACTCTCCATTAATTAATGCGCGCCGCAAGTTTTTTTCCAGTTCCAATTTTACCCTGGCTTGTTTATTGAGATCACCGGTAAAAAAGTGGAATTGATTACGCCCAGTCTCTTTGGCTTTATATAAAGCTGAGTCAGCGCTTTTGAGTAATGATTCGGGTTCGATGCCACATTCAGGAAAAGTGGCTATGCCAATACTGGCAGTGATAAAAAGTTCATGTTGGCGAACGTTAAATACCGGCTCCATCGACTTTTGAATTTTTTCAGCAATTTTGGTTAAGTTACAATTTGGTCCAAAATTTTCGAGCAAGATAACAAATTCATCATTGCCAAATCGTGACACAATGTCCGTTTCTCGAATACTGCTAGTGAGGCGTTCGGCCACTTGGATTAAAAGCAAATCACCAATCTCATGGCCTAAAGAGTCATTGATTAATTTAAACTTATCCAGATCCAAAAACAAAATCGCAAATGGGGAATTGGTGCGCTTAGCCATGCTAGTGGCGTGTTCCAAATGTTGATGTAACAAGTAGCGGTTTGCCAAGCCGGTGAGTTGGTCGTGAGTTGAAAGAAAAGCCAGCTTTGATTCGGCACTTTTGCGTTGTATAGCGTGTTGAATTGCTCGATTTAAAGAGCGAGTTGTTAGTTCGTCTAGCGCCAGGCTATCGTCTACTCCAAGTTCGAATGCTTTTTTGTCGATACGGTCATCAAAGCTAGTAGAAATGAAAACTACTGGCGGCGATAAGTTGAGTTGCAGTAGAGATTTTAAAGTACTGACGCAAGAGCCGCCCTGATTCTGACCAACTAATATGATATCGAATGAAGTTTCGAGTAAATACTCCGGTTCAACGGACTTTACCCTATGTATATGATATTGATGGCGAGAGCTGTCCTGCAACAATCCTTCGATAGTTTCATATTTGTCATCATGTTTTTCAATCAGCAGTACTTTAGTCATTATCCTTTGACCCTATAATTTTCGCGCAATAACCGGCCTCCTGTGGCGACAAGCTATCTGTAAGTATAGGCGTTTATAGGAAAAAGGCAGGATTATTTACTTACCTTTACGATTAGATAAGTAAACAATCCTTGTCGAGTTTTATGATTAAAAATCAGTTAGTTAGCTCAAAAACCAGCGATAAATCAGTTTGTGAATCAACTTCCCATAAGGCGGAAAGGCGTTTTTGGCAGAATTTATTCGTCCGCGTTTGAAAATCGCTTTTGCCTTGGAAAAGGTTAAGAACCCTTCTCGTGCGTGGTAGCTACCCATACCCGAAGGGCCAACACCGCCAAAAGGTAAATCATCTTGCGCGACATGGGATACAGTATCATTTACACACACACCGCCTGCATGGGTTGAATAAAGCACCTGTTGCTCAGTTTTTTGGTCAAAGGTAAATAGGTAAAGGGCTAACGGGCGTGGTTGTGATTGAATTATGTTAATTGCTTGGGAAATATCCCGATATCCAATAATGGGTAAGATTGGGCCAAAAATTTCTTGCTGCATCAAAGTCATAGAGCTGTTGGCGTTTAACACTATTTGCAGTGGCATCGAGCGCGGGTGAGTATTGCCTGCCTCGGCCATAGATATAATTTCTGCGCCTTTTTGTTTGGCATCATCAAGCCATTCTTGAAGTCGTTGGTACTGGGCATCATTGATGATTGACGAATAATCGCCATTATCAATTTGTGGATAGAGTTGATTAAAGGCGGACTTAAGTTCGCTGACTAATTCTTGAATATTCTCCTCCGGACATAAAACATAATCAGGCGCTACACAAGTTTGACCGGCGTTAAGGCACTTGCCATAAAGCATTCTTTCGACCGCAAAGTTCATTTTTACATCAGGTGCGATTAAGGCGGGCGATTTGCCCCCAAGTTCTAAGGTTACCGGGGTCAGATTTCTGGCGGCGGCAGCCATAACTTTTTTACCCACGGGGGTAGAGCCAGTAAACAACAAATGGTCAAAAGGGAGTTGAGTGAAATGATTGGCAACCTCTGCGTCGCCTTCAATCATACTTACTTCATCTTTAGAAAAAGCGTCTTGAATGATTTCGTTAAGTATTCGATTACTATATGGGCAGTATTCCGAAGGTTTTATCATGGCGCGGTTGCCGGCGGCAATAGCGGCGGCCAGCGGGCCTAAACTCAGGTAAACCGGATAATTCCATGGCGCCATAATCCCGACTACGCCCAAAGGTTGATACATTAATCTTGCTTTCGCTGGCTGAAACAGGAGCGAGATACTGCGTTTTTCCGGCTTCATCCAGTGGCGCAAATGTTTAATGCAATGATCAATATTCATCACAGTTGGCATAATATCCGCGAGTAAGCTTTCATCGACTGAGCGACAACCAAAGTCAGCTGATATCGCCTTGGCGAGTTTGTCCTTGTGTTTTAAGAGCGCTTTTTTTAATGCGATTAGTTGTTGCTTACGCAGATCTTCTTGCGGGTAAGGTTGCCGGTTAAAGGCTTTGCTCTGTAATTCAAAAATATCTTTCGCTTTCTGAATTTGGCGCTTACTGTATTTCTCAGAGTCGGTTAAATTTGCTTCAACTGGTTCCGAAATTGAAACTCCCGCTTTCATGTTTTCAGCCTCATTCGATACGGTTTGAGAGTTTGATTGCATAATCTTTAATCCTAGTGGCCGTTTGAGGCCTCAGGTTTTTTAATAATCTGAAAGTTGATATTGCCTAGTTCACCAAAATTGGCGGAATAATCGCCGGTTTTGGCGGGTACCATTTTGCCAAGCGCGCCGGTGATCAAAAGTTGCCCTTGGTTCAATTGAAAGCCATGAGACAATAGGTGATTGATTAGCCAAATCAAGGCTTGCTTCTGATCCCCCAATGCATCTATCGCCTTGCCTTTAACGAGCGTTTTACCTTGGTGTTTTAATTGGGTTCTGATCTGGTTTATCGCAATATCTGAATAGTTCAGTTTCTTTCCTAATAAGAATTGATGAGAAGCGACATTAGCGCCAATAAGGTCTATTCCGGTGATTGACTTTGGGTTTTTATAGGCAAGATCGGGTAGCTCAATTACGGCTACAACTTTCGAAATGATTTTGTTTAATTGTTGTGAAGATTCGATTGGCTTGTTGACTGATTTTGCGAGGATAAAGCCAAGTTCGGTTTCGAGCATCAACTTTCCTGCATCTTCAATATTAACGGTATAGGGGGAGCGGACTGAACCACTCGCAAAAAGTACCCCGGACAGGGCTTCACTCACAGCAAATTTTGCTTGGCCTGCTTTTGATGTCAAACCCGCTTTATAACCGCTAATCGGGTCACTTTTCGCAACTTTAGCTGTCCATTGCTTTTGTAACGCATAGGCTTGTTGTGGTGTGGTCGCTGGAGCTATTTGCGATAAATGCGGCATTGCCTGGTTTAGCTTATGAGCCGCCTCGGCTAGCTTAGAGAAGTTTTGTTCAGCAGCCACTGACGCCGGAATTAAAAATAGGTAGAATACGGCTATTACTTGTTTAAGCACTGGTTGTCTGACTACCGATAGTCTGGTCCAGGTTTGATTGAGCTTAGCTTGGTCAGTCCTAGTTTGTTTATTCACAACTCTTGGTCCGGTCACTGGTATTATTTTAATGGTCAGAGGACTTATCAATATACCGAATCACTTTATGGATGTCACACCTATTAATTCGCCAATTATAGAAGGTCTCAATAAAGCACAGCGTGAAGCTGTACTTGCTGAAAATCAAGCTTTATTGGTGCTCGCCGGCGCCGGTTCAGGCAAGACTCGGGTTTTAGTGCATCGGATTGCCTGGTTAATCGCCGAGCAGAATTTATCCGCGCACTCGATTATGGCGGTAACCTTTACCAATAAAGCCGCGCACGAAATGAAGTCTCGGGTAGAAAATTTGCTGGGGCGCTCCGCTAATAGTATGTGGATTGGTACTTTTCACGGCCTAGCGCATCGACTCCTGAGGGCGCACGCGCGCGATGCAGGTTTGCCTGAAACCTTCCAGATCCTTGATTCCGACGATC
>JAPHTP010000177.1 GCA_026196875.1 Kangiellaceae bacterium
AAATGGTATCTGCTTGTAAATCTGCGGTTACCGGAGCGAACGCGTCTATAGTGGACTCATCAGGTAAAATCGCTCTGACTGCGGCAGTATGAGAGCCGGCGGTAATTTCAGTAATCGCGGTAGCTTGCTTGTAGTCAACATTTTCCGCTACACCTGAACCATCTAAAACGAGATCAACTAAAGGGGCATCAGGAGATGCATGCACAATCTGCAGTTTTGTGGTTGCTACAGGACCTGGCTGTTCAACGACGGGAGCGTTGTCATCGCTACAACCAATTAGTACAAAAAATATTAAAAATAACCAAACGCTAAAATTTTTCATGTTCTTTCTCCTGTAAATTGGTCATCTAAATTGGTTTACGCGAGAAAGAGTTGCTTGGATCAGTTAATTTAAAAAAAGAAAAAAACTCACATATAAATGATCTGGTTACAGATGCCCAACGTAGAATCAATTAATGACGAAACTTTTGACAGGTACAGCTTTGGAAAAGTTATTGTTGAGCGCGATTCTAGCTCTTTTATTATCTAGTTGCTCTGTGAATGGAAACAACTATTCAGAAAATTCGCCTAAGTTTGTTTTTACCGAATTTTTCGATGGTTCTCTATGTGCTTGGGGGACAGTTAAAAATGACAACTCAGAACTATTGCGCAAGTTTATTGCAAAGATTGATGCATACCAAAGAAACGGAGTTACCTACTTGGACGAAGTTTTTATGTTTAATGACGGAGAAAAACAACTAAGGCGCTGGGAGTTTACTCTCGAAGACGGTCTATTTAGCGGAGTCGCCAATGACGTAGTCGGAAGCTCTCAGGGAAAAGTGTACGGTGATAGCTTGCACCTGGAATATGTTATGGCGATTGCTAACGATGATACTGAATGGCATATCAACATGGATGATTGGCTGCATTTAATAGATGAAAATACATTAATGGGAACCACTCAGATGAGCAAGTTTGGATTTAACCTTGGTAGAGTTGATATTGTTATACGCAGACAGAAGGCCTCTTTGAACGAATGTGAAAACTTTGACCGAGTTTATGTGCGCACGACTATGCATAGTGCGACTGAGAACTCGAGCAATTGATAACTCGAGCGACCAATAATTCGAAGGATGATTATGAGTAGTTTAAAACAGATTGCCGCCTGGTTTGATTCTACCGCTGTGAGAACCGAAAAGTCAGACCATATTTCATGGACTAGAGTCGTTCCCTTTATTATGATGCATTTGGCTGTCGTAGGCGTGTTTTGGGTCGGTTTTAGCTGGTTCGCATTCTGGGTATGTATATTTTTATACTTTGTACGTATGTTCGCTATTACCGGGTTTTATCATCGGTACTTTTCTCACAAGAACTTTAAGACTTCACGCTTTCTTCAATTTGTCTTTGCGTTTGTAGGCGCTACATCGGCCCAAAGAGGGCCGTTGTGGTGGGCTTCACATCACAGATTTCACCATGCAAAATCTGATACAAGCGAGGATCCTCACTCACCTCGCCAAAAAGGGTTCATGTGGAGTCACGCTCTGTGGTTTTTGTCAGATAAGAATTTTGCGACCAATGAAAGACGCATCAAAGACTTCACAAAGTTTCCTGAATTAAAGTGGCTAGATCGGTTTGATGTCGTCGCGCCCGCAATTTTAGCAGTTGTGCTGTTTGGAGTAGGTGAGTACTTAACAGCTTACTATCCTGGATTGGAGACAAGCGGCTGGCAGTTGGTCATATGGGGATTTTTCATATCAACCATTTTACTCTACCACGCTACCTACACGATTAATTCTCTAGCGCACCGGTTTGGCAGTCGCCGCTTTGAAACAAAAGATGACAGCAGAAATAATCTGATGCTCGCTCTATTAACAATGGGCGAAGGCTGGCACAACAATCATCACTATTATTCCGGTACTGCCAGACAAGGTTTTGTATGGTATGAGATTGACCTAACTTTCTATATTCTAAAATTGATGAGTTATTGTGGGCTGGTATGGGACCTAAAACCGATCCCCGACAAAATAAAAACTCAACTGCACAAGGCTTAATTATGACAGTAGAAAAATTTAAGCATACTTTTAAAGAGATGGGTGCTCACAATATTGACATCATTGAATCTCTCTATGGAGATAAAGTTATCTTTCTCGACCCTTTTCACAAAGTCGTCGGAATTGATGCATTGAAAGAATATTTTGAGCGACTCTACAAAAACGTCAATCAAATAAGTTTTGAGTTTGGTGAACATATCCAAGAAGGCAATAACATCTCCATTCAATGGATAATGTATTTAGAGCATCCTAAACTCAATGGCGGTGAGCCGGTAAGAGTTGCCGGCGTTTCTTTGTTAAAAGTCAATCCCATAGGCCAAGTTATATTCCATAGAGATTATTTTGATGGCGGTTCTATGCTGTATGAGCAGGTCCCGGTGATAGGTTTTCTAGTAAAGTGGTTAAAAAAGCGGCTTTAAATAGCGCTGTATTTTAAGACAATGGTTTTGCTGTATGAGTAAGTACGATTTTGAGAATAAGATAGTTTGGATAACCGGCGCGTCAAGTGGCTTGGGGTTTGCTTTAGCTGAAGAGATGGTAGCGACTTGTGAACATCTTTTTGTTACCGCTAGAAACCAAGACAAATTAAGGCGATTATTTGGTGATTATTCGAATGTCACAATCCTTGAAGGGGACATAACCGATGTTGAAGTGAATCGCTCTATTGCAGACCAAATTGATTCGCAATTCGGTCGTCTAGACTGTGTTATTTTTAATGCCGGTAATGCTGAATATATTGATATATGGAATTTTAATTATCAACCATTTGAGAGAATGATGAATACAAATTTCATATCTATGGTGAAAGGTATCGAGGTCGCTCTACCTTTACTAAGAAAATCATGCTCACCATATTTAGTGGGAATGAGTAGTAGTGTAGCCTGGCAAGGGTTACCGCAAGGTCAGGCTTATTCTGCCAGCAAAGCGGCAATTCGTAATTTATTTCAAGGTTTGAGAATTGAATTGGTGCAAGAAAATATCGATGTGAGTTGGATTTGTCCTGGCTTTGTAAAAACGCCTCTCACAGATAAAAACACATTCGATATGCCTTTGATTATCGAACCAGAACAAGCCGCGCATGAGATTATTCGAGGCTTGGAAAATAAGACGCCGGAAATTCATTTTCCGAAAATGTTTACTCGAATGTTAAAGTTGATTTCGATTTTACCAACAAGGTTAAGTGGTTGGCTGTTAAAAGGAACGGTACCGACAAGATGAAAATTGCAATTATTGGAACAGGCATTGCTGGTAATTTCGCGGCTTATCATTTAAATAAAAAACACGATATTAAGGTGTTTGAGGCCAATGATTATGTAGGTGGTCACACTCATACTCATGAAATAGAGCTCGAAGGTGAGACACATAATATTGATACGGGGTTTATCGTATTCAACAAGCGAACTTATCCCAATTTTCTTAATTTGCTCAATGAACTCAAGGTCGATTATCAACCAAGTCAGATGAGTTTCAGTGTGCAATGCCAGAAAACAGGGCTTGAATATAACGGAACCAACTTAAATAGCTTGTTTGCTCAAAGACGCAACCTTTTCAGGCCGAGTTTTTACCGAATGATAAAGGATATCTTGAGATTCAATGAAGAGTCTTTGGAGCTTCTACTGCAAGATAGCACAGATATTTCACTTGGCGATTATCTAGCTTCCAATAATTATTCTGAACAATTTATAAACCACTATATTATCCCTATGGGGGCCGCAATTTGGTCGACTGACCATAATAGTATGTTCAATTTTCCTGCACGGTTCTTTGTCAAATTCTTCCATAACCATGGTATGTTAAGTGTTGACAACAGGCCGCAATGGCACGTAATTAAACAAGGTTCTAAACAATATGTAGAAGCACTTGTTAGCGAACATAAGCACCTTATTCGAACAAATTGTAGAGTTGACGAAATAATTCGAGATTCAGAAAAAGTTACCATTAAATCGAATGGGCAAGAAGAGATATTCGATTACGTGTTTATCGCTACTCACAGCGATCAAGCCTTGAAAATGCTTCGACAGCCTTCGCAACTTGAATCAGAAGTTCTCGGTTCAATCCCTTACACTTACAATCAAGCAATACTACATACAGACGCAGAAGTTCTACCAAAGAAAAAACTTGCCTGGGCGGCATGGAACTACCACCTGATGAGAGAAGAAAGCGAGCAAGTGGCGCTAACTTATAATATGAATATATTGCAGTCATTAAAAAGTAAAAATACTTTTTGTGTGTCTTTAAACTACAGTGATCACATAGACGAATCTAAAATTATCAAAACGATTGATTACACTCATCCGTTTTTTACCCAGGCTGGAGTAGATGCTCAAATGCGCCATAGTGAAATCAATGGTGATAATAGAACTTTTTACTGCGGAGCTTATTGGCGCTATGGATTCCATGAAGACGGTGTAGTTTCGAGTTTAAGAGCACTCAGTGATTTTAACAGGGTATTAAAAGAACAATCCGCTGAAATAATTGATATCAACGAGCTAGGTAATGAAAAGCAAGATTTACTTTGGTCACATACAGCATAGGCGATTTAAGCCTAAACCACATTCTTTCAAGTATCGTATATGTATGTTCTATATCGATTTGGATGAGTTGCCAAATTTGTTTGAACATTACTGGATGTGGAGCCTCGATAAAAATAATTTAGCGGGCTTTAGATCTAAAGATTACTTGCATCAAAATGGTAGCGTGAAAGCAGGGGTTAAAAGCGCAATAGAACAGAAGTTTGGTGTGCTCCATCAGGGGCCGATTAGGATGCTGACTCACCTTCGTTACTTCGGGCATTGCTTTAATCCGGTAACTTTCTATTATTGTTTTAACGAGCAAGGCACTCAGGTAGATTTTTTACTCGCTCAAATAAACAATACACCATGGGATGAACGATTCACCTATATTTTCGATAATCGCCAGGGGGAGCTAGAAAATAACGGTTCCAACTCTATCCGTATGAATTTCGCGAAGGAATTTCATGTTTCACCTTTTTTACCAATGAATATGCAATGTGATTGGCGGTTTTTGATCCCAAATGACAATTTAACCGTATATATGAAAAACAGCATCGTGGAAGATAGAGTAAGTCAACCTGAAAAGGTATTTGATGCCAGTCTTGTCCTTGAAGCTCAAGATCTCAATTCGAGAAGCTTGGCAAGGGTGCTGATGGTGTACCCCTTGATGACAATGAAGGTTGCAACTGGAATTTACTGGCAAGCGCTTAAATTATGGTTTAAGAAAATACCATTCTTCGAACATCCCGGTGCTAACAAAACTAGCCAAACAACAGAAAGCACTTAACTATTTAAGTTTTGGTTCATTGTTTGAATAACAACTACATATGAGAATCCAATTATGAGTGATGGAATTTCGGTCAGAGCTTATGCCGATAATTTAAAAAACAAGAGAAGTACTTCTCGCTTCTGCCAGCTACTAAAGAAACTCATGTTTAATCAGTTGCAAACGCTCCAGTTTGGTGAGCTAAGTATTCGTGAAGCCGCAAAAACCTATAGGTTTGAATCAAATCAATTGGCTTGTCTACAAGCCGATATAGAAGTACTTGATGAGCAATTCTACCCGTATATTATTTTCGGCGGAGGTGTTGGTGCAGGAGAAGCCTATATGCAAGGCTTTTGGCGCAGTAACGACCTAACCAAAGTGATCCAGCTATTCGCCTTAAATCAATCTGTGATGGACTCTGTGGAGAGCGGGTTTGCAAGAATATCTAGTCCAATCAAAAAAGTTGCTCATTGGCTCAATAAAAATACCCATTCCGGCAGCAAGAAGAACATTGTTGCCCATTACGATTTGGGAAATGAATTTTTTAAATTGTTTCTAGATCCAACTATGATGTATTCCTCGGGAATTTTTCATTCCGAGCAGGACTCTATGCAGCAAGCATCAATCAATAAACTGGATAGAATCTGCAACAGGCTTAGGTTAACCAGTCAAGATAGGGTCGTTGAAATAGGTACCGGTTGGGGAGGGTTTGCCATCCACGCTGCGAAAAGTTATGGATGTCACGTTACCACCACAACTATCTCTGAAGAACAGCATAAATATGCGCAGCAGAGAATAATTGAAGAAGGCCTTCAAGATAAAATAACACTGCTTAAACGGGATTATAGAAAGCTAGAAGGCAAGTATGACAAACTCGTTTCGATAGAAATGATTGAAGCGGTAGGCCATCATTATTTTAATCAGTTTTTTAAAAAGTGTTCAAGTTTATTAAAGCCTGACGGAGAAATGCTGCTTCAAGCGATCACTATTACCGATCAACGTTTTGATCAAGCAAAGTCTCAAGTTGACTTTATTAAACGCTATATTTTTCCTGGTAGTTGCATACCTTCTGTTGATTCTATGAGCGATAGTATCCGTCGAGCAACTGATATGAGAGTGCTTAATTTGGAAGATATTGGTGCCCATTATGCTCGTACTTTAAAGAAATGGCATGAAGCCTTTATGTCTAGACTCGGCGAAGTGCGTCAGCAAGGATTTAGTGATGCGTTTATTCGAATGTGGGAGTTTTATCTCTGCTACTGCGAAGGTGGTTTTAGAGAAAGAGTAATTAGTGATGTGCAATTGCATCTTGTTAAACCAATTGCTCGAGTACCTGAAACTTTACCTGGACTGGAGTAACGTTATTTCTACCTGGTTCACGATTGCCTATTTTCAAATCGGCTGGTTGCTATTAGTCATTGGTAGCCAATCGGACTATTACATACTTGGGATTGTATGGACTAGCATTTTTATCGCTTCTTACGCCAAGATTTCTGCACCATGCAAACATTATTATTCGAGTGTACTGCTAATCGTTTTTGTTGGTTTGTTAACGGACTTCCTTCTGAGCAACTTTAACTTAATTAATTTTGGTAGTAGCAGCCAGTTTATACCTGCTTGGTTGATTTGTTTATGGATTCTATTTGCGCTCACTTTCAGAGATAGTTATCGCTGGATGCGCTCGATTAATCCGGTAACAGTTTTTCTTATCGGCGGAGTTTTTGGGCCGCTTGCTTATAAAGGGGCTTCTCTTCTGAGTGACGTTGAGGTATTACAACCAACCATTTTTTATCCGGTCAGTGCGTTGTTCTGGGGGAGCCTTTTTACATTTTTGGCCAAAAACAATCGAATAAACCAATTAGTCTTCTCAAAGAAGAGTATTTGATCATATCTACTTCCAACGCAATTATTTCTCCATGAAATCGATGTAATATAAGCTAGTTGTAGATACCGTTCATATTAAAGATATAGTGTATTTAACACGTTTTTGTGTTGTAACTAGTTGATTTAAAAAAGGAACAAGAAGTAAAATTGTATTTAAATACAGTGAATCTCGTTAAATGTAATCTTGACACCGTAAGAAAGTTAAGTAACTATCTGAATATATTGGGTAAAACGGTTTATTAGTAAATGCTCATTCCAGTATTAATGAGATTTACCGCATATAATCAACTGTTATGTTCCCTGTCGGGATTATCATTTATATTCGAGGCTGTGAAGTCGGGTATAATTTTTCAACTTTCATCAACACAATGAGTAAAGAGAATGAGTAAAGGTACAGTAAAGTGGTTCAACCCAGATAAAGGTTTTGGTTTTATTACTCCAGAGGATGGCGGCAAAGACCTTTTTGTTCACCATTCAGAAATACAAAGTGGTGGCGGTTTTGCGACGCTAAATGACGGTCAGCAAGTAGAATTTGAAATAGGACAAGGCCAAAAGGGCCCTTGTGCTAATAAAGTCGTTCCACTCTAGTAGGTAATATAATAAGTCGCTTCAGACAGCTAAGACCTCCGGTCAAAAAATGGCCACCAGTCTTAGCTGCTGTAGCGCTTAGCCTTAACTCTCAGTGAGAGTCATGAAGCATCTAGCCAAATTTTCACTTTTTGTATTCCTAGTTTTTACTAATTCCATATTTGCTTGCTCGTTCGGAGGTTCTGATTTATTTAAACCTTCCTTAGAGCGATGGGAAGAGCATCCCGGCCCCGCTCAAAAGGGGAAGGATGGAGATTATTGGGAAAAGGTTCCCGCTCCTGTGGTAAATGTTTCAAGTATCAAAAGAGGTTCTGCTAAACCGGGAAGCTCATGTGATGATGCTGGAATTATCCTTTTAGAAATTTCGTTGCCAAAAGAATCAACTTATTCGATCGAAGAGTTTGCTATCTATTTCCGTGTTAAAGAGGGTCAGCTACCTGATGCAATATTTCCCGATGTCCCGCTAACCGGCGAGTATAAAGACGGAAAAATGACGCTTTTACTTGCATGGCTGGATGGGCATCCGTCAAGCCAAATAGCTCTAGACTTAAAGGTTGAGGCGTTCTTTGTTACCAATAGCCTTAACATTGGCGAATCTACTGTTTTTAATATTGTGGCAAGCAAGGGTTAATAATTGCAGGCAGTAGGATGAGATACTGGTAAGCTCGCATTTTTGCCTATGCTGCAAGCACTGATATGTCCTCTTCAGGGAGCATTACACTCAAATAGCACCTCATCTCAACACAAATTTATAGGATTGAACTTTAACTTCCTCAATATTAATCCACTCACAGAGCATTTTAAATTCGCTATGTGAGCGGTATTTAATAAGGAAGGAAGCGATTAATCGCGCAAGAACTTCGCTGCTAAAGCCAACACTGGCGCAGAGGTTGGCTTGTCGTGTTGCCAATCTCCTGCTTCAACACCACTCCCTGCTATATCGACGTGAATAAAAGGAATCGGTGTCTCACTACGCAAGCCATGGTCGTCCAATCCAGAAGCAAGTGATAGGAACGCCATAGGAAATTGATGGCCACGAGCGACTGAAACCGACGGTCCATTATTTGAAGATAAAACATCATCAGCTTTAGTGCGGGCTTTAATTATTTTCCAATCCTCTCGGCGAGAACGACTGATTTCGCAGCCATCTCCCCACTGCTCACCGGCAGCGGTAATTTGTTGTGGCAACTGTTTATCTCGCGCTGGGCCATTAGCCACCAAAATGGTGTAAGGACCTGCGGTTAAAGCAGCGTGCCCGGTTAATGTCGCGACTGTAAATAGAGTAGGATTGGTTTCATTTCCAGCCTGTTCCCTAAAGTGGGATAAGCTATCAACCATAGCTAATCTGCCTTCCGCGTCTGTATTACCAACACGGACCCGTTTTCCTGAGTGACCGACAATGATCTCGTCTGCGACATAAGCATTAGCGCCAATTGAATTTCTTACCGCGCAGATTTTAGCGACTACTTTAACGCCTTTCGGATTTAACTCCGCGACGGTTTTCATAAATCCCGCGACTGCTGCGCCGCCTCCTTTATCGCGGCTCATACCGGCCATATGCCCGCCGGTTTTTATATCCGCGCCGCCAGTATCATAGGTAACCGCTTTGCCAACAAGCATCAGGGTGTTTTTAATCGGGCCTTCGCCTTGGTATTCCAACTCGATAACACGTGGGTGATGACGTTCGACAGAATAGGAGGCTCTGGCTACCGCAGCAAATACCGGGAAATCTTTTTCTATTTGAGCGCGGTCCTCAATAACATTGACTTTCACACTGGAGCCCTGAAAAGCTTCAACGCAATAATCAGCAAAACCAATTGGCGCCATTCTTTCCGGCTCCGTTCCGCATAGGTCTCGACCTAATCTGCGACCTGCCTCAGTCGCGGCTAAATAAGCCAGGTCTAAGTCATTGTTTGGATCGAAAATACCAATCGATTGAACTGGCTCCTGTTCTTCTTCTCTGTCCTGGCGCGCTTCAAGCGGTTGCCAAAGCCCCTGACAGGCGCCCAGGTATGCGTTTTCTGTGGCAAATTGATAGTCTTCATGGGGCGGAACCTGATCTACGATAATCGCTGGATTAATTGCTCCTGCATTCTTAGCCATTTCCACGCCTGCTTTGGCCGCGTCAGCAAAGTTGCGAACGTCATCATAATCTTTGCTTAAATCGCCGGTGAAAGCATGGATCAGTCTGCCGCCTGCGACCTTTTCGTTATGGATTAATACGTGCTCACCACCCAGGCGACTATCTACTTTTTGTGCTGACTTCAATATCGAGTTTATAGTGTCATTATCGGCAAATTCAGCCTGGGGTGAAATTAATACGACCGCGTCAAATTCGCTTTCATATTGCGTTAACTGATTGATATCAGAAATTTTTTTAGGGGTTGGTTGTGACATTTATAATCCTTATGGGTAGCACGTCTATTTAGTCGTGAAGCGATGTTATTTTTATGCTCTCTTTTAGATCTTCTCTTACAAGCTCGCAAATTGCGTTTAACAATACTTAGGTATCATACTCAAAAACAGGTTGGTTGGAAAATATAGCAGATTTAAATTACAACTTAGAATAATGTTTGTTTTGAAAAAACCAAAGATGACAGATGAATGGGATTTAAGGAAAATCTATGAAAACTGTTTAGCCTCTATCGAAGGCGATACACGGCTAAATAATGTGAGTTGAGGTAAATGTCTGCGGAGCAATAAGTAGCTAGCAATTCCACAGGTTATATTGGCTGTTAACAGGGCTAGATAAAATCCTTCTAATCCCGCCAGATACATGCCAGCATAACTCATCGGTACACTTAGAACAACCACTCTGAGCAGAGTAGAATAAAGCGCCGTCTTAGCTCTAAAGATCGCTTTGGCACTAGATACACAAATGATGGTCGATGCTAATCCTAAATAACCGAAAGGTAGAATTTTAAGCATATCAACTAAGTGATGATTTGTCGTTTGGGATTCAGTGAAAAGCCCTGCGACACAGCTAGCAAAGTAGCTTAGAAATAAAGCTGTAATCAATTGAGTGAAGAAACAGATTTTTAAACTTACTGCGATTGATTGGGACACTCTTTTGGTCAGACCTGCTGCGATATTCTGGCCAATAACCACAGGTAGAGATGTCGTTAATAACATCGGCAAGAATAAGGCTAACGATTCAATCCGATTGATCACACCGAATGCTGCTACTTGCTCACGGCCATAAAAGGCGACCCAACTGGTTAGTATGCCCAATCCAAGAGGGATCAATAAATTTACTAGTGAAGAAGGAAGGGCGACTGATAAAAAGCGGCGATTGATTTTCCATAAATGAGTAATGTTAATTTTTTGCCAAGATAAGATTTTTTCTCTTTGAGATAATGCAAAAACTGATATAAAACTAAACACTACGTCGACTAATAGATGGCCATAAGCAATGACCTGTAATGTAGCTTGAAACTGGCTGGTATAGATAAAAACTGAATCGACTAAAGCAGTCAAGCTCAACCAGACAAACATCAGCTTACCTGCATTTTTGGTATCTCCGGTAGCGCGCATTACAGCATTACAAACAAAAGGGATCAGCATAAAAACGAAACCGACATAGCGAATAGTCATATAGTCGCTAGCGATAGGCATCAGATCCGGAGCCGGACCTTGATGAAAAGAGTCTGGCATTAGGGCGTAGTTGATCCCTAGTAGATTTAATAATGGTTCAATGGTTAGTAAGCCTACCGCGCTAATTAGAATGGCGGTAGCCGCGCTGCTTAGCAGACAATAAAAAACGATTCTTCGACAGCTACGATGGTTGCCTTTACCAATCGATTGGGTTACTAAATTAGTAATCGCGATCGAGAAACCGATTGAAATAGCAAAAAGTGCTGTGGTTATTGGGAAACTAAAACTAAATGCTGCTAGAGCTTCAGTTCCCAGGCGTGAAACTAAAAATGTATCAATTACTTCTAAGCCAAACAAAGCCAAAATTGCCGGCAACATTGGCAAAGACAGGCGCGTCAAGATTGATTTAATCGGCGCTGTAAGCAACCATTGGGAACGCTCGACTCTCTGTTGTTGTCTTTGACAATTATCAGTCATTAAGTGCCTGGTTTGAGGTTTTAAATGGTTTGACAAAACGTAGCATAAAGCGATCAGTCGGTTTTCCTTTAAGCGATGAACTGAAGAATGCTTGCGTTCTATCATCATCTGGCTGGGCGAGTGCATGACTTTCAGCGTCTAATACAAACCCTTTGTCTAGCAGTGTATCAATGACAAATTGTCTTTCAATTCGATGGATACCTTGCATATCGAGTGCGTGCTCATTACCGCTATCCAACGGCGCTGAATGATCTACAATTCCTAGCATTCCACCTGGTTTTAAACTTTGAAAAATGTTTTCTAAGATTGTGTCAACATCAGACTCCATCCAATAAAGATCATGCAAAACTAATATCATGAGAACTTTATCTAAAGAATCAGATTCAAAGCCCAACGCATCTAGTTCTTTATCCCAGCGATGAACATTTGCCAGTCGATTGTTTTGTAATCTTTCATTAACTGATTTGTCAGTTTGGAACTGGTAGAATTTTTGGTTATTTTGCATAAATACTGAGCCTGTCGGGCCAACGCAGCGCGAAACCAGTTCTGTATAGTATCCGCCGGCAGCTAGAATTTCGGCCACGCGGTCGCCTTTTTTAATTTCAAAAAATGCCAATACTTTTTCCGGTTGTCTTACTTCATCTCTGACAAGATCGGATGTAGGTCTATTTTTGTGGCCCATGGCTTTTGCTATGGATGATTTGGTTTGACTCTCCTGACGAGCCTTTTCAGGATGTTCACAAGCCGATAACGAAAATAGGAACATCGAAATAGTTAGAAACTTATGTAAACGCCCTTTGATTACAAGCATAGTGGTTGGCAAGTCAGTTTTTAGGGAACCGTATTGTCGCAAATAACAGTTTAAATATGTATTGATAGATGTTTCCGAATGTTACTCGGCACTTTATAAACATTGGTATAGTTTCTAGCCTCATGAAAAGTGGAGGTATAAAGCTTGACTAAGAATGATTCTTGTCAGACTATTATCCGCCATCTTGTCCAAGGAAGAAAAAATGAAATTGACAAAGTATCTCTTACTGGTTTTTATAAGCAACGCCACTTTTACACTAGTATCTTTGAGTGCATACGCTGAAAGTATTTCTGGTGGTGAGCAAGGTTACGACAAAAATCTACAGGCTATTGAACCTCAAAGTGAGCGTATAAATATTGGCTTGGCCGGTGAGCAACCGGCAAATATTGCTCGATATATTTTGGCGGGCAATCAAGGCGTTAGTTCTGCTGCAATTTCACCAGATGGAAAGTCCGTCGCTTTTGTTTGGTCTATTACGGGAAAACGACAGCTCTGGATTGTGTCCACCCAAGGAGGACAACCTCAGCAATTGACCTTTGGCAACGGAGTGACTTTTTTCCGTTGGTCTCCAAACGGTGAAGCATTGGTATATGGAGCCGATAATGACGGAAATGGTCGGGAAGCATATTACTCGGTATCGCGAGATGGAAGAACTGAAAAGTTGCTAGTGAAAGCAACTGAGGGGGGCTATCGTGTGTTTGGTGATTTTGTGAACAATCACTCTATTGTTTATGCTTCAACGGAAAGAAATAGATTGGATTTTGACTTGTATACGGCCGATATAAATACCGGAAATAGCAAACAGATCTATCAAGGAAAATATGGAATCTACGCTCGCGAAGTTTCGCCTTCCGGTCGTTATTTAGTTGTTTCCGAAGTTGTTGGAGAAGATTCCGATAATCTTTTCTTGTTTGATTTAGAGAAAGATAAATTAAAGACAATCTCAAAACCAAAGCGACGCGCAAATCACACTAAAGGAAACATTGTCTGGCGCGAGGATAGCCAGGGTTTTTATCTTTCATCTAACTTAGACAGAGACTTCTCCGCATTAATGTATTTTGATGTTGATAAAGGATTTCAACTTGTTCACGAAGAGCAAGGAGATATCGAAAATGTTGGGCTTTGCGGAAAAAATAAGGAGTATTTATATTGGAGCTTAAATGATGGTGGTTATAGTCGTCTTCGCGTGAAGAGTTTAGAGCGCAATAAAATGCTATCTATACCAGAATTACCACAAGGCGTATACGGCTTATCTTGTGGGGAGGCGACTATGGCGATTACTATCTCCGGTTCGAAAACTCCGACTAGTGTTTATAGCTGGAATATAGCTTCCAACCAAGTGCTGCCAACTTTTGTCGCATCTTTGGCCGGTCTTGACCCTGAGTCATTAATAGAACCAGAGAGCATCAGAATCCCTGCAAGAGACGGAGTCCTACTACAAGGGCTTTTGTATTTACCAAAAAATTCCGCCGAAAATAAACCACCGGTGGTTTTTAATGTTCATGGCGGACCGACAGGTCAAGCAAGACCTAGGTTCTCGGCTTCAACTCAATATTTACTGGCTCAAGGGATCGCGGTATTTGCGCCTAACGTCCGTGGGTCGACAGGTTTTGGTCACAAGTACGTGACTTTAGATGATAGAGAAAACCGACTAGAGAGTATTGCAGATCTTGTAGACATGCTAAAACACTTAGAAAAAGATGGCAGAGTTGACGCAAAAAATGCAGCTGTGGTAGGTGGTTCTTACGGCGGTTATGCGGTGAATGCGGTGCTCGCAAATTATCCTGGGCATTTTAAAGCAGGGATTTCAATATTTGGCGTATCTGACTGGGTTACCGCGTTGCAGATCGCTTCACCTTCGTTAAAGGCTTCAGATCGAATCGAGTATGGCGATATTTCGGAAAAAAAATGGCTGGACTTTTATACAAAGTACTCTCCAATTAGGCAAGCCGATAAAATCAACGTACCTGTTCTTTACGCTCACGGTGTCAACGACCCGCAAGTTGACGTTATGGAGACTGAAGTCATGGTAAAGACTCTGAGGAAGAACGGACTTAAGGCGCCGTACATCAGATTTTTAGATGAAGGGCATGGATGGCGAAAGTTGAAAAACAAACTTTTCTATCATCGGCGTTCTACCGAATTTTTAAAGCAGCAATTAGGATTGAAATAATTTTTGATTTTATCGCCGGTAGAGCCATTTTTCTACCGGTGATAAACCAGTATATTAATACCTGGACTCAATTTAATACCTGGATTCAATGGTCGTTAGCGGTATTTGACCCCTGATTAGTAGAGAGGAACTTCGTACTTTACTGTTTGGTCAACCACAATATATATTTTCTTATATTTTTCTGGCCAAGCTTTTATACCAACTTTAAACAATTGAAAGCAGTTTTTTCCGCTTTCTTCTACTTGTTTAGACGCTGAGTCCATAGAAAATGTAATCGTTCCCCAGCCTTTGTGCACTTTTGGATTTACAAAAAACTTGCCACCAAAACTGGCTAATATAAATTCGGTATGGATTGTTGTGCGATCAGCATAGGCTTGCGCCAATACATCCAAACGATCGTCGTCTACGTCAAGACATGGGGTTTCTTCATATTTCGCTAATAAAGGCCACTCTCCAAGAGGGTAATCTTTTATATCTTCGCTAATAGTACAAAGAGACCAAGTACTGATAAAGAATACCAAAATCGATTTTAAGGAAATTCTACTCGCTCTTATCATTGGTTATTCACTATTCCCACCTACATGAATCCAGTATAGTATATCTGTTACCTGTGTAGCAAATAAAAAGAGAACAAACAAAGAGAACAAACAAAGAGAACAAAAAAGGAGAGCGCAAAATTGTAGAAGTAAAATCAGAATTGGTGTGTAATCGGACTTGAATACGTATTCAATTTAATTTTATAACGTTACCGTTTAAAGTCTTGAGCTAATACCCTGGACCTACCATAAAACTATGGATTCTGAACTTATTCAAAAAGAGCTTTACCTTTCGCCTATTATTGCTGGTGTATGGAAAATGAGCGAATGGAACTGGTCAATACAAGAACGGCAGGCTTACATTGAGCATTGCATTGAGCTAGGGATCACTTCCTTTGACCATGCGGATATATATGGTGATTATCGGTGCGAATTCTTGTTTGGGCAGGCGCTAAAACAGATGAACCTTGCTAGAGAAGAGTTCCAAATTGTATCTAAGTGCGGAATTAAACTGCTGTCAAAACAGCACCCTGAAATTCAGGTAAAGCACTATGATACTAGCTACGCGCATATTATCGAGTCTGTAGAAAACTCTTTAGTTAATCTCAATGTTGATTACCTCGACTGTGTTCTAATCCATCGTCCGGATCCACTTATGCAGTGTGAAGAAGTTGCCAGAGCATTCTCTGATTTGCTCGCAAAGGGTAAAATCAAATCGGCTGGAGTATCAAATTTTAAGCCGCATCAACTCAGCATGTTGCAGAGTTTCTGCGATTTTCGATTGGTAACTAACCAGGTGGAAATATCGTTACTCCAAGATGAATGTATTAATGATGGAACTTTAAGTCTCAGTCAACAATACCAAACATCAGTGATGGCCTGGTCTCCGCTGGCAGGTGGGCGGATATTTAATGAGAGACAAAACTCTGATTTATTAGCTGAACTAGCTAGTGTTGCAAAAGAGAGCGGCGTAACGCCTGCCACTGTTGCCTTAGCTTGGCTAATGAAGTTACCTGTGAAACTTCACCCAATTATTGGAACAGGAAACTCAGTGAGAATATCTGAGTTGGTCAAGGCTACCCAATTAAACTTGAATACTACTCAATGGTTTAAACTATACAAAGCCGCCAAGGGGAGTGATGTCGCCTGACACAAATCTAGTTCGATATTAGTCGAAGTGCAGCTTCATTCCTTCATGGGTTGAATGAAAACCGTGTTGTTGATAAAAGCGAATTGCATCGGGCCGCCTTTTGTCGCTAGTTAACTGGACAATTTTGCAACCCCGTTGTTTCGCTCTTTCGATTGACCAACTTATCATTTTTCCGCCAATACCTTGTCCACGAAATTCGTTACTCACTCTGACACCTTCAATTTGTGCTCTCCAGGAGCCTTGATAGGTTAGCGATGGAATGTAAGTCAGTTGCAATACTCCGGCGACATTGTTGTTCACTTTAGCAACAATAATTTCATTATTCGGGTCTTGCTCGATATGATTAAACGCAGACAGATAGGTCTTGTTGTTTTCACTACTTCCTTCTCTGGTCGAACCTAAAGGATCATTGCTCAGCATTTTTACTATGATTGATAAATCCTCACTTGAGGCTCTTTCAAAAGTAATTTGCATTGTTGTATTGTTCCGTATGGTAATTGTAACCTGGTTGAAGTCTAACAGTTTGAATTCATCTGTAAGTATTAAAACTTATAAACTGGTATCGGAATTTGGAGCTAGTAGAAGAGTTCACAAGGAAGATAGAAACTCTCTACCGTTAGCGATTAATTTTTTGCATCGTTATTTTCTAACTGTTCCAAGAACTTTTTTCTATCGTTATCTTCTATTTTTTTACGAATTACTTTTAACCGTTCGCTATAGGCTTTTTTTTCAGCGCGCACACTCTGCCAGTAGACGAGTCCGCCTAGAACAAAGAAAATAATGACAAGCCAGAAAAACATATTTTAATCTTTTCAGTTTAACATGTAATGACGATTAATTCACAATGTAGCCAAAAGGGTAAAAACAATGCAATTACTTCTCCGAGGAAATGGCTAATTTCAACATTAATTCCACCCCGAACAGAAATATGAACAAGTTACGCAATACAGATAGGTTAAATGTTAAACGACATTTGGTTGAATTCGGGGGGAGCAACAGCTTTTAATCTAAAGAGACTTCTCCCAAAATAGAGCTTGCCCCATTTTCGGATCGAGTTCATAGCCCTTAAATCCAAAATTCAAGTAGGCCTGTTTGGCGACTTGATTACCTTCCAGTACTTCTAAGGTTAGCTTGCAACAGCCCTTGTCGATTGCAATATCTTGCGCAGCTTGCAACAGTTTCCGTGCAATACCTTTGCCCCTGAATTCGGGATTGACCGTAACATCATGGATGTTAAGCAATGGCTTGCACTTAAAAGTAGAAAAACCTAGCACGCAATTGATCAGACCCGCAGGTTTATCATCGTAGTAGGCAATTACACTCAACAACTGAGGATAATTTTTGAGCTCTGTTATCAAGTTGTTTTTTACTTCTGGCGAGAGTGGCTCACCGCCGCCCATAGGATCTTTAGCGTAGTTATCCAGCAATTCGACTAATTGTTCCACCTGATTAGAATCTTGATAGTCAACTGCAAGGCATTGAATTGTCAAAAGAAATTCCTCCAAGATAATTATGAGAGAGTTATTTTGCTACACAGATGTGCAAAATCAAAGCTCGAAAAGCGGCTTGCTCCAATTAAAGTAGTATTTTTCGGTCAGTTTTAGTTCTCTGTCAACCGAAAGGTTAGTCCTTCGTTTTAAGGAGTACAACAATCGGAGGGTAAATCCATGAAAATGAAAACTAACTGGTTAATTTTACTATTTATTTCTATAAGCATTTTAGGCCTAAGCGGGTGTGGAGGGTCATCTGAGCCCGACCCCTTAGTTACTGAGCAGTCTTCCCAATGTGAGACCGGTGATGACGATAGCAATGATGATAACTGTGGCTCTCTTCTCCTTGGGCTTACGGACGCTGACGGCGACTTTCTCACCTACAACGTGCAAGTTACCGGTATAGAATTGATCCGGAACGATGGAACCGCTGTGTCCGTGATGCCTAGTGCACAATCTATCGACTTTGTAGATTATGTTGAAATGAGCGAATTGGTAACCGCGGCGACTGTTCCGGCAGGTATTTATACTCAAGGTACCATTCAAATTAGTTACCAAGATGCGGACATTCAAGTTGAAAAAGATGGAGCTGCGGTTGCGGCAAGCATGGTTGATGCTGATAGTAATCCATTAAATAGTGTCTCTCTAACATTGCAATTGGATGAAGATAACCGTTTGGTGATCCATAGAAATCGCCCTGCTTTAATTGAGCTTGATTTCAATCTTGCGGCATCTCATACCGTAAATTTAGAAACAGACCCAGTAACAATCACTACTGAACCATTTATCATTGCAGAAGTAGATCCAGTAATGAATAAAGAGTTTCGCATCCGAGGCCCGCTTATCAGAGTAAATGAAGATGAAAGCAGCTTTCGTATTGCGGTAAGACCATTTCATCGCCGCGATGGGCGATTCGGTGGTGTCAATGTTCAAGTGGATGAAAACACTAACTTCGAGATTGATGGTGAAGCTTTTGTCGGTGCTGAAGGAGTGACTCAAATGGCGGGTCTATCTGAAGGAACACCAACGGTGACCTTGGGGTTATTCGAAAGAGACCGAAACAGCTTTACGGGAATAACTGTTTTAGCGGGTTCAAGTGTACCGGGTAGTGATAGCGATGCTGTTAAAGGAGTAATTGTTGCTCGTGATGAAAATCAGTTAACGGTTCGTGGAGCTTCGATAATCCGGGACACTGGAGATGTTTCTTTCCGCGAAGAAGTAACCGTATTAATTGGTGAAGAAACGCGAGTGAGTATGCCGCGCCGGATCGATCAGGCCGTTACCATCGCCGATCTTTCTGTAGGCCAAGCAATTACCGTAGCTGGTGACGCGACTATTACAGACGAAGCGACAACAATCGATGCGACCCAAGGCGCGGTAAAGATGCGTTTAACTTTTGCATCGGGTCATGCTACAGCGGTTAATGACATCCAATTAAATATGGAATTGCAGGCGCTTCAAGCTAGAAGTCCTGAAGTTTATGATTTCAGTGGTACTGGAATTGACCCATCATTTGACGCAGATCCTCTAGATTATGAAGTGTCAGTTGAGAATCTAATGATCGGAAATCTTGCAGCTGATGCCCCTGTCAGGGTGAGTGGGTTTATTACTCCGTTTGGTGCTGCTCCAGCTGATTTTGATGCATACAATCTAATTAACTATGCTGAATCTAGAAGCCAACTTTATGTCGACTGGCCTGATGCAAGTGAAGAAGCGTCTATCAACGATTTAACTAGCGAAGGTTTTAGCATAAACATTATTAATAATGGAGAAGAGGGGATCTATAAGCTCTTGCAAGGCGGTATTCGCACAGAGTTAACCAGCTTTGATACATTAGTCAGTGTTTCACCTAAAGCAGAAAGAGGTATTTATACTTTACGGCTCAGTGATTCAGTGATGGCCTTTTCTGATTTTGCAGATTTTGCTGCAGAGCTACAGCAAAAGTTAGATGAAGGTATGTCCATTGATAAGCTACATGCAATCGGCGGATTCTCGACCAGCGAAGTTAGTTTCAGCGCTTTGAAAATAGCGGTCAAATTGGATGAGTAAGTGAATTGGGAATAGGCAAATAGTGAAAAGTAAATGAATTCGAACTTTTTTAAAATTGCTAACCCATTGACAAGCGCCGTTGCAAGTTAACGGCGCTCTGTTGTATTCTGCAAGGAATAAGTAATATGCATACCCTAGTTTTAAACGCAAGTTATCAATCAGCCGAAGCCCGTGATAGAGGAGAGATGGCTCTGCAAGTGCCTATCGAGCAATTTCTTATTCAAGTAGAAAAGAAGGCCTACCGCATGGCAGAAATTGCTACGCAAAGTCCTTCCGATGCGTTGGATATTGTTCAGGACTCGATGATTAAACTAGTTGAAAAATACGGCCATAAACCTTCGCAAGAATGGAAGCCACTTTTTTATCGAATTTTGCAATCTAGAATCACGGATCATTTTCGAAAGCAAACATTAAAGAATAAGATCTTCTTTTGGAAATCAAGCGGCGGCGAAGATGAAAATAATGGGTTTGATATTTTAACAGAAGGAACCGATTTTATTTCACCCGATCGAGAGTTGGAAGGACAGCAACAAGTAAATACTGTTTTATCCGCTTTAAAAAAACTACCTACGAGGCAGCAGCAGTGTTTTATGCTACGTAGTTGGGAAGGACTAAGTGTCGCTGACACTGCGATAGCGATGGGGTGTTCGCAAGGGAGCGTCAAAACGCATTATTCGAGAGCAAAAGAAGCTCTTAGGAAGGCGGTTGAAGTTGAACAGTAGTTTACTGGGGTAGTTGAAATATCTGAAATACAGCGTGGTATCGCGCAGGTGGTAAACATGAAAGACAAAGATGATGAATTTAATCGAGAACAAGATGAACTTGAGCTACGCGCAAACTCAGCTTTGGAATCAAGTGTCGAAAATTTAGATCCCGCGGTTCGTCGAAAGTTAAATCAAGCGAGAATAAAGGCGCTTGAATCGAAAGCTTCCGGAGTCAGGGTGTTCAAACTTGTTGGTGCTGTTAGCTTTGTTTTGGCGATTGGTTTTGTTTCGCTTTTTAATATGGAACAAGAATCTATTAATTCGACTCCTTTTGCTGAAGTTCTTGAAGAAGACTTGGAAATGCTTGAAGATTTGGAGTTTGTATATTGGATGGCCGAGCAAGAGTTGGAAGTTACTAACTAATTACTTGTTTAAACAAGAAGGTATTTTATAACGAGAATATATTAAGTGAATACTAGTCAGCATTTAAAAATCCTTACACTAATTACTGGAATGAGCATTTCCCAGTGTGTAGTAGGGGGCACAAACAATGAAAAAGACAATGACAAAGTTGCAAAGCTGGACTCGGCGTTCTTAGAGTATTTAGCGTTGACTAGTTTTGATGGAGATGAAATAAGTGATCCTTTGGATATGTTGGATGTTGACGAGGAAAGCTTGAATGCAAATTTTGACCAACTGGATAAGCAGCAAGGTCAAAATGAACAGGCAGAACAAAAGAAAGTAATATCAAAGTCGAATTCTGGAGATGATGCTTCAGATCTGGATTTGCAAAAACAGAAGGAGGAAAAATAATGAAGCGATTATTTTTTCTGGTATTTATATTAATAGTCCCCATTTTATTTTTACCGCTTTCATTAAAGGCGGAAGTAAATGATTGGGAGTCATTATCACCTGAAGTTCGTCAGGTATTGCAGCAGTTTGAAGGCGACTGGCAATCTTTACCTGAACAGCGGAAGCAGAATTTAGTTAAAGGAGCTAACCGCTGGTTAAGCATGAATGATGAGCAAAAACAAGTCGCCAGTCAGCGTTTTAAAAAGTGGCAGTCGTTATCTCCAGAACAGCGAGCAAATTTAAAGAAGCGATTGCATAGATTTCGTTCACTTCCGCTAGATACCCAAAAACGTTTAAGGGATACATTTAGGCAATTTAAAAATTTAACACCTGATCAGCGTAAAAAGCTACGCCAGAAATTTCGAAATCTGTCGCCTGAAAAACGCCAACAACTGCTAAAACGTATGCAGCAAAGGTTGAAGAAAAAGAAACCGAGAAGACGCCAATAGGTATTCTAAAAATCAATTCCTAAATCTAGTGAGAAACTATCAATTCTTTGTGGTGCACTTATTGTCTGGCCGTAACTCAAGGTAGTAAACCAACCATTTTTCCAATCAAAATTAGCTGAGAGTTCCCAATATCCTGAATCTGGTGTACGAAGCGTATCCGCTATTCGGTCATTAAGTCTCGGTAATATTCGTTGTTCATCACCTCGAATGACTAACGCGAGAGGTTCTCCTTCTGAAGATATTTCCCAGGTCCATCCCAACGATATCTGTGGAGCCCAACTAAATACTTCATTTTCGAACCAATAGCTAAAATCCACATCAGTAAACAGGCTGGTTTGTGTTTGGTCAAACTCACCATTGATAAAGGTAATAGGATCAGAACCAGAGGCTTGTAGCACGTCATTATCACTATCTATGTATTGAACACCTATGCTCCACCCCATATCCAAGGCCAAAAATGTGGTTGAGGAATTGAAACTCGTACTGAATACACGCTCTTTACTTTCAATTGACTCCGCCTCTGCAGGTAATCTTGATAAAGCCGCTTCTGTATTATTCAGTTCAGCGATAGATACTGAAATTATATAATCACTGTTTAGCCAGCCGACACTAACGGCGTAGGAGTCTTGCTCTACTCTTGCTTGATTAAAGAGATTGGGAAAATCAGTATTCGGGACGGGCCACCGATCGTTTTTTTCTGATTGAGAGTAGCTAAGCGCGATTTGCCAGTTATCTGCAAAAATTCTGCTGTAACCGATACTACTGGAAGATGGTCGCAATTCACTCGGAGCGTCTTCAAAATACTCATATTGAGTGCTCTGATAGCCCAGCCATAGGCTATTATCATCTGCAATTACTGGGGATGCGAGTAGCAGACCTAGCTGAAATGCCACAAATCTCGGTACTTGGCTGTTTTTACTTTTGCTATGCTCCAAAGCTTTTTCCTGTAACATTTTATACTCAACTAATTTTAATTTTAACAAAGAAAAATTGCTTGTTCATTTTTCGGAGGACGGATTGGTGACAAACGCACACAATTAGTATAAAACAATTAGCAGGAAGTCAACCACGTGACCTTAGAAACGTTAAAAGGCGATACAAATTTCATTATGAGCAGTAGTGAAGATAAATTAGAACGCTTGCCCACTCAACGGGAGATGTATCAAGCGCTAGTTAACAAAGACTCTTCATTTGAGGGGATTTTTATTGTTGGCGTAAAAACTACCGGGATATTCTGCCGTCCCACTTGCAATGCTCGCAAACCGAAACCTGAGAACGTTGAGTATTTTGCTAATACGAAGCAAGCGCTAAGTTTGGGATACCGCCCGTGTAAGGTTTGTAGCCCTATGAAACCTTATGGAGAGGAACCCGATTGGCTTAAGGGGTTATTAAAAAGTGTTCAGCAGTCCAGTGACAAGAAATTTAGAGATCAGGATTTAAGAGAACTAGGCCTTGATCCTGTGCGTGTCAGACGTTGGTTCAAAAAGCACCATGGAATGACGTTTCAAGCCTATGCCAGAGCGTTGCGAATCAACCATGCATTCGGATTGATTCAGCATAAGCAAAAGGTCATTGACGTTGCACTTGAAAGCGGATTTGAGTCGTTAAGCGGCTTCAATGAAGCATTCAAAAAGCTGACAGGTGGGGTCCCAACTTCAAAACAAACTAATGTTATCGCGGTTACCCGTATCTTGACACCGTTAGGTCCGATGTTTGCTGCAGCAACTCAAAAAGGTATTTGTTTGTTGGAATTCACTGATCGCCGAATGCTGGAGAGCCAAATAGCCCGGTTATCAAAATTGCTAAACGCTCGATTTGCTCCAGGTAAACACAAATTTTTTGAGCAATTAGAGTCTGAGTTAACCGCTTATTTTAATGGCAAGCTTCAACACTTTAATGTGCCTTTGGATATTCCTGGAACAGAGTTTCAAACCCAAGTTTGGCGAGAGCTAATAAACATTCCTTATGGAGAAACGCGCAGCTATCAAACCCAAGCGATGACTATTAAGCGACCAGAAGCCGTGAGAGCCGTTGCGAAAGCAAATGGAGATAATCGCATTAGTATAATCATACCTTGCCACAGAGTTATCGGTAAAAATGGAAAACTGACTGGGTATGGTGGCGGCCTATGGCGTAAAAAACGCCTTCTAGAACTAGAGCAAGGCCAAAGTGAATGGTAGCCGACATATCTCGAATAAAGAAGAGTTATCAAGTATTCTGTCAACCCAAATTGTATTGATATAATTGGGTGAAGATTAATAATCTTACTTTATGAGGTTAATCTATAATTAAAATTTAGTCATACTACTAATCAATAAACTGCTTGAATGAAAAATACAACGATTATCAAGCTCGCGTGTATTCTATTTTTGTGCGCTTGTGAGCCACAGCCTCAACAACAAGATCTGGCACTCATTCGCATAGGAGTATTGCCCGATGAGTCTCACGAGCGGGTACATCAGAAATATGAGGCTTTGATGGATTATCTCAGTTCAACTGTCGGAGTAAAGTGTAAGCTTGTAGTACCTGAAAGTTACGACAACCTGCTCGAGATGTTTATCAATGGAGATTTAGAGCTAGCCTATTTTGGTGGAAATACTTTTGTCCAGGCATACTCCAAAGTTGGTGCATTGCCTATTGTGATGCGCAATATCGACAAAGAATTTATGAGTTACATTGTAACCCAAGAAGCTAGCCAATTTAATTCGATTAATGATTTAAAAGGAAAGCGATTCAGTTTTGGTTCCAGACAGTCTACATCTGGTCATATTATGCCGAGATATTTTCTTGCAGCGTTATTTGAAATACACCCGGAAGATTACTTTTCCGATATTGTTTTTTCGCCAAATCATAACAGTACATTGTTAAACGTTATTGAAGGAAATGTTGAAGCGGGTGTTGCCAACGGTTTAATTGTTGACAAGATGATGAAGACAATAAGCGAGCCAAATAAGCTGAAGATTATTTGGCGGTCGCCACCTTACCCTGACTATGTTTGGGCGGCTAACAATAAGTTACCTGAAAGGCAAAAAATCAAGATACAAAAAGCATTTCTTGAACTTAGTCATAGCAATACCTCACATAGAGAAATTTTAGATAAGCTGAGAGCGAATCACTATGTTTCATCATCCATAAATGACTTTAAACTATTGTTTGAAGCAAGAAAGAAAGTTATGTCAGCAGGGATGAATCCATGACTGTTCGACTATCGAGTGCTTTTTACGGCGCGCTAGCCCTAATTGTCCTATTCATTTTGTTAACTGTTAAGCTGTTCAGTCATGATAATCAAAAGAATGTTATTCAAGATTATAAATACGATGTTTTGTTTCCATTATCAAATGACGTAAAAAGTTTGACTGCGGTTGTTTACGAGATAAAAGTGAAACTGTTCGAAGAATCCTTACCCGGTTCCTATGAAAATTACGAAACGTTTATTGAAGAAAATCTACCTCATAAGTATCAGCAACTAAGTAACAAAATATACAGCACTAAATCTAAGGTGAGCGAAGAGTTAGTGTTTTTTTTAATTGAAAAGGTTGAATATGAAGCTCTTAAGATAGACTTTGAAGTTCTAAACCTAGAAAGAGATCACCAAAGAATAAATTCGGTTTTACAATCATTGAACCAACTTTCTACTGAAGTAAGTCACCAAATCCAACTTGCAGATAATAAAAAGTATGAGCTAGGTAAAGAGAATGCGACTCAAACTTTGCTGTTGGTGAGTATGATTATTCTGGTTTCTGTGCCGCTCATGTGGCGACTGTACTTTCGATTGCGTTCTTCAGTGCAAAGAGAAAAAGATGCCCTTGCAAAGTTGGAGTTAAGCAACCGAAGGTTACAGCACTTAGCAATGTACGATGGGCTTACCGGTATTGCCAATCGTACCTTGTTTGAGGAAAGAGCATCGCAATTACTTATTAGTGGACAACGTAATAGTTTTCAGGCGGCAATATTGTTTATTGACCTCGATCTTTTTAAAAACATCAATGATTCAATGGGGCATGACTATGGCGACTTTGTACTCAGGCAAGTTGCCAAAAGAATTCACAGTCATGTGAGGTCGACAGATACGGTTTGCCGTTTAGGCGGTGACGAGTTTGTTGTATTGCTGGCTAATGTCGATGGTGTCGAAAACACCAGGATAATAGCAGAAAAGATTAGAGAAAGCATTTGCGTGCCTATGCATTGCAATGAACAAAAAATCAATATTACCACTAGCATAGGTGGGGTTGTTTTTAATGAGAGTCAAACTGATCTTAAAGAACTGCTCAAGCAAGCGGATTCTTCCTTGTATCAAGTAAAAAGCTCAGGCAGGAATGGAGTTCGAGTGCTGCAGTCTAGAACCAAGCCATTGCTAAGAGAAATCAATAATCAATGAATATTTTGTCGGGTCAACTCAATTAACTATAGCGCTTTCTCACGTAATATACCTGTCCAGTTTCTTTAAGAGCATATCAGTATCTGTTAATTGAAAAGTTTATTTGGAGTTATAAGATTAAACCTATTCAGCATATTTAAAATATCATTTGGGTGCAGGCGTTTAAGTTTAGCTTAGACCGTGTAGTGCCGTAAAATATATGAAGAGTTTTCATGACAATTAAGCACTTGTTTTTATTAACCTTACTCGCAGCAATTTGGGGAGCATCATTTTTATTGATGCGAGTTTCGGTACCCGAATTCGGCGCAGTACCTATGATGTTTATTCGAGTGCTAGTGGCTGGTTTAGTATTAATGCCGTTGGTATACATTAAGAATAAACAACATATCATGTACCAAAAAGCGAAAACTATGACGTTGGTAGGGTTTTTCAATTCAGCGCTTCCTTTCTCTCTTATTGCATATTCTACTCTATACGTTACGGCGGGCTTTGCTTCAGTTTTAAATGCTGCTACGCCAATCTGCGCGGCTTTGGTTGCACTTGTCTGGCTGGGTGTGAAGATTAATCGAACAGCAATGTTCGGTTTGATGGTGGGAATAAGCGGAGTTATTGTGCTAGTTTGGGAAAAAATTGGATTTAGTTCAGACACAAATCAGTTAAACACAACTCTCGCAATTTTAGCTGGGTTAGGAGGTGCATTTAGTTATGGGATTGCGGCTAATATGAGCAAAATTAAGTTAGCCGGCATCAGTCCTACTGTATCTACGGTTGCGACACAATTAGGGGCGGCGTTAATATTGCTGCCTCTGGCAATATACTGGTGGCCGTCTTCAATGCCATCTTTGAAGGCATGGATAAATGTTGTGGTGCTTGCGGTAGTTTGTACCGGTTTTGCCCAAATTCTCTACTTCAAATTAATCGAGGAAACCGGTGCTGCAAATGCCACTACCGTGACTTTTTTAATTCCAATCTTTGGTTTGGTATGGGGAAATCTATTTCTCGCAGAAGTTATTCCTCTAAATACAATAATTGCCTGTGTCGTAATTCTGTTGGGGGTTAGTTTAACGACGGGGATCCTTCGTCCTAAACATTGGATAAGAAAATTTCGTAAATTAGGGGAGTCTCCGTGAGCAATACCGTTGAAACCCAGATAGTTAAAATGTCTCGCAAGGATTTTGAAGATTTTTGGCCGACTTTTGAAAAAGTAATTAACGCGCAGAAGACCTACGCGTTTGAGTCGAACATGACGCTGCAACAGGCGTTTCATCTTTGGTGCGAAATTCCGCAACAAACTTACGTGGCTAAGCAAGGCGAGTTGGTTCTGGGCACCTATTACATTAAACCTAATGCTGCCGGGCCCGGAGATCATATTTGTAATTGTGGTTATATGGTATCTGAGGCAGCTCGAGGAAAAGGGCTGGCAACCATAATGTGTAAACACTCGCAGAAAGTTGCGGTCAATTTAGGCTTTCGTGCGATGCAGTTTAACTCAGTAGTATCAACTAACGAAGTTGCCGTTAAGTTATGGCAATCGCTGGGCTATCAAGTAATAGGCAGGATACCGGAAGCTTATCGTCACCCCGATAAAGGACTGGTTGATTCGCTAATTATGTATAAGAAATTGGACCAATAGTTTCATAACTGTCATTGAACAATATTTGAACACAGGTACGACCTGCCAGTACTAGCGTTAATAAGTAATCATCGGTATAGTGCGCGCTCACTTAATGGAACAAACTGTCTGGAGATTAAATCTATACTTTTGCTTCCATAGTGTTTCAACAAAATATCGCAAAAATTTCGCAATAGATCGGAGAGTTCATGTTCGTTACTGAATATTACAATCAGGCTGACCAATCAATCACCATTTCTCGCCAACAAGCAAGTGATTTTGCCAAGTCAATTGCAGGGGATTTCAACCCCATTCATGATCCAGACAATAAGCGCTTTTGTGTGCCTGGTGACTTGCTGTTCTCAATGAGTCTTACTAAGTACGGGGTAAGCGAGTCAATGAGCTTTGACTTTCAGGGGATGGTCGGTGGTGACGCAGAAATTCACTTTGAAGAGTCGGACAACCAATTGATGATCAAAAATGAGAAGGATAAAACCTTTCTAACGGTTGAACGTGATGGCAATGTCACCCACTCAGAAACTTTTATTGATGGTTTAATTCGATCTTATGTTGCCTTCTCAGGTAAAACATTCCCTCACATCCTGGTTGAATTAATGCAGGAAGAAGGCGTTATGCCTCACCCGGACCGTCCAATGGTTATTTATGACTTGATGAAAATTAAGTTTGAACGTTTTTCGGAATCTGCTCCAGAGGTTGTTCTATTAAACAGAACCCTGGATGTTGATGGTAAACGCGGGATGGTCACTATGAAATTTGACATTCAGGCGGATGGCGGATCAATCGGATCCGGAGAAAAACAAATAATTATGAGTGGATTACGTGAATATGAGCAATCTGGCATCGATACTATCGTAAGTAACTACGAAGCTTCAAAGGCCCGTCATTCCAGTTAATCACCAATTTATCGCATTTTCGGACAAAAAAGCGGCTATTTAGCCGCTTTTTTTAACCAAATGTGAAAATCGTAATATAAAATCAGTTTATTAAAAATTTGCTTTATTAGGCAAAAACTCCTAAATTATCAGTCAGATAGAAAAGAAACATAAAAATCATCTTATGTTTTGGTGTGGATTGCTGAGCTTTAATCAAAAGGACATAAATCGGCGCCACCCTTGTCGTCTTAAGGATGGTTAATTTGGGTGAAGTCTTATGAAAGCGAAAATTATCTCAGTAGCACAGGCTAAAGGCGGTGTAGGAAAAAGCACCATGTGCGCTAATTTGGCGGTGACATTTTCTCAGTCCGCCAAGGTATTGATGATCGACTGCGATCCGCCTCAGCATTCGCTTTCAGCGTGGTTTAAGGTACGTTCTGAGCTGTATGAGGATACTGGCCTATTACTAGATCAGGCAGCCACTCCGGCTCAATTAGCCACCTTGCTTGATAAATACGGTGACCAGTTTGACTATATTCTTATTGATGGCGCTCCCCATGTGAATCCGGTGGTACGAGCTATGATGCTGCATTCCAATCTAGTTTTGGTGCCGCTGGCACCATCATCTGTCGAAATCTGGTCTTTTGAGGCATTCGAAGGACTACTCCATAAAGCCGAAAAAGTAAATCCAGCATTAAAAACCAAGATTTGCTGGAATAGAGTCCGCAAGAGGGTAAAGTCATCCGAAGAAGTGATTCAAAACGTTGCTAAAGATTCAAAATTAACCGCTTTTAAAAATCAGCTGACTTTCAGGGTTGCCTACATGGATTCTTTCTCTGAGGGTTGTAGTGTCTATGAATGGACGGATCCTGTGGCTAGTGCGGAGATCTGGTCTCTCAGCTCTGCAATTAAACGAGTCGTTAGCAAATCTGAACCGGTTAAGCTATCAAAGTCTTCAGCGGCTCAGGAGTTCATTAAGAAGGGTTAGTTGGTTTACTTTGACACGCTTGCTAATTAGTAGGCCCAGCTTTTTTTTTCAATTGTGAGAGTTTGAATAGAGAGAGTAATTTCATGGTCGCAGCCTGAATAGGCTGCCAGTATATTCCCCAAACGGTATCGTGCTCTTTAAAATCTTTTCCTACTCCAAATCGAATTCGTTTGACCTGGTTAGCCGTAATCAGGGTTCCCGCAATTCTATCCCATATGGCCAAGGCCGAGCCTAGGTTTTTGTCAAAGTGGGCAGGATTATCACTGTGATGAATTTGATGCTGAGCAGGGCTTACAAGCCAGCGTTCTACCTTTTCACCCCAACTCAGCCAAACGTGCGAATGGCGCAAATTTGATCCCATAAAATTAAATGCAAAGATAAAAATGTTTGCGCCCGCAAATTCTATAACTGAAAGTGTAGGACCAAATAAGAAATAGGCGATACCAATTGAAGTACCTTGAGAAAGCGCCAAGCGACAAGCAAATAAGTAGTTTTCAATTGGGTGGGATCGATAAATAGTGATTGGGGTTAACACTTTTGCCGAATGGTGAACTTTATGGATTTCCCACAAAAACGGGACCTTGTGAAGAATTAAGTGGAGTAAGAATCGAGACAGGTCGTCAAGTACAAAAAGGAGTAGGGTAAAAGTGGTCATAATCACCCATTTCGATTGACTGAGCGGTGCGATCATACCAAATGTAGATTCAAAGAAATTGGCTACTGAAAGACCAATTGGCGCAATTGCTAGGATCGCAGGCGCGAGTAAAATACCACGGATGATCTTGTTCACAACGAATAATACATAATCGTTTTTTGCAGATTTAGAAAGCCAGATTTTCTTGGGAAACAGGAATTGGATGAAACGCGCAAAAGAAGGTTTGTTACTCGCTTTATAAAAGACAATCAGAGCTAGTAGTAGTGAGCCGACCAAGTACCAAATATAGATTCGCTGACTGGGATCTATCAAGTAACGACTTAAGTCGTACAAACTTGAATTTAATGAATCTAATAACTGCATAATATTTTCTCAACTAATTGCCGGGACTGACCTAAAAATTCATCGAATTTTAAATGCCAGTCCTTAGATAGTTTGAGCCTCGTATAAGTTTAATCAAAACTCCATTTTTATGAATTACCAGCGGTATTTATATCCCATAAAAATTTGCTGGGGTTTGTTTGGTCTTGCTCCATAAGGGCGCCGACTAATTATGTTAATCTCATCTAACAGATTATCAACTTTTAAGTAAACTGTACCAAAGTTATCAAAGTCGTACGCTGCTGATAGATCTACATTCCAAAAAGAATTTGTTGTCACTCCCGAAAGTACCACGTTACTTCCTGCCGCTTCATTCAATTCATCAGTATAGTTTGCCATCAGATTGACCCGCCACTTACTCGTTTCCAGGCCTAAGCTTAAAGTTAATTGATTTTCTGGCAGGTAGGGCACACTATCACCAGCGATTACATCGCCCCAGAGTTCGAAGTCAGAATTAAATGATTCCTGAAATTCGGCACTGGTATAGGTATAAATGATCGACCAGGGCATTTCAATTGAGCCGTTAACTTCCAGTCTGTCAGAATAGCTCGCTTCAATACCGGAAACATCGACTGCTCCAGCATTATACTCCTGATCGATTATCGAAAAGCAGTTAGAAGAAGTAGAAGCGGTGCAGCTCTCTTTTAAGTTTTTAAAATCACTCACAAAGCCGACTAATTCGATTTGCGAAGTCTGGTTACTGTAGCGATAACCCAGTTCTAAATTGGTACTGTCTTCTATTTCAATATCAGGAGATTGTTTTGGGCTAGTGGGAACAAAACCTCGGTGGATCCCTGCGAACAATCCAGAGTGGGAGTCGAGCGAGTAAAATGCACTCGCGCCAGGTAACCAGATAGTATTGCTTTTCTTGAGCCAGTCTTGTTCTGAACCGGTTAAGTTATTTTGATAGAAAGAGTCAATTTTCTCTCCCCGAATACCCAAAGATAATTCCCATTTATCGAGCTTCAAAGTGTCTTGGAAATATACTGAAATAACTTCTGACCTTTCAGTATTCGCCGTTGTTAAGCTTGTTGCTTCACCTGTGCTTGTTAACATGCGTGAAACCATATTAAAACTATCTTCAGTATGATTTCTTTCGATTTCATCTTCATGGTAGCGAACACCTGCCTTAATGTAGTGGGTAAAACCGGCCCAATCGACTTCCCATTGCAGATCCGATTGGATTCCTTGAGAATAAAACGAGCGATCGTTAGTTCCTATGATAAGTTGTTCGAATAGACCTTCACTATCCTTATCTCCAGTTAAGACTTGGTAGTAGATGGCATTAATTCCCTCTGTTGGGCTTTGTAAAATTTCTTGCAGACTTCTTCTTGTGGCTGGGTTACTCGACTGACGGAAATTATTTAATTTTCGCCACGCTCGATCAAATTCATTGCGATAGACGCGAGTCGTAACATCGAAATTTGTTCCCGAAATGAAATGGGTAAATTGAAATTGCTTATGCTCCCAATCCATAAGTCCTAACTGTGAAGCTGCATATCGTCTGTAAGGTGATGCTGCAAAGTCGGAATCGGTTAATCCAAGATAAGTTTCGTCAGAAACCTCATCGGCATAACCTAACTTTAACTCAAATACTTGGTCAAACTCAGCGCCGTCAAGGTCATATCGAAATTTTGTGGTAATATCATTTTTATCGAAGCCTGTGTCAGCGCCGTTCTCCAATTCTTTGAACCCTTCACTTCCAGAGTGTAATGCTTCAACTAAAATGCCAAGGTTTCCTGTATTTTGGATTGTATAGGCGTGAAGCTTCTGATAACCAAAGTCGCCAAGCGACAGGTCGACCATTCCCTCGTCTTGAGAAGTTACCTGACGAGTATGTAGGTTTAATGTTCCGGCTACTGTATTTGGACCATAAAGTATGGCAGAAGGACCTTTAAACACTTCAATTGATGATAAGCGGCTGACCATAGGAAAGTAGTAGGCTGCCGGAGCCGAGTAGGGGGCAGGACCGATTAATATGCCGTCTTCGAGAATATTAATTTTCTTACTTCGCTCAGGGGTAACCCCACGAAATCCTATATTCGGTCTTAGGCCATAGCCGTCCTCCTGGCGAATATTTACTCCAGGAACTTCTGCGAGAATTCGATGAATGTCATCAAATTCAAACTTTTCCAGTTGAGCTTCATCGATAACGGTTACCGCTCCTGCTTCGGTATTAAGTTCTTCTTTTTGCCCTATGATAAGCATGCGTTGCGAGTAAGTGTCGTCTGAATCATTATTCGGAGACTCGCTTTGTTGCGCATGAAGATTCAAACACAATCCTAGAGAAACTGCCAGCGAGCAGGTTTTTACTAGATATTTTTTTGGTAAATTCATTTAAGTCACAACCCCTATGGTTTGATTTCTATATTTATTTCTGTTGTTTGCACAACCGGCATTAATCGTTATCTCCGGCTGAACTCGCTGGTAGAGTCAGGGCTAATTGATTGATAAAGTCTGTTTTCATCTGATCTGTTATTGCTTTGATTTGTTCGTGCGTGAGCTGAACTTGATTAGGATTATTGGCTAAGGCTTGCCCTAAGGTTTCTTGGTAAGCATCTAGATTACTTAGTGCATTGTTAATCGAATTATTGATATTGGTCGCTGCTGCCTGCGCGCCAACTTCATTTAAAAAATCATCAAAGCCAACTGTGTCATTGTGGCTCGCAATTTCACCATTAAAAATCATTTGTAAACTCAATAAGTTGTTACGTATGTGTTCTATTGATTCGCTGGCGTACAAAGATTCAACATTCTCCGGGCACGCGTTCTGTTGACAGTCGTTTGCAAATAATCCGAGTGGAATTGCTAACTTTGCGTCTTTGGTTACGCTATCGATGTAAAAAAGCCCGTCAGATATACGGTTAACCGCTTCGTGGACATTGTCAAAGTCTGGACCTGGTTGATTCGCAGCGTTAAGTAGAGATTGCGCGTAGCCGTTTGAACCTGTCCAATCATCAAGCAGTAATTGTGAGTTGTTCACAATATCTGAGGAGACTTCAACAGCGAATAAACACCGTTGTTCTCGCCTTTGAGCATCAGTTAAATTGTCCCAACCGGCAGGGGCTGTTGAAGCTGTACAAGAGTGATTTAGGTCGGTGTTGAATAATAAGTACTCTGCGGCATCAAGCCCTTTGCGAGTAACTACCCTATCGTTAATATCATAGGGGTTGCCATTAATCTCTCCCTGGTTGAAAAATACAACGTCTTGATCCACTGCACAGCTATTAGTTACCGGCCAAGAATAGATCCGGTTGCGTAAAGCGCCCTGGTTTTCAACTAGTGGTCCAATTTGCATTATTTCAATGGTTTGCCATTTTCCCATGGTTTCTTTCCATTGGTTTTGGGCGGCAAGTTTGTGTTCATCTCGTTGTTGCTCGCTGTTGCTGCCTGATGCAAAACCTCGCTCACTTGTGCAGTATTGGTTAACCGCTTGTTGCAGTGTAATTGCGAGAGAATTAAAGTCCTGATAAGTTGGGGTGAATACATTGTTAGTGAGGTGTGCAACTAGGCTCTCCTCATTAAACTGCGTAGGTGTACCGCCGTTTCCGCTGTTATCATTAAATTGAGAACCTGCAGTACTATTTGAACTGTCACTGCAACCTGTTCCAAATAAAGCTATTGAAATTGAAATAGCAATTGGGCTGATTAGCGATACACTTTTCATATTAATTTATTCCTGGCATTAATTTTTTAGGACTGGCCTAAAACGTATTTTTCATTTAGCTAAATTTATAAAACCGTATAATTCAAATTGTCCAAGCATCAAACAAAAAATGCGAAATTTGACTTTCCTCAAAACAACAAATGGTTAAGCCCGAAAGCTTAACCATTAGCAACTTCACATTAACTGATAACCTTGAATTGAGTTTTACCAGTTTTCAACATGTTCTGCTTCGAAACTATAAGCTTGTTGTAACAGATCTCTAGCTGCCCTCAAGTCAAGCTTGTACTGATCTAAAGCTTCTTGCGGAGAGACTACCGGTGCATCTTGAAGTAATGTATGCAACTGAGTGTAGTTTTCATCTGTTAGTGGTGAAAAACGATTAAATTGAAGGTTTAAAGCAAACCCTTTCATTTCTGACCAGTGTTTGGCAAGGTCATCATAGTTAAAATCGTTAGTACCAAGTTGATCAAGGTCAGCTAAGGTATCATTGATGTAATGCACTACCGTGGCCGAAATTGATTTTTCCCAATATTCAACAACAATATCGCGTTGAGCAACTAGTTCGTCCATTTGTGCAGTTGTTAGTTCTGCGCCAATGTTGTCATTAATAATTTTTCGACCGTTTAACAGTGCATTAAATGCAGCCGCCGTAAAGTCAGTAGGATTAGTTAAACTGGCAGTTCCTCTGTCACGCTTAGCAGCATTTTGGGAGTTACCCAAATTAACTTCAGATTTTAAATCGAAGAATGTGTCAGCGTTACTATCATGTTTACCGGTTGCATAATCATCTCGACCTCCTTTAGCAGCGATTTCATCGTCAGTGTACTCAAGGTAGTCGCGGGCTGCGCCGAAGTATCCGTAGCCTTCATCCCATTGATGTTCAAGAGCCGTATACGCCGAGCCTGATGCTATGTTAGTACTTAAAAGCCCTTTAGAATCTGTGTCGTTCTTGCAAGGCGTTGACGATTACCTAGATAACGACACAGATTCTAAAG
>JAPHTP010000027.1 GCA_026196875.1 Kangiellaceae bacterium
AAGTTTAAATTCTGTGGTATATTTTCTGCGTTGCATGGTTCACTCCTAAAGGTATTAAAGACCTTTTTAAAAGTGTCCGCAAGATCGGGGTAAAACCCGATAAAGAAATTTGATGTTAAAAATACGTATCGCCTTTTCTTTGGCCTGTTCAATTACATTATTTGGTTCAATAATTCATTTAGTCGCGCCTTTCATAGGCGAGTACTGGTACTCTTTCATGAGGGCACCCTCAATAATAGTATTATCAAGTGCCAATGGAACGCTATTGGCGCCTATTAGTGCAGTATGCATCGGCATTGCAATGTTTGTTTGTAGTATGTACGCTGTCTCTGCGTACAAAGATAGCTTAATACTACCGGCTCAAACACCAATTCTGCTTGTGGTATCTATTCTATTCTTAACTAGAGGGCTGATCATTGCCCCAGTCTACTTTCTAACTACTTACTCAATTAATGCGTTTGATCTAACTTCATCAGTGCTTTGGTTTATTACTGGGGCTAGCTTTTTACAACTGTTCTGTCACAAGAACCTCTATCCCGTCATGCGTAAAAAAGGAAAGAATATTGAATCTTAATCAAGTTACTGTTCCTGTTAATAACATGGAACAAGCTGTCTCTTTTTACAACCAAATAGGCTTAACTTTAATTGTTGATACCCCGCACTACGCTAGATTCGAGTGCCCTATTGGTGATTCGACTTTATCGCTAAGCTTAGATGACTCTCCATATACAAGTAACACTACCATTTACTTTGAATATGAAGAACTCGACAAATGGGTACAGTCATTACAAGATAAAGGGATAGAGTTTCTAACTCTATCCGCTGATAAACCCTATTTGTGGAGAGAAGCAACCTTGGCTGATCCCAGCGGGAATAAGATAAAGCTCTATTGGGCTGGTGAGAATCGAAAAAATCCACCATGGAAAGTTTAATGATTTCTAGTTTCGCCATTCATCATTTTCTTACAATTACTTATTTGGTTAAAAACGAAAAATGACTAAACACATTATTATTGTTGCCGCTGCTCTTTTACTCGATTGTTCTAATCACGTCCTATCCGATGAACTTCAAAACGGTCGCGAGATCCTAGAACATAAGATAGACAAAATTCTCGAAAAGCAGTCACCTAAAGCTCCTGGCATTAGCCTAATTATTAGAGACAACAATCAAATTGTGATCAGTAAGAGCAAGGGTGTTGCTAATTCAAATGAGAATATTCCTATTGATTCAAAAACAGGGTTTAGGATTGGTTCAATTAGTAAACCGTTTACTGCTCTTGCAATTCTTCAACTTAAGGAACAGAGTAAATTGTCTCTTAATGACAGCATTAAGAAATATATCGGCAGACTACCTTCTAGTTGGAAGACAATCACAATTCATCAATTATTAACTCACCAAGTATCCTTAAATAAAGACTTTTTTTCAGATGAATACTTAGAATTAGCCAACGGAAGCTCTAATCAAGATGTGATAGACTTTATTAACACAAAGAATGTTGTAATAGAAACACTAGCGCCAAAAAAAGCCTCTTACTGTAATACTTGTTATGTACTACTAGCTGAAGTAATAAAGGAAGTGAGTGGTATTAGTTTTTCAGAATATATGCAGAAATATATTTTTGACATGGCTCAAATGTCCAACTCATATATTGTTTCGAGGGGAACTCAACTAAGACAAGGAGATGCGTTAAATTATGCTATTACTGATTCATTTTTTGGAATTATACAGTTCACAACCGGAGCGATGGCTCAAGTGAGTAGCGCTGAAGATCTAAGTAAGTTTATAGATAGCTTAAAAATGCTTAAGTTAATTAATGCGGAATCTCTGGCATTAATGACCGAAAGTCATGCAGAATCGATTGAGGGTGGGCAATTTGGTTTAGGTTGGTTTGTTGGCTCCGAAGACAGGCCTTTTTTCGCGCATGGCGGTAGCCAAGATAGTTATGAAAGCGAGCTTTATTTTAATCCACACCTTAATATTGAATTTATTTTCTTAAGCAATGGTGGAGAGGAATCATTTAAGCTAAAAAGAACTCTATTGAGAGCCGTGATTAATCATTTCGAGCCTAAATAATTGTAAGCTTCCGGTGAACGACACCTAGCCCCTCTTGTTGAATAGATTTACTCTATTCTCCTAATTTATAAATAGGAGCTCCCGATGAGTCGCAAAACACTTGCCCAATGGTAAGCGATCAACGCTGAGTTTGAAGCCAGCCAGACGACCTCGACCCTTTAATGCCTTGGTAAATTAAGCTAAGGTAAACTTCAAAATACTCTTACCTTTTTTCTGGAGATGCTGTGTACCCTAAAATATTGATAACTATTTTCTTTTTTCTAACTACTCAACAAGCATTAAGTTTTGAAGATGAGCTCTCTGCTGAAGAGTATTTTGGGCAAGTCATAGGAATGGTCATAGCTGCTGAGGAAGCTAGAGATAGGTGTTCATCTTTCAGTCCTCAGCATGAACAAGACATATTCAGTGCGTATAATAATTCCATCATAAAAAAATACTCCGGCTTTTTACGAGGAACGGTAGCTAAGACTAAGAGTTTACTGGGCGATGAAATAAATAAGTATATAGGTGAGAATGAGAAAGAACAAAAGGCCTGGTGTGCAGAAAGCTATTTTATATTAATAGACAATCTGGATGATACCTATAGAGATAATTTTGACGAGTTTAAGAAGAACTTCGGCCCTTGGGTTGCAATGCTAGATGATAATGTGGCCTCAGAAGAAAGAACATCAAAGATAAAGATACACTTATATAAAGATATGGTCTTTTGTGACGAGAAACTTGTCGAAAACTGGAAGAAAAGTTTTTTCAAACACTGTAATCCCAATTTTGACCGAAAAATTGAGGTTTTTTTAGGTAGAGAAACTTCTACAGAGTTTACCATCGCTTTTACGAACAACGTAAAAGATCAAATTTCTTTGGCGAATAAGAGCCCTATTATTTCCTTTAGTACACTGCTAGACAAATCACTAAAAGATAGGCTAGATATTTGCTTGACCAATAGTGAATGCCGTTTAGATTGACGCTTAGACTCTATTACTTGCTTCAAAGAGTTAATCAGCATGTCTAATTCTTATTTTGCTAAAGGAACGTAGAAAAAATGCATCTACTTTACGCTGAAACAGTTATCAGAAAAATTAACAATCCTATTTGGGGTTTAGGTCGAGTAGAACAGCCAGATTACTCCGATCGAACCCTCTCCGAACCGGACGCGCGGAACTACCGCATCCGGCTCTTAGGGTAAACAGGCTCCCCAGCCAATTCAGTGCTCGTTGCACATTATCCTGACAATACGGTAAATTGCATTGTTGGGCATTGCTGTTTGGCTGTAAGTAACTAAGGAGCTGGTTCCATCGATAGCGTGAAAAGTCCATGAACTACAGCGGCGAGGCCTGAAAAGGTATGTGGATTCCGAACCCGCAAGATGATGCCGTTGCATAAGGTAGTCTTCAAGAATGTGGTTGAGCTTGGGTGATAAATCGGCTCGATAATCGTCCTTGGCCGAACCGCCAAGGTTCTTAAAGAATTTTTTTTAGATGTACAGTCGCCATCGCCCATCAACTTTCCGTAACATGCCTTGATTGTCACCAATGGTATTTTTAAAGATTGTGAGTTGGCTAATCGTGTTCGCTCGAAGGGGGTTAGTAAATAGCCTGTTTTTTTGAATATCAACAAGTTACTTATTCCTATTAAAATCAATTGTTTATTGTACGTCCACATGGGTTAATTAAAAAGCTAAAGAATCGTGGACCTTTTTGTTTTTACAGTTCCCAAGATTGAATGGTCTGCTAATAAATCCAAATTAATTCCGTTAACCGTTCGTTCGGTCCCTGACAACGGAGCTTATAGATCTTAACAAAGAACGAATCAATATACAGCAACTTAATATAGTAACTTATGAGTCTATATTTGGTAATGCGCTTGAAGCGCAGTTAATCTTCATTACAGCCCATCGTATTGATATTCCCATCTTAGATTAGCCTTATTTTTGATCGGTTGAGAACCATATTAAGCTTAACGGTTGGTTTTGGTGATTAATTTATCTCCAAGTTTTCGATTGGGAAAAAATCTCACTTTGAACCATGAGAGTCTTTTTGAATGTGAGGAAGTCGGTTGTTTGCTGATTTGCTAATGTCAATTTAGGAAACAAAACATTAGATTTTCACGGAGATTCAGTGCCAGCAAAAATATCGGATAGTCGATGAGAAATTGAAGTTATAAAGACATGTGAACTAACACCAATCTATCATTGTGACAGATTGGCAATGACGGTGAATAATATTGGAAACTTTTTACTTTTTTAACTTCTATTGTTACCGTTTTATATCTTTAAAATAAGATGATAAGAAATTACAGACAAAACCCTTTCCGCACGCTGCTATTATACTTTTCCAGCTAATTTGCTTCTCTCTAATACTTCGCACTAAGTAGTCCCAACTGAAATTATAGTGTACATAAATCAGCCAATTTCTTCAAGGAAATTTTCAATTTTAACTGCCGATTTTTCAATTGATGATAAGAAAGAATATGGATTTTTTTTTGCTTGTTGAAATTCCTTTACCGTATAAAATCGAATGTCAATTTTATACGCAAACCGGGCGAGTTGTTGCTTACATTGGTCGCCACGTATGATTTCGCATTCATCAGAATCAACTATCACAAAAATATCAATATCGCTGTTTTTTTTGCGCTGTTGCTTTGCTGTCGAGCCAAAAAGATAGATCGCGCAATGACCATAATATTCATGGATAATTGCACGAATTTTTTTTAAGCTGTATCTCATTGTGCGACGTTTTTAATCAAAATGAAGGACAAAAACTATGTCTTCTATTTCGTCCTCAAGTAATGATTGAAATCCACTCACCGCTGATTGACGAAGCTTCATTGAAAACTCACCAATACCACTAGGATTGGCTGGTAGATTTATCTCGACGACCTGGGCATCACCATAGTCAGTGCTAGGCGAAAGCGTATGCGCAGTTTCAACAACACCAGGGATAGTTATAAGAGATTCATAGTTTCCAGGTTGTGCTCCAATTAACACGATGGTGATTTTTGACAATGACGGGCTGTCGCTTGCATAAAATGGATAATGAGATTGAGTTATGTCCACTACCAGAGTTTGTTCCTCCCCTGCCACATCAGGATAGAAAAAACGATGCCATTCGTTTGAGAATTGCTGCTTTATACTCAGGAGTGATGCACCATGGTCAGGAAGTATCGTATTGAGATGTGCGCGTGCGACTTCAGCTAAAGAACTGCCGCCCTCTTTCGCGGTATATTTCACATGCAAAATAACATCCGAAATGGAATCAAAATCGAATTGATTATCCTCAAGTGGTAAACTGATAACCCAACTACTCACAGCTCCGGTTCCTTCAAATGGTAAAAAACGTTCGTCGTTAAAATGAAGCTGAAACATACCACTATCATCTTGGGCGTTGCTCGTGGCAATTGACTTTGCACTACCAAATAATACTCGCCGTCTAGTATCTCCGGGTTCAAATTCATAACCAGATCCCACCAGACTATTCACGCGAACTTCACTTTGTGTTTGAGTTAAGGTGCAATTAACTCCCGTATAGGGTCCGGCTATGCAAGGGATCGAAATCGATACTGATTTTATCCAGCGGAAATAATGCGACGGGTAGTCCATATTATAGAGCCATTCTTCCAGATCAATCTGGCAAAGACCAGTTTGTTTTAGTTTTAACAGTGCTAACGGAAAATATTTTCGTAGTGAAATATGTTTGGTTAACTCGTAGCGCCGTTTGTTTTGCTCATAGAATGTTGTTTCCATCCGTGTCATGTCGAGCAAAAGATTATTCGCGGATAACAGCCCTTTCTTGAGGCTGTCCCAATAGCCAAACGAAATAAAATTACTGGTTTCCAACCCCATCTCGTGGCGATAACTACGTTCAGCATACTTTGCCATATTAAACGCGAGATTATAGGCTTGGAAATAAGTCGTTGAAATATGCGAAACCATCCAGTGATATAGTTCATCGTTAGTGTATTTATTCTGCAAGAATGCATCTACCATTTCGCTGTGTTGTAAAGCGAGTTCTTGATTGGCCAGTTCTTTTTCAGCGAGTGCTTCTCGCAATTCGGAGGCAACGATTTGCTGCTCAGCTGTCGCCACGTCATGCTCAGCTAAGCGTGACTGGAATTGATTTGAATCAAATTCACGTTGGTAACGAGCCTGTTTTTCAGCTTCGGCAGCAAAAGTTTGATTGATCACCATAAAGCGCTGGACCACAGAGGATGCACTCGATGCAGCGCCCGACATATTTGGTCCTCCCCAGGAAGCAGTTACGTGGGGCGAGCCGCCAGCACCGGAACCACCAAAATTAAAACTGGGCAGTAAATTTATGATAGCAGCAAAAGCCTCCAACCCTGCTTGTATGGAGTTAAGACTCAAGTTTTGCATATGCAGGTTATTTGCCCGTTGCTCTCTCGCATTCATAAATACCTGGCTACTATAGTGATCAATACGTTCTTGCGCCGCGTCCTTGCTGAGCCTGATAGCTTCGGTATTTTCCCTGGTTTCCTCGATCTGCATTTCTCGCAAGTCTTTGGTCGCTTCATTGATTGCAACTTCATTGTTAGATCTAATGAGCGACAAAGCCTCTGCATCTTTTTTCTCAAGTGCCATTAATAGATCGCTACCCAATTGATTGAGTTGGCCAATAAACCGGGTCGCTATTGCTGCTATCACAGTAAAGCGGTAGATCGGCGGCGGCGCGCTAAAGCTACTCAAAATTGAGGAAAAATCTCCACCCGATGCAGCCGCTTTGACCAACAAGGCAGGATCAATGGGCGGTTGGAATAATGGCAACTGCCGCACGATCCCCTGGATGTTCATGCAATGACGGATCTTATATAGCCGATCTTCCACACGATCCCAGTAAGCGGATAAATAACTATTATGAGGAATACAAAAATACTGAGTTTCAAAACGCGGTAAAGGCTCGGTTCCGCTATCAGCTGCATAAACAGAAACTGGTAAACCTATTTCATTTTCACTCGACACTTCAACCAGACTATTACCAAAATAATCAAGCGGACCAAATTCAGAAAATGCTTTGTCCTCGCGATGAACGCCGGGAACTTTTTCTGCGCGCCGGCCCAACAGTTCATAGGCCAGCACATATAATAGCGTTGCTTCATTAATCGATTCCATCGAGTCTCTTTGGAACAACTGGTCACCCCAGTCGATTAAGTTGTCGATATATTTCATAACGACATTGCGCTGATAAGCCACAGGTCGATATCGAGCGATCAAATGAGGTTTAAAGGGATCGTTCTTCCAGGCCGCCACTTGGCCAGCAAATTCTTCTATTTTGTTAAGGATATTTTCGATCCGTTGCTGGCGGTATTGAGCATCCGAATGTTCGAAAAACGGTTTTGTGATCCAGTATTTTTGCGGCGTACTTAAGGCGTCTGAACTGGTTGGATTAAATATTTTGTGATACCAATGCATCGCCTGTTCGAATTTCTGGTCGAGATTATAACGACCGGCAATAAGCATAGGAATGTGGAAGAAAATTTCCCAATTGTACACAGAATAAGCTCCACTAAATGAAAAGTCCATCACATCTGTCGCTGCGGAATCTGAAGCTTCATGCGGATTAGCAGGCTGATACTCGCTGTTAAATTTGAAAGTATTTTTAGGATAAAAATCTTCCGGTTCAGTTTGAATCTCTCGGCTTAAAATACCGTCCACTCCAGAACGATCGAGTTCCTGAATTAGTAAAGATGAATATGGATGAAACAGTGGATAGAAGACATACTGTGGCGTTACAACTTTGCTATGATAATTGATAAGCTCGACTTTCCACTCTGGATTGGCCAAATAGCTGCGTTCACTATCTTGATAGACCGAAGGTCGGCGTATCAAACTCTGCATAGGAATAACTAGTGAGAATGGATCATTGGCCGATTTGAGCAAAGTTTTTGAAACATTGCTACCCTGGCGAATCATTAACTGTGAATGATTATTCCGGTTGTTAGACATTTTATTAAAGCGGAAATGCATCCCAATTGAGGGTAACAACCGATCACTAATCTGCGCGTTGGACAAAAGTGTTAACGCCCTGCCCTCATCATCGAAATTCTCTGTGACATATTGATGAGATGAAATAAATTCTTTACTGCCACTAGCCGGATTATGATAAGTTGCCCAGATCCCGCGTAGTTTAATATCTTTAACCGAATGACCGTTAAACACAAAAGTTGAGGAGTGCCAAGGTCGAATGGTTTGTTTATAGCGAACGCGCGAACGATAAAACTTATCTTGTGAGTACTGATGGAAAAATAAGGAGTCATTAAATTCTTGGCTCGTCGAAACAAACAAGTCGACCCAGAGAGAATTATCCGCTGGCTTATAACGCGGTTTAATGTGATAAGAATATTTAGGTCGTTGCCAGGGGTGCAGTAACTTGCGTGCCGAGATCTTTTTCGGGGTCCAACCGTCAAAGTTTTGCTCACTCCAGGCCAATTGAATTTCAATTGTTTTAGAAGGCTCAGGGTTATCCGAGGTCTTTCCTGAACCACTATTGAGTTGTTGCGCACTGGGGTTTTTCTTGAGCTTTTCGGGGCTTTCGGAAAACATCAACCAGAAAAGATAAACCTTTCGATTGTAAACGTATAAAGTTGGGTGTTCACCTTCGATATCAATATCGACTTTTTCCCAAGGGGTCCAGTTTGCTACTGCCAAATTATATTGTCGATAGAAAAAACTGTGTGGCCTATTCTTCGTACGTGCTAAGACGTGCAATTTATTGTTGGTCGCACTCTTATCGTGATACAGACTCATCGTTTCCAGATTTGATACTCCATCGACTTTGTGTAGATAATTCTGATAAGCTCGCTCAACATTTTCAGTCGTTAGAGAGTTTTGCTGTAATTCATCTTCAAACTCTTTAAAGAAAGGTGTTTTATCATCACGCAAATCCGGCTCTATCCAGTTTTCCGGGTAGAGAAATACTTTTCGACTCGCTTCCCAGATTCGATAATGTTTCATCCATTTCCAATGCGACCACTCATTGAGTCCTGTGCCAGCGCCTTCCCCTACTACAACTTCCGGTTCGAGATTCAGGAAGCAGCGTTGAATAAATAATTGCACAGAGCTGATTGCCTGCTTTATCCGTGAGGTAAGTTGACAAGCACTCATCTCAACATCAATCAAATAATGATTGTAAAGATCAAATGCTTCTCTAAAATACAATGCATTTGGCTCTCCGCCGATCTCCTCGGGTTGATTTCTTTGGCTATCTTCAACAAAGAATTCTACTAACGCTTCGCGCTGTGCTTCGCGTAAAGTATCTTGCAGCGGTTTCACCTTATCGAGCCATTCATCCTCTCCGTATTTTGATTTGGCAGCTTTGCGAGCCGAAACTGCATGCTCTTCCGCGCTCGCCATATCGAGACGATCCGCCCAGGTCGACATGGTATCAGTGGCAACACCGGCAGTTTTCAAAAGAGCCATACACTCACTGAGACGCATATAGGTATCTACTTTTGTAAAATCTTTGTCTGTTGCTGTATGTGATAAACCTATCTGAGTCACGACCGCAGCTAACTCTTCCTCATCCCATTGAGTTAAAGTCGCCAGGTTGGTCAGGAGACTGGTTAAACTTTCCGTATCAGGGGATAATCCCTGTCCAAGCACTGCCCATAGAGAGGTCGTTTCAGGTTCAGGATAACGTGCGTAAAGATCTAACAGCCGCTGCCAACGATACCAGGGCATAAACAGGTTGCCGGCGGGAGCGCTCGTAACGGGTAAACTACCTAGATCGAGAACATCTATCTCAGACGCGTGACTTAAGAGCCAGGTTAGTGCATCTATGGGCAACTCGAGAGCAGCGAGTAAGATGGACACTTTGTGTACATGCGAATAGGCAAAGTACAGCTCAGCATAGTTGGTGTTATTGATAGGATGTAACCATTCGCCTGCAGCATCTTGCTCTAGTAATCTCGGATCTTGAAATAGCGCAAGATAATTACTGGTACTACTAATGGGACTAAAGTGATTTAGGAGTAACTTCACCACGTCAGCGCTGAGGTTGGTGATGTTCACTATGTGATCGAAAATAGTGGAGCGACTGGCATCGATAAATAAAAATCGCAGCACAAATTGATATCGGTCGGCTATTAGTGTTTCTTCCGCACCGCTCAACACATCATCATCCCAATAGCTTTCTTGAGTGAGAACCACCGAGGGATTTTCGCTCACCGGAATAAAACCGAAAAACGTGTTGATAAAAGCCAACCGTTCTGAATCACTGCCACTCCATTTGCCTTCGACTAAATCGAGCGCTTGTTGTACCTCGTCAGGTGTATCTTCGTTTAAGAAAGTTAAGTATTTTTCTCCGATATCGCGGTATTGATCGAGGCTTAGGGGGATCGGTGAACCAACCATAAAGTTTTGATTCAGTGTCGACAGCTGTGCACGCAACACTTCAACGTATTGTTGAACCACTTCTTCACGTAAACCGATTGGCGATTCAGGCGCGGGATTTAAACAGTAATCAAGTTCTTCAATGGATAATGGCGAATCCTTGATCAATTGATGGGAGTCAACAAAACTTTGAAGATGTGAGAGCGTCACCGCAGTTAAATCTACCCCTGTCATTTGTAAAACTTTGAGCAGTGAACTTATCGAAACTCGCAAGCTTCTTGATAACGCCACGTGTCTAAAAATAAAAGCCAAATTGGCATCAGTTAATTGATCGTCTGTCAGTTCTATTAACGTTTTTAGATCTGCTTCACTTAACTGAAATGCGGCTATTAGGGTATTGAGTTTTGATGACAATTGGATTGCCACAAGCGGTAAATTAAAGTCCGTATCCACTGGGTTTGTTACCGCAACATTTTGAAACAGACGCTCGTATAAATGTGGAATGGGGTCAAAAGTCTTGGAGTCAATTACTAATTCGCTATTAAGCGCACCGCCAAATGCCACCAACACATCAACGGGAATTTTTAATTCTGATTGCAACTGATGGGCAACCCTTAAGTGGTGCAATGCTGTTGCATCGAGATCCCCTGCTCCAATCAGCGGGCTGCGAAGCATCAGATCCAATTCCCACATTGCCCAGTCAGTGTGCCGCCACAACCGGACAAAACGGTGAAACCGGTCAAGTGTCTGCTCGGTCAAGTTTATGACATTTTGCGCGCGAGTATCACAGTCATCGAGTGGTCGCTCAATTTCTACCTTCGGTGAGCCGAGATTGGCCCACTCGACCTGTAGCAATTCAAGTAGTTCGGCATACTTTAGCTGAGTTCGACTTAAAAACTCTGCCACCGAAACTGTTGTTAAACTCGCATCAAAATGCCAAAACTCGGTTTGAATGGTGGTCGTGGCACTATTTATTTCAGGAATAATCCAGGCTTTTTGCTCTGAAGAAATGCCGAAATACTCTGCTGCCATATCCGCGTTGATTGTCGCTGTCGAGCTGGTATCGCTGAGGTCGCGAAACTGGTCAATTATTTTATAACGCGGACAACCCAGGTGTTCTAAAAATAGCCGTGATCCTCTCTCCCACAGATTAAACCCATGAGACATGGGATAAGGTTTGTCCCGTAAAAAGTGATAAGCATGCTTGCGTAAGTATTGCGGAACCGCGCGTAATTCTTTAGAAGTCAGTTCACTTTGATAATGAAAATCAGACTCCGCTGGTGGGATCGCATTTTCTAATACTTCGTTAACTAAATCAATATAGGGTAGAGCTGTATGGGTATTGCCACAGTTAAGTTTGATATTGGCAATATCTGGTCTTCGTGATATCAAGACTTCTTTAACAGAAGTACTTGGAGCCACTGCATCTTTTTCTTCGAGGAAGCGTAAAAGATCAGTAAGATATGCCGCAGGCGAGTAGATGGAACTACAGTGCTCACAATCACAAAAATCTAACGAGCCGAACAATGACTCAATATTGGGAATATCCTTCTTGATCTCATCGACTTCGTTTTTGCTGTAGAAAAATTCTGGCACTGCGGCCGGAGAATCTTTAAAGAAATCGAAACGAAATTGCGTGAGTTTTGCCAGTACATGCGCATATTGGTGCTCGGCGTTGGCATACACCAGATGGAAGTCCGCCGCGTTAAACACCAGGTTACCTGCAGCCAATTCGGCTTTTTTCAAAAATCGTTTTTCCCCGGTAAAATAGATTTGTGCCGAGCTATGAAAGTTTGCATTCAATAACACTGCACCTACCGAGGGTGATTTGGCGATCCGAAATACCCGTTGCATGACCATCAGCTCCTGCATAGGAGCCTCAGTTAAAGGTGATGTCGAATCATTGTTGAGCTTTAATAGATCGTCGCGACTGAGCTTTAATGATTCATGGTGGTCTACAAATACTTCGATATCGTTTAAGTGCACAAGCTGATGTTGATCGAGTCGCTTCACCTCAGCGATAAAAGCCGATTCAGGGTGGATTAACGCTGCTTGTTCATACAATGTGTAAGCAAAAGTTTTGATGCGCTCTGCTTCGGTGTCTCCATCAATGTTGGCTGGTACACCTAGCTTCTCGCTAATTAGAAGATCTTCCCACTCAGCACTACTCAATTTGGCAAAATCACTGGCGCGATTAAACTCAGCAAACTGCCCGTCATTGATACGGTTAAACATAAGTTCAAATAGTGGCGGAAAACTTTTACTGATGGTCGCGAGATCGAGCGCCGAGTGAAACGCCGTGATCTGAGCTCCTGAAAGCTCATCCCCTTCTTCGAGCGCTCGCCAGAAGAGTTCATTAATTCCTTCATTGACGTAAAAAGCATCGGCTATTTTACGCTGTTGGTTATCGTTAAGGTCGGTCTTAGCAAGCACGTTAGCCAAGTTACCATTGCCGACCAATAATGGTTGATTTAAAAGATAAGTATTTTTTAATTCACCCAATTCACTCTGAATATCTTGTTGGTGAAATTTGATTTGTCGCGGAACAATATTTTGTTGTAGCGAGAGCGATAAGGCTTCTTGTTGCAGATCGGAATCAAGTAAAGCCACATTACTCGATACTCGCTCCACCAGCGGTTCGATCCAATCGTTCCATTCGTCGGGTCTGTCCGGAAATAGATCGCTCGGTAAATCATCGAGCGCATTTTGGCGGAGAAATCCGTAAATAAGTGCAGGCGTAATCTCTTTAGAGCTAAGATCATTAGCCGCGCGATGTGATAACAAATAAGTCATAATGATGTGGGGGTGAATCCCCGTTTCTCGCTGGATATGTGAGATATCCTGATGTGTATCACTTTCTTCAATGGCTTCTATTGAGAGGCCATCTTGTTGAATCACTCCACTAATAATTTGTCCGATCTGTTCGTACTCAGACAATCCGCGATAGCGGTCAGCGCCAATTGTATAATTGGCCCAAAGAAGAGGCCCTACATTTGAATAAAGTTTTTCATGAACTAAATTCTTTTTATCATCCAGATATTTGACAATTACATGGTGCCGTTTTTGTTTGCCGGGCGGTGTATATAAAATATCGAAAAAGCCGTTATTAAACGTCGTCCGTTCCCCTAAAAGCGAACCAGCCCCTCGTAATCCTTTTTCATAAACTTGTACTGTGATGCCAGCCATCCCTCGCCAGTTTTCTCCGCGCACACTACCACGCACGCGATAACGAACGCCTCCGGTGACCTTTGGATTGGCTCTGGATAGCCCCCTATTGATCGCCGCCGCTGTTTTCGCGTTGACTTCACCGGTAATTGGCATTTCGATGTCTTCTTGTAATTGCCTCACCGCGTCTTGTGTGGTTTTACCGAAAGTCTTTGTATTGTGTTCTGACTGGTGAATTTTATAACCGAGATATACGAGTCCGTTTTGTAAATCACCTACTTTGTCACTGGACATATTCAGGCGTAAATACTGAACAACGCGGCTTAGTTGTTCCGGCCTTTTGGCCTTCATCAATTTTTTCGGTTTAGGTCGACTTCCTTCAATACTTTTGGCTAGAGATTCAATTTTTTCGTCGGTTGCGACATCTAATTTCCCGGTTGGCTCGAGATGATAACGGGTTTGAAATTCCTTTATTGCATTGGTGGTAGACTCGCCAATATTAGCTGCCTTTTTCTCAGCGCTATTAACCGTTAATTTAAGTTTTTCATGTTGGTGAAAGTAGTCCAGCTTCTTATGTAACAATTTAATCTCATCAGTCTGCCCATATTTTTTTTCAAGCAGCTTATCATTTATCTCTTCGATCACTTCTGGAATAATGGAAGTCGATCGAGAAACACTCCGGCTTACCAGTGCATCAATAGTTTGAATTGTCGTTTTACCGATTGTGCGATCGGAGACTTCATCATCTGCGATTTTCTTGTCGCTAATGTCACCTAAGATACGGTGCAGTTTGGCAATGCTTTTTTTGTTTTTTCGGTTAAACTCTTTACTGAGATAGTTCATGATAGATTCCTTTTCAAAACCACTCGTTCGTTAAAAAACTAAAACATCAAAATAACGGCCGCCGTGATTCACCAATGCGAGTTTGGAGACTGATTCAAATTTAAATAATGCCCCTTTCGTAATATTAGTTGTCTGGTTGTCATCAACTTTTAGCTGACCTTTTCCCACCACAGCCAGTAAGGTAGAACGGTCATTTGTAGGTAGAGTTGCGACTACACCTGCCGGGCAACGGTATAAAATCGCGTTAGATAAAGGCACATCGTCGGGCACTAAAGTTGAAATGCTACTAACATCCAATTTGATTAACGGGCTGTCTGGCGATTCTTGGTCCGGTATTTCGTCAGGCGGATCTTTACTCAAATAACTTCGTCTCAATTGAAAAAGTACGCCACCAAGGAAGGCAGAAAAAAGCAGAATGCCAAGGAGTAAGTGCATGGACAGTGTCGACCAGTAAATGACAGTGGCTGTTATCAAAACCAAGAGCAATAAGAATAAAAATCGTGCCGCTGCATTAATTTTTTTCGGCGGTGATGGTAATGGTGGTGGTGATTGTGTGCCGATTCTGATCAAGAAAATCGAACTCAAAACGTTGATCAATCGAATCACCACAACCAGGACGAGGAAAATCAAAATCAAGCTAAACAGATAACCTTGTTCCGATTGCCAAATAATCCATGCCTCTGTTACCGGAAACAACGCAGCAAGTATAATTGCCAATAGCAAATTCAAAGCGACGGTCGCGGATGAGATTTTCAGCTGTCGCCAAATTTTATAGCACAGTGTTAATGGATCCTTTGCGGTCATTTGATTATTTCCTTAATCATCAGCCATTACCACCAACCAAAGTAATCGCCGGCATGATATATACCCACACCGAGTGCCAGCACCGCCCCTGCGGCAATTAATACCGGCGCTGCCGCCACTAATGCGGGTGCCATCGCTACCCCAGCTGCACTAGCCGTTGCAATAGCGCCACCAGCGGCCATCATCGTGCCACCAACTACACCGACGCCGCCTGCTATTGCACCTGCCGTATCACCTCGTTGATAAGCACGATAACCACTGACGCCTGAAGTAACAGCAATGGCTGCCCCGGAAAGAGTAATTCCCAATCCTAATGCGGAGAGGCCTCCCACCGTTGCACAACCTGCGGTCATGCCTCCCGTTAAGGAGTAAAGTTCGAGGCCACCACCGACTACGCCCATGGCATCTCCAATTCCCATTGGCACGTCACCCGCCATAATGTCTTGATACAGCCCGAATCCAGAAAATACGGTGCCAACGCCCGTAAGCGCGGCTCCACCAAAACGCATACGACCGCGGAAACGTTCGGTTTGCCAAAAGCGGGTCTGCCCATCACGGGCGACAGCGCCGAAAGGTTCACCTTGTGGGTGTCCCTGCTGATTCATCAAGCGGAAACCTTCACGCCCGTCATCGGTATTTCTGACTCGGCCTTCCTCTATGTAATCGCGCCAGTGGTTACCCATCTCGTTTGATAAGTCGTATTGCATATCAATGCGATGCCCCGCTGCGGTACCCGCAGGTTGGCGGCCGTTGGGATAGCCCATTCGCTCACGAAATTCGCGCAAAGCTGCGCGCTGCTCTGGTGTATTACGCCTCGCTCCGGTTGGATTGGCAGGCCCGGTATTTCGGCCCGCTAATCGCTGCCGAGTATGTTCTTGTAGCCTGCCTAGTTTGTCGCCTTCTACCTCAGGTGGAACGCCAAGCACACGTCCCTCAGGGTTATTGCGAATAACAGCGCCGCCTACTCCGGTTGCTGCAGGACCCGGGCCAGCTCCTTGACCTTGCGCATCACCATCACCATCGCCGTCTCCGCCTGCACCGTCACCTTCATTTGGATTAGCCCATTGCACAGAACCTGGAACGACTGTTCGTTCAGTGATGCTCCAAAACTGTTTACCAGCATATTCACCGGCTTCTGCTGTATTGGATTGCGTAACTCGCTCAACACCGGTGACCCTTATGCGATAGGTAAACGCTAAAGTCGCTCGACTCCCGTCTTCTAACTCAAACTGCGCTGTTCCCCGCCAGGTCATACCGTTGTAATGTTCAATGGCAGCATTTCGATCTTCGCCATATGCTATCGGGGGGGGATCTGGATTATCTAATTGTTCCGATCCTTGAACTAAGGTTGGGAAAGTACCGTTAGCATCGCCGAGATTAATGGGATTATTTCTTGCGTAACGGTACAAATTAGTTCCATCGGCAAAACCGGCAGGATCGCTACTTGTCCAGCGGCCTAACCAGGTGGCGTAATAACGTGCTCCAAAATAATACAGACCAGTTTCGTCATCCCGCTCTTTACCGCTGAACCGATAGCGTTTTAAGCTCAAGTCCGCGCTCGAATGAGAGGAACGATATGCGGAAGTTCCAAAGGGGTGATAGTCTTCATAGGAGATTACTTGCGCGTTTTCGTCAGTTTCGATGCTGATCGATCCCAACAAATTACTGTGCTGATATCGAATTAGCGGTACACCCAAAGCATTTACCGGATCACTATTCTGGCTATCGAGAACCTTGCTATCTACTTGCGCAATGTTGGATTCCCCGTCGGAAATAAAGGTGGTCCAACGCTCAAAGGTTTTCTCTCCAGCGGCGTTATACTCGCGATAAATTTCATTGCCGCCGAGATAGATCCGCTCAATGCGCTGACCACCATTCCGGCGGATCACCTTTCGCCGCCGTGTACCACTGGCGCCATAAACATAAAAGGCGATCCCTCCCCCTCCGAGCGGCACTTGAGTTAGCTGGTTCATCGCATTCCATTGCATGCTGGGTAAGTGCGGCATACTGATCATATTGCCGCGCAAATCGTAGTGGTATTGATCAGAGTACGGGCCAGTCACAGGATCACCAGCCCGGCTGGTAGCCACTAACCGATTGGTGCGATCACCGGGTGAATTTTGATAAGCGTATTGATAGCGACGATGCCAGTTACCTGTTCCTGTTCCCGTGTGATGTTGAACGGATGTAATATTTCCTACGTCATCATAAGCGTATTGTTCTGTATAATTTCTCAGTGCGTTGCTGTCGTTAGCATGAGGTAACTGAGGAATGTAGGGTAAGTCAAGGTGGGTGCTTTGTCCGCCACTACCGATCCCGGCATGCTCTCTTCCTGTAGCTTTAGTCAGCTGATGAATTGCATCGTATTCAAACTTCGCTGCCGCGTTAACTACCGCATTGTTAAAGTAATGGGTTTGCTGGGCAAGATCGCGCCATTCTACAACATTGCCAATAGCATCATAGTAATACCGAACATCTTGTAATGCTTGTGCGGGATGAATACCGGAGTGGGATCGAGTGAGTAATCGAGTTAACCGGAAATTATTGGGATCATAACTGTATTCGCTGACGGCTCCATTGCCGAACTCGGCCTTTTCACGCATGCCGTGAACATTGTGTTGCTGACTTTGAAGAAAAGTCCGAAACGACCCTACACCACCCAGCTGAGCCTGTAATTGATCCAGGTTATTTGCGCGATTATAAATAGGAAGTATTACGGTCCCATCGGCTAACACGGAACGAGTCGGACGATTAAGGGCATCATAGGTAACAGAGCCTTGAAAGGTTTCCGGTTCGAGCTGTGGTGCCGCCGCCGCATGGATGGCCGCAATATCTGTAAGTCCAACTAAACTCGACCAGTCTGTAAGGCTTTCATAATTTCGTGTTAGTTGTTTGTCGATCGACAATGGGTTGAGCTTAAAGTCATTTTGTTCAACAGTTGTAACTCCCGCTTGATCATAAACTTGATAGACCTGGCCGACCATGTTGCGAGCAACGGCGTCAGGTAATCCATCTCCGTATACATGATGAGTGTGCACTGTCTCTATACCATCTTGTCTGACAAAGGCACTTAAGGGTCGATTCAAATCATCATAAGTTGCATAGAATTCTCGATCGTCGTTGTCCCAGAGTCGATACAAACGACCCATAGCGTCATTGAATAACCAGCTAGTGCCCTTTTCGGCACTCTCACCAAAAATCGGCACGCCAATCAGATTTGTCACCCCATAGGATACTTCTCGGTCTAGCTCATCAAATACTCGCGAGTATCGACCCAATAGATCCATTTCATTACGTACCTGGGTAATTTTACCTCCGCCATGATCGGTAAAATTAATGACCGAACGTCTTAAGGAGTCGAAATGAGTGATGCTTGGAGTATTGTGATATTTAGCAGATAGCCAGGCCGCTCTGGTTTCTGGATCACTAGGCTCTGGGTCCAGAATTGGATCGGGGTTGCCGCGCGAAGTATACCAGTCACTATCCTGCACAGTATCAATGACGTCAAAGGAGCGAACCTGCCAGATATCAAACTCGGTTTTGGTAAAAGTGCCATCGGGCAGTTCATTTCGGATCACCCGTCCAACGGGATCAAAGTAACTGATGGAAGAAACCCCAGTTTCAACCAGCTCAGCTTCGTCTTCAAAACCAGAATGAGTGCTAAAGTAAGGATCAAATGCCTTAATCGGCATACCTTTGTTGTTGACGATAGAGCGGCCATTGCCAATCCAGCGATCATCGGTGGTTACCGTTTCCACGCTCTGACTCAACGGATCCCAACGCTTGGCTTCCCCCGGCTCCACCTGACGCTTGCTAAGGATCAATCCTCCACTTCCATCGAAATGGCTCATGCTCTCTTGCCAAACAGAGCCTGGATTACCATGTTCTTCTCGCACCCTGGCGCGCACCCAATTGGGCCTTTGGTGGTTCATCCAGTTAAAGAGTTCATACTCCATAATCGCCGTTGGTTCGGCAAGGGTATCTCCTTCCCCCGCACCCGCCTTTCCCATAACAGCTTTTTTAACTACACAACCTAAAATATCGGTTTCTACCTGACTTCGATTTAAATTTTCATCAATGACTTCATAGGAAGTCAGTGTTCGGTAGTCGTTCTTTGCAGAAGTTGATTGGCCAAGGGTATTGGTTTCGTTTTCGATCAATAACAAATACTGATCAAACCCGACCCTGCTTTCTCGTCCGAAAATATCTCGTTGCCCTTCCGGCATAAAAAAACGTGAAGGCGGATCAGCTCCATAAATTAAGGTTCCGGAAGGAACCCACCAATTGTTATCCCCTTCGCTGTGCACATAACCGGCATCAAGCAACATGGCCAAATCAACTTTGCCTGCGTAATGTTTGGTTACTAGTCCCTGGGTAAACGCCAACTGTTCAGAATAATGAGCCAGTGCCAGTGATTCACGATCACCAAGGGCTAAAGGTGTTGATAAATCATTGCCTAGAAAATAGCGGCGCTGATGAGAGAAAAGACGTTTTTGCGGCGAACCATCTCCGTCGGTTTCATAAGGGATATTCGTTGCTAAAGAAAGATGGTTAGCAACGCCGGTGGCCGTAACGAGAGAGCTTCCTACTGAAAATCCCAATAGCTCAAACTGGCGAGTTTCATAAGGTACCCGAAAACGAAAATTATTCGCGGTCTCTATGTCGTTAGTTAAGTCATGCTCGTTAATCGTTACATGACCTTGATTTTGGAGTGCCCAGATCTCGCCGGGTAGATCCGGTGGCCGAATTTGTCGTGGATAGTTCACCGAAGCCGAACGTAAAGGGATCCCTCTATCATCATGGGCGAGTACCATTGATTGCGTGATCTTTGGATCTCCTGGGCGGCGTTCATAATCATGGGAAATAGACTCTAGCCCAAGCACTTGAAAAACGGCTTCATAACCCTCTTGTTCTGGTTGAACTTTGCGCACCTTATAACGCTTTTCCGCCGTGTTATATGGAATTCCCTGGAGTAAGGAACCATCTTTGGAATATATTTCCTGTCGCAGAACGCTTCCTTTAAATGCCCTTTGCGATTCTTGCCATTCGGTGATTGATAAATCGGGAGGCATCACCGAACTGGACAGTCGAAAACCACCGGCGCTGTGATCATCAAAAAACTCATCGGCATAAATCTCATCCAATAGGGCTCGATGCGAAAAGGCGCCTGTGTGATACCAAGTAATCGTTTTACTGGGGGGTTGATGATGAGTTTCTTCAACCACATTACTTGCACCGGTCACGCTAAAGCTTTTAAAGTCCTCTGTATCCTCTACTTCTACCCGACCAAAGCCACGAAACTCTCGGTCTTTTGCATCAAAATAACCGTGATGGTAGGAGTACTGTTGCGCATAACGAGTTTTACGTATGTAGTCTACCGTGACAATTTTAGTCACCACATGCACCGGAAAAGGTAATCGTGTCACCCAAGGATGGCCATTTAATTTATCTTGCAGATAAAAATTCGTGGAGGGTTGGTAGTCAAAAAAAACTTCGCGTCCCTGATTATTGATCGCGCTTTTCAACAGGTGTGGTTTTTTGCTATCCATGATGTCGATGTATTTCAGCGGCGCTCTAGCATCACCAGGAAGTGGACTCGACCAAACAACGCACGCTGTGCCGGAACCGAGTAAATCGAAAACTTCCACACTCGACAATTCATCAAGTTTTGGAAATGCATCAAGCTGATGACGTTCCGACCAGCTATTGCCTTTCAGATTTAACCAGAAGTCGAATCGCGATTGTCCCAGATAAATCATGTCGGTATTACCGCTACCATCGATATCGGCAAACCTAAGCAGCAGCGCGTTAAAATGATCTTCGCTATCAAACCGTGGCGCGTTAGCCATGGATAATTTATGGCTGAATCTACCGTAACCTAAATTGGCCCAGTAACAGATTTCCCCATTACGGATCCGGACTAAATCCGTAAGTCCATCGCCGCTCATATCCGCAGTTAAAAATAACTCGCGCGGATCCTGAAATACAATGCGCGGTCCGGCTTCTTCATCGAGCGCCTTCGACAGCCGGTTCGCTTCACCAAATCCTTCAATTCCTAAACCTGGATGCCACTCAAAAAATTCATCATCGGTGAGCAAAACATCCACCTGCCCGTCGCCGGTTAAATCAATCAACCGGGAATTGGGCATATTGAGTCGTTCATAAGTAGGTGCTTTAGCCAGCGGGACAAATGGTTGCCACTGAAAATTATCTTGCTGGAAGAAACCTACGGGTTGTTTCCAATGCACCAAAGCCGGCTGGCCTGTTCCGTCAAGATTTTGCAGTACTAGCTCGCCGAGCTCCAGACCCGCAAATGATGGTTGCTCTGCTAAAGCAGACGCTGGAGTAAACTCTCCCTGGCCCAAGTTTTCTTTATAAAATAAAGTACCTTGAGATTCTTTGAGAATTCCTGATAAGCCCTCACCATAGAGATCCATCCAACGATATTCCCGTCCATCAATACCACGTGGTGCGCCTGGCAATTCGCCATCGGTAATAGTGTGGACTTCCCTACTCCATTGGTGGGATTGGTATTGATAAGCAACCGGTGGGGTTTCCTGTACATCATAAGTATTGCCGGGCGCAGTATAGCGATACCCTTTTTGTACGATGGCTCGTAAAAACGTATTACCATCTGTCGTGATGTAATCATCCGGCAAATCATCTTCTGGCTCAGAAGAATAAGTAAAATCTGTACTCATCACCAGGTATGGATTGATGGGTAATTCATCAAATCGATGGAACAACAACACGCGGCGACATAAACGGTAAGTTCTAATATCAAACCCCGCTCGGAAATTTGAAAACGGATAGTCTCTTACCGGCCAGTTAATTGACTCGTTTAATTCCGGAAAATCAGTATCATGTTCGCCGTAATCAAACACTGTTTGAAATAGAAAATCATCTTCACCTGGAAATGGATTACCACGAAAATACGGTGTTTTGTTTCCCTGAAATACTCGCTTAATGTAGCAATTTGTGCAGTTCCGGAGATCCCGGTTTCGCTCTGATAAAGTAGGTGTTACGTTGACAAAATCTTCATGTTTGTATTCATAGCAAACCAGGTTGCCTTTATCGTCAAAGCTATGGGATAACTTCCATTCGTAGGTACGGCCATTGGGATCTGATGGAGCCGAAAGACGCGCGTTTGCGGTATAACCAAAAAGAGAAACAATGTTATCCGAAGAAATCACCCGCCAATGGATCTGTCCATCTACTTTCGCAGTCCACTTTTCTATTCTTTGCCAGCTGCCTTCAATGCGTGTTCGAAAAAGTTCAACGTGATGATCCGTTTCGTCACGAGTTTTAGCTTGCCAGCTTCCGGAAACGGAATGCTGTTCCAGAAGTGGAACTAATTCATCTCCTCCCGTAACCAAAAAGTGATCGTTTTCATCGTAACGAGGAAGTTTTTTATCGGATTGTCTTTTAATTGATGGGATCGAAACGTTCCAGCCCAACCCGAATGCAGAGTCGCCACTGCCTGAGTTGTAACCGAGTGATAACCCTAAGCCAAATCCGCGACTACCTCGATAAGGAAGTGCGACTGATGTACCGTTAGTACCATTAACTGCATTGACTTGAAACTTTTCGTCAATGGATTTAATAGCACCTCCACCGCGTGGAAGTTCGATACCAGGTAAGGGGTTATGAGGGCTTTGCGCCGAAGTGAGTTGATCAGATTTAAGGTTAGACTGCTCCCTGTGTGTCGACAACCCTATCTCTTGCTCCATAACAACACATCCGTGTTCTCGTTAGGGTTCGACCAGTCTATGCTTGGTTTTTGCTTTTTTCAATTTAAATTGGAAGAGTTTTTCAAATAATATCATCCAGAGATAAAGCGCGGGTTTTAGGGATTTCAAGTTTTAGTAAGAGTTTCAATGTAGCTACTTCTTCAAAACTGAAGGCCCAGAACAAAAAATATTCGTTCTAAGGCCTCTAACTATGACGCATTTATAACCTCAATAATTGGGCTTCAGAATTATCACACAATAGGTTTGTAACTATACTATTGCAGTTGTTGAATACTCCCTAGGCTTAACCGTACCCTCCGGCACTTCGCTTTCAAAATACCTCTCAAACTCTGATATACCCATCTTTCCTTCAATTTCGAACAAACGCAATTTTAGCTGTTCAATTTTAGCAGGAATATTCTCCTGTATTGCTTTAACCCAAACTTCGCAATAATAAGAAAGTGCGCGCGAATAATCGCCTTCAAGAAAATGGATCTCGCTTTGAATTCCATTGAGCATTTCGGAATATTGTTCTACATCCTCAGCATCACGAATTTGATTGAGAAGGGCTTGTGCATCCGTTAATTGTGCGTAAGCTACTCGAGTTAATAGAACATCGACTAGTTGCTTAGTTTTAAATCCAGGCGGAGATTCTGTATATGGTATATCGTTAAGAATACGATTTTCGTAGGCAAGAGCTTGTTCTGTCTCCCCTAGTTCGTAGTGATACCTTGAGAGTGACTTTAGAGATTGGCATATCATTTGCCAAGCATCATAACGGGTGTAAACATCCAACATTTTTTTTGTAATTGCTATGCAGCTTTTCCACTTCGTTTGAATTTGATAATACCTATCTAGAAATAGAGAAACCTGTTGTAATAATGAGAGTTGCTGGTTTTGCCCAGTTTCAGCAAATGTATCAAACCAAGTCTGCCATATTTCGGCACCGCTTGTTATTTTGGGGCTATCTTTAGCCTGTGGAGAATTTAAAACACCTGTTACCAGTGAAAGCCAGGCCAGCTTCTCTTCGGCTGTGGTTTTGTCGGTTACGCCAGGCAAGGGAGATCTATCTAGTAACTTGAGTAACCATTCATTAGTTTCTCTCTCTAACTTAGCTTGTTGCATTAATTGCTCAAATGAATTTTTTACTCCTATGAAACCTTTGAAGTCTTTGTTAAACCACAGTTTTTCAAAGTGCCCAACCCAAACTCTACGATTAATAAGGAGGTTGTTCGAGATATTAGGGTTTGGCTGTTGGATCACATGACGTGATAATAGTCGTATTCCTTCACAAACTATTTGACTAAAGTACAACTGATACTTATCTTCGCTTATATGTTTAAATAAGCCAGTAGAGCGTTTAGCCTTAACAAAGCTCAGACATTTTTGAGCAACTATATGGCCATGTGGAAAACGAGTTACAAAGCCGGCGGAGCGCCAATGTTGAATTGCATCTTGAAACTTCTGCTTATTTTCGTCCTTCTTACTGTCTACATTTTCAGCATCACTAGTACTTTCAAGTTTGTTGCTACCTCCTTCTACTTCATTGCTTAAAATAGAAATAAGTGATTGTGCTGGGGCAAAACTCTCGGCTTGATCAAAGGCAGTCATAAACATTTCGAGCAACAAGCCCTTAGTTTCGGCACACAGAATTAGCAATCGTTGCCATAAAGGATCCATTAAGTTCCATTGCCATTCGTAAAACTGGGTAATCTTGGTTTCTTGTGTATCATCTTTTAGGTATTTGGTGGAGTGTTTGGTTAAGTCTTCAACATTATAGGAGGTTAGCAATGGAATCAATTTTCTAGTTAACCAAGGATTTCCATTTGATGTCAGGAATAAGTCGTCCCAGTTCTGAGATTCGCTTATCTTCGTGAGTTTTTCCTCAGAAATTTTCTCATTGTGTAAACATCCAACGGCTAAAACTTTTTGTTCGATGAGAGCGAGCGGCGTTAACTCAATACGGTGCAATGCTCCATCAATAAAGGAAGTATTTGAGTCGCTACTTACGATGACTTTATGGCCTTCAGATGACAAGCTTTGAAGAAACTGTTTTAGCTCTCCAGATTGAGAGTCAGAAACGTCGATTTGGGATATATTATCCAACACAAAACAACAATGAAGTTCGGCGAGTCTTTCTTTAACTTCTAAAGTCTGTTCAGGATTAAGAGTCAGCAGTGGAGCGATCATTTGCAATATATCTTTGGTCGAATAGAACGCCTCTGAGAAATCAAAATAGAAACCAAAATCAATTAATTTCTTTTGGGCAAAATACAAGTTGACCAAGTGAACAATATGCGTCTTACCAGCGCCCTCCTCTCCGATAATAGCAAGCGATTGTTTCTCACCGTTAAGTTTTGCAACTTCCAGTCGGTCAATCACTTCAAGAGCTTGGCCGTCAGATACAACGTCAAGCATAGGAGGTAAAAACTCCGTTCTAAAGCCATGCAACTTATTGAAGAAAGAGTCTGCATTGGGAGAATGACCAGGAGCACCTGACTCAACGGCTGTATCGAAAAATTCAATAGACTGCTTACTATAATGAATTAGTAGAGGCCAAGCCTGGAGAGAGATAGGAGTTGGCGTCATAAAACTAGATTCGGTTTGTGCTTGCAATTGCTTGCGAGCTTCAACAACAGCTCTCGCCAGGTTATGGCCTTTTTTGATTTGGGAATAGATAGCGTCAAAACATTGCTTGCTTGTCCAGGGATCGGTAACTTGCCCCAAGCCAATCACATTACCCAGCCCTTGCTGCTGCGTAAGCATTCCGATTAAAGCTAATCCTGATGAAGGAGATACCGTCTCGGTCTTTTTCAGATACTTACCGGCGTCAATGTTTAATAGCCCAACTTTATTTTTAACTAGTATTTGAGCAATTTCTTTTATATCTACTAGTGTTTCATTTCCGCCAGCTTCAACAAATACCAACTTAGCCGTCTCGCTTTCCAAAACAATTGGTCCGTTGTAGTGCAGGATGTGTATTGGTTTTTTCTTGTCTTGTAAGCGCCTTCTTAATGTGTCTCCATCAATTGTTCGGTGAAGTTCAAAATCTATTGCCCCGTCTCCGCTTATGGACTCTAAGCATGAATTTATCCCGTGGCTGGCGGTAAAAGGTAACTCAATCGATTCCGGTCTGGAAACGACATACAAGACTCTTAGAGGTTTAACTTCCTCCAATTTGTTTTTGTTTCTTTCATGCTTCAGATTGGGATTATTACCTCCACCTAATAATCCAGCAATGTCTTCTTGTGGTGGTGAAGGCGCTTTGAGTTGATAGTGAATTTCAGGGTAATCAATAGGAAAGTCTTGCTGAATAAACTGCCGTACAAAACATTTAGTCACGCTTGATAAAACATATTTTGACTCGTGAAGAATCATGTTTTCCCAAAGTTCTTTAAAAAAAGTAGTTCTTGTTGATTCAAGTTGAACTCTTAAATTCTGGTAGCCTTGCTCTTCGATAGCTTCGATGATCTTAATTAGTTGATAATCTTCACCTAACAGTTCGTCGCCGATGTATTGGCCATATTTGATCAGCTTCTCGGCTACCCCGGAGTCATCTTGAGTTCTGACAGAATCACCTCCAGCCTTTGCTGATAGCTGAGTGTACTCGGCAAAATACCAGGCCAGTTTTTGATAGAAACTCTCGTACACGGGCGAGTTATAAGATTCTGTGATAAATGACTCGGTATGACTCCCATTGTCAAAAACTATTTGAATTCTATCCCGTGAATTTTCTTTCGCTGGTATATCTTTAAATCGTAGTAACATTAAACTGCACTCTTCAATTTTTACTTTATTAAACTAGTAACATTTTTGTCTTTAATAATTGTTTTTTCTAATATTTAAATACACTTCTATCCATCTGATTCAGGGCTTATTGAGCTATATCGCTGGAGCAACCTGAGGAACTTTTACCTTACTCAAACAACCATGTGATATTGGCAAGTTCGAAGGCATTATTTTTGACAGCGGAACAATCTTTCGCATATTAATTGAGTAGTTGGTATCGGCATCGCTTGCCTTTATCGCAACAGAAGCTTTGTAATCATTACTCGGTGTGACCTGCCAAAACTGCCACAGTTCCGGTTGGTCTTTCCGCACTGGGTCGAAAGATATATTGATCTTACCTTTCCTAAAAGAGTAATTAAACTCGTCTAATGGAATAGATAGCCCCATTCCACAAGCCTTGATATATGCTTCCTTTAAAGTCCACAAATCAAAAAAACGCTCTTTCTGCTCTTCTATAGGAAGCTCATGTAATTGCTTAATTTCTAGAGGAGAGAAAAAGCGATTAGCTATGTCGAGCATATTTCCAATTCTCGGTAAGTACTCAACATCTACACCTATTTCATTGTCAAGAGTAACGCCCATTAGTATTAAATTTTCTGTGTGCGATAAATTGAAATTTAGCCGAGTTTCCATTAGTGGGTTCGCGATACAAGGTTTACCGTAGTCGTTTTTCGCGAAAGCCCACTGTTCCGGAGAAATGTTATCAGCGTACAACGATAAAATCGTACGAACCATTGCCCGAGTTATCAAGTATTGGTGACGATGTTTTTTAAAGTGAAACCGACTTCTTTGTTCGCGTTCTTTGTCATCAAGCAACGATAGATAAGTGTCTAAAAGATGATGATCTTGAATCGTTTCATCATAGCTATACCATAGATGAATTTCATTGGGATTTATATTTATCAAAGTTTATCCTCCTACTATCGCCATGTTATATAGTTTGAATGTTTCCTGCTTATTACGCGAGCTACTGTTCATATATACATAACAACTCTTTATTAGTGATATTATTCTCAGAGGGATAGCCAAAAGCATTATTAACGTAAAGAATATTATCAATAGTTTGTTGGATGTTTAGATGACTGTGGCCGTATACATGAATGTCAGGATTTAATACGCGAATTTGTTCTTCAAGTAATTCGCTACCAAGTGCGGGGTAAAGATAGCGGTATTTCTGCGGTACATAGAAAGGCATTAAGTCAATACGAGGTAAGAAGTGGGAAAAGCTAATCACGGTTTGATTGCTATCTTGCAGGTAGTTGCGGTTTTTTTCTAGAAAGAAATGGGTAACATCTATCGCTTGCATATCATCTGGCCAAGCACACAGGCGAAAATCCATCCAGACGCTTTTGAGTTTATCGCACGGCTTGGCAAAGGAATAATCGTACCAAGCTAATAGTGGGACTAACGTGAGATCTCCTATTATATAAGACTGAGTGGCAACGCCACTTTGCGTCGCTAACTCGGATATTTGATGGTATTTCTCAATTGAGTTAATTTTATCGTTTTGTTTTCCGCGAAGTTCATGACTTACCCAAAGTTCATGATTTCCTGGGACAAATAATACTTTGAGAAATTTTTTCGCTAATGCCTCAAAACACTGAGCAAGTAATTCTAGGTTGTCACTAACATCGCCTGCCAAAATAAGGACATCTGATTGAAAATCTTGCGAAGAAAGGCCTAACATCCAACGCATGTTATCTTTGTAGTCTATATGGATGTCAGATACTGCAAATACTCTCATTTCCCTACTTTTACTCGCCTTTTTTGATGCTGCTAGGCAAGGCTAAAACTTAACAAACCTGGACAGCAATAAATTAGTCCCTTCTAGCAGACGCCGGTGATAAGTTCACTCTTTAATTTGTTGATGGTAGATAAGTTCTTTCCAAATTGATTTATTGCTTCCAGATAAAGTGACTGCGAATTTTCTGGAAGCAAGTACTTTACAAAGGTTGCCAAAGAGCCACTTGGCCCGACGTCCACAAAAATAAAATCGCCTCTGTCCAGCATAGAAATGATCGTTTTTTCAAATTCAACTGGCTGACGGACAACATTCCATAAATAATCATCATCAATATCGTTAATCTCACTACTAGTGAGAGATGAGATAGTTGGTATTCTCATTGGAAATACATTGATTCCGCTTACCAGAGATTTAAATTCTTGTTTAATAGGATCCATGAGTGAGGTGTGGAAGCCGTAGTTAACAGGTAGTTTTTGAGACACTATGTTTTTTTCGCCCAAAACCTTTTGAAGATTTAATATGTCTTCGGTTAAACCACTGACAACAAAGTTGCTATCGAAGTTTTTACCTGTGATCCAACATCGCTCTAAAAGCTCAGGAGACTCTTTAGCTAACTCATCCGAGCTGATGATCGCCAACATTGCTGCTGGTTCAGACTTCGATTCAAGCAACTTCGCATAGTCCACTGTCAGCTGAATACCATCCTCTAATGAAATAGCACCTGATATTACCGCTGCGCTAAATTCTCCAAGGCTGTAACCGAGTAGATAATCGGGTTGAATTCCCATTTCCATCAAAACTCGGGCTAAGCTGAATTCAACGCACAACAATGCGGGATTGGTGAACAATATCTGGTCGAATGCTTCTGTCTTGTTGTCTTTTTTGTAAAGAACATCAACTAATGAAGTACCTATTAGAGGTAACAAAATTTCGTCGCAGTGGTCCATCCACAGCTTAAACCGTGGATGGTTTTCATAGAGTTCCTTTCCCATATGAAAATACTGAGAACCCTGCCCGGAAAACATAAAAACGACTGGTTTTTTCATTGAGCTGCCCTAGCCTACATTGGAGTGATTTCGTCTAAATCGAAATAACCGTTATAGTCTTTCATATATACCGCAGCTCGATGGCCAAACAGAACTACAGCTTCTGTTCGAGTCTCCAAATCTTCATAGTCCATAATTGTAGATTTTACTTTCGTGCCAATTGAAAATGTCTCGTTCCAAAATTTCACTTTATCTTCTGCATCCGATAAGGCTCTAATTTTTTCAACAATATCGGTTCTGATTTCTGTGGAGTCCGCAGAGTTAGCCGGGGAATTTTCAGTCGATTCATTTTTTGCTTCTACAACATTTTCTGTTTCTTCCTCGCTTATTGCAGCTTTACCATTTTGCCCGCTCAGCGATTGAGTTTCTTCTTGTATCTTGGCCGCTAACTTAGTTAACACGTCACCGTGCCCTACTTCTTCAAAACTCATAGGGTCGGAATTTTCATCTCCAATTTGAATTAGGTACTGTATGCTGTCGCACCACCGAACTGCACTTGCTATCTGTTCGGATAAATTCTTTTCAATTTCATCGTTTAGATAAGGTCGAGCTGTGACATTTGATATAACAGGTATTTTGGGGGCAGAAAGTTTAAACCGTTTCAAATACTTAAGGAATTTTTCTTTAGAGTCTTGCATAAATCTGGAGTGGAATGCGCCACTAGTATTTAGTGGGTAGTAGAGGACCTCTCCTTCTTGAAAACAGAATTGAGCTTTGCCTATTTCCTCTATATCGCCTGAAATAACGATTTGTGAAAGCGTATTGAAGTTTGCTAAATCAATATTATTTAGATTGTTCTTTGCTAGCGTCGATTCTATTTCTTCCCTAGAGGCATTCATTATTGCCGCCATGCCACCTTCGGTAGCCTGGCTCATAAGCTCGCCTCTTTTTTTCACTAGCTTTAGTCCAGCCTCAAAATCGAAGCATTCTGCGGCAAGCAATGCATTAAACTCGCCTAAACTATGGCCAACAACATAATTAGGCTTTTTGCCTGTTTCGTTAATTTCTTTGAAGTAGGAAAACGCATTTACCACATACAGAGCTGGTTGTGTAAACTGAGTTTTATTGAGTTCTCTCCTCGGATCTTCGAGGCAAAGTTCCTTGATCGAATAGCCAAGTATTTTGTCTGCTTTCTTAGTCAATTCGCTAAATTCATCAAATAATTCTCCCCCCATTCCCTTAGCTTGTGATCCTTGACCCGGAAACATATAAGTATTCATGTGTATCTCCTACCAATAATAGATTTTTGATTTTAAGTGATTAATATCAGCATTCAGTTTTTATGCATTAATAGCTTTCTAAACAAATAGCGGTGTTGGTGCCGCCAAATCCCATACTTAAATTAAGTGCTCGAGAAATTTTATGGTTTATTGCTTTTTGATACACCCAGTTAAACGATCGGTTGATCGGTTCTTGTAAATTCAGGCTAGGGTGGAGTTGTTCTTTTCTCATTTGTAATAAAGTAGCGATACACTCTACGGTACCCGCTGCCGTTAAACCATGCCCTACAATCGACTTAGTTGAATTGATGTAAGCGTGATTAAGTTTGCAATGATGTAAGGCTTCAAGCTCTGTTTCATCTCCAATCAACGAGCCGGTACCATGTGGGTTAACGTAATCAATTTCACCTGGTTGCAGATTGGCTTGCACAAGAGCTTTTTGAATGACATTCACTTCACCTTCAAAGGAAGGATTAGGATTGCGGTTTCCATCCATCCCAACAGCCCAACCTGAAAGACGAGCATAGGGAGTAATTCCGTTACGAATTTCACCACCACCTTTTTCTATGACGACCACACCGCACGACTCTCCGTAAATAAAGCCGTCTCTATTTTGGTCAAACGGACGACAGGCTTTATCCGGCTCCCCGGAAAAACGATTGGATCCCATCGCGCCTAGTGATCGAAACCCTTGGCATTCCCAGTAGGAAATGTCCATCAGTGCTCCCATCGCAATACAAACATCTACCTGACCTGATTGGACTGCTTGAATCGCTTGAAGAATAGCGAGTTGTCCACTGGCAGAAGCACCTCCTTGGGTAAATGCAAATCCCTGAATGCCAAAAACATCAGTGCAGATACCACATAAGTCGCTGTCCATAAAATTCATCGCATATGTGGGACGGACAAAGTGGATTTTTTCTCGAAAGGATTCATAAGTTTGAATCAGTTCTCTCTGCTGAAAATTCGAACCGCCGACAATTAATCCGATCCGCCGTGGGTCGAATTCTGTTAACTTAGCTTCACGCCAAGCTTCATCAAGAGTTGCCAACGCAACCTGAGCCGAATAGGAAGCCGTGCGCAAGATATTCCTAGGAATTTCTTCTGGTATCTTAAAGTCAGAAATTTCCGCGCCCAAAAACAGGTTAGACTGGTCTTCATCATCGTTTTTTCGTTCTAGAGAATCAGGCTTTTGACGGCCAGGCCGCTGCATTACGCCAAATTTCTGGCCGCCATCTAGCAGCCCTGCAGTAAATGCTGATTTTCCTTGGCCGATTGATGAAGTAACCCCAACTCCAGAAACAATTATTTCGCCTTGATTACAATTTTTCATGAAGAATGCTTGCTAGTTCTCCGAGATTTTCGGCTTTAGCTATGGTTATCAAAGGAATATTCAACGACAGTGACTCGAGAGTCATCATTACAATCTCGGAACGATCAATTGAGTTAGCTCCCAAATCTTTTAACGCATCGTCATGTTTGAATTGGTGGTCTTTCAATCTGGGAATAACCTCGC
>JAPHTP010000038.1 GCA_026196875.1 Kangiellaceae bacterium
AAAGCAGAAATCACTCCTGGTTGAGTTCAAACAACAGTAGTAAAATTGCAACCTTTGGCAAGACGTAGGCTATTTTTCATTCAAAGATAGCCTGATTTTTACATAGCAAGTCGTCCTAACGGTACATCTTATTAGTAATAATGTACCACTCCCCTTTTCACTCTTCTTTTTTGCGTTTGATCAGTTAGGATTAAATTGGAGTGCTCTGCTTTTGGTGCTTGTGTAACTTAATAGAGGTCTGGCCGGTAAAAGTGTTGAATTTAGCCACTTCTCACGTAACTATTTGAAAACTACCAATTTAGTCGACGTTTAACTCAAAGGTCATTGGTTTCACGTTTTTAGTAAGGTCAAGCTCAAAACTACCCAGCCTTCCTAAATGCTCAGTGTGATAAGGTGAAAAGCTTTCCATGTGTTCTTTGGTAATTTCGTGTCCCTCATTTTTTAATTGATTGAAAGCTTCAGTCATTGCATTCACATTATACAAAATAGCAAAATTGGCTAAAAGATGATTGTACTTAACAATCTTACTTTGCTCATGTTTCAAATTGGCAGAAATCTTTCCTCCGTTTGCAAAGAATAGCCAGCGAGCAAACTCGTTAAACTCTTCGCTTTTGCAGGTCGCGGCTTGAATGGCTTTCCTCAAATCAACGTCGGTAATGTACTCGAGCAAAAACATTGTCCGTACAACTCGTCCGAGTTCTCTAAATGCAAAATAAAGTTTGTTCTTGCGGTTTTTTGTGCCAAAACGCCTTAAGATAGTTGATGCCGTAATTTTACCGGCTTTAACTGACATTGCAGTACGCATCATATCTGGGTAATGCTTTTCAATGAGCTGCCACTTTATCGGATCATTAAACAAAGATTGAATATGATTAAGAACCATCCCTTTGTCTGGTTTATAAAAGCAGAGCTCTTTTATGTTTCTGATACGCGGCATCAACTTGATACCCAGTAGGTACGCTAAGCCGAAGACTGGCGTTGATTGTGCTTGCGTATCACCATGAACTTTTGTGGGGTTAAAATCGGACTCGTCGTTAAGCAATCCATCCAGGATATATATTGCTTCATAAACACCACATGGAATAAATCGACTGAATAAAGCTATGTAAGTATCCGAAACATGATAATAAGCAATTCCCCCATAGGTGCCATAACGGATGTGGTACTCAGATAGTAAATTATCTTCATACAGATCCCATAACTTACCATCAGCTGATACACTATCTCCTGTCCCCCAGCATTCAATTAAACGGTATTTTTTGTATTCATTATTGATTTTTGCGATTGCTTTATCCAGACGAGCTTCTGTCGTTCGTTTTAAATTAAGCCATGCAACCTGTTTACGAGAAACGCCTTGAACCGATCGAACGGTTTCTGTTGGCCCTATGTTTGTTCCATAACAAAATAAGGTTAATACGAATCGTAAAAGCGGATCGCTGATACGCGATTCGAATCCAGTGAGCGGCCCGAAGTTTTTATTAAGGTTCAGCCATTTCTCCACATTAATGATGACATCTAGCAAGCTAATCTTTTCCAGTCGCTCCCGTAAAAATGTTCCGATAGTCTCGATTTCAGGCGACTTAATATTATTTTTTGGTTTACCAATGATTAATTTACCATTTTCAATATGAACCAGCTCATCGTCAGGAAAGCTGTTATCAGCATTTTTACAAGCTGACAACATCGCTTGTTTTAAATGTGTCGTGAATTCAGTACTTCCGCTCACTAAGCCAACTTCTTCGCAATAAGATGGTAATTGCTCCTCGTACTCTTCCCAAGTGATCAATTGTTCTCGATAATCGTCATAAGTCTCGCTGTAAGGAATAAATAGGTCACCGGTAGTCAAATCATCAGCGATTCGTACGAATACACACAACTCAAAGGCTATCTTATTAACGTACGTTACTTGAGCTGACTTAGTCACTTTGCCAGTGACTAGTTTCCACCACTTTTCGCGGATCCACCGGATATTGATTAGATTTCTCGAGTCTGGGTCATTCGGGTCACTTTTTATGCCGATAAATTCAGAGCGCTTTTTACGGTGCTCCAAAATAAATTGAAAGGCTCTTAATAAGTCTTTGTCTTCTGTTGACGATGCTAGATTAAGTGTTTCGATTGTTCGGAATAAAGCAGAACGCTGTTTCTTGTATGCTTGAATCATAAACGGCAGATAGTTATTACCTGCAAATGCCATGTATTGTTCACACATTTGTAACAATCGCTGACTATCGCCTCCTAGCATTGGATCAAATTCGGAAACCGATTGTGGTTTATTCATGTAAACTTTGACTGTACCGGATAGCACAGAAATCAAATAGTCAGTCTGCTTTTGATGATCGGCTAAATATTTTTCTAATTGTTTTTGAGCTGAACGGTCCAGTTTTTGTATTAGCTTAATAAATATTTCTGCGGCGCTATCCAAAGTTTTAGCGTATTGGTGTCGAATTAAAACAATGACCATTGCAATTCGTTTATTCATTTTTGTTTTCATTAATTCAGCGTAGTCCATCGCCTTAGCCTCATTAATGTACTGTTGATGTTTTACTGTTGGTAATGCTAGCTGCGTTGGCAATAGTGATTGTAATGAAGTCAACCACTCCAAATATTGAATATATGCATAAATATTTCGTGTCGTCGGGCGCTTGGGTTCCGCTTTTAAAGTACTCCATCCAAATCCATTTATTCCAACACTGGACTTGAGTAATTCATTTATACTGTGACGACCTTTGTTATTGAGATAGTCACATAGTTGATTGTAGTAATTATTGTTAACTTCTGTTCTCGCTGATTGACATAAACGGCTTAACACACTGAACGCAGGCAATTCGTATCGCTCTTTTACAAGGTACTCTAAAACAACATTGATAATATCAGGCAACGCTTCTTTTGTGGTTGCTGCCTCTACTGCCCATTCCCTTACTCGATATTCCATATTTTTTAGGTTAAAGGGTAGTATATTAAGATATTTCCTAATTAGCTTTACGTGTCGGTCTTTTGTCCCAGAAGAATAATAAGCTTTTAGTTGCTGAAGAGATATGCGTGAGCGGCATTCATTTTTAATGTGCCGGAAGATGATCTTGGGAACTTCATTATAGGTAATAAATCGCCCCAGTCTTTGAGTAATCTTTAATTGTAATAGCAAACCAACAAAAGCGGCACTATTCCTTTTACAATGACGTAGCGCAAAACTTCGATCTTTAAGCGTTGGCGTATAAATATCACCAAGTTCTTCCGTCGTAATGTCTGACTTTATTCTAGGGTATGCTGTTTGATAAACCGCCGTCACTACTCTTTAAACCTTTTACCATTATTCGCTCAATAGCGTAACAAAACGTTTAGCTTATACAAACCTTAAATAACAATTAGTTAGAGCATGGTTCCGAAGTGTGTATATAGTAGATTGGAACGTTCTCAAATAATTGAGTTGCAACTTATACAATAGTTTTGAATGGTCGTAGGTCTTTGTACTTTATTTCCAATTCCAATTTTTCGATGCACATTATTTCACAATAAAGTAAATCAACAGTCAACTAGGAATTCTTGCGCTCGAACACAGTCACGATTAAGCAAGTTATCATCTATTAAAGAGATTTAACTCTTTTAGCTTAACTTAGTCCTTACTTTATCTCGTTTTGTATTGAGGGAGGAAGCGGATTATCCAAGAAAAGCAACAACTTCTCTGTTAACTCTCTAATATTATAAAAATTTAAATTTGTAGCTCGTTATTTAACGAATGCTTTGAGGCTTGGACTATAATATAACTTCTTAGCTACATTTAGATAAAGCTCATCTGGAATACCTCTTACATTGAAAACAATCCTAAGCATTCTGGACAAACGTTCGCCCAAGATTATTTGGCGATTGGTTTTGGCGTTGGTTATCTTAATCAGTGCTTTTTCGACGGTGTTTGGTAAAGTTATTTTTGCGGAGTTTTTCTATATTTTCCCTATTGTTCTTGCTAGTTGGTATGGTTCCAAGAAGTCTGGAATAATATTGGCTGTAATATCAACCGTTTTTTTGCTTTCAATTAAAGCACTTCATACTGAGTTTGAAGCTGCTACCTTATTTAATTACGGACTCCCCTGCCTGATCACCCTATCCGTTTTGGCAATACTGATTACGAATTTTCGCAACGTTCATCGCATAGAATCCATAGCTGCCGATTCTGATAATCTAACAGGGATTTATAATTCGAGAGGTTTTTATATCGAACTGGCAAATGAATTAGTGCGTTCATCCAGATACGAGCATATTTTTTCGCTCGCTTATTTAGACATTGATAATTTCAAGTTCGTCAACGATTCTCAAGGCCATGCCTCAGGTGATGAATTGCTGATTGGAGTAGCTAATTGTTTAAGAAACTCTTTAAGAGCAACTGACACAGTTGCAAGGTTAGGCGGCGATGAGTTTGCCTGCTTACTGCCAGAAACAGGGCAAGAAGAAGCCAAAGTAGCTTTCGCAAAAGCGAGTACTCGATTGGAAAAGCGCATGATTCGTGACAAATGGCCGGTTAGCTTCAGTGTTGGTATGGTAACATTTGAGATAATGCCTTCTGATATTAAAGAAGCTATAAAAATAGCGGATGAACTCATGTATTCAGTAAAAAACTCAGATAAGAATAATATTTCATATAAAATATGGCATGGAAAAGTCTAATTAATTTTCCTTTTAAATTTTTGTGTAGGCTGAGGATTTTCTAAAAGAGTTAGATTGTTTTAATGGTTTCCTTAACGGATAGTAATGGAGCCGCGACACTAAGCGAACGCCTCTACGCCCTAACGCAGGATTTGTCTCCGCTAGAAAACCAATGAATGGGAGTGGTTTGTCTGATCCCACATCTAAAAGCCGAACGCATACGGCATAGCCTTTAAACGGGCGCAGGCGTGTTTCAGTAGCAGGCTCTTCCAAACTTGCGGGAAGCGTTTGACCAATAAAGAACTGTTGCAAGCGATAAAGACCAATACCATCGGCACCATTTTTTCGATTTGCTTTACTGAGTATTGCCCGATATAAGGTTTTCCTCATCTCGCTCTTAATCAAGTTTGGCATAATTTATCGCATATAGAAGCTTTTCATATTGGTACTTTGTGTACTGACAAATAGTTTTCTGCTCACAAGTAATGCCATACCCTTCCATCAATAATTTTTCGTCAGTTGTCTTCATCATCATCGTTGTTTCATATTAGGAATAAAACTGTCTCAATTATAAGCTACCATCATATCCATCACCTTAACGATCGTATTTCCATTTATCGTTTACCTGAAGCTATAGTCGAAATTTCAGAGCTACATTAGTAATATGTTATTCTTAGGATGAACTGAACTGCTTTGGACATAGCATTCACAACTTAACGATTCGAGCATTCTTCTATTAGTCACTTCGATATGACCTCTACTGTAATTGATTGCCCCTAGTCGATGTAGTTTACTTGAAGCTTCGCAAATGCTTTCTCGACGTACACCAAGACATAGTCCAATGCCCTCTTGTGTCATAGTAATCTTATCGGTAAGAGATCTATCCAGCGTTTGTAAAAGCCACCGACAAAGTTGCTGCTCAATTGAATGAAGGCAATTACAAACCGCGACCTGCCCAATCTGAGCAATAAGTTGTTGTAAATATTCTAATATTTTGTTGAACAAAGCGCCATGACGATTAAACTCATTGACTAAACGATGGTTTGAAATGCGAAGAGCAATACCTTTCTTTTGAACTGTAGCGTTAAAGGATTCCTGACTACTATTTAATGCAGATATTCCGATCATTCCCTCATTACCAACCATGGCTATTTGATTAGTGTTACCATTTTTGTCTATTTTAAAAAGCGAAATGATCGAATCAATCGGAAAGTAAACCCACCTCACAACCTCACCAGGAGAGTTTATGAGCGCCGAAGTTTGTAGTTGTACTATTTTTAGAAATGGAGCAAGTCGTGAAAACTCAGCCTGAGTTAGTTGATTTAAAAGAGTGTTTTTAATTGGGTGAACTAAAGACTGTACGTGAAATATTTTCATTTTATCCTCACAGAGGATTAAATTGGAAAGCTTATTTATTTAATTCTCTTCAATAAATTTATAGTTAGAATATAGAAGAAGACTGAAAGTATACGCCATAAGTTGGTCAGATGATACAAATTAAATAATTGCGGCTAGCAATTCAATATAGCCTAGTTATGACTAACTAAATTAGCGTTTATTTAAAAGGAATTTTGAAAAATTAAAGTGTAACGATAAGGTTCTAGTTTCAAGAAAACGTGCACTAATTATAACTTAGTGAATTCCACGCTTATCTTGAAAACCAGGTCGAACAGAGTTCGATATTGCGTTTTAAAGTGTCGCGGCACTAACTTTGTTTTTTGCACCATAAGTGTCGAATTTTAGATTAAGCCCAGGCTTTCGACTCTAAATACTTATTAGTTAGTTTTTAATAAGTAGTAGTGCTAATGTAAATCCATGAATTTTTGCACTTGCTTTTCAGCCACTTCAGGCGCAATGTTATATCGGCTTTCTACCAATTTTGCCAGTTTATTACGAGAACCATCTAGCTCAGAAAATTCTGCTTGAGTAATTTTATCCCACTCTTGCCGTGCGTCTTGGATATTATTACGTAGACGATTTGCCTCACTCGTGTTTTGAGGATTACTTGATTCTTTAGTCATATTTTTTCTCCATTATTTTCTTTCGTTTTCTCACCTGTTGGTGAAACTGAACGATCTAAACTTTATACTAATATATGAAATACTTCAGTTCGCTAGCTAACATAATTAAATGAATTTTATTGGTTTATATTTACTATCAGTAATTTTTTAAAGAAAGATAGCCTCTAAACTAAATTCAAGCTAGTATTTTATAAAATCGATAAAGCTTTCTTACGAGCCTTATTTATTGTTTTTGTTCTTAACAATATATCTAATAAAAAGCGGGAGTTGTTTTTACCAGCCTACACTTCAACTTACACAAGTTTCATAAAAATATTTTTAGTAGATGCGACTTCAACTTGTTGTGCTTTTCCTCAGTTTATATTTGGCCGTTGTGGAGAGCTCTTACCCGCCCATTTTAATTGGCTGGCACTCTGTTCAAGAACAGCACAATCTTTCCTAACTCAATGAAAAATTAAGGCTTTTCATTACTGTAATTTCTAGAGTAAAATTGTAAAGATATATGGTTAATTTCTAGGGATGAGCACAAATCTCAAAACATGTCAAAAATATGAGAAAGCTACTTTTGCAAGTTTCTCTTAAATAGCCCTTTTCAAAGCGATGCTGATGCAACTATCTATACTTTTATGACAACAAACATCCCTAACCTTGTAGCGAAAAGTAGGCTGAAAATACTAGTCCAGGGAAGCCTTAGATTGAAAGATAAGAGTAAAACACGATGATAGATCAGAATGACAAACCCGAATACAAAAAGGAAATTGCCGAACATAGTCAAGGCTTGCGGGTTGGCAAAGAACTGCTCAGAGCAACGTTACCTTTTGCCAAGGAATCTAGAAGCAAAAGTTGGCGACTAGTCTTCACCGTTTTTGCGTTATTGCTGGTTTCTATGGTTGGTGCAGGTATCGCGCCCTGGCCCTGGCTACAGTTAGTATTTTCATTATGCAGTGCGATGTTAATGATACGGGCGTTTATTACATTTCACGATTATATGCACGGAGCAATACTTTTCAACTCCTCTTTTGCTCAGTGTTTTTTCCACATTTACGGAATGCTGGTGTTGGTGCCAATGCAGGCCTGGCACAAGAGTCACAATTACCATCACGGACATATTGGAAAGGTCGATACTCTGGGCGTCGGGACTTTTCCTATAATGACCACAAAAATGTGGCAGGCAGCATCCAAATGGCAACGATTTTACTATCGATTACAACGTCATCCATTAACCATGTTTTTTGGCTATCTGACAATATTTGGCATTAGCTTCTGTTTGTTACCCTTTTTGAAAAATCCAGTGAAGCATCTTGACTCATTGTTTTCAATACTGCTGCACAGTTCAGTGATTAGCATTCTATGGTATTTTGGTGGTGTCAGTACTGCATTCTTCGTGATTCTATTGCCGATGATGCTCAATTGCGCTTTTGGCTCTTACCTCTTTTTTGCTCAGCATAACTTTAAGCGCATGACTATTATTACGCCGAATGCCTGGAATTATTATCGAGCGGCTTTAAAGTCCTCCAGTTATTTAAAATTAAACAAACTCATGCAATGGGTGACGGGTAACATTGGTTATCATCATATACACCACCTGAACGTGCGTATACCTTTTTACCGATTACCGGAAGCGATGGAAGCGATCCCTGAGCTACAAAGCCCAGTCGTTACGACCCTGGGTTTATCCGAAATGAGCAGTTGCTTTAAGTCTTGCTTATGGGATGAAGAGGCACAACGCATGGTCAGTTACCGAGAAGCTAAGAATTAGAATAATGTCTATCAACCGGCCAGTTGATAAGGAGATTGTTTTAAAGTTTGACTAGTCCTGTGATTGAGTAATTTGCCTATTCAACTGTTCGTCAAGCAATTCATTAAACTGTGCGACACTGTAAAAACCCAGGTTCTCTGCTGCTGTAGCTAAAGAAGTGTTTTTCTGCACTGCCTCATTGACGATTTTGGTAGCGACATCATATCCCATCTGAGGCGCTAATAATGTTATTACCGACAAATTGTTACGCATATTGGCATCGATTTGAGTTTGATTAAGCGCTAATCCTCGAATAGCGTTCTTTGAAAAAGAGGTTATCGCATCACTCAACAACTCGATACCTTCTAAAACGTTATGAATAATTACAGGACGATAGGTATTAAGTTGCAAAAGACCGTTCGAGGCGGCAAGCGATATTGTCAGGTCATTGCCAAAGACCTGCAAACATACCATGCTTAATGCCTCACATTGGGTAGGGTTTACCTTGCCCGGCATAATGGAACTGCCCGGTTCATTGGCAGGCAGATACCATTCGTTAAAGCCACATCGTGGTCCGCTACCCAGCAGTCGAAAATCATTGGCTATTTTGAATAGGGCCGCGGCCAGCTGTTTAAGTGCGCTGCTAAATTTCAGCAATGTTTCCTCACCGGAAACAGCAGCGTATAAGTTAGGGTGCTGAACAAATGGTAGCTCATATTGCTCCGCCAACAGGGCAATGGCTTGTTGACCAAATAACTCTGGCGCATTAGCGCCTGAACCTACCGCCGTGCCACCCAGAGCTAATTGATACACCGCGTCTAGACTCTTTAAAACTGATTGTTTTGCTGCGGTAAACTGACTGCCATGAGCCGACAAAAGTGCTCCGGCGTTGATAGGCAGCGCATCCATCATATGAGTTCGACCGACCGTATAGACCCCTTCAAACGACTTTTGTTTCTGGCGTATTTCATTTTCGAATAACTCGATCGATGGTAGCAAAACTCGCGTAGTTTGATTTGCAACAACGATATGCATAGCAGCGGGAAATACGTCATTAGATGACTGGGACATATTGACGTGATCATTAGGATGCAAAAAAACATTACTTTCTGAGTTATCCCCTTGTTTGCTCTGACTTAAATAAGCATTAGCCAGAGATGCGATAACCTCGTTAACATTCATATTGGTTTGAGTGCCCGAACCCGTTTGCCATATTCGCAAAGGAAATTGATCAGAGTGCTTTCCTTTAAGTACTTCATCACAGGCGTAAACAATAGCTTCAACCTGCTCGTCACTTATCAGTTCTAGTCTATGATTAACTTGTGCACAGGCGCGCTTGATTGAAACCAATGCATCAATAAATACCATTTCAAAGGTATGTTTTCCAATATCAAAATATTTAAGAGATAGTTCAGTTTGTTTGCCCCACAGAGCATCTGTTGTCACACCTGTTGCACGCTCTTCGGCAGTTTTGTGTTGCTGAGTTTTAGAGGATTCATTCATCGTTATTTTCCCGATCTGTTGAGTTATGATTCACCCTTTGTCTTTCAAAATTATCGGGTGTTGGCTGCGCTTGCTCACCCCAATCACATAGTGTGTCTATGCATAGGGGATTCACTCGCTGCCGTTTACGAGCATGTCTAAAACTACCGTTTAAATCGACGTTTTTATAAACTGCCGTGCTACGTAAGGTAAAACACCTCCCGCAAGAAAGTAATCCAATTCGCGATTATTGTCGATTCTAAGAATAACGGGGATGGTTTGGGTTTCCGGAACATTAGGTTGGCCAGATGATGAGTGTGTTCTGGTTATTGTCAGCATCAGTCTTTGATTGGATAATAGCTGTTTTTCCTTAATGTCAGTCGGCCATTCGATGTTAATGGTTTCATCGCCAAATAACTGCACGTCATTTACCGTTTTTTCTGGCAACAATTGCAACGGCATAACCCCCATCCCAATCAAATTGCTGCGATGAATGCGCTCAAAACTTTCTGCAATGACAGCCTTAACATTCAGCAACAAACACCCTTTTGCAGCCCAATCGCGACTCGAGCCTGTACCGTATTCTTTCCCCGCAAAAATCACTAACGGTATATTGTTCTCACTGTAATATTGGCTAGCTGCGAAAATTGTCAAAGGCTCAGACGATGTAATGTGAACCAGATCGGTGACATTAACCTCTTTCGATAGTCGCGTGACCCCACCTTCGATTGGTTCAACTATTGCGTTTTTCAGGCGCTTGTTAGCAAAGGTTCCACGCACCATCACCTCGTGATTGCCACGACGCGCGCCATAGCTGTTAAATTGCTCAGGTTTAACCTGGTGTTCAGTTAGATACTCGCCCGCCGGACTATCCGGGCTAATTTGTCCCGCAGGCGAGATATGATCCGTTGTAATAGAGTCGCCCAATATAGCCAATATTTTTGCTCCAATAATTGGTTCAGGCTTTTCATTTTGTTGAAAGAAAGGCGGCATGCGAATATAAGTTGACACAACATTCCAAGGGAAACACACGCTGTTTTCGACACTTAAGGCATCCCAATATTCATCGCCTTGCAAGATATCTTGATAAGACTGTGCGTAGAGCGTTTGATTAACCTGCTCCATGGTTTTTGCTAGCTGGGTATTATCGGGCCAGATGTCACGTAAAAAAACGGGGTTGCCTACTTTATCTATCCCTAAAGCTTCACTATCAAAGTCAATTCGCGTGTGCCCGACCAAAGCAAAGGCTACTACCAGAGGTGGTGAAGCCAACCAGTTGAGCCGAACCGATGGGTGAACTCTTCCCTCAAAATTTCGATTCCCTGAAAGCACTGAGCTGACTTGTAGCTTGTCGCGCTCAATCACTAATTCAAGATCATCATTTAAAGGGCCTGAATTGCCAATACAGGTTGTACAACCAAAGCCGATGCGCTGAAATCCCAGCTGATCAAGGTCGCTTTGCAGGCCGGAAGTATCCAGATAGCTGGCAACGACTTGCGAGCCTGGTGCAAGAGAGGTTTTAACATATGGCTTGACCGATAGGCCTTTTTCGACAGCGGCCCTGGCAAGCAACCCTGCAAGTAACATCACTCCAGGATTGGATGTATTGGTGCACGAGGTTATAGCGGCGATCACAAGGTCGCCGTCCATTAACTTTGGCTGCTGATGATTGGACTCAACCGGTAATGTGTGACCAGCCAATTCGATTTCTTCCAGTGTTTTTCGTTTTATCGCAGCAAGTGGCAACCGATCTTGTGGGCGTTTGGGACCGGCAACGCAAGGCACAACTTCATTTAGCTTGATGGTCAAGCTTTCACTATAGTGAGGCGGTTCGGTCTTTTGATCCGTGGTGTAAAACAAGCCCTGCGCAACCGCGTAGTCTTTAACTCGCTTAATTAGGGATGCTGAACGGTTGGTCAAGGTTAAATATTCGATAACTTTTGCATCAATTGGAAACAACGCACAAGTCGCGCCATATTCTGGTGCCATGTTAGCGATGGTGGCACGATCGGCAACACTAAGATTGATAACGCCGGAACCATTAAACTCGACGTATTTACCTACCACTCCGTAGTTTCTCAAAATTTCGGTAATGCTTAGCACCAAATCTGTCGCGGTAACGCCTGGCGCTAACTCACCAGCTAGCTTAACGCCGACAACATTAGGTGCGTTTAAACTGAGTGGCTGTCCCAACATCACCGCTTCGGCCTCAATGCCGCCTACTCCCCAACCGAGTACGCCAAGCCCATTGACCATTGTGGTATGACTGTCAGTCCCCACCAAGGTATCAGGATAAAGTACGTCTTCATTTTCACATACCACCTGGGCAAAATATTCGAGATTGATTTGATGACAAATACCTTTGCCAGGTGGAACAACGGTCAGATTATTAAAAGAATTCTGGGCCCATTTTAAAAATTGATAACGTTCTTGATTACGTTCCATTTCGCGTTGACGGTTGTGCCGTAATGCTTTGGAATGACCAGCTTGATCGGCGATCACAGAGTGATCTACAACTAAATCAACAGGACACATCGGATTGATTTTTTCTGCATCGCCGCCAGCTGCGAATACGGCATCGCGCATTGCTGCCAGATCGGCAATAGCGGGTACACCGGTATAATCCTGCATGAGCACTCGACCAGGATAAAATTGAAATTCAAAATCACCGCCATCACCTGTTTTGCTCAATGCTTTGATCAGTACTTGCAAAGCTCTCGTATTTTCGCTGGCCACATTACTTTCAAAGTTCCGCATGACATTTTCTAAGAACAGTCTAGTAACAAACGGCTGTTCACTCAGTACGAAGTCAAAATCCTGGGCTAGTTTCTTTAAAGACCAATAGCTTTTTTCAAAACCGCCTTCACCTAATGCCGTTAAGTAGCGTTCATGCCACTGTTCTTTCGTTGTAGGAATCATACCATTGCCTCTAAGATTTGGGGACACGCTGTTCCTGTGCATAACAGGAAGCATTGTTCACATCCTCGTTGTTTGTAGAATCGGAAAAAAACCGTAACAGCGCAAAACCGAACAAAGCAGAGAATATGGATGCTGAGAGAATTCCTAGTTTAACGGCATTTATTTCCGAAGGATTAAACGCCAGGTTGGCAATAAATAGTGCCATAGTGAAACCAATTCCGGCCAACATGCCTCCACCAAGAATCATTCGCCAATTTAAATTTGATGGCAGTACGGCGATCCGCAATTGAACTGCAGCCCAACTGAATAAGAAGACTCCCAAAGGTTTGCCGATCACGAAACCAAGTACTACGGCCATTGTTAGTGGAGTAATAATATTTGTTCCGGTAATTGGAATTCCCGCATTAGCGAAAGCGAACAAGGGCATGACAACAAAACCCACCCAAGGATGAAGCACTATTTCCAGACGCTCAACTGGCGAAAGAGTTTCACGAGCCGCTGCCTCAGCCGTTTTCAATGCCTTACGATCGGGTGTATCTCCGCTCCAATGATCCCCCGGAGGGTATGCCACAACGCAATCCACAATAGTATGTAAGCGTTCATCAGTTATCCATTTTTTGGTCGGTGTCATTAATCCAAGAATAACGCCAGTGACCGTTGGGTGGATCCCCGAAGCATCGATCGCCACCCATATCAGAGCGCCTACCATAAAAAACAAGGTCATACTGCGAATACCGACGTATGCCATGACTTTAACAATCAAGAAGCCAAGTAATGCCAGCCCTATGGCGAACCAATTAATATCATTGCCATACCCAATAGCCACAACGACAATGGCACCGATATCATCGACTACAGCCAATGATAGCATGAACACTCTTAGGCTCTTTGGGATACGCCGACCGAGAAGCGCGAGGCACCCAATCACAAAGGCGGTGTCCGTTGCCATAACCGTTCCCCAACCTCGCTGGCCAGGCTCGCCATATTGAAAAAATAAATACACTAGTGCTGGCACTAACATGCCACCTAGCGCGGCAGAAATCGATAGCATTGCAAGTCGAGGATTTCGCAATTCTCCCAACACCAACTCTCGTTTGAGCTCCAATGCAATTAAAAAGAAAAACAGGGTCATTGCTGCATCATTGATCCATCCATGTAATGAGCGCTCAAACACGATATCTCCTAAATTTATTCCAAGGGAGATATGCCAAAAGCTGGCAAAGGTGTCGCTCAAGGGGGAATTTGCCAAGGATAAAGCCAACAAGGTGAAAAACAGCAACACAACGCCTGCCGTCGCTTCGACTTTTACAAATCGAGTAATGGGTTGAACTATCCAGTCAATATACTCTTTCGGTAGTTGTGTTGGATGACCTCGCTTACTGCTTGCAGATTCAATCATCTGCTTCATTTTGTTTTAATTGAGCGTTGCTATCGCCCCCCAATATATCGGGGGGGTCATCACCCCGCTCGTGATCTAGTTTGGCAAAGTTGATTGCATCCAGAAGCTTGTCATATCGATAAGCTTTATACTTGTAAATACTTTTTTGTTCACAAGTAATACCATATTTTTCGATCATTGATTTATCATTGGTCTTCATCATCGTTCCCTCTGCCCGTTTGAAATAAGCCAGTGTTGATCACTCAAGACTTGCGTCTAATTGACTTATTCATGGCTTTTTACCCGAAGCATCTTTAGTGGATTCTATTCCATTCAGGAACTGAAACAAATCGCTATCGGTAGACAAAACCAGGGTTGTATTTTTAGCAATAATTGTCGAGTAGGATTGCATCGTTCGAGTAAACTCATAGAGATTTACAGCTTGCGGGCTTTGATTGTAGGCAAGCGCATAAATTTCTGTAGCCTTGGCATCTGCAAGTCCCCGAATTTCTTCAACTTGTTGATAAGCTTCCGATTGAATCTTTTTAAGCTCTCTCACTCGATCACCACGAATTCGCGCAGCCTCACCGTTGCCCTCAGATAAAAAACGTTCTGCAATTTGCCGACGCTCACTTATCATGCGTTCATAAATTTTAGGTCTTACACTCTCGTTGTAGTTGATCCGTTTAAAACGAATATCCAGTAGTTCAATACCAAAAACTTTGACCTTGTCCGCTGCGGCGGTGAATATTTCTTGCTCGACGAGTTTTCGGCCTTTATGAATAGGTACTAGCAATCCAACATTTAAGTCAGAATCCTTATCTTTCAGTACCTCAGTCTGCAATGGCATTCGCTTTTTAGTAGTACGAATGATTTCAATGAGTTCATGTTTTGCCACGGCATTACGAGTTTCACTGCCCAGAATATCATCGAGCCTGGACTGAGCGCTGCGTTCATCCTTCAATCTTAGAAAATACTGCAGGGGATCGGTAATACGCCAACGAGCAAATAAATCAACGGATATATAGAGCTTGTCTTTGGTCGGCATATCCGATAAATCGCCATCCCATTCCAATACTCGTTTATCAATTGCATTAACAACCTGAATAAAAGGCATTTTTATATTGAGTCCTGCGTCGACAACCGGTTCACCCACAGGTTTACCAAACTGGGTAATAATCACTTGTTCTACTTCGCCGACCGTATAAAGTGTACTTTTTAAGGTAAGACTAACTAGTACGATTGTCCCGAATAGCAATGAAAATTTAAGTGACCGCATTATTTTTCTCCCTTCTTACCATCCAGATTAAGCAAAGGTAAAACATTACCGGTTCGTTCATCGATGATGATTTTCGATTGAATATTCGGTAAAACTGCCTGCATTGTTTCAATGTAGATTCTGCGTTTGGTAACCTCTGGCGCTTTAATATACTCTGCGTAAAGCGCGTTGAATCTAGCGGCGTCACCTTCGGCTTCGTTTATTCGTTTTAACCGATATCCATCGGCCTCACGAATACGCTGATCTTTCTCACCCAGTGCGAGAGGGATGACCTTGTTGTAGTCTCTGCGTGCCTCATTAATCAGCTTTTCTTTTTCCTGTTGTGCCTGATTGACTTCGTTAAATGATTCTTGAACAGGCTTTGGAGGATTGATGTTTTTCAGCTGAACCTGATCAATGCTGATACCCATCGCATACTTGGTCGATAATTCTTGCATTTTGATAAGCGCCTCAGATTCAATTTCTTGACGACCAACCGTTATCACTTCATCGACAGTTCGATCACCGACGACTTCCCGCATAACTGATTCAGAGACATATCTAAGTGTTTCACTCGGCTCTCTTACCTCGAACAAAAACTTAACGGGATCTGAAATTCGGTACTGCACCACCCATTCAACCAGTGCAGCATTTAAATCACCAGTCACCATTTGCGTTTCGCGATTGTGATCATAAGTACGAGGCATTTGGTATTGATCGGTCGCGCCAGGTGTGGCAAATCCAAATTCTTGTTTGAGCTGCCGTTTAACCGGCACAATAGTTGCGGAATCAATGCCTAGAGGAAATTTAAAATGTAGGCCAGGCGGCACGTCATGGATGTGTTTTCCAAACCGTTGAACCACAGCAACCGAATCGCTCGGAACCGTATACAATGCAGTCCATATAAATGTGCCGAGAAAAACGACTGTCAGGAGGGTTAAAAATCCCGATGGGCTTCCACCAGGGAGAAATTTCTTAAAACGATCAAAATTTTTGTTTAGGATTTGGTCGAGATCGGGGGGAGATTTGTTCCCACCTCCCCAAGGATCACCTTGTGGGTTATTATCTTGGGACACGGAGTCTACCTCCCATTTTAGGCAAAAGACACTTTTGCCATTTAAGTTAATATGGGGGCAGAAATTAGAAATACAAGCTTCTAAATCGATTATCACATTGTAGTGAAATAATGGGATTAAGTAATTCTAGCTATTTCTAACTCTTAAATTGCTGATGATTAGGTGTGTCCAGTTTAAGACTTAGCCTTTGTTTTATCCACGATGTTTTTTTAAGTGCCAGGACTTAAAGTCGTCGCATGGCTCGTTACCATTTCATCGACCGTGTCTAGTACCACTAGCCTTTTCGCCATTAAACGTTGCCAGTCAATATCAATATGAGCGATGGGAAAGTTATGCGTAGCCGGTTTTGGGGATTGGAACAATCCACCAGGTTAAAATGGTTGATCGAATAATTCGCGTGCTCTGGCCATAAAATGCACCTTTACCTAGAACATTATTGTCGCAGTAATGCACCAATTATAGACCTGAATTTGACCTTATGACGGCCTAAAAATTGCCCAAAGTTCTTGAATGTTGAGATATTTTTGCTGATTGCGACAAAATGGGGGATATTGGTGCAATTGGCACTCTTTCCCTTATATGTTTTTTCAAGCTGTTAAATATATTTATAAGTTTAAGCTTGTACGTCATTTGACTAAGTTAACTATAGCGATTAGACTTTTTTTATACTTGTTCTAAGTCGTTGTTTTCAAAAATTAGAGCCTCAACAAATTAAGTCAGTTTGGAGTCTTAGACTGTGAGCCTTAATGATGAATCTCAGAATTCAAACAACACCCGTCGCCTTGAATTAAATACCTTTTTATTCCTCACCGTATTTTTGGCACCGATATTATCCATTATCATCGTGGGATCTTACGGTCTTATCATTTGGGTAATGCAAATGTTTTTTGGACCTCCAACTGGTTAAAGAGCACCTAAATGATGAATCTCTTTGTTTAAAAACAATCGCAAAATAATAGTGATAAACCGATAAAAATATATGACCAAACCAAATACCGAATACCATGTCACTAGCCTTGTTTGCCAAGTCTGGCCAAAACATGCCGAATCCATACAGTCGCAGATAGAGTCGATAGAAAACGTCGAAGTTCACGCCAACGATGATCACGGAAAGTTTCTGATCACCATTGAAGGCCGTTCACAAAAATTTTTAGAATTAAAAACAGAAGCAATAAAAACCATAGATGGCGTGCTCACAATAGCACCTGTTTACCATGAATATTTGATTGAATAGTCCCAGACTATCAGGAGCCTTTTTTATGAAAATGGATAGGCGAGCATTTATTAAGGCAAATGCGATTGCTGCCGCAGCAGCTGTTGCAGGGTTAAGCGTGCCTTTACAAGCCAGTAATGTCATTACCTCAAGTGATAAAACCAGACTCAAATGGGATAAAGCACCCTGCCGTTTTTGTGGTACCGGTTGTGGGGTAAACGTTGCAGTTCTTGATGGCAAAGTGGTTGCAACCCACGGCGATATTAATTCACCGGTGAATAAAGGTCTCAACTGTGTCAAAGGCTATTTTCTTTCAAAAATTATGTATGGTAAAGATCGATTAATCAGCCCTATGTTGAGAATGAAAGATGGTAAATTTGCGAAAGACGGCGACTTTCAAGCTGTCTCATGGGATCAAGCATTTGACATTATGGAGCAAAAAGCGAAACAGGCTTTAAAGAAAAGTGGTCCGACGGCTGTGGGAATGTTTGGTTCCGGTCAATGGACAGTCATGGAAGGATATGCGGCGGTTAAGTTGATGAAAGCCGGCTTTCGCTCCAACAACATCGATCCCAATGCGAGGCACTGTATGGCTTCGGCTGTTGGTGGTTTTATGCGAACTTTTGGCATTGACGAACCCATGGGTTGTTATGATGATATTGAAGCGACTGACACAATGGTCTTGTGGGGCTCTAATATGTCGGAGATGCATCCCATTCTATGGACGCGGATCACCGATCGCCGCTTAAGTGCCCCCCATGTAAAAGTATCAGTGTTATCAACATTTACGCATCGAAGTTTTGATTTAGCCGATCAAGGCATTATTTTCAAACCACAAACTGACTTAGCCATCCTTAATTTCATCGCTAATTACATTATTCAGAATAAAAAAGTGAACTTTGATTTTGTGAACAAACATACCAATTTTCGCTTAGGTAATACGGATATTGGTTATGGTTTACGACCAGAACATCCGTTAGAACAAAAAGCTAAAAACAGAAAAGCTGCTGGCGGTTCAACACCCATCAGTTTTAAAGAATACGCCAAGTTTGTGAGTAGTTATACGGCAGAGTCAGTATCAAAGTTATCGGGCGTATCGGTTGAAAAATTGAATGCACTCGCGCAACTGTATGCTGATCCTAACCGCAAAGTCTGCTCCTTCTGGACCATGGGTTTTAATCAGCATACAAGGGGGGTATGGGCCAATAACCTGATCTACAATATTCATTTACTCACCGGAAAAATATCCACACCAGGAAATAGTCCTTTTTCACTCACAGGACAACCTTCCGCCTGCGGTACCGCGCGAGAAGTTGGCACATTCGCACACCGCCTACCTGCCGATATGGTGGTATCGAATGCCAAACATCGGAAATTATCAGAGAAAAAATGGAAAATTCCGGAAGGCACAATTCCCCCCAAGCCCGGCTACCATGCAGTATTACAAAATCGCATGCTCAAAGATGGCAAACTCAATTTCTACTGGGTGCAATGTAATAATAACATGCAAGCCGCTGCTAACATTATACAAGAAGGTTATCCCGGTTATCGAAACCCCGATAACTTTGTAGTGGTCAGCGATCCGTACCCTACTGTCACCGCACAAGCTGCCGATCTGATTTTACCAACGGCTATGTGGGTGGAGAAAGAAGGCGCATATGGGAATGCTGAACGCCGCACTCAAACTTGGTATCAAATGGTTGAAGCCCCAGGAGACGCTCGCTCTGACTTATGGCAGTTAGTTGAATTTTCTAAACGCTTTACAACGGATGAAGTTTGGTCAAAAGAGCTTTTAGCGAAGAAGCCAAAACTAAAGGGTAAAACATTGTTTGATGTATTGTTTAAAAATGATCAAGTGAATAAATATGCCCTTTCGGAAGTTCCCAAAGATCGGTTAAATCAAGAGTCGAGGGATTTTGGATTTTATATTCAAAAAGGTTTATTTGAAGAATATGCTAGTTTTGGTCGAGGTAAAGCCCACGACTTAGCACCTTATGAAGAATACCATAAAAGCAGAGGTTTAAGATGGCCCGTAGTCGAAGGCAAAGAAACTTTATGGCGATTTAAAGAAGGTAGCGACCCCTATGTTAAAGCCGGTAAAGATTTCGAATTCTATGGTAAACCAGACGGTAAAGCCGTGATATTCGCCCTTCCATATGAGCCGCCCGCCGAATCACCCGATGATGAATATAATTTATGGCTGTGCACTGGCAGAGTCATAGAGCACTGGCATACGGGTTCAATGACACAGCGAGTCCCTGAATTGTATCGAGCAGTCCCTGACGCTTTAGTTTATATGCATCCAGAGGACGCTAAAAGTCGAGGCATGCGCAGAGGTGACTTAGCCACTATCACTTCTCGCAGAGGCACTATGCAAACTCGCGTTGAAACCAGGGGTCGCAATAAAATGCCTAAAGGATTAGTGTTTATTCCATTTTTTGATGCTAGTCGTTTGGTGAATAAGCTCACTTTAGATGCAACAGATCCTATTTCCAAAGAAACAGATTTTAAAAAGTGTGCCGTAAAAATTAGCAAAGCTTAACAATTAACAGAGAACGATGATGAATCTACTCAAAATAAGTACGGTAATTTTTCTTTTAACCGTTGGATTTTCTAGTGTCGCTAACGAAATTGCAACACTGCGAGACGATACTCCAATCGACGATCAAAAAACGCCTAAAGCAATGCCAAAGATTAATAACTCGGATGTCAAACAAGCGCGAAACTATCCCATGCAGCCGCCACTGATCCCACATACTACTCGCGGCTACGAAGTTAATTTAAATGTTAACAAGTGCATGTCTTGTCATGCCCGAACGCGCACTGAGGAGTCGCAAGCACCAATGGTGAGTGTGACCCACTTTATGGATAGAGAAGGTAATTTTCTCGCTTCAATTTCTCCTCGTCGATATTTTTGTAATCAGTGTCATGTCACTCAAAACGAAGTCGATAAATTGGTTGAGAATCAATTTGTCGATATGCATCAGATCATGAAAGATAAAAAGTGAGAGTGGATAGTTGATGAAAAAACTCATAACTAAGTATTGGCAAACATTAAATCGTCCAAGCACTCACTATAGCCTTGGCTTTTTAGTCATCGGCGGTTTTATTGCAGGCATTATTTTTTGGGGTGGTTTCAACACCGCGCTAGAAGCGACCAACACCGAAACATTTTGTATTTCCTGTCACGAAATGCAGAATAACCCCTATGAAGAGTTAAAACCAACAATCCACTTTTCCAATCGCTCTGGCGTTAGGGCTACCTGTCCTGACTGTCACGTGCCTCATGAATGGACCGATAAAATTGCTCGAAAAATGCAAGCATCAAAAGAAGTTTGGGGTAAAATATTTGGTACTATCAATACACGAGAAAAGTACCAAGCGATGCGTCGTAAACTTGCTGAAAACGAATGGCGACGTCTTAAGGCGAATGACTCACTTGAATGTAGAAACTGTCATAATTTTGAATATATGGACTTTACCGAACAAAGTTTACGGGCCTCTGAACAACACTCTTCTTCCTTAGCATCCGGAGAAAAAACTTGTATTGACTGTCATAAAGGTATCGCCCACCATTTACC
>JAPHTP010000080.1 GCA_026196875.1 Kangiellaceae bacterium
AAAGCAGAAATCACTCCTGGTTGAGTTCAAACAACAGTAGTAAAATTGCAACCTTTGGCAAGACGTAGGCTATTTTTCATTCAAAGATAGCCTGATTTTATAGCTAGTCGTCCTAACGGTACATCTTATTAGTAATAATGTACCACTCCCCTTTTCACTCTTCTTTTTTGCGTTTGATCAGTTAGGATTAAATTAGAGTGCTCTGCTTTTGGTGCTTGTGTAACTTAATAAGCCAAACACTCTCTAAGAATATAGAGAGTGTTTAATCCCAATCTCTTTACTAGTAATAGTATGGGCTATTGGGTTTACAGTTTATCCGGCGCAATCGATTTGATTTTTGGCCAGTAACCTTCGGCATTCTTGATATTGCCCGCAATATCTTTGCTCCAATGGTTACCTACATCAACATTTTTGTTAACGTATAATTTGCCATCAACAACTTTGAATGATTTTCCATCAACATCAAACTTTTTACCAATTGAAGTTCCGAATGAGCAGTATCCGCCATACATTGGCGCATATTTAGCTGGGTCAGCTTTGAAAATATCGCGATTGCTCGCACTGGAAAAGCGGTAAATCGCCCCATTATGTACCGCTGTGAAGTCTGCTGAGCCTAAAACAGGTTTGTTTTCAGCAAAATAAGCCACTGCGTCGTGGCCTGCGAGCATTACATCGTTTTCATCGCTGCCATTTTCAACATTGGCATGAACAGTAGCCGAGATAAATAAGAAGCCTACAATAGAGGCAAAAATTTTACGAATCATCAAGTTTCTCCGTTTAAAATGAGGTAATTCACAATGCCTGAGTAGTCTAGTAATTTAGTACTTTGTTATCTATGCTCATAACTCTTCACTTTATGTTCAAAACGCTTTTATGGATATTATTAGTCGAATACTACATACACACCGTTTACACGCTGACGTTTTTCATAACGCTAAGTATTGCGGCTCGTTTAATGTCAATACTTCTCAAGATGGCAAGATCCCTTTCCACATCTTGACAGAAGGAGAATGTTATCTCACCGTCCCTGGATACAACGAAGATGCACAAAAACTTGTGGCTGGAGATCTGGTTTTATTTTTAAGAGCTGAGGAACATCATTTAATAGATAAGCGTGACACCGATATCGAGCCTAATAGCACCAGCTCTGTAAGTTTTGCTGAATCTGAAGCGAATGGTACCGGACTAGTCTGTGGATTTATGGAGTTTGACCATCTGGCAAGTAATCCTTTGATTGACAGCCTACCTGATTATTTAGTGATTAAAAGTTCGGAAGAACCCTGGTGCTTTCATTTATCTGCTATTTTAGAAATATTTATTAAGGAATCCCTAAATTCCGGTCCTGGATCTCAAGTGACTTTAAATCGGTTGACTGACGTTATTTTTGTGCTAATTCTCCGAGAATATATTTTTCAAGATGTACACGACAAAGGGTTAGCTGCCGCTCTCTCAGATGCCAAAATTGCCCGTTCATTGAAAGCTATGTACAACAATTTAACACGGGATTGGGACGTTGATTCTCTTGCAGAAATTGCCACCATGTCTCGTTCAGTCTTTGCAAAACGATTTAAAGAATTGTTGGCTACCTCTCCAATGAACTTTCTCACAAAAATTCGAATGGAAGACGCATACCGTCGTTTAAAAGATCAACACGCTAGTGTCATAGAAGTAGCTGTCGACTATGGTTATGCGACAGAATCAGCATTTGCCAAAGCTTTTAAAAGGGTTCTTGGGCAGTCTCCAGGTGCGGTTAGAAATTTGTCGGATAACAAGTTGAGAGAAATTATTGACTCTTGAGTGATAGATTCTCTTGGTTTTTGAGAAATGTATTTAGGATATCCGATTATTCTTATCGCTATACTATTACCTATTCAGCTATCTTTACGTTTACCTCTTCTTCCAACTCTACAACGTTTGCCTTTATATGCCCCAATTTGTCATATACATAAACAGTTACAGTTGCCTTGACAATGTAGTTCCCTTTCAACACTTCATCTTCCTCATCGAAGTTATCTTCATCCAGAAGATCCAAAATGGTGCTGTATGGTTCATTAGGGGATAAATTAATAGGGCTAGTTTTTACACTCGTGATGTTTCGATTGATACCAAAACTGAAATACTCCAACTCTGAATTATAGAGTTCTAAACGATTTATATTGACATTGCTATCAATTAACACGTTCTGATCCGAAGTCAAGATTACTCTAAGAGGAATAGATGTTCCACTTGCAGAGTAGACAAAGTCGTTAATCAGTTCAATTTTTAATTCCATCTTATAGCCCTCTGTAGCCATTATAAAAATCTGTTTGTCAGATTCACTTAGCCCATTCGCTTGCTCAACATCCACTCTGAGTCGATTGACTACGAAGAGGAAAACTCTTACGACTTTTGTTTTTCTCTGTATAAACGTTCGAAAGCCGCCATCTTCTCAGTATGTTCGAATTCTCCTGCACTTGTAATCACTTTCATCTCACCTGTTCTCTTGTAGTCATCAAGCAATTCTATAATAGAATCAACTATCCATGATGGGAGTTCGTCAAAACCATCCAGTGATTGGGAGAGGTGAATTGCTGTAATTATAGTTAATGGGAGATGACTTCTATCCCCCCAACCATTTTCCAACCAATTCTCATATTCTTCCTTTATTAATGACGAAGTGTCGTTTTGCTTACCCATTATTATTTACCTTTAAGCATTCTGTATTCATTAATAGTTATCTGATTTGTATCAAGTAAGTAGCTCAATGTATTCGACTCACCAAACGAAACGGCTTGAGAGTGGATATTTCCAGGTGTAGAGTTATTCACTCTACTTAAATATTCACTTCCCGATATTAATACTCCATCTAACTGACTTCTATGCTTTGCCCTCATGCGTAAACGCATAGATTGCTCTAGCATTGTTCTTTAAAACTTCTGGAC
>JAPHTP010000003.1 GCA_026196875.1 Kangiellaceae bacterium
GTCCGATTACTTTATGCCCGGCGCCGATCCGGGAGAAGGATACTTTAATACCAACGCTCAATTATTCTCAGATCATATTGCGCCGGATCCTATAGTGCCGGCCAAAAATCAGGGCTTTGTCAAAAACTTCGAATATACCCTGGGTTGGGAGAAAAAATCCAAGTGGTCAATTCTCCCAGGCACCGAAGCGAAAAATATTATGGGGATGTTTCCGCCGCAAATGCTACCGGTATTATCCACACTAGCGAAAAGCTACGCAGTTTGTGATCACTGGTATTGTTCAGCACCAACCGAAACATTGCCTAACCGGGCCTTTTTAGCAATGGGAACCTCGCAAGGCAGGCTGACCGATAAAGACAAGGTTTATACCGCCCCTACCATTTTCAATTTGCTCAGCAAAAATAAAAAAAGCTGGTCCATTTATGGATACGACAAAGCACCACTTAGCCGCGCTTCATACTCAGATATCACTCACGCAGCAGACAGTCACTTTGGTGTTTTTTCCGATTTTAAACAGGCTGCCGACAACGCGAGCCTTGCCAACTATGTTTTCCTCGAGCCGCAATGGGGAAAAGGCGGCAATAGCCAACATCCCAACTATGATGTCGCACGCGGTGAAGAGTTGATACTGGAAGTCTACAACGTGTTGAGAAATTCATCCCTTTGGGAAAAAACCATGTTGATCATCACTTACGACGAACATGGTGGTTGCTACGACCACGTGTCTCCCCCGGAAAATGCCACCCCGCCCGATAATACCGTTGGCCAATATGGTTTCGATTTTAGCCGATTTGGTCCCAGGGTCCCGGCGGTTTTAATATCTCCCTATATTGAAGCGGGAACCGTCTATCGTGTTTCCCCAAGCGGTACACCTTTGGATCATACTTCCATCCTAAAAACGATTGAAGAACGCTTCGCTCTACCCACGCTAACCAAACGGGATGCAGCGGCGCCAAGTTTTGCTTCCGTACTCAGTCTAAGTCAGCCACGTGACGATAATCCGTTGAAAAATGTTCAAGCCCCAACCAGTCAAGATCAAATGAACTTTGACGATGAGCCCGATCATTTACAACTGCTTTATACGGACACAATGAATCATCTACCCTACGAAGAAGTTTCTGAAAAGCATTGTGGGCATGAAAAGCAATATTTTGTGAGTAGCGATGAGGCAATGGATTACGGTCATAAACGATATGAGGATTATTTTTCCTGGTATCGGAATAGAAAAGAGTAATCTAGATTCTCTAGTCGCGATAGAATCTCTCAGCGCCCACCATCGCTTCGCGGTTAAAACCGCTCCTACAAGTTCTTCCCACCTGTAGCTGTAGGAGCGACTTTAGTCGCGACAAAATCTCTCAGCACATGCCACCACTTCACGGCGAAAACAATCCCTACAACCAAACAGAATCCCAATGCGGATAATCGCCAATATTCGAAACCAAACCGGCTCTCAATGGGTTCGCTACAATATAACGAGCAACACTTAACAAATCTTCTTCCTTTCGTATCGCTCTGTCATGAAAACCAGCCTGCCATAATCTTTGCCCTGTCCGATTTTTTTGGCAATTTATTTCGCGGGACGAACGTCCCTTAATTATTCTCATTATTTGTGACAACATTAAATCTCTTTTTAATTCAAATAACCAATGGAGATGATCTGGCATTACAACCCAGGCTAGAGTACTTGTTATGTTCTCACGGTCACTATCTCTCAGAATATTAACCAGAGATCTAGCATAAGAAAGTTGATTAAAAACAGAGAGTCTTTTGTGAGTTACTGTGGTGACGAGGTAAATGCGGTTAACCTCAGAATATCGCCCTTTACGAAGGGCGCAGCCGCCAGGGGCTCGTATAAAATCCATCTACACATCCTGTGTATTTCATTCCTTGAGGATAAAATTTAGCATAATAATCGGTGTATTCAAACATGTAGGAGCGACTTCAGTCGCGATAAGTTGTCTCAGTACCCACCATCGCTTCGCGGTTAAAACCGCTCCTACATAATTCTCCCAACCTGTAGGAGCAACTTCAGTCGCGATAAAATCTCTCAGCGCCCACCATCGCTTCGCGGTTAAAACCGCTCCTACA
>JAPHTP010000010.1 GCA_026196875.1 Kangiellaceae bacterium
AAATTATTTACAGAAAATTAGAGCGCAACTTGAAGATGACGAATGCGCTGATGAAATTTACAAAGATATTGAACTGCGTATTGCAGAATTACTTTACGGTCTGCACTCCGATGAGAAAAAAGCTATTACTCAAGAACAATTGGATGAAGTGATCGAGCAAGTGGGTTTTATCGAAGGCGAAGAGGAATCTGTCGAAGCTGATTCTTTGCCTAGAAAAAGCTATCTGGAACCGCAGAATAGGATTTTAGCTGGAGTGTGTGCGGGCTTAGCTACGCGCTTTAAAGTGCCGGCATTTATCATCCGAATAGTTTTCTTAGCGCTAACCGCATTATTTGGGCTGGGCGTAATTCTTTACTTAATCTTTTGGTTCTCCCTTGACCCCAATTCCAATAGAAATTCGGCATTAGCAGCGCAAGGTAAAGCGCGTACCGCAAAACAAATAGCTGCGGTAGAGTCGCCTAAAGAAAGTCCGCTAAACACGTTGCAAAGAATTTTATTTTTACCGTTTAGTATTATAGGTACTTTGTTAACAGTGATTGGTAGTCACTTTAGAAACCGTAGGCATGGTTATTGGTTGATCGCTAAAAACCTTATTGCCTTGGGTCTATTATTTTTTACAATTCTGTTTAGTGTGTTAGTTTATGAATTTAACCAGTCTAGAGTGTTTAGCACCTTTTCTGCTTGGTTATTAAGTGCTTGTGCGATTTACATTGTCGTTTTGATTTTAGCGGTATATTGGAAAGAGTTTTACTTAGCCAAGCCTCGGACTAAAGTGGATAAGAAACTCAAGCAAGGTGCTTTAATCCCCGCAGCCGTTTTTGTTTTTGCAATCACTTTTACAAATCTAGCCCACAAAGAGCATGAGTCAGAATATATTGAGAAAGAATTTAGTTTAAAGAGTGGTCTTCTTAACCTAAAGTTTGATGAAAAAAGAATTGAAGAACAGTACGCTGAAACTGTAGCTTATCAGGTTGTTAACCGAAATAATGCTAGTGAGAAACTGGTTCTGAAAATAGAGTATTCCGCTTCTGGAAAAACGCTGGATGAAGTTAAATACAATATTGAAATGATCAATTATGAATTCGACTTTGATGGAGAAACACTAGAACTGGACAAGTATTGGACACTAGAGGACGATGCAATAAATCGAAGCCAAAACGTTAATGTGATCATCGAAGTTCCTCAAGATGTAATGGTTCGTTCAAATAGGCAGCTTGATGTGAGGAGAGGTAAACAAGAATACTTTTATACCGCTAGCCACTATTATAGTGAAAGCTCAAGACAGTTTAATTATATTTCTGCCAATGGATTCGTCCATGAAGTTGGCGAAGGAACCTTGGATAAATTAAGTGAAAATGAGCGGCAAGTCCTAAATAACAAATTTTGTGAAGAGTTCTTCATCAGTGACCTATGGAATTGTAGCTACAATATTCGAAACGCGGTTGATGATAACTATCGTTTTGATAAGGCCTTTGAAAATGACGCCGAGAATATAAATAAAATCAGAGAGTTTTTATTACCCGATCGTAGTCTATTTGTTAGCAATCTAAACGAAATAAAACAGCTAATTCAAGCGATCAGCATTGAATATTCAACTAAGAGTAAGCTGCAGGCGCATATAGAACATCTAATAGAAGTAAAATATCACACCGACTTTATGACCGTAAACTTGAAAGGGACCGATGAAGCCTCCCGCTAGACAATGTAAGGCTGCAGGGCAAAATACTCTATTGTTAACCCTTTTCCTGATGCTGTGCGTTCATATAACGAAGGCCAGCATTCAGGAGTTTTTCAGGTGGCCTGAGGGAGCGAAAAAAGCGATAGTGTTTTCAACGCAACATGGGGGAGGCGAAGAGAATAGAGATGACTCGAACAAAGGAGATATTTCAATCATTTCGAACAAACTCCCTGCAATATCACTATCGACAAAAGCTAAGTATTTAATACTGGAAATTTATAGGTCTAATGTCTGAACAGCAATTATTACTTTTAGCGGCAGATTTTGTTCTAATTGTTCACGTAGCCTTTGTTGCATTCGTTATTTTGGGTTTGATATTCATTTATCTTGGTTTGTTTCTAAAGTGGCGTTGGGTGAAAAACTTCCGATTTCGAATTGCCCATCTCGCTGCAATCACAGTCGTTGTTTTAGAGTCTTGGATAGGTATGATTTGTCCCCTGACAACCTGGGAAATGGCTTTGAGAGAAAGCGCTGGTGACGCTACTTACTCCGGCTCCTTTATTCAACATTGGTTACAAAGCCTGCTTTATTACTCAGCGCCGGAATGGGTATTTATAGTTTGCTATACCGTCTTCGGAAGTTTGGTACTAGCAAGTTGGTTTGTTGTTAGGCCTGCAAGGAAAAGTAAAGAGAACTAATATCAAATATTCTGATTTAGATTTTTATTTCAAATAGATCAGGTTTGCCCTCTCCCAAAGGGAGAGGGGGGCAATCAGAGTATTACCCTCGCCACCAGAACAAATCTCGTGCCGCATCAACCGATTTTTCTTCTTCCAAAGTTATAGGTTGCCCCATCTTAGGCATTAGCAAGTCAATCCACTCACGGTTGGCAATCGAAGTGATTTGCTCAAATGGGTCAGTCCAGCTATGAAAAGCTAAATCGAAAGTTCCATTATGGATAGGGATCATTTTTCGACCTTTTAGATCTTTATGCGCTTGGGCTGATTCTTCCGGCGCCATATGAACATCCGGCCAATCCTTATCGTATGCTCCGGTTTCCATTAAGGTTAAGTCAAACGGACCATATTTTTCACCTATGGTTTTGAAGCCGTCGAAGTATCCAGAATCACCACTAAAAAATATAGACGAGCTTTCTGACTTTATTACCCATGAGCTCCAAAGTGCATGATCTCTATCTCCTAGACCGCGACCAGAAAAATGTTGCGAAGGTGTGGAAACTATTTTTACGCCTTTAACTTTGATTGATTGCCACCAGTCCAGCTCGATTATATTGCTCGCGGCTACTCCCCAGCTTTCTATCTGAGGAGCGTTTCCTAACGGCATCACAAACACGCCAACTTTATCCTTAAGTTTTTTAATTGAGTATTCATCCATGTGATCATAGTGATTATGCGAGATAATCACACCATCGATAAAAGGTAAGTTATCAATATCTATCGGAGCGTCATGAAAGCGTTTTGGACCCATAAATGAAAATGGGGACGCCCGTTTCGAAAAAACAGGATCAAGAAGCCAGTTCTGGTTTTCAATTTTTACCAACAATGTCGAGTGACCTAGGCGAATCACTGAAGTTTTGTCTTGAGGCAAATTTTCAATGTTCGTAGTAGTTAACGGTTCTACCGGGATCTTGATATTCGGGATCGTATTCACTTTTTTTTCAAAAAGCGCCCGTTTTAAAAAGCCGCCGATTCTCGACCAGCTAAATTCGGCAACAGGAATACCGTTAGTGAATTTTCCTTCCGCTGAATATTGAGATGAGGGTAAATAGAATTTGTCGTTTTCAATGGTAACTGCATTTAGCGATGAAATTGTCATAGCGGCTGCGCCTCCAAGGATCAGAAATGAAGTTAAGAATTTATGTCTAATAAGAGTTTTAAATACTCGTGATATCGGATTCGATTGAATTTGGTTCATTGTCGATGGATATGAATAAGTAAACTGTACGGTGTAGTTTACTATTAAAATCGAAAAAGTAAACTGATTAGTGTAAAAAAATATGTTAAAGTAGCTATAAATCAACTCAATAAATAATAAAAGTCTTAATAATCAACTAGTTATGTTGGTTTGTTGAGTTAAATAAGATCTGGTAGTTAAGCGTGTAAACTCGCCCAAAATGCTACAATCGTTAAATTTAAAGGTCCAAGATGAAGTTAACTGACCAAAAAAGACAGCAAATAATACAAGCTGCTGTAGAAGAGTTTCATAAGAACGGCTTCTCAGGAACCAGTATGGATACGATAGCTCAAACGGCGGAAGTGTCTAAGCGAACGGTATACAATCACTTTCCCAGTAAAGACGAATTATTTGCAGGTATTGTGCAGCACATGTTTGGCATGGTGTTGGAAACATCGCCAGAACCATACAACACTAAAGCGGATTTTGTAGAGCAACTTAGAGGGATCGCAAAAAGGAAGATCGAGTTATTTGTGTCAGAAGAGTTTATCAATTTGTCTCGAGTAATCATGCCGGAAGCATTACATAATCCACAAAAAATGCAGGAAGCCATGGCCCAAATGTCAGCAATTGAGTCAGATATGGTTAATTGGTTTCAGCAAGCAATTAATGACAATAAAATAAAAGAAGAAGATGCGGCAGATGTATGCTTTACCTTTATGGGGATCGTTAAGATGGATTCTTACTGGTCACGCTTACTTAAGGGAAGACCAGTGCCGTCTAAGAATGAAATTGACAATATGGTTGAAAAAGCAATCACTATATTTTGCCGCTATTATTTTAATGACTAAGTAGGATTTACTACAGACAATACTTGCCCGGCAAAAATGAAAGCTGACAATAATATTCCTGCTAGAAAAATTTGGTAAGCCCAGGTTAAGTAGCGATATTTGGTTTTCTTAAGTAGTTCTCCGAGAAAATATATTTCTTCAATTATCGCTTGATAGATATCCTCATCACTTTGAATCAAAGACGCCATTTTTACTTTATAGTCTTCCAAACTAAGATTTCCAAACTCGCCAAAAAATAATAAGTTAATCTTTTCTCTGTCTACTTGTTTTGACTTGAGATGAGGGACAATACAGAGTACAGCAAAGCAAGTCGCAAGTAGCGTAAATCCTGCCAATATCAATAGTGGAGCGGGAATGGTATTTTCATCGGAATATTTCCCTAGAATTAGGGTTAACATAACCGAGGCGGCGGCAATTAAGAAACTCGCTTTTTTGTCAGCCATACCGCTTAGGTAGATATGGTGTTGATGTGTTGTGCGTAACAACTGGTCGATACTGCTACGACCAGATTGCTGTGATAAAGCTAATCTGTGAGTAGAAGAGTTAACTTGTGCACTTGATTCTAATTCTTCCACACTATTTTCCAGTTAATGATCGTCTATGTATAGTGACAGTATAGAAGATATCGATAAAAAAGCGGAAGCGCCAGAATTAGCCTGTGAAATCTTTCCATTTTTTGGGGGCAGGTGTCCAATCACCTTCACCGAAAACATTTTCAATGATATCAGCTAAGCCAATTCCATAGTGGGTATTGAGCGCTTTTTCGCCACTATCAGAATAATGGGCATCGTTAACAAAAGCATAAAAAGCGTTATGATTTTCTGCTAGCGTCCGAGTAATTAACTGGGCCAATTGGTAGCTGAGTTCATTCGCTTCATCAGGCCTTGAAAACGAACTGCCAGACCAAAACTCTTGAATTTCATCCTCGCCCCAAAAGTCTTCATGCTTTTGGTGTTTTTGTTGGCTTAGTCTAAACGGATTGAAACCGGTTATTACTGTTTCCATATTAACTGCTAAACCTTCATTAAGCCAAAGAGGGATTTCAAGGTGGGAAACAAGCGCGTGGGTTAATTCATGAGATGCAACCGAAATCGCATAGTCATTTTTCGGAAATACAAAATGAGGGATAACGTCCCTTAAAAATACGCCACTACTTTGCGCAAATGTACCTTCTTCAGGGTAGAAATTACCGATATATTGATAGTAACTTTCATTGTTGTCGATAATAAAAATAGGCAGCCTGGTTTCATATTCAACATAAATACTGCCAAGTGCTTTACTAATTCTCTGGTGAATATTCTCCATTGAGCGGACAAAGGAGCCAACGTACTTTTCATTTTCACATGTGACAAGTTGAAAGTGTTGCGACTGATAAATACTATATGATTTTCCCAATTGTCGACATATATCACTAACCCATCGTGATTGAATTGATTCGTAAATCGAATCAGCTAGCTGTTCTTCATTAAAGCTGTCAAAGGCCTGCTTCACTTTCTTTCTATTGAAATATAAAAAAGGCTCATCTTTTTTGAAAAAAGAGGAGTACTCTACTGACGAGGGGAGTTCAGGCAAATCATTTATGAGTTCAAGTTTCTCGTATTGTTTGACAGTATTTCTTTTCTTAAAAAAGCCGAGCATTAATATCCTTATTTATATGAGAATTGTTTAATCAAAAGATCTTGATGCCTCGCCAGATTAACCACCGCAAGATTCTCTGATAATCAACTTAGCAGGTAGCATAGTAGTATTTACTTCTTTTTCATTGATTCTATCCAATAGTGTTTCAACCAAAACTTCCCCGGCTAATTTAGTGTCTTGCTGAACCGTTGTCAGAGTAGGGCGTATAAATTCTGAAAGTGGAATATTATCGTAGCCTACAACAGCTATATCTTGAGGGATTTCTTTACCTCTTTCTCTGAGCGCTTTGATAACTCCGATAGCAATAAGATCGCTGGCGCAGAAAATTGCATCGAATGGTTGCTTAAGTGCTAATAACTGAAGCGCTGCTGCGTAGCCTGATTGCTCTGTGGTGATCGCATCAATTTGAAGTTTAGAGTTAACTTCTAACCCGGCTTTATCTATCGCAGAACATGAGCCTTTATAACGGTCAAAAAATTCAGGTGAACGCTTCGAAGCCCCACCGATAAATGCAATATTCTGGCGGCCGTTATTAATTAAATGATTTGTGATATCAAAGCCACCTTGAAAATTATCACACCCAATAGAAATACCCGGTTGGCCTTCTTTTACGGCTCCCCAACGAACAAAATGCGTCCCTTGTTGTTCTAACTGAATCAGTTTTTCTTCGTAGTCAGTGTAATCCCCATAGCCCAAGAGAATTATCCCGTCGGCTTTGTGGCAATCTTCATAATCGGCGTGCCAGTCATCCTCTAATTCTTGAAATGAAACAAGTAAGTCGTAACCTTTTTGAGTGCAAGCTCGGGTAATACTACCCAACATAGACAAGAAAAAAGGATTGATGGAGGAGTCATCGCTAGTCGGATCTTGGAAAAGCAGCAAAGCAATGGTCCCGCTTTGTTGTGAGCGCAAATTACTCGCATTTTTGTCGACTTTGTAGTTAAGCTCTTTTGCTATGGCCTGAATGCGCGCCCGGGTTTCTTCATTGACAAGTGGACTATTCCTCAACGCCCGAGAAACCGTAGATTGTGAAACCCCAGCATGGTGCGCTATGTCGAAAGATGTCGCTTTACCTTTCATTTTCAATACCCGTCCCAATTTTTCTTATCTCAATGGTCTCAATCTTAATAACAAATCCTTATTATTTTTGTTCAAATTATCCAGATGGTTAAGCTAGAGATCCGAATGTTCAAACTAAAGATGATTGTGCTCAGTCAATATACCTTATGCATTACTTCCAGAAAAGAATCCATATTTAAAAGAACACAGCACTGTGCGAATTCTGAGGCGCGCCTCTCACTAAGCTTAAATTCGATATCAAATCCTCATATTGAATTGGCATAAGCTTAAACATACGTATTCAGCCTTTGACAAATAGTTGATGACACCGGTATCATTGGTTGCTAGATATTACCAAGGTTTAACTAGAAAATCGAGAACCAAGTAGGTATTTGTACCGGGCTGCAAGTTTTATTTAACTTGAAAAATAAGTCAGGTATATCAATATGACAGAACTCGACGAATAGACCTTGATTAGTATGCTTGTTAATTAGCTTTTTTCTCTTAACTCTTTAATAATTAAGATAAAAATGGTTAATTTAATGATTAAACTGGTGTTAGGCATTATGCTGTTTCATAACTAACTTCTATTAACAGGAAGAAGTGCTAAGAAAACTTAACTATGCAAACTTTTCATCCATATATAGTTGCCGATATCGGCGGAACCAATGCTCGATTTGGGCTCGTTACCGACCATAGCGAGAGTACTGGTTTTGTTGTAGAAAACCAGCAAACATATGCGAGCGCAGAATTTAATGGGTTGGAACAAGCTGTCGCATGCTATCAAGATTCTTTAAATGGTGAGTCGGTAAACGGGGCTTGCTTGGCGGTTGCCGGTCCGGTAGCAGGCGATCACTTCCAATTGACTAATCTGAACTGGAATATCTGTGTAACTGATGCCCGGCGTTCTCTAGGCCTGACAAATTTGCAAGTTATTAATGATTTTGCAGCTTATGCATACGCCATCCAGTATATTAATCCTTCGTTTATTCGTGAAATTAATCCAGGCATCGGGGTGGAAGGTTCCCCTATCGCGGTTGTAGGGCCTGGCACGGGCTTTGGAGTTGCCAGCCTTGTATTTAACGATGGTAGTACCAGTGTGATTTCTTCCGAAGGCGGCCATATGTCCCTCGCAGCCAATACTGCACTCCAATCAGCTATAAAAGAACAGCTTTCACGTAAGTACTCACTTGTATCTGTAGAACGGGTATTTTCTGGGCCTGGATTACGTCACCTATATCATGCCTATGCCGCTGTGGAAGGCACCCAAGCCAAGCAATATCGGACCGCGGAAATAAGTCTGCATGCGCTGCAAGGATCTGATGAAATGTGCCAGCGGACCTTATCCCTTTTTTGCTCTTGGTTGGGCTCTGTGGTTGGAGATCTAGCTCTTGCCCTGGGCGCTCGTGGGGGGATTTATTTGGGTGGGGGAATTCTTCCTCGTATCGCCGACTTCCTGATAGCGAGTGATTTTCAACGGTCATTCAAGGCAAAAGATCAAATGAGCCATTACCTTGAGAATATTCCGGTAAACTTGGTCACTGAAGGAAATTCTGCGCTGTTAGGTGCTGCTGCTTGGTATCAAGGCTCCAAACAACGATAGTGATTAACTAAAAGCGACGATAGTCGTTGACTAAAATTAAAGTATCAGGCAAATTTCCAACGCGACTATTTAGCTCTAAATTACAAATAGATCTGAATTAAAACAACAATAGTGATTTTAACCAGCCGGAATCGATTTATCAGTTCCTGGTTCGATTTTATCCGGCAAATTATCAGGACGAGACATTGCAAAAAGTCACAATCAATGTGGTGGCGAAGCACGCAGGAGTATCCAAAAAAACGGTCTCACGTGTTTTAAATAATGAACCGAATGTTAGTGATGCAACCAAACAGAAAGTTCGAGCCGTATTTGATGAACTAGGATACCGTCCAAGCCCTGTCGCTCGGGCGCTAGCAACCAATCAATCATTACTTATTGGGTTAGTTTACGACAATCCGAATAAAAGTTACGTGTCCGAAATTCAAGAGGGGGCACTTAGTAGCTGTGATGATAAGGGGTATCACCTAATCATTCACCCGACTGACCATAATGGTGAGCACTTACTTTCTAATATAGACTCTTTGTTAATTGAGTCGAGACTTGATGGGCTTGTTTTAACCCCGCCTTTTTCCGATATGCCGGATCTACTAAATTTACTAGACAGTAAAGAGACTCCTTATGTAAGAATTGGTGCGACTGAATTTTGTAATGTTGCTGAACAAAACCGGGTTCTAAGCGTGATCAGTAATGACCAACAGGCTGCATATCAGATGACGAAATACTTGATTTCTTTAGGCCATCATAGAATTGGTTTTGTTAAAGGGCACCCAGATCACCCCGTAAGTGAACAACGATATAGTGGATTTTTGACTGCATTAGAGGACGCTGGGATCACCGTCAGGCAGGACTATGTCCAGCAAGGATACTTTAACTTTTCCTCGGGGGAAGATTGTGGACGGCGGTTACTTTCTTTAGACCAGCGGCCAACGGCAATATTTGCAAGTAACGATTATATGGCTGCCGGGATTTTAAAAGTTGCAACCCAACGTAATGTTTCTGTGCCGCATGAACTTTCGGTTGCTGGGTTCGATAACGCTCCCATATCTGGGTATATCTGGCCTTCGTTGACTACTGTTAGGCAGCCAATCTTTTCTATGGCAGAATCGGCTTTAGACATTCTAATTGATCGGATCCAAAAGCGACCAGCACCGGAAAAGGCTATAGAGTTACCGAGCGAACTCATTACCCGTGAGTCGACCGCACCTTTGAGATAATTTTAATTATTTGTTGTTTATTACATACGAATGTAAGTCAATATATCTTTTTAATGTTTGACACCGGTGTCAATAAGTTGCAAGATTAGGCTGTAAAGAACTCGTTGTAGAAATAGAAAGAAGTGAAATATAGGTTTTTAATATGCAATCGCTAAATAGTGAAGTTGACCGTATTACTGAGCGTATCATCGCTCGTTCGGCAGACTTACGAGCGAGTTATCTGAAAAAGATAGACAAGGCAACCCGAGAAGGGAGGGCTAGGTCTCGCTTAAGTTGCGGTAATTTAGCGCATGCGATGGCTACTTGTAGTGCCGGTGATAAACAATTAATGGCTGAAGAAAAAGTACCCAATCTTGCCATAGTGACGTCCTACAATGACATGTTGTCGGCCCATCACCCCTACGAAACTTATCCCAAGTTGATCAAAGCCGTTGCGGCTAGGTTTGGTGCAACTGCCCAAGTAGCAGGTGGCGTCCCGGCAATGTGCGATGGGGTAACCCAGGGCCAAGCAGGAATGGAGTTGTCATTGTTTAGTCGTGATCTAATCGCCATGGCTACAGCTGTGTCTCTTTCGCATAATGCGTTCGATGGAACATTGTGTCTTGGCGTTTGTGACAAGATTGTCCCTGGTTTATTGATTGGAGCATTAAGTTTTGGACACCTTCCAACCGTATTTTTACCCGCGGGGCCAATGACCACGGGGCAAGGAAATAGTGAGAAGGCTAAAGTTCGGCAGCTTTACGCTGAAGGAAAAGTCGGTAGAAAGGAACTGCTGGCGTCAGAAAGTACTTCCTACCACGGGGCAGGAACATGCACCTTTTATGGAACTGCAAATAGCAACCAAATGTTGATGGAGATAATGGGATTGCACTTACCCGGAAGTTCCTTTGTTCCGCCAAATACAGAACTAAGAGACCATTTAACTGCCAGTGCAACAGAAACTTTAATTAAACAATTGAACGGTAACAAAGAACCTATTTCATTAGCCGAAATAATCGATGAAAGGGCAATAGTTAATGGAATTGTTGGCTTAATGGCAACCGGCGGTTCAACTAATCACGCCATTCATTTAGTTGCAATTGCTAGAGCTGCAGGGGTATTCATCGATTGGCAAGATATGGCTGAACTCTCGTCCTCGGTACCTTTGCTATGTCGTATCTATCCTAATGGCGAGGCTGACATTAATCATTTCCATGCAGCCGGCGGTATGGGATATTTAATGCTTCAGTTGGCTCAGTCCGGATATTTACATCAAAACGTCAACACTATCCTGGGGAAAGGATTAGAATATTATTTTGAAGAACCTGTTTTGGAAAACAACCGCTTCTCGGTCATTATGAAAACGGGTTCGGGAACTGGCGTTTCGGAGCAGATGCCAGCGACTTTTGAAGAGAAACAATTGACGTGGAAAGGGATCTCAGATCGCAGTTTAGACGATTCCGTTTTACGTCCGGCTAGCGAGCCCTTTTCAAAAACAGGTGGGCTCAAACTCTTAACTGGAAATTTAGGTCGCGCAGTGATTAAAGTTTCCGCGGTAAAAGAAGAACACCAAATCATAGAGGCCCCGGCAGTTGTTTTTGACTCTCAAAATGAATTCCAGCAAAGTTTTGACAAAGGTGAATTAGAAAAAGATTTGGTGGCGGTTATCCGTTTCCAAGGCCCAAGAATGAATGGCATGCCTGAACTTCACAAGCTAACGCCTTTGCTTGGAGTTTTACAAGACAAAGGATTTAAAGTAGCTATTGTTACCGATGGTAGAATGTCAGGCGCATCAGGAAAAGTTCCAGCAGCTATTCACCTGGTGCCAGAAGCAAGTGATGGAGGCTTAATTGCGAAAGTGAAAAATGGTGATTTGATTCGTGTTGATGCCAAACAGGGAACTGTTGAACTCCTCATTGCAACCACTGAGTTGGATAAGCGCGAGGCGAAGACGTTAGCGCTTAAAGAGAATACTTTTGGAACTGGAAGGGAAATATTTAAGGTTTTTCGCCAAAGTGTCACGGGTGCTGAACAGGGAGCATCTATACTTTGATAATCTGGAAAGACAATGATTATCCGGAAAGGTTAAGGTAATTCAGTAAGGTTATGACAACGTAGAAAGCTATAATTTTGTCTTTGGTTAATTTACAAGTGTTATTTAATTGGAAATAAGCGAAAAAACTCTCAATGAAACAAAATTTTGACTTAGTAATATTTGGCGGTACCGGTGATTTATCAATGCGTAAATTGCTGCCTGCGATGTATCAAGCGTACTCGGTTGGAGAAATCTCTCCCCTGTCGCGTATTTTAGTCTGTACTCGAAAACCCCAAGAAGTAGAGACCCTTACCGCGAAAGTTGAAACTACCTTAAGACAATTTGTTCCTGAAAGTCAGCTTGATGGTGAAAAACAAAATTTGTTCCTAGGTCTAATTCAGCCTGTGCTACTCGATCTAATTAATTTGGAAAACGGTTGGGGAGAGTTTGCTGGATTATTTGCAGGGCGAGAAGACACTGTAAGACTATTCTATCTTGCGGTAGCGCCGTCTATTTATGGAAGTTGCTGTAAGAATCTCTCGTTGAAGAATCTTATTACTCCTACTTCACGGATCGTAGTGGAAAAGCCGTTGGGGTATGACTATGAGACAGCAGAAGAAATTAACGAAACGATGGCAAAGTATTTTCAAGAGGAACAGATTTTTCGTATCGATCACTATTTAGGTAAAGATACGGTTCAAAATTTGCTGGCTTTGAGATTCAGTAATTTTTTGTTTGAGAATATTTGGGATGCAAAGTCTATCGATCATATTCAGATTAGTATTACTGAACAAGTAGGCCTCGAAGGTCGAGCCGGGTTTTATAATGAAGCTGGCGCCATGCGGGATATGGTGCAAAACCACTTATTACAGTTGCTTTGTTTAATTGCGATGGAAAGCCCCAATAAACTACTCGCGGAAGAAGTCAGGCTAGAAAAAATAAAAGTGTTAAAAGCTCTCAAAACTATTAAAGACAATGAAGTAAACAAAAGCGTCGTGAGTGGTCAATATGCTACCGGTCAGGTAAATGGCGAGCAAGTAGATAGTTATCTAGAAGAACTAGGCGAGCAAAGCCAAACAGAAACGTATGTGGCAATAAAAGCTTACATCGAGAATTGGCGCTGGGCTGGCGTTCCCTTCTATTTAAGGACGGGGAAAAGACTTAAAAAACGAAGCGCAGAGATTATTATTCAGTTTAAAAATGTTACTCATAATGTCTATTCTGAATTGGGACATAATTTACAGCCTAATCGATTAATAATTCAACTTCAGCCTGAAGAGAAAATACAGTTGATGCTCATGGCCAAAGCGTTAGGAAGTGAAAATACCCAATTAAAGACAATTTCTCTTGATTTAGATTTGCAGTCCCATAACTCGGGGAACCGGCCAACTGCATATCAGAGGTTATTATTAGATGCGATTGACGGAAATTCGACTTTATTTATTCATAGAGACGAAGTACGCGCAGCCTGGAAATGGATTGATCCTATTATTGAAAGCTGGAAACAGAATCGTAAATCCCCTGAGCTGTACGATGCTGGAACTTGGGGCCCATCCAAGGCTGATAAATTGTTTGATAAGCAGGATTATTGTTGGGTTAATCTTAGTGAACTTTCGTAAATCGAAAGAACTAGAATTTAGTATTTAGAACAAAGTAAATAAAAAGTATGACCATAAAAAATTTCCTATACAGCACTCGCGAAGAGTTATTCCAAAAAGCAGCCAATCAATGCGCCTCACAAATAACTAGAGGGATTGAAAAGCAAGGTAGGGCAAGCATTGCAGTTCCTGGCGGAAGTACGCCGGCCCCTGTATTTGAGCTTCTTTCTAGGATGTCTCTTGATTGGCACAACGTGTTAATTGCACCAACAGACGAAAGGTGGGTTGATATTAACGAGCCAACATCCAATCAAAAGCTGCTCCAGGATACTTTGCTTGTGAATCAAGCCAAAGACGCGCGATTAATGGCTATGAAAAATAGTGCGGCAACAGCTACCCTAGGACAAAAAGAGTCAGAACAAAGTATCAATGAATTAGAGCGACCTTTTGACATAGTGATGATTGGTATGGGAAATGATGGTCATTTCGCTTCCTTGTTTCCAGGCTCATCTCCATTTGAGCAGGCTATGGATTTAGATAATTCGAAAAGTTGTATTGCAATTGATGCCACCGGTTGTCCTGTAGCTGGGGATAATACTGAGCGAATGAGTTTAACACTTTCAGCAATTTTAGACGCCAAGCTAGTCATGGTTTTAATCACCGGTAACGACAAGCTGGAAGTACTTCGTCTTGCTGAAAAAGAGAATAATCCGTCCGACAAACCTATCGCTGCATTGTTAAATCAAAATGAAACGCCAGTTGAAGTTTATTGGGCGGAATAATAAGAGTTTTAGTTAGAGTGAAATCATGAAAGATATTAAACAGATATTAAGTAGCGGCCCCGTAGTTCCTGTCATCGTTGTTGACGATCTCGAGGATGCGTTGCCGCTGGCTTCTGCTCTAGTGGATGGTGGATTAAAAGTGCTCGAAATCACTTTACGTACTCCTGTTGCTATCGATGCCGTAACGCTTATTAAGCAGAACATAAAAGAAGCAATAGTCGGTACGGGAACTGTGACTGACTTGAACACGCTTAAACAGTCTATTGATGCCGGAGCAGATTTTATGGTTAGTCCAGGCGTAACTAATAACTTATTGAGAGCGGCTGTCGCTGAAGGAGTAACTTTACTACCAGGTGCATCTACTCCAAGTGAAGCAATGCAATTACTAGAAGAAGGGTATACTTGTCAAAAATTCTTTCCGGCTGAAGCGTCAGGCGGGATTAAAATGCTAAAGGCATTAGCGGGGCCGTTGCCACAGATTACTTTTTGCCCAACCGGTGGTATTAACTTAAACAACGCTCCTGAGTATTTGGCGCTAAGTAATGTAGCTTGCGTTGGTGGAACATGGATGTTGGATAAAAGTTTAATTAAGCAAAAAGATTGGCATGCAATTACTGAGCTTGCTAGATCTGCTACACAGTTAAGGAAGCTTTGAAAATTCAATATCTATAAGAATCAGGCAAACAAACCAAACAGGTACTCATTTTATGAGTTGGGAGAAACAAATGATAAGAGTTGCAATTAACGGCTATGGCCGAATTGGAAGAAACGTACTTCGAGCACTTTATGAATCTAATAAGCGAGAAAAAATTCAAATCGTTGCAATTAACGACTTGGGTAGTTTTGAAACCAATGTTCACTTAACGAAATATGATTCCATTCATGGCAGATTTAATGCTGAGGTTGGAGTAGAAGACGGGGACATGTTAGTTAATGGCGATCGCATTAAAGTATTCAATGAAACTGAGCCTACGAAGCTACCATGGGGTGCTTTGCAAGTCGATGTAGTTTACGAATGTACCGGAGTGTTCCGCACTAGAGAAACGGCAAACAAACACATTGAAGCAGGAGCGACGAAAGTTATTATCTCGGCGCCGGGTTCTGATGTTGATGCGACTGTTGTTTACGGCGTCAACCATAAGGTGTTAACCGCAGAAAGCCAAATTATTTCCAACGCTTCCTGCACAACAAATTGCCTCGCGCCTATTGCTAAAGTTCTTAATGACTCAATCGGCATTGAAAAGGGCGTAATGACAACGGTACATGCTTATACCAATGATCAAAATCTGATCGACATGGCGCATAAAGATATTTACAGAGCTCGCTCGGCTACATCGTCAATGATCCCAACTAAAACTGGTGCAGCGCAGGCTGTAGGATTGGTTCTACCAGAATTGGACGGAAAGCTGGATGGTTTAGCTGTAAGAGTTCCAACTGCAAACGTTTCACTTGTAGATTTTAATTTTATTGCCAAAAATGATACCGGTGTCAGCCAGGTGAATGAGTTGATCAAGCAAGCTGCGTCTGCCGACTTAGCCGGGGTGCTGCATTACAATGATGAGCCATTAGTCTCCATCGATTTTAATCATCATCCAGCATCTTCATGTTTTGACGCTAGCCAAACCAAAGTTAATGGTCGGCTAGTCAAAGTGATGGCGTGGTATGACAACGAATGGGGTTTTTCGAATCGCATGTTGGATACCACATTAGCTTTAATGGCTGCGAGCCAGGCCAACAACATTAATGAGTGGGATTTCTCAAACGTTAAACAAGCCGATACTCGCTTAGAAGAGGCCGTTTAACATCAATAAAAAAGGAGCTTTTTAGACTAAATCTGTAGATCAAATTTATTCGCAGGACTTATGGTGCTTCGATATCCGTGTCCGAATGAATTTGAAGCCACAAAGAGATCTTTGATTATAAGATTTCTGTAACAGGCACTTGCGTGGAGCACTTGAGGCTGTTGTCGTCAGCCTCGGGGCCACTTGTGTTTAAAGCTGGAACTACTGGGTATAGAGTTCAAGCTTAATAATAAATACTGGTGGTCAGTTGCTAAGCCTTCTAGCGCCGTCTGGTGACGGCGCTAGCTTTTTATCTTATCATAGCCGTAATTCTTAACAGCGCTTCAACTCATTTGACTTCGAAAAAATGAGAGTACTTGACGCTAAATCGCTAGAAATTATTGTTGCTAGAAATAACCGTCGCTGTGAAACCATAGTTATTGGAAATGATAAGTGGAAGATCCTCATGAAATTCAAATTCAACAAATACTTTCTGATTTGCATTGGCTGCATCACTCTGCGCCAATTATGGAAAGTTCTATAACTAGTTTTGAGTCGAATTGGAATGATGGCTGGTTAAATTCAAAGCAGATAGAATCAAAGCTCTTTGAGCACTTTCAAAATAAGAATATGAAAATGCTTGGGACCTATTTCGAGGCCTTGTGGGATTTTTACCTCTCTTACTCACCCTACACAAATTTAATTGTTAAAAATTTGCAAGTGATCCAAGATAAACAGACTCTTGGAGAATTTGATTTTATTTACGAAAATATTCGGCGAAAGAGCTTTCGACATCTGGAAGTCGCAGTGAAATATTATTTAGGCGTACCGGAAATAGACCGCAATACCGACGCTGATTTTTCCTCAACTGACTGCTGGGTAGGCCCTAACATCAACGACCGTTTGGATTTGAAGTTAGACAAACTGATTAACTTTCAGTCGCAGCTATCCAAGTCCCGTCGCGGAAAGGAACTTTTATCTGAACAAGGTATTGAAGAACTTAACTCCGAAATTTGCTTGCTCGGCTATTTGTTTTATCCACTAGACGAATCAATGAAACCGCCAGAGAATTCCAATAACGAACATAATCGAGGGTATTGGACATCGGCCGATAATTTAGACTCTTTGATATCGAGAGAAGTATTTTGGCAAGTTATCGAAAAGCCTTTTTGGTTATCCCCTCTGAAAGTTGAGGTCGAAACCGATGAATGTTTGAGAAGTGAGCTAACGGTTAAGCGAGTACATGAGATTATTCAAGGGGCTAATCGGCCCGTTTTAATTGGAAGCTTTATTCCAAAACAAGCAGTTTATCAGCGAAAAGACCTATACTTTATTGTGCCTGAAACTTGGCGACAAAGTGCAATAGATAAAATGAGTTAGGTTTTAGGAAAATACTATAGGTAAGAACAATGCATAATAAGGTTGTGATCGTAACTGGCGGTGGAAGAGGGATAGGGGCCGCGACTTGTTTATTGTTAGCTAAGCACGGCTATAAAGTTTGCGTTAATTATATTGCAAACAAAGAAAGTGCTAACAAGTTAGTAGCACAAATAGAAAATGAAGGTGGAGTAGCTATTGCTGTTCAAGCGGATATATCTAACGAAGTTGACGTTATAGAGCTGTTTGATATTGCGGAAAAAGAGCTGGGAAGCATCACTCATTTAGTAAATAATGCGGGAATTTTATTTAAACAGTCGGCGTTAGTGGATATCGAACCTGAGCGATTCGAGAAAATCATGAAGATTAATGTCACAGGTTGTTTTCTATGTTGTCGTGAAGCGGTTAAGAGAATGAAAAGTGGGGGGGCAATTGTTAACGTTTCTTCTTTGGCTGCTAAAAGTGGATCGCCTTTCGAATATGTTGACTATGCCGCTTCAAAAGGTGCTATGGATACATTAACAAAAGGATTGTCTGCTGAAGTTGCTGCACAGGGCATTCGCGTCAATGGTGTTCGTCCTGGGTTTATTTATACTGAAATGCATGCTGATGGTGGAGAGCCAGATAGGGTTGAACGATTGAGTTCTCAGATCCCAATGCAAAGAGGAGGGCAGCCGGAAGAAGTCGCTGAGGCTATTGCCTGGCTTTTATCAGATAAGGCTTCTTATGCTACGGGAACATTTATCGATTTGGCCGGCGGGAAGTAATCAGTTGGCCAAGTTCGAACACGCGTTGAGTTATGAGAACTTTGTTTAACTACATAAGTTAATTAGAAAGATGAATTGGCTATCCCACATACTTCTCTCCAAACTTAACATAGAGTATCAGCTTGGAAACTTGCTAGCAGATCCACTCAAGGGAGTTGCATGGAACACGGCCAGCCAATCGCTCATTGATGGTATCTCTATGCATAAGGCTATAGATGTTTATACGGACAGTCATCCTGTTATTTCTGCTAGCAAATCTAGGTTAGGAAAAAAAGGTTACTTAAAAGGAGTTGTCGTAGACGTCTTATACGATCATTTTTTGTCTAACTCATGGGAGAGCTATTCAAAGTTACCAATCGATCATTTTATTGAAAAGTTTGGTTCTGGCGCTATTTACACTTCAAATGTATATCCCGATAATGCAAAAAAATTCGTACATAGGCTGGTAAAATCAAATCAATTAACTACTTATGTGACCTTTGAGGGATTTGTAGAAACACTAAAAAGAATGGATAAGCGTTTGTCACCTAGAATTATTGCTCGGGAAACAACACTAAGCTATGTTTCGAGCGTAGAAAATAACTATGAACAACTAAGGAGGGATTTTGATGAGTTTTTCCCTGAACTAGTTGATTTCTTCAAGCAACACAAGTTGGGTAGTGAAAGTGATAATTGCCTGCTTTAATTCGAGTAAATAGAGGATAGTTCCGAAAAGTCATCAATTACCCAATCTGCCAATGTGTGAAATTCGGCATTTCGTTTAGTCGACAGCAATATAGCGCGCATCCCTGCATTTTTAGCCGCCATAAGGTCAAATTTATAGTCACCAACGTAAGCAAGTTCTTTGGGTGTGATTTGCCATTGTTCGGCAACTTTTAGTAATCCTTCTGGATGTGGTTTGGGTAAACAGTCTTCACGCGTAATAATAAGGTCTATTGGAATATTCAGTCTTTCAATAGTGATTGATACCGCGGCTCGCATATTCCGAGTAACAATGGCGAGGGGGATTCTAAGGCCAACTAAGGAATGCAGCATATTTTCCGCACCGTCTATCCAGTTCGACCGATAAGCTCCTTCTACCTCATGCCTTTCAATGATCTGGTAAATCTTATTAGCTCTTACTTTATCTTCAAGCGACTCACAATATTCCAGTAAAGGTGTACCTGGTGCTACACCTGCTTCTTCACATATTCTTGGAAAGTCTAACTTCGTATCGGCTAGTGTGCCGTCAAGATCGAAAATCAGGCCTTTGGGAGCTATCATCAAAATAATTTCGCGAGGGTTAATATGTCGATGATAGCTTGTGCTTTAGACTAGTATCAAATAATTAATTTTCAGAAGTGCCATTTGACTAAAAAACTAAAGGTATTTTGATTGGTCTCAAAAGCGTTGCTGTCAGGAATACCAAATTTGTCCGACCAATAGTCATATTCGATGCCCAAGTACCACTTGTGATTACCACCATGCCATTGTTGCATGTCAATCTTGATTTGCGGATTAAAATGTAAGTTCTCTTCTGTTTCATCACTCGAGAAAGTCCAGTCGAAAAATCCGTCAATTATTAGTGGAACACCTCCCAGTTTCGTATCCATCGACCAAACACCGGTTAATTGATAGCCTTTACCCGAAATATCCGGGTCATCGCGTTGGTAAAGGTTGGCATTAAAGTAATGGAAAAAAGAGGTATTAAAGTCAAAGCCTAGTCCATAAAGATTAGATTCAACTCCGCCCGAGCCCCTTTCAAAAGTGGTCGCGAAGGTCAGCTTTTTAAGCAAACCACCTCCTTCGAAATCCATTATTTTTATTCTCGGGGAAAATTCACCATAGCGACTATCACCGTTGTCAAAGTCTTTGGCATCGATAAATAAAAACATATCCACCCAGTCCCAAGCAGCAGCATACTCAAAGGTAATTGTTTGTTGCTCTTCAGGTTCAACTGTATAGTTATCCCCAATTAGATAGGACAAGCTTCCGTCCCTAAAATTAGCGGCATATGTACTTTCACTAAACAGAACAGTAGTTAATAACACTAATGTAATTCGAACGCTTTTCATACAAACTCCTTTGTAACGTAATCTCGAAAATCATTTTTATCCATTGGTTTTCCTAAGTGGTAACCTTGCCCAAAGTCACATCCGTGAGAGGTTAAAAACTCTAATTGTTCTTGAGTTTCAACTCCTTCAGCAATGACCTTCATATTAAGCCGTTTCGCCATTACGAGAATAGTTTCAATCAATGCGTTGCCTGATTCATCGCGATTAATTTTCTCTACGAATGCTCGGTCTATTTTAATAATGTCGACTGGAAATTTAACCAGGTAGCTTAGTGATGAATAACCTGTACCAAAATCATCTATCGCAATTTTGACGCCAAATTCTTTGAGTCTGTTCAAAACACCGAGGGCTTTTTCTGTATCATCAGTTAATAAACGCTCTGTAATTTCTACTGTTAAGCGGGTATTTTTACTTAATAATTCGATACACTCCATCCAGTTTTGGAGCGCTTTGTCTTTGGTGTGGAAGAGCCTCGGTGATACATTAATCGAAAGCTCGATATTACTTCCCTGTTCGTTTAGATAGTCTAGCCAACCAATTGCTTTCTCAAGAATCATAAGGTCTATTTTGTTAATAAGCCCAGACTCTTCTGCGAGTGGTATGAACTCTCCGGGTGAGATGAATTTTTGTTCGTTATTAATCCAGCGAGCTAAGGCTTCACATTTCTCAATACTGTTATTGCGTAAATTAACAATGGGTTGGAAGTACGGTGTGAGTTGATTACTGTTAATTGCTTCAATAAGCTGAGTTAATAGCCTGTGTCGATACTCAGATTTCTCTTGCATTTCTCGAGTATAGAATTGCCAACCATTGCGACCACTGTTTTTAACCTCGTACATCGCTTGGTCAGCTTTGCTAATTAACGACTGTGCGTCTTGGCCATCACTTGGGAAGAGAGAGATGCCTATACTCGCACTACAATGAATTGATACTTCTCCTATGGCAAAGTTCTTTTCCATTTTGGAAATGATTTGCTCAGTTATTTTAAGGGCATTGTTGAAGTCCTTAAGCCCGGGAAGGATTACGCCAAACTCGTCACCGCTCAGACGAGAAACCGTGTCAGAATCTCTAACGCAACTTAGAATACGCTTTGAGGCTTCTATCAATAGTTTGTCACCTATCGAATGACCGTAGTTATCGTTGACAGGTTTGAACCTATCAATATCAATAAACAATACGCCAACAATTTCCTTTTCTCTTTTAGCATCTTCGATTGCATGGTTAAGGCGATCATTAAACAGTACTCGATTTGGTAAATCTGTCAGGGCGTCGTAGGTCGCCTGGTGTTCAATTAACTTGGCGCTGACAATTTTCTCCGTGACATCTTGTATTGTTCCGGTGACAACATATTTGCCCTCACTGCTGGAAGAAAACTGGGCAATCACTCGAGTCCAAATTGGGGATGATTGGCTTTTCAATTCAAGCTCTATATCAAAAGGTTGTTTGTCATTAAAAGCCTTCTTGATACTTGACTCCAATAAAAAAAATCCTTCACCCTCAAAAAGAGGGCGCAAGTCTTGGAGTTTTCGGGGACTATAATTTGGTTCTTTTTGTATCGTTATAGCTGTTTGTTTTGACCACTGACAAATATTTAAATTTTCATCAACTTTCCAACCACCAATTTTGGCGACGCTACCAACTTTTTCTAATAGTCTACGGTGATTGCGGATGGTTGCTTGGTAAGCTAGTTTCTCTTTTTCCTGTTTAAATCTATAGATAGCAAAGCTTGCTATCAAAATTGTTAGAGCGACTGTCGCTAATCTCGATACCGTGAGAGTGAAGGAAGATGCCTCTGCCATATTCTTGGCCGTTGCAGCCAAATGCCAGGTTCCGCCGCCAACGCTGATAACAAATTGTACACTGTTACTGGCTTCAAATAGATTTTTGTCGCCATAAAAGACAGGACCTTGATTTCCGAGAGAGTCAAAGCTTCTCATTGCCAGGTTAGCTTCACTGGCTAAACCGAAAATTCCTGAGCGTTTAAATAGATCGTCAGCGTCAAGAGGTGCCGAAATAATGCCCCAAAATCGTCGTTCAGAGTCTGAGCCGGTAAAAATTGGAGCTCTACCAATAAATGCCTTTCCTCCTTGAATCAATTCAATTGGCCCTACGACCAAAAGTTGTCCGGTGTTTGCAACTTGCATAACCATTTCTCTTTGCGCTTTATTTTGTTTGTAATCAAGCCCGATGACTTTTTCATTGCCTTTTAGGGGATAAACAAAATTAACTACCAAATCTTTCGCTGCGGCAAAATTGATGAGAAGCGGTTCTTTCTTAAATAGCTCTCCTGCATAATTGTCAAAATCTTGCCTGGTTAAATCTGGTGAAGCGGAAATGTAAGCGGCGAATCCATTAATCATGGATAAGTTTGTTCTTAGGTTGCCTTCAAGCTTTGCGCTAACAGAAGCAAGATGGCGGGTTAAGTTGAGTTTTTCTAACTGTTCTCGTTCATTTTTGATTATTTCTTCAAGTTGGTATTCGGTCGTAGCAGCTAAAGTAACGATTGTTAGGAGTGTTAGCGGTAGCTGGCGTTTATACCAGAAAATAAATACGAGAGGCAGCAAGACGACAATAGTTATCAGTAGATTAACTAATGAAGAATAGCTGCTGTCTTCACTAATTGATTCAAATAGTGCATTTTTGTCTAGAGTTGATTTAACAATACCAATCGACCTAAGTCGCTCATTCATGGTAAACCAACGATCTGTATTGGAGTGACCGAGCGGAGTTCTGGGATAGTCAATTAGCTCATCAATCAAAGTTGAGAAAGCCAGATTATAGGCAAATAGATCTTTATAGAAGATCTGATGTCGCTCTAATTCATTTGCAATTTGAAAGGCAACTTCTCTTTTATTTTTTAGCGCAAACTTCCATCCCAAAATTGAAGCGTCAACAAATTTTTCAACCAGCTCAGGATTCTCTTTAAGAAACGATTTTCGCGTATATAGCGTGTCACCATAAAATCTTAAACCAAAATCAGCGGGGTGGAGGCGGTTTAATTTTACTCCTTTTTCTTCCGATTGGACCTTGGCTGAAATGTCATAAGTAACGATTGCATCGGCCTTGCCCTGAATGAGTGTTTCAATTGTGACAGGTTCATCAACAAAATCTATTTTGGAGATATCAAAGCCACGAGATTTAAATAGAGCAATAATTTCGATTTTGGTTGCATCATTGTCGACGGCAGCAATTTTGAGTTTAGCGAGCTCAGATAAGTTTCTGATTGGAGTTTGCTCTAAACTAAAAACCGCACTTGGGCTCCGCTGAAATATTGGGGCTAGAACTGCTAGTGATGCACCCGAATCTTGCCCGGTTAAAATATCAAGTGAGCCAATAGCAAACTGGGCATTTCCAGAGGTTAATTCGTCTAACGGTGAAACAATACTGCCATCTTTTTTAACCGCGGGTAATATTTCAACTTCTAGCCCCGCTTGGCGATAATATCCTTGCCAATTTGCGGCGTAAAAACCGGCAAATTGAAACTCATGTTCCCACTTTAATTGCAGTGTAACTTTTTCAAGTCCATAGGCAATTCCACTTTTAACGATTAAAACTAATAAAATCAGAAGCTTATAAGGCATCAGATAAGAGTTAAAATTTTTGATCTTTGATACTAAGCCTAGTTGAAATTAAATCGAATTGCTGTTGAATTTGGTTCATTAGCGGTTTGAATGCCGTCGAGAAACTATTAACTCCGGCTTTCATTAGTAGGTGTACCTAAGCTAGATGTTTTTGGGAGCCGTTCAAACTAATTATCTGTGTTTATAAAAGAAACAGCTTAAGGGCAGGGATGTTTAGAAAAATTCGACAAATTATGGCCTTTATCGGATGTCCTTCCCCCATTGCTAAATTGATAATATATACTTTAGAGATATAGATTTGTTTAGGAGCCGCTGGGCAGGTACTGAGCAGGTGTTTTGAGGAGAATTTGGTATGTCAGATGGAGCGCGTTCAAAGGAGACATCCCGTCTTGGTCTATTGCTGGTCGAGAAAGGCCTGATAACGGAACGGGATTTACAATTAGCGCTGCAGGTACAACAACAAGAGGGGAAAAGGCTAGGCGAAGTACTTGTAAGCCAAAAACTGATCACTCGTACTCAACTAACCCAGGTTCTCTGTAAACAAAAGTGGCTTCGTTCCGCTGTTGCTGGTCTATTAATTGCGGCTGCGCCCGTATGTCCTGCGCTGGCAAGCGAAAAACCCCTGGATTTTGGCGGTAAAACAAAACTATTCGTAGATAAGTCCCCAGATAAGATAAATTTCTCTGGGGGGACAAATTTTGAACCTGACTCGAAATTTTCGGTGGGCTTAAAGCATAGATTTGATTTTGGACCTTCTGTTGAGGTGAGATTTAATCAAGGTCCCCAATTTGATCCAACTCAACCTGCAAATTTTGCTCCGCAAATATCATTTGCCTCAGGTGGCAGAAGTTATTCAGATAAAAAAGTGGGCTATAGGCACTCAATGGGCCCGAAGAGATTTGACCGCTATAAAGACACTATTCCGGCCATTTATCGGTTAACGATTAAGGGGTATTCGATTTATGAAAAGGAACACAATACAGTTGAAACTTGGGGAATGAACAAAGTTAAGAGCCATCCTTGTAAGGACTACGAACTGATGTTCTCAGTTACCAAGCATTTCTAGATCTTGTTAAGCTTGCCTTATTCATCACCGTCGAAAGGCCAACGAACCTTGGTAATACGCTAAAAATTGACCAGATTACTCGACCGCCAATATTTTTAACTTGGCTTTTATAAATTCGCTATGAGGAACAAAAAGTAAGTCGGCAATTTTTCTAAGATAGTGCTCTTCATGATGGTCGATCCTGCCGTCAGCATTGGCTACTCGCCATAAGTATTCAATTATTCGGAGCTTCTGTGGCATTTCGAAGTGACTATTGATTAGCGAGGTAAACTGGTAGTAATCCGTGGCGTTTTCCAATTCGTCTTTGGTTAATTGTTTTAGTTCTTCTATTTCTTGCTCAGTAATGCCGAGTTCTTCCATTAAAATGGTGTTAACCTGGTCGATCTCTAGCTTAGAGACTTCATTATCAATAGTCGTCATTTCCAGCAGGACTGCAGCAATGGCGAGGTTCAGCGAGTGCTCCGTTGTTGTTTCATCGGCACTGGAAATTTCGATAAACTGTTCAAAGAACAAAGTAATTTTTTTTAGCACTGTTTTTGATTACTCCGGAATTACTCAACCATTGAGAAGTTTAAAAGTCGAAGGCGGACTCAGTCAACTTCAATCACCTAAGTATAAATCAAGATAATCAAACCTTTGAGTACAAAGCGTTAGAATTTATTTCTGATAAGTTCGGTTGAGTTGCAACAAGCTATTGTCTGCAAATTGAAGAATTCGAGAACTGGGGGTTGCGGTAAACTTTAGCGTTTCCAAATAGAATTCCAAACTTCCTAAAGTATCGGCAAACAAATTTAGCGCATCATCACTGGTGCTGTGTGGATTCTTAATTAGGTGATGCTGTATAAATACACTACAACCACTAATAATGTTTTCGACGCCACTTACTTTTAATTTGGCGAATCCAGTGGCAATGTCGTCCAACAGGCCCGGCGCTTCTTTAAGGATCAGGGCCTTTTTATTTTCTTTGGTAAAGCGGGTAAAGCACTGCATCAAAGCTTTGATACTTTGGTTGGTTTGTTCCCAGAATTGTTGCTCTGCTTTGTTCAGTTTTTTGCGACGATTTGAGGTCTTACCGGATAACTTCTCTACTTCTATATCGTCTAGTGCTTTTCTTATACTATCAAGCACTATATACAAAATATTAAAATCCTTAGCACTGAGTAGTTTAGCTTCGCTTTGCGCCTTTTCCATTAAGTCGATGGCGACGCTTAACCTAACAGACTGATCGTCAATTTGCAGTATTTTGAGCAAGTTGTTGAGGTTGTTCATTTGCTTATTGGCTGCATCCATTTCTTCCGCATCCAATGCATGCTCTTGGCAATTGCGCAAAATACTCTCGATGTTATCCACTTCGGTTAACAGAGCTTCAGCAATTGACTTGTAGTCTTGATCACTCGGACCACGCAACTCTTCCATTTCTTCTCTTAATACGGCATCAGTGATTTCTGTGCCAACGATTTCAAAATGGTTTAAAACAGAAGTTACCAAACTAGATTTAGAGCCGCTAATTGAAGTCAGGTATAGCATTTCTTTCGTCAGTAATCGCATTTCCAATTTATTATCGTCGAGCAGGTTTTCGCGTTTGTTTTCGACTTTTCGAATTTGTCGGTCGATACGAGAAAATAGCTTCAGTCTGGCCCGGGTCATTGCGAGCTTTTCATCTATAAAACACTGAATCATGGCTTCGGCAATCCACCAGAGGTTAGGACTGTGAGGGCGCGGACATTCCTTATCCAACTTGACCAAAGCCTTTTGCATCATCCTTAAACCACCGGTTAAGTTAGTTTTGCGTAAAACTTCGATAAGACCGATTTGGTACATTTGCCGGTAATGACGTGACGCGGTTGCGCTTTCTTCACTAGTGACTAAGACTAAGCCTTGTTCATTTCGAGGCTGTGTTCCGTCTGGAATGAAAAACACCGATTCCCCCAGTACCGGAACATTGGCACACTGCCTTAAGTCATTTATCGAAGGCAATAGCAACTGTGGGATATCGCAGGGTTTATGATTAATATGTTCGCTATAGCGCATTAATCTGGCAAGCGAAGTTGAGGTTGTTTCTAACAGGGCTGCTCGGCTAGTTGGCTTACGTTTAGTAATGCTCTTGAGCAAGCCAATTGCATCGCCAACGAGTCTTTGCGCACCTTGCATTTCCAACAGTGTAAAAACACCCTTCAGCTTTTGTAGGTGAGCAATAGATTTTTTTAAGGATTTCAGATTCTTATAAGATTTTGAATAGTTGTCTAATGAGTTAATCGCAAGATTAATTTCTGCAGATACGTCTTCGAGAATGAGGTCGAGTGATTGTAAGCTGCTAACTTGTGACATCGTATTACTCTTGGGTACCTTAATAATATTGTTTAATTCTTATTTCGAATTAGTCTAGTCTACATGAAGTGCTTGATCAATATAGTACAAAAGTACCAAATTGTGACGTTGATATCTTATTTTCGACCGTTAATCTATTTTGGGGGTATTTATTCAATAGGCGGAAATAGGAGCATGTGATTGGCCACGTATAAACAGGGTATCCATTCTGAGGATGGGTTAACAAAGTTGAAGGTAACATTGAGATACAATTGCGGTCTTAACAGGAAAGTAAAGATTAACAACAAAATAAACTATGTACTTTAAACCTGCCCAAGGTTGGCAAACATTCAATTTTTCAGACGAACTGGTAGAGCTTATAGCAACCCGCCTTGCGTTAGCCGAAAACTCAGGAATCTGGGAATATTATAATTTTGATGGTAAGTCTTCAGTGTGGTGTTCCGACGAGATTTCTGCAACTAACCAACTCTTGCTCAAATTTGACTCTGATCGAGATGATGCACGTGTCGAGTCCCTGGCGATAGAAATGACCAATAATTCTGGCCAGCATTTCAAGCAGCTATTTAAGCTAAAAAACGAACTAAAAAAACAGTTTGATATTCGCGATGAGTAATTCTGATATTTCCCGCTAGGAGTTTTTGTCCATCTCTCACTCGCCTTTACCTCACGTTTCAAATAAAGTGAACTATTTCGGTTAAGCTGAAATGCATCAAATAAAGTAAAATCTAGTTAACTCTCTCGAGATGATCTATCTTAAATAGTGTGGCATTGGTGTTTTATCTTGATAAACATTCAAGCATACTAACCCAGCCCGTTAACCAGGATTTTATAGGCTCTGAGAGTTTGTACTAAACTACTCTTAGTCCCCGAATTGAAGTACCTCTCTCATAAAGGTACGCAAATAAACTTATGAGAATAGACCAAAGTGCGGTGCGCAGATTAAGAACTCCATTAAATAATAAAAATACAATGAGTACAGTCAACACAATCGACGAGCAAAACCAAAGTATCCAAAAACGTATAGATATGGATATGCTGAGTCGCTCCCTCCCTGGTATCGTAATATACGCCTTTCTTTGGCCCTTAATATTTTTGCCTACTGGGTTTCATGAGAGTGCTCCAATGATAAGTTGGGGCATTTCAGCGGTCTTAGCCGGGTTAAGTTTGCTGCGCTGGCTGCAAGCTAGAAACACTGAAAGGTGGTATCGCAACAGTCCAAAGAGTTGGCAAATTTACTTTGCAATCTGTTCGCTTTTGCAGGCGATGGTTTGGGGGCTGCTGTTTTACTTAGTCATTGCTGACGATAGTATGGATGATGTCCGTTTTATGCTAGTACTAGCGATTGGCGGACTTTCTAGCGGTGCTTTAAGTGCCTTAAATCCAAGAGTCGGGTTAGCGATATCCAATATTAGTCTAATATTAGTGCCGGGCGTGATAGCCAGTTTGATGGTTAACCTCGACTATTCTTTAGCTGTTTTGATCACCATCTACTTTGCCTACTTGATCATGTTAGGGATGCGCTCGCACAAGGAATACATGAGAGCGTTTAGGATTGAGATTCAGCTCGATGCCCAGCGTAAGGAGCTTGAGCGGTTAAACAAGATTGACCCATTGACATTGATTTATAATCGGGGTCATTTCAATACAACTTTTGATTTTCAATGGAATCAAGGAATTCGATACAAACAGGAACAGTCACTATTATTAGTCGATGCAGATCACTTTAAACGTATTAACGATGAGCACGGTCATTTGTTTGGTGATGAATGCCTCGTCTATATAGCCAATGTTATTCATCAACACGCTAAGCGTAAAACTGATGTAATCGCTCGTTTCGGCGGTGAAGAATTTGCGGTGCTGCTGAGTGATACCAAAATTGATGAAGCGGTCAAGTTGGCAGAGGATATACGTGGTGCATTGGAGAATAATGCGTTTGTATTCGAGGGAATCGAAATAAGTGTTACCGTGAGCATCGGGGTCGCAAGTATGGTGCCCGAGTCGTCATTAAATTCCAATGTATTGATTGATAACGCCGATAAGGCTCTCTATCAAGCTAAAGATTCCGGTCGGAATCGAGTTATATCTTTTTCCGCAGAAACTCATTAAGTATTTAAGTGAAATGTAACAATTTCCTAATAATGCTTGATAAACGAGCTTTTCACCCCATGTTTATCAAAATTCAGACGTGTAGCAAAATACAGAAAATATAGGGAATATCTGTGAACAAACTTAAACTCTTTATTAGAAAAGCGCTGTTCGGCGGGTTAGTAGTATTACTGCCGATAGCTATCGTTGGATTCTTGTTTCGCTGGATGTTCCTTAGTATCACTGATCTTATCCAGCCAATTACCAATAAATTAATTGCCGAGTATGGCCTGCCTGAACTCGGCGCAGATGTTATTGTTATCGCTCTAATCTTAGCCCTGTGTTTCGCCGTGGGCACTTTTGTGGCCACCGGGTTAGGTCGCTGGTTACACAATCATTTTGATAAATATCTAGCTCGATTGGCTCCGGGATACAAGTTAGTTAAGGAAATTGTTACCCAAGTTTTCGGTGATGCAAAATCATCACCCTTTGCAAAAGGCGAGGTAGTAAGGGTGCAATTGTTCGGAGAGAGTTGCCAGACGACCGTAACCGGAATTGTGACCGACAAACACACCGACGGCACTGTGACTTTTTTCATGCCGACCGGGCCCAACCCAACCTCAGGAAATATTTATCATGTTCCAGAAAAAATGGTCACCTACTATCCTGATGCAAGCGTAGAACAGATGATGAAATCAATTATTGCATGCGGTGCAGGAAGCTCAGAAATCTTTAAAAACTAATAGTTTAGAGCTACAGGAGCTTGGTTAGTCTGAATAAGATCCAGGCATCTTTCGACGTATCTGGTAACATTTAGCCACGCATCTTCTCAAATAACCTGTTGACAAACTACAGTTGTAGTATTAAGTTTAACTACACTTGTAGTTTTTAATGGGTATCGAGTTTGAAGTCTTCAGATCAGTCTGCTGAAAAGAGCAGTCAAAATCACAAACAAGTGCAGAAATCTACTCAAGTTAAGTTGAGCGATCTGCAATTGATGGTAATGAAAGTACTCTGGCAGCAAGGTAAATTAAGCGTAGCTGACACGCACCAGTTGCTTAATCAACAAAAAGAGATGGCGCTAACTACCGTCGCTACTTTATTAAAGCGAATGGCTGAAAAGAATATTGTCGGTTATGAAAAAGACGGGCGTCAATTGCTTTACTACCCGCTAATAAGTGAGCAAGAAACGAAAACTTCGATGCTTTCCAGTCTGCTTTCTAATCTATTCAATGATAATCCGAGTGAGTTGGTACACCATCTGGTTTCTCAAGACGAAGTAAATCAGGACGATCTCGACAAAATTCAACAGCTGCTCCAGCAGGGAAATGCACAAGAAGGAAAAACTAATGAATGACAGCGTAATTTTTATAGGAGAGTTCCTGCTTAACTACTGGGTCCATAGTAGCTTGTTCGTTGGCGCAGCTTTAGTTGCGTTCAAGTTTAGCTGGTTAAAGCCTGATACTCGCGGAGAGTATATCTCCCGTATTGCGCTGTTAGCTGGGATCGTTAGTGCACTTCTTTTTGTCTCTGACTTCAGGCTTTTTTCCCAAACAGAAAGCTCCATGACTTTTCAATGGAATATCGAGCGAAACCAGCAGGGTCAAAATTTATCCGAAATTGGTTCACCTAGTCCCGACCAAATTACTCATCAAGATACTAACAGTAAAATCGCAAGCTTAAATAGTAAAAACGTATCTAACATAAACGAAAGAGTAAAAGCTTCCAAGTTACAAAATCAGTCAAACGGAGCCAATCGAGAAGCCGCAGTAAATGCTCACACCGAGTCGCCGGAAACTGGCTCTAAAGAAGTTAACTTAGCAAGTTTAAAGATGCTTTTAGGCCGTGTTGACCTAGCCCAACTTGCTGTTTATGTCTGGGCATTAATAGCGGTCGTAGCACTTTGTTTGCGAGTTTCTAGACTAGTTAAACTGCATCAGTTCTTAGGTCAGAGAAACGAAGTTACCGACTTGTCGGTTTTGGAAATCATGGCTTTGTTAAAGCCCGCTAAGCTTGATGAGCTTGTTTTAACTGAGTCGGAAAATTTGAATTCTCCCATCGTACTTAACAGAAAAGAAATTGTATTACCGGCGAATTTTTCGAGGCAATTTAAGACACATCAAGTTCAAGCTGCATTGGCTCATGAGCTCGCACACCTGGTGAGAAAAGATAATTTGTGGCTTAAGTTTTATGCTTTTTTACAAGCTATTTTATTTATTCAACCGCTAAACAATTTGTTGATAAAACAACTTTATCAAATTGCTGAACAGCAAAGTGATAAGTTGGCAGCCCAGTGGACTGGCGACCCTCGGGCGCTCGCGGAGGCGCTTGCTATTACCGCCCAAAACCAAATTAACGCCAAACAATCTTATAATTCCAGTCAAATAGAATGGGTACCTGCAATGAAATCAAATAAAAGTAATTTGCTAACTCGAGTAGAGGGGCTATTAGGTAAATCACAGCAACCTTCCAGTCTGCTGTCCATTTTTGTTAGCGCTTGTTTAAGTCTTTGTGTTTTAGTGACTTTGCCTGGGCTTTCAATACAAACCGTACAAGCAAAAACAACCATCGCTCGAGGCGATTCTCATGTCAGTATCGAGAATGGTCGTGTAACTAGAACGACAATTAGCCATACAAATAATGATATGAAAATGATTGTTGAAGCTAAGCTGAATGGTGATATTCAATTTAACGATGAAGAGACCGAAATTCTTGATTTTCCTGAGGATAGTAGACTCGATATTAAGGTCGATGATGGAGATGAAAAGAGAATCGTCATTGAAAGAGACGGAAATGATGCCATTGAATATAGTTATTACGAAGATGGTAGCAAAAGCGCATTCAACCCCGCCGCAAAGCGATGGTTTGCCTCAATTCTACCCAGCTTTTTTAGAGTAACAGGAATTAACGCACAAGAACGTGTAGCAAGAATCAAGGCTAAAAGTGGTGATGAAGGCGTGTTAGATGAAGTTAAGTTGATAACTGGTGATTATGTGCAAAGGCTCTATATGGTAACACTATTCGAGTCATCTAAGCTTTCTAATAGAAATGTTGAGCGCTCAATCAGTTTAAGCAAAAATTTAGGTTCAGACTTCGAACAAGGCACGGTGCTAAAATCTCTTATAAAGACACAAAAACTTGAAGATGCTGACTTGTGGAGCGAGCTTTTCTCCGCCAGCAAAAAAATCGGGTCCGATTTTGAAATGGCTAATTTATTAAAGTTAGCCGCGAGCAATATGCCTGCTGATAGCTCGATTAGTAGTGCTCTTTTTGCCGCTTCAGAATCAATTGGGTCGGACTTTGAAATGAAAAGTCTATTTACTCATATGCTGCGAGAGCAAGAAGTAGATTCGAGAGCTCTGGTTAAAATGTTCAGCGCCGCGAAGGATATCGGTTCTGATTTTGAAGCGGCAAGTTTACTTTTAGAAGCACGCCATAAAATAGGCACTGACCCTGACGTTTTTGACGCCTATTTAAATTTAGCTGACGGTATAGGATCGGACTTTGAGATGAGAAGAGCGTTTGCCGCGATCATTACTAATAACCTACATCGTGAGCACTTATTAAAGCTGCTTGCTAAAGCCAGCGATGATATAGGTTCAGATTTTGAGCTCGCTTCTTTGCTTATTGAAGTAATGAGCAGCGTTACGATGGACGAAGAATTAAAAGAAGCGATTTCTCGAGCGGCTGAATCTATTGGCAGTGACTTCGAGCAAGATCGTGTGTTTAGAAAATTGAGAAACTCATAGCTCTATCGCCAGTGGCTCCTCTTCCCGGTGCTAGAGAAGAGGAGTATATGTTTTGCTTGCTACACGAAAAAGTTAGCCGCCTTAACTCATTAGATTTCAAATAAGATACCATATTCAAACAAAAACATTGGCAAACTTTTTCCTTTCTTTTTGTTGATGCTTAACCAACGCTCGTTTGTATCTGCAATTTGAGCGAGCTTGTCTAGGTCATTCAACTCTCCTAAAGAAAAAGACTGAATCTTACTTAGTATTTTTTGCTCTTCACTTAATGCAAAAGTTTTAAGTTGTTCGGTTTTTAGTTCAATAGAGTCACTAGCGCTTTCAATGAGATTCACCAGTAGTTTTGGTATTGGGTAATTTTTTGCGACCGCCATTTTAATTAATCGTTCAGCATTTGGCGTATCCTTAGAACCACCAAGCCCAAGCTTTAACATTACTCCATAAGTATAAATAGCATACAGATCGCCTGCGTTTGAGGCTTGAAGAAAATAGGAACGCGCTTTTTTATAATTGATGGCGACATGATTACCTGTTAGATATTCACTTGCCAAGATAAGTTGCGCAATTATCGAACCAGCCTCAGCGGCTTTTTCCAAATGTTGAATACCTTTATATATTCGCTGTTTGGTACCTTGGCCGAGTAAGTAGCTGATGCCCACTTCGTAGTTTGGAATTGTGATTATCGGCGTATGGCGCGAGGCTTGTTCGAACCACTGAAAAACCTTTTTAGAGTTTCGTTTAAAGAACTTACCTTCACGATACATATTACCAATCATAATTTGTGCATCAGGTGAGCCGTTAAGGGCCTGGCTGTATAGAGTTTTAATGACCCTAGGACAAGGAGAGTTATCTCGGCACTCTATGGCTTGGATAGGTAAGCAGATTGCTACCGTGAAAAAAATTAAGCTCAAGATCAATGTCGATTTGTTCATTATTAAAGTCCGTTTGTTTTATGGGGCCACAGCACTATAGTGAGAATAGTCGAATATTGGTTGGGAATTGACGGATAGGTACGTAATTGAACGGATTTAAGTCGTGTAGAAGGAAACTCCGCGATCAAGCTTTAGCGTCAATAAGTTAGTCCAACCAGCCAATTGAAAGTTTGAGTTACGGCGGCTTATAAGCTTTTCAATGTGGTACTTCAATAAAAACACCTTCTAATCTACCGATATCCGCCGATTTCCGATAGTATCAGCTGAGTTTCCGCTTGATTCCGCCGATCAATTTAGTTGTCGGGGTTTAAGGTGTCATAATTTATAGAGAAGGCCACGGGTTTAATTTATGGGGTGGAATATTTCTGGTGTTGAAATCATATTTTTGTCGACGTTAAGTCTGACTTTCTTTGCTGCTTATTTGGGTAGGCAGCATTCAAAAGGAAGGGGAAAAGGACTTGCTGATGAAAAATTAAACAAATGGTTAATTGGTCTAAGTGCCGGCGCGACAGCAAATAGCGGATTTATCGTCACTGGTGCAGTTGGATTAGGTTATTCTTTCGGACCTCAATGGCTTTTCTTGCCAATATCTTGGTTCTTAGGAGATCTTATTTTCTGGAAGTTTTTTCCGCAACGAATCAATGCCTTTGGAAGAGAGTCAGGAGCCACTACCTTATCTGAATTGCTGAGTTCAGGTTTACAAGGTAGATACACAAAGTTTATATCGATTCTGGTCACTATTTTAATTCTAGTCTGTTTAGGCGGGTATACAACTGCACAATGGATCGCAGGACAAAAATTTGTAACAGGCGCTTTTCAGTTTTCAACTCAAGCGTCTCTACTATTATTTACGGTCCTTATTGTCGCCTATAGTAGTATTGGTGGCTTCAGAGGTTCAGTGTATGCCGATACGGTGCAAGCAATCATTCGAATAATCGGTACCTTTATCGCCATCGGCTTAATTGGGTGGGTGGTTATTTCCGATTTAGAGACTTTCTCAAGCAATATTGAAAATGCTGGTATATCGTTCAGCCAAATTCTGCCGGGAAATAGTCTGTTTGCTTTTATTGCTTTTGTATTGGGATTTGGGTTTGCTGCTATTGGATTCGGCTTGGGGCAACCGCAATTAGTTTCTCGATATTTAGCGGGCAATAGCCCTGAAGACACTAAGGCGGCAAAGTGGATTTACATTGGGTTTATACAATTCACCTGGATTTCAATGACTTTGTTTGGGGTGCTATTGAGAGGCGTTATGCCTGATGTCGCTGATCCTGAAACCGGCTTGAGTGTATTTTTTGCTTCTTATGCAGGCAGTATTGTGACCGGAATAATTGTTGCGGATATCTTTTCAACTATTGCTGCCACATCCAATTCCTTACTTGTGGCAATGGCCCAGTCGGTTGTGCATGATATTTTACCCAAAGGCGTTCAATCAAAAAGCCATAAATTTTTAATGACCACCACAGTATTGTGCCTCGGAATTATTACCATGGGGTGCGCTCTATTTCTTAATAATGAAAGCTCAGTGTTTGAATTGGCAATCGGCTCGGTATCTTTAATGGGGGCCGGACTTGCTGCGCCTGTGGTGGTTAAAATTGTAGGGCTGCCACACACGGATAAATCAATTCTTGTTTCGATTCTAGTTGGTGTTTTATCGGCAGTGGTTTGGAAATATAGTGGTTACTCGCGGCTTTTAAATGAAGCTGCAATTGGAATCATCTTAGGTCTGCTGTCCAACTATATGATGAGTACTGGAAAAAATTTATACGTGAAAGATGGAAAAGAAAGCGCTTAAAGCAAGCGCTCTCATAAGATTATTAAAAATAAAAAATATGCAGTAAATGGAGGGATAAGTGGCGATTTTAGATTGGAAGTTAAAAAAGGAAATTGTAAGAATCGCATTCGGACAAATGCGTCAAAATGATGTTCCTGATCTTGTTATGGATGCTAATAACTTTGATGAATCTCGCTATGGATTTGCTTGGTCTAGTCTATTAGAAATGTATGGTCATCGATTTGATAAAGATCGAATTAACGTGGGACCAAATTCCAAGTATCGCCAGTTTTTCTATGAGTTAAGTGAACAACTTGGTTGTGATGAAGTTGTTCCTGGAACAACCATCATAGAGGCTAACGCTACTGAATTTGTCCGAGTTTTGCCGGTAGGGACAAAGGAAAAATTAGTTGCTGCGCTCAATCAAGGCGGCGTTCAATTTGAGTTTAGAGAAGCGCTGGAAAAAATTATACAGGATATTAATGAACCGGTTAGTAGAGAGATTTCAAACGTCAAAGCGCCTGAGCTCAATCTCTTTCCCAATTTCGGAAAGTCGTGGTATCCCATCTACTATACTCCTAGTGAAAGCTTGCCAACAATTCAAGAAGGACTCGCGAGTGGGCATATCGATCAATCTTTGTATTATCAAAATACAGATGCCGTCAACCGTTGGTATTCTATTACCAACGATGAGTTCTACACAGGTTTTGACCAATGCAAAACTGGATTGTTGAAGCTAAATCGTCACCCTGAATGGCAACAGTTTGTCGGAAGTGACAATTGTGATGGTGTTGTTATGCTGGCTGGTGGCGGCGCGCACAGTAAAGATGCTGTTTTGATAAAATATTTACTAGAAGCAGCCAAGAGTAATGGTGAAAATAAGAATTCTTCCAATATTCAATATCAATATACCCTTATCGATCGAAGCAGTGCGATGCTCGAGCTTTCCAGGACTAAGCTCGAAGAGCTACTAGAGAAAAAAGATGGCGATGATTATATTGAAGTTAAAGCGTTACGCCGAGATGTGATGGCAATGAACGGCTCTGAGCCGGTGAGAAGTAGCGGCAACCTGGCATGGTTTATTACTGGCGGGACCTTAGGTAATCTGGATGAAGAGAGCTTTTTTAATAGTGTAAAACGTGTTTCTTTTGAAAATGATTTGCTAGTTGTTGGGGTTGGTTGTTTTTCTGATACAGATGATTTGGACTTAGATATGCTTGCCAAGGAATATGAAAGAGATGTCGTTAAAGATCTCGTCGCCGTTCCGTTAAGTGCTGTATGGGCTTCGCTCAGTATCGAAGAAAGTCTAGAGGAAGCACTGTCTTCAATTAAAGTGGAAGCCCTTGCGGATAAGCATAGCGACGTACCTGGAGCTATTACTGTTATCGCAAGTCTGCCCAGTAAGACACTAGGAGACATTATTCTTTTTAAATCGAGTCGGTACAACGAAAAACAATTGATTCAATTCGCAAAACAAAAAGGCTGGCAACATACCGTCAGTATTGATGGACTAGATAACTCATTTAAGCAGATCGTATTTAAGCGGACTGCGGACTAATGGTGTTTATCATAATTAGGTCCGAAGGATTTCGAATTATTCCGGTAAAAAACACAACAAGACCAATTAAATTAGCTAAGTTGTCATCAAGTGATTAACTAAAAGGAAATGCATATGAAACAACTTAGTGTGAATAAAAAACAACTTACAAGTAAAGCCAGGATAAACTCTGAGCAGACTATTAGTTCGGTTCTTAAACTAAGTCTTTTGGTTGGAGGCTTATTTTCTGTGGTCGGCTGCTCTAATATACCTTACGCAATCATTGACGGAAGTAGAAGCAAAATCACAGATGTAGACAGCCATAATGTGATGATTACAGGTATTGACGGCAGGATGTATTTTGATTCGGATACAGTCAAAAACATCGAGCCGGGAGAGCATACAATTCGATTAGCCTCGACTAGAATAAATGCAAGAGGGATGTTACTAAGCTACAAGGATATTAAACTTGATGCAGAGCCATGTAAACGCTATGTGGTCGCTGCTAAACATGACAAAAATAAACGCTTTAGCAATAAGCATTGGGAAGTTAAGGTCTTACGAGTGGAAGATATTCCTTGGTGCGAAATTCCTGAAGGATACGAAGCGGCTAATAGCAAGTCCTAAACAGATAGAGTTTGGCTGCTAAATAAAGACATTATGGTTCTCAATTACTCCCTCAATAAGGGGAGCAATTGAGAAGTTTCTAAACTTATCTCTCGTGTTATTTTTCGCTAATGGTCAATATTAGTCTTGAGTTTCTCAAGTTCTAAAAAACCAATATGAACTTCGTTTCATCTGCTCTGGAATTATCTAAGGTGATGGTCCCTCCGTGTGCAATCATTGTTTGTCGGGTAAACGCCAAGCCAACACCTGAGCCCTTAGCCTTCGTTGTGTAAAAAGGCACAAATACTTCCTTAGCGATATCATCCGGAATACCTGGCCCATTATCCTTAACTTCGATCACAACGTGCCCATTTTTATTTAACCTTGCATTTAGAGCTATTGAGGGGAGGGCGGTACTTTTACTCGATTCATTGAACGCTTGTTCAGAGTTTTTAATTAGATTAATTAAGATCTGTTCGATTAAGTCAGGGTCGGCATTTAGCTCTAAACTGGGAGGGGTTATTGATGAACTGAATTCGATGCTATTATCGTTAAAATTCGGTGTGACAAGATTAGTTACCTTTACAAAAAGATCCGATACTTTAATGATCTTCTTTTCTGGCGTTGGCATCAGAGTTAAGCTACGGTAATTCTGCACAAACTGATTAAGACTTTCTGAGCGACTGGCAACTGTGTCAGTTGCTTTTTTAATATCGTCAAGGTCGTCATGAATGTCGATGTCATTTGAATTAGACTCAACTCCGTTTTTAGCATGCTCTACTAGTTCTGATGCTGTTTTTGCGAGAGAAGCAACAGGCGTTATGCTATTCATAATTTCGTGGGTTAACACTCTTACTAAATCTTGCCAGGCGTATAGCTGTGCAGTGTCCAGCTCACTTTGAATATCCTGCATGCTAATCAGCTTTTCATTTTCGCCATCAATAATTAATTCACTTGCAGAAATGGTCAGGCGTCTTTTGACCCCGTCAAAATGATAATCTGCGAGCTGGCTTTTTCCGGGCATAACAGCAAGCAGCGCCGTTTTGAAGGTATCCCCGAAGGCGTCTAAATGTTCAGCATTTTCCACACGACTAGCTGCAAAAAATTGTCGCGCAGCATTATTATGCAGAATGATTTTTCCACTTGTTTTAATTGATATCAGTGGCAGCGGAATATGCTCGACTATGCTAGTTAGATAATTAAGGTCAAGTTCTCTCTCAGCCCGTTTCATCCGAAGTTTTTGCATAGCTGACTCAAATGATTGTAAAAGAGGCTCTAGTTCTTTAGATGTTTTATGAGATGTAAATTTTTGACTGAAATCGCTATTTTTAATTGAATCAACAAATCGGATCATTTCAAGATGGCTTTTATTAAGCTTATGTAAAAATTCTCCGGCGAGAGCGAGTGTCGTCAGGCTTAGCAGTAAGGTTACAGCATAATAACCTTCGAGTTGGAGTACGAATACTAGTGCCAAAAGCGAGATAAATATTAGACCTAGTCTTAGTAAGGTTGTTACGGCAAAGAGGCTAAAAACCATATTTCTCTATCCTTCGATACAGTGTGGCTCGGGTTATGCCTAACTCACTAGCAGATTTACTGATGTTGTATTCATGTTTATCCAAAGCCTTTTTGATTAAACGCTTTTCCATTGATTCAATGTTTAGGTTCTCTTCGTCATTTGATTGACCTAATGTTCGAGAAATGTAGTTATAAGTTTCGGTTTCTTCATTATCATTAAATTGAGTTGAATTATTAAGTTGAGTTGAATTGCTGAGCTGTGCGGCCGATTTTGTTTCAGTGTTGTTAGCAAGCTGTAGATCTTGCACTAAGATCTCTTGGTGCTGCGATAAAATGGTAGCTCTTTCGATTGCGTGTTTAAGTGAGCGAACATTACCAGGCCAAGCATCTTGTTTCATCGCTGATACAGCTCCATCCGAAAAGCGTTTGAGCGGGCGAGAGTATTTTTTGGCATATTTTTGAGCGTAGTAAACAGCAATTTCTAATATATCTTCTCTTCTGTTCCTTAGTGGTGGAACTAATATTTCAACGGTGTTTAATCGATAAAGTAAATCTTGCCGAAAACGTTGTTCATCTTGTAAATGTTGTTTGCTGACATTGGTCGCGGCAATCACTCTCACATCTATTGGAGAGGCTTGATTACTACCTACCGGAGTCACCATTCTTTGTTCTAAAACAGTTAAGAGTTTAGCTTGTAAGTGGAGTGGGATGTTGCCGATTTCATCCAAAAATAAAGTGCCTTTGTTGGCGGCGACTAAGCGTCCCGTGCGATCTTTATTCGCACCTGTAAATGCCCCCTTTACATGGCCAAACATTTCTGACTCAAACAAGCTTTCAGTAATTGCACCCATATCTACCGACATAAACAACTGATTTTTTCGCTGACTTTGTCTGTGCAATTCACGCGCCACTAATTCTTTTCCAGTTCCATTTTCGCCCAGAATTAAGACATTCGCATCTGTAGGCGCGGTTCTGGAAATGAGCGAATGTACTTGGCTGAGTGCCTTGGATTGACCGAGTAAACTTTGTTGTGTGTCAGTTGCGGCTTCCAGTAATGCTTGATTAGTGACTTTCAAGCGACTGGTTTCGGTTCGACTGTCATGTAATTCCACCGCAGCGGATAAAGTTGCAATTAACTTTTCATTCTGCCAAGGTTTTGAAACAAAATCTGTTGCTCCATATTTTATGGCTTCAACCGCAGTACCTACGTTTCCGTGGGCAGTAATCATTACCACCACTGCAGAAGGATCCAGTTCTTTTATCCGCTTCAGCCAGTTAAATCCTTGAGCGCCATCCCTTTCGCCGGGGGAGAAATTCATATCAAGCAGAATCGCATCGAACCTATTTCTCGCCATTTGCGCGGGGATATCTTGCGGAGTACCGCAGGTGATGATATTCCCAAATTGGCGCTTAAGTAATAGTTCCGCAGCAATCAAAATATCTGGGTCATCATCTACAACAAGAATGGTTTTGTCTTTCATTTGCCGCCCAACTTAAAACCAGTGTCCGGAATCATATGTACATAATAATACATTTGGTGTTCGATATTATACAAGTTGAACTGTCCAAAATAATCCACTTATGAATTTAAGTAAAATTACTCTATAAAATTCAAAGAGTTAAGTTTTGGCACTTTCTTTGCCCTTTACCAATAAACGTTTATTTATCTTTTAACATTCACTTTATTTTGGAGGGCCTAATGAACACACAGGTTTTAGCTTCACAGACTTCGCCAATGGCAGATCCCGAAGGCGATGAAGCAGGTGTAGCTGTTTCAAAAGCAGCCAAACTCAATAAATTTGCCGCGAGTGCAGTTAACAAAAGCGTCCAAACTTGGTTTGCCACAGCAATATTGGGGCAAATTATTTTCGTTTTCTATGTTATCGCATTTTATGGTGGTGCCGGATTAAAAGGAGACTTTGAAGCCTGGAATAAAGTGTTGCCTCATGGCTATGTGCCCGGTGATACCTTGGGAAATATTGCTGTAGCTATGCACTTGGTTCTGGCAGTTACGATTATTCTAGGCGGTGCAATCCAGTTTATTCCCTGGATTCGCAAGCATTTTCCCAAGTTCCACCGCTGGAATGGCCGTATCTATATGGTTACCGCATTTGTTTTAAGCATCGGTGGTATTTATATGGTCATCGCCCGTGGGACGGTTGGTGACGGTGGAGTCAGTATTAGTATTAACGCTGGTTTGATTATGCTATGCGCTTTTATGGCTTGGCGTCTAGCAATCAAGCGAGATTTTGCGCGCCATCGCGAGTGGGCGATTCGCTTGTTTTTGGTCGTAAGCGGCGTATGGTTTTTTAGAATATATTTGATGTTCTGGCTAATGATTAATCAAGGGCCGGTTGGATTCGATCCCAAGACTTTTACCGGTCCATTTCTGACTTTTTTACAATATGGGCAATATATTATCCCGTTGTTACTCGCGCAAGCTTACTTTCACGTGCAAAAAAATAGCTCTCCGGCAAAACAATTCACTTTCTCTGCGAGCATATTAGTTGTGACGCTTATTACAGGAGTAGGAATTTTTGCTGCGACTATGGGCATGTGGTTACCACGTGTCTCTTAAAAGTCAGTTTTCAAGGTAACTAGTAGGGTAGATGTAATGATTATTGCTTCCGTGTGGGTACATATTATTTCAGGAGCGATTGGATTGTCGCTAGGTTCATTAATTCTGGTGAGTCGAAAAGGTACCGCAGTGCATAAAGAGTTAGGCAAATTCTACGTTACCTTTATGACTGTTATGGGATTGAGCGGGACTTTAGTTGCCATGAACCGAGGAATATCAATTTCTTTTTATAACGGGTTATTAGTCGCTTACCTGGTGTTGACGGGATGGTTTAGCCTCATTGATCGAATGTCAAAATGGCAAACTTGGCTTGAAAAATTAGCCACACTAGTATCACTGGCGATATCCATAGGGCTGCTATCGGCAGCATTTGAAGCATTGCAGAGTGAGTCTGGTAAAGTAGGTAATTTTCCCGCACCGGTATTCTTCTTTTTTGCAAGTGTCGCAGCTCTTGGATGGATATCAGATATTCGCTATTACCTATCACAAGAGCTAACGCGCAAACAAAAGTTATTGCGTCATATCTGGCGCATGAATTTTGCTCTGTTTATGGCGACTGCGGCTTTTTTCTTAGGCCAATCCAAACTCTTCCCCGAAGAACTAAGAGAGCCTTTCTTCTTAATTGCACCGGTGGCTTCGGTGCTTTTGACTATGGTCTATTGGCTAATCAGGACCAAGTTTTTTAATTCTGGTGACTCAAACCTTGCTCACTAATGTGAGCTCGTTTGTTAAACTTAGTTGAGGAGTCTGAGATAATTCTGGTTGAAGGTTCTATACCAAATTTCGCTGGAGAAGCTTCATTATATTCATCTGAAGTTCCTATACTAAATTCCGTTGAAGAGCTTATACTAAACTCGGCTAAAAGCTCTTTGATAACTTTTTAACTAGCAATGTGAAGCTCCTATGATTGAACTGCGAAGCATAAACAAAGTTTATTCAACCCGAAACACAGATACGCTCGCCCTTGAGAACATTAATATGCAGGTTTCCAAAGGAGAGTTTGTAGCAGTAATGGGACCTTCAGGATGTGGCAAGTCAACATTGCTGAATTTGTTAGGTTTGCTTGATAATCCGACTTCAGGAGAATACTTTCTGATGGGGAAGGAAGTATCGGGATTATCCGAGGCTGAGCTTTCTGAAATTCGCAAGCAGAATATCGGCTTTATTTTCCAGAATTTCAATCTGGTTGATGACTTAACTGTCGAAGAAAATATCGAGCTGGCCTTACTTTATCGAAAAATGCCGCGCAAAGAAAAAAACGAGCGAATACAGCATGCAATGGAACAGATGCAACTTTCTCATCGAGCAAAGCACTTTCCTATTCAATTATCAGGAGGTCAACAGCAATGTGTAGCCATCGCTCGAGCAATAGTGGGAGAGCAGAGTTTAATCCTCGCAGATGAGCCTACCGGAAATCTGGATAGTGAAAATGGTCAGAATGTGATGCAGATCTTAAGAAAGTTGAATGATCAGGGGACTTCGATTGTCATGGTGACTCATTCAACTCAATTTGCCGATTTTGCTAGCCGAAAAGTCAATTTGTTTGACGGGAGACTCGTCATGCAAAGTTTACGTGCTGTTTCTTAAAGTTTAGCCTTCGAGCTCATGCTTTCACATAATTTTCGTCTTGCCTTTCGACAACTGGTTAAGTATCGGTGGTTTACCCTAATCAATTTGATTGGGTTGACTATTGGTATTAGTTTGTTTGTCTTAGCCGACATATTGGTTGCCTATGAAGACAACCACGATCATATGTTTGAAAATCGCGACCGTACTTTTATGATCAGCAGTTTGTTTTCAGAGCAGTCGGGAGAGTCAATTAGCGAGTATCCTGATATTCGATTAGCGTACGGTCCGATATACAAAGAAAAAATCCCACAAGCACAACAAGTTGTTCGCTCTGTTTTGAGACGACATATTATTAATGCGGACAATCGCTGGTACCATCTGGGAATTCGTTTTGTCGATAAAGGTTTTTCCGAGATTTTTAACTTTCAAGTAGTCAAGGGAACGCTCGACAATATTGAACAAATAGAAAATAGCTTGGTGATCACTGAGTCAACCTCAGAACAACTATTTGGTCAAGTTGATGTTATAGGAAATACAATCACTTTGTCTCCCGGAGTGGAGGCGAGAATAGTAGCGGTAATTGAAGATATTGCTGCAGACAGTCACTTTAATTCGTCGCTAATTCCGGATTCAAAACTAACCGTGTGGGCACCAATAGAGCTACTCTCTGCAACACAAGGATTTGAATTGAGCGGTGAGTGGGAGACGCTTAACCCTGAAGATTTAACTTACGTTTTATTGCCGAAAAAATACGAGCGGAGTTGGCTGCAAAAACGAGTCAATCAAATATTTCAAGAGGTGACTCCCGAAAGCGAGAAAGCTTATATTAGCGGACATCTTGTAAGGCCTGTAAAAGATAAGAACACTCAAGTGTGGGATGCGTTGGGATTTCCAGTGCTCGAATTTACGCGAATTCTTGGCTTATTAATCTTGGTAACGGCGGTATTAAACTATGTAAATCTTGCAACTTCACAATATTTGACAAGAAGCAAGGAAATAGGCTTGAGAAAAACCTTTGGTGCAGGTAAAAGGCAGTTGCTATTTCAATTTTGGAGTGAAAGCTTTCTACTGACCTTACTCGCCAGTTTGATCGCGCTGTCGCTTATTGAAGTTGTACTTCCTTTTTACAATATCTGGGGCGATAAATCGGTTATCATCGAGTACGCTTATGTTGTTTCGAATCTCTTACTTATTGCCATTGTCATAGGATTGATAGGTGGAATTTACCCCGCTGTATCGGTTTTGACTAAAGGCGTTATCAGTGATCTTTCCAGCCGAGCAGCTAAAGGCCCCGGCGGTATATTTTTGCGCAATTTTATGGTGGCCCTTCAATTTGCCATTTCAATTTTTATGTTGGGCATTGTTGTCGTGGTTTTTCTTCAAAATTTATTGGTAAAACAGATAAGTGAAAAGTTTCCGGTCGAAGAAACCTTAGTTATTGAGCATTTAGATGAAGCATTGAGTCTCCAGAGAGATGTAGCCCGTCAGCAATTAAGTCAGTTGAAGGAAACGCTTCTTTCTATAGCAGAAATCGAGTCTGTGAGCTTTTCTTCTTCAACTCCCTTTCAAGTAAATGGAAGAAATATCCCGATAGTTGACTTAAAAAAGTATCAAGTAAATGAACCTGAACTAGAAGCTACTTTTGAAGATGAGATCAAGAATGTTGTCGTTGACGAGTATTTCTTTAAACAATATAACCTAGAGCTAATAACTGGGGAGCTTTTTCAACCCTCTAAAAATCAAGTAAACAGTAAAAGTAACGAAAACGGCAAAGCCAATAAGAATGGACTTAATGTAATTATCAATCAAAGAGCATTGCAATTATTAGGTTTTGATTCAGCTCAAGAGGCGATAGGCAAGTACTACTATTCAACCGAAACTCCCATACCAGATTCACTCAATAAAAATCGCTCAAACATAGGTGAAAAGTCAAAAGTATTTAAGGTCGTTGGTGTTGTTAAAGATAGCCACTTTATCGGTGCACATGCTCAGCTAAGGCCGATCGCATTTATAGTAGAGCCTGTACGATATTCATATCTATCTATTCGTCTGAATAAAAGCTTTTCAGAATTTAGTGAGCAAAGCGTGATACTAAAAAAGATCAACCAAAGATGGAAAAAAATCTTTCCAAACCACCCGGTTCGAATCGCACCATTGGAAACTTATTTTAATCAGTTTTATAGAATTCCATTAACTATTAATCGAGTATTAACGAGTTTTGCGGGGGTTGCTTTGTGTTTAGCGCTAATCGGGTTGATTGGTTTATCTGCCTTTGTTGCACAAAGAAAGACTAAAGAAATTGGGATCCGTAAAGTGATGGGGGCGGGTCAATGGGATATTATTCAAATGCTAATTTGGCAGTTTTCAAAGCCAGTGGTTTGGTCCCTTATTATTGCTCTACCAGCAGCTTATTGGGTATCAAGCATTTACCTTGCATTCTTCCCTCAAAAATTTGAAGGGGCTATATGGGCTCTTGGCTTAGCGAGTTTGATCGGTATAGCATTATCTTGGGGAGTAGTTTCTGTTTATGCCTATTTCATTTCGTCTAGACGACCGGTTGAGTCGTTGAGGTATGAATGATTGGGATCTAAATGATTGACGTTTTAATGATTAAGGTATGATTATAGAGACACTAATGACTAAGATATCGCGGAGAGTATTCCTCTGGTTGTTAATAGAGCTGTGTGCAGCGGCATACGAAGTCAATATTAAATTTCCATATAGGAAGTCGAATTGTAATCAGCCTGGGATCAATAAAAACATTGGGTAAGTGCTACAGGGGGGCATTCGGACAGGAGAATTATGTTGCTGCCCAAACTAAACATCACCCCGATAGTGGTATGTTATAATGATCTTAATTTGATTGAAGTTTTATACGATGGTAGTTAGCTAAATTTTCAAGGGCAGACTCAAGGTGCCTAGTGGAGGCCAAAACAAAAATTGGCATGTTTATTTTTTTACCTTGGTAAATAGGTTTGCTAATTTTCCAGTGCTTAACAAGCTCGTTCAGAATATGCTTGGCGTTACCTTCATAGTTGAAGTCAGCGATGTCTTCTAATTTTTTTTCAAAACCACTTATATTCATTGAGACCTGATTCAAAGTATTTCTGTCTGCATGTCCGGCATACATCGCAATGTAGTACTTATTGGCACGCTCAACATCCAGAGCCATTCTTTTTAGCTTGGTAAGATTGGTGTTGTGCCTCGAGCTGTTGTTGAGATTCCTTGTAACGAAGTGTTCAGCAACCTCCAGATAGGTTTCGCTGTAGTCAAGTATTAGATTCGCATTACTCACGCTGTAAGGAAGCTTAACTGCATCTGCTAATTCGGAGTGAGTTACCAACATAAACTCTCTCAAGCCCGATTCAAATCCCGACTCATCATCTATTTTTAACTGGGTAATATTTTTTCTCAGCTCTTGCAGTGAGTTACTAAGCGCTGCTTTTGAACTCTTGGCGAGCACATCGTAGTGTATATAAAAGTAGAGCTTAGCAATTTGTTGGCTTTTGAGCTCAATATTTTCTGCCACTATTAATTGTTCGATGTTTCTGTCTTCGACGTTTGTATCTACGGAAAAAGAACTCTGGCTAAAAAGTAAAATGCAAATTGCTTTTAGTAAAATTATAGGTTTCATTTTAGTAACGGCTCCTCAAGTTTTAAAGCCAATTCAATGTGTTTTTTTATCCGATCAGATTTAACTTTTGCGAGGCTCGGGATATATCTGCCGCTATTTGAGGTCGCAAATATCCTAAAGACCCGAAGTTCTGATTTGACCTTGTAAAGGATGTCCTTAACACTTTTGGGAACATCTTGAGCGGGAGAGGAAAGAAGGTCATCGAGCTCTTGTAAAAATTCCTTTGAAATTTCATGAAAATGCTTGCTGTCACTAGGAGGTTCCTTTCGCCAGGCTGTTAATAGGTAGACTGACGCCATCTGCCTGGATAATATTCCTAGTTCTGAGAGTTTGACGTAGTTAGTGCTTGCTTGGTTGTAATCGGCTTTAGCTACCTTAAAGTCTAGTGCCAGGCATTCCCGTATCAACTTATCAACCATTACTTTTAATCTGGTTGCTTTAACATAGTCAGGTTCTTCTTTTAGCATCGGCTTAACTGCATTCCAGTGTAAGCCGATCTGAGTGATAGCGTTGTTGTCGGTATTTCGAGAAAATTGAGCGTGAAGGTGTTCGAGCTTGTTATCGACGGCCTTAATATTCTTCTCTATAGCTGCTAGGGCATTTTCGGCATCAATACCGAGTCCGAGCAAGATATATTCTTGTAGGAGCTCTTCCGTTAATGAACAAACCTCAGTGAGTTCTTTTATTCTTTGTGTGCCGTCGCTTTTGGCGCTGGCGGGAAGGCCGCCAACCATTGAGAAAAACAGGAAAGTCAAAAGTAGCTTAACATTTTTGCCCGTGCTCATACTGACTAATTTCATCACTTCTGAAACTCCTAGCTAGAAATGGTAACTAGCTGATAGACCAGCTAGATTTGATGATTCGCCGTTAACTTGATCGACCGAAAAGGATGGAGCAAGACTAATTGATTCAGTTATATGAATTTCATAAGCGACGGAAAGTCGAAGAATACTTTCCGACTCTCCATGGTCAGTATCTTCAATGCCGTATCCTAATCCGAAGCGCCAATGAGAAGATGGGTAATAGAAAATACTCGCTACTACCGAATTTTTGTTCTCATTATCTATTTTTGCTTGTTCCAAGGCGCCGCCAAGTGCAAAGTGCGGTGAAATTCTCCGCTCATATTCAAGAGCATATAGCGTTGCATTTTCTTCTTCGTGATAAGCCTTTCCCAGGAAGGCGCCTAGCGTGTTAGACGACGCTGAATGAACCGATGTTGAAAAAGAGATTAATATTCCGATTAAAATATGGAAGTGATTTTTCATAGAGCCTACCACTTAAACTTTTCGATGCTGGATGATAATCAAGTTTGCGTTAAGAAAGCGTTAAGATGGCGGGGTAATACTACCGTTTGGGTATTTGACTATTAGTTTGATATATTGAGTATCGAGAGCCTGGTTTATTGGGGCTGAGAGCCTGATCCACATAAAATTTGGCATACACAAGATTTGGCATACAGATGATTCGAAATATACACAGCGTGCTTTGGGAAATTAAATGAAAATTTTACTTGTTGAAGATCACCCCAACCTCGCCAGCAATCTTTTCGAGTATTTTGAGCCTAAGGGGTTTCGGCTTGACTGGGCCAGAAATGGCGTTCACGGAGTAGAGCTTGCAAAGAATCAATCTTATGATCTGATTATACTCGATGTCATGCTGCCAAAGTTGGATGGTTTCGGCGTATGCAATAAGATTCGGAATGAACTTGCTCTCGATACACCGATTATCTTTTTAACCGCGAAGTCCATGCTACCGGATAAGGTGCTCGGGTTGGAGCTAGGCGGAGATGACTATCTGGTTAAGCCTTTTCAGTTGCGCGAACTGGAATCTCGAATTAATTCAGTTATGAGGAGATATAGAAAGATAGAAGCCCAGAGTTCGATTGTCGTTGAGGACTTGATTATAGATAGAAATATCTGCAAAGTTTTTAGAGACAATATCCCGCTTGTTTTACCTCCTACTGCCTACAAGATCCTCTGCTTATTAGGCATCAACAAACATCGAGTAACGACGTTTCAGGAAATTGAAGACTACATTTGGGGAGATGATATTCCCCAAAGCAGTTCACTTCGTACCCATATCCATACACTAAGAACAATTATTGATAAACCCTTTAACAAAGCACTCATTCATACAGTTTCACGGGTTGGGCTAAAGGTTGGATATGACGACTAAAATAGGATGAATAGATTATGATGTTCAGGTTACGATGATTAAGTTTAGCAATAGAGTATTACGGGCTAATTTGATTATTGGCGTTGTGACTGCATTTGTTTACTCATTGATAGACTTTGCATCGATACAATATTTCAAATATGAAATAGAAAATAAAACTAACTATCAGGAAGCCCTGCTTTTATCTGAGATCTATGATGCTATAAGCGATCTGGATGTTCATGAAACACAGAGTTTTTTACTTTTTCGTGAAAATCTTGAAAAGCCAGGTACAGTGGGAGAAGTTGATGCTGATGACCGTATAAGTGGAGTTGTTCCCAAGGAGTTGCGAGAGATACAAAATAATATCGAGGAAATTGATTTTCGGGGAAGACCTTATGAACTTATAAAAGTCGCAAGCCAAAAGTATAGGTATTATTTTCTGTTTAGTATTGAGTCAATAAAGCAAACAGAGTTGCTTTCTTATTCTTCACTTGTGTTAGGGTTATCGATAAGTTTGACTGTGTCATTGTTGATAAGCATTAAGTTGAGTGGTGAAGTTGTCCAACCGCTGAAAAAAATGAGCAGTGCAATTGAAAATATTAATGCGTCAGACGAAATGGAGCTATTAAAAAAGGAATCTCAGAACATTGAAATCAAGGAGCTTAACTCCTTATTTTCGTCTTTTCTTAAATATGATGCCGCTATAAAAAGCGTTATTCAAAGGGAAAAGAATTTAAGCGCGCATATTAGTCATGAGTTTAGAACGCCTTTGTCCGTAATTATGGGAGCGATAGAGCTGCTTGAACAGGAGCAAGACTTTGATACCGGCAAAAGTAAAAGAATTATCAGACGGCTAACTAATGAGGTTAACCAACTCAGAGATATTTCAGAGATGATGTTGCTCATTACTCGCGCTGATAGTGATGTTAATAACAACATAGAACTCTCAAAGGTTAATGTGAGTATTTTGGTGCAAGGCGTTCTATCGAGCCTGGGATCACAATATGGAGACATTAAGCAAAAAATAATATTTGATGACCGTGCTAGCGATAACATCGATTGTTGGACCATTGCGCTGACAGTTATGATCAGAAATATCATCCAAAATGCGCTGTTGCACTCGGACGATAATAGCGTGACGGTTTTGTTAACTGATTCGTATTTAGCGATTAGTAATCAGAAGCGGGAGACGAGTAGTGATATTTCTTGTGAAGAATCTAAAAGCGAATCAAGTGATGAATTTAATTGCGGAATAGGCTTAACCCTCTGCCAAAACTTGGCTGAAATACAGACCATGCAATTAGAGTTCAGAGACTGTGATGAGTCGAATGGTATCTCTGTTACTCTGCATTTTTGATCTAAGCATATATAAAAACATAAATAAGACACTTCTTAGTAGGATTCCTTTTTAGCAGATAGAAATCACAGCGCAATTTGAAGTGTTACCAACTGACCATCCAGGAACGATTTATGCGTAGAGAAATTATAACATTCGTTGTTGTCGTACTGATTTGCATTGTAGGTTTTCATAAAATCAATCAGTTTTACGTTAATCATGCACTTGAGCGAGATGGTGAAGAATTCATCATTCAATTGCAAAAGACCATTGTCGACTCCATTAAGTTGCTCGATGAGCTTCCTAGTCTCGCTGATGCTCAGTGCGGAGAGCAGTCTGTTTTGCTGTTGGCAGAAGTTGTTTATCGAGGAGACTCTGTAAGGTGGCTTGGCCTGAGGGACAATCAGGGTGAATACTGCAGTAGCTTGCCTGTTCAGATGTCTCTAACTAAGTTTAAGCGGCATCGCCTTTCAAAGTCTTATTCACTTGCGGCTTTAAAAAATAGTAGCAATCATTCCGACTTGCTACTTATTAAGGAACATAATGAGAGTTACTATGTTGCCGATTTAAATAATCTTTCTATCGCAACTATTAACCATCTTCCATGTGAGGACTGTCTGAACTACCGAGTGACCATTCATGGTGAGCCGCCGATACATTTTGGAGATGAGCTCAAGCAGGCGCCTGCTTATAGTTTTGAGATAAATAAGCAGGTAGATAGGTTGAGTATTTCAGTTGTGTTTGAAGCGACAGGTGAAATTTCAAAATATTATTCTGGTGTAAGCTGGGTAACAACAATTCTACTGGCCTGCATATTTTCAATCATTCTAATTTATACTGTCGAGAAACTGCTTAATCACCGGAGATCGCTGCGTTCGATAATAGAAAGAGCCATTAAAAATCAAGAGTTCAAACCCTACTATCAACCGATCGTTGATAGTCGCACTAATAGGATAGTTGGTGCGGAAGCACTTTTAACCTGGATTGAACCCAACGGCAAGATTATTCCAACGGGCGAATTTATCAATTTTGTAGAGCAGACAGGATTGATAATGCCGATTACTTCTCAGTTAATAAAAACTATCGCGAAAGATATAACGACTTTCGACTGGCAACAGTCGGATTGCTCTGTGAGCCTAAACGTTGTGCCGGAACATTTGAACGATGAAGCGCTATTTAGTGAAATTAATCGTGCGGTAAAACATAACGGTATTAGTTTGTCTAATTTCTCGTTGGAAATTACTGAAAGAAATGAAATTAAGAACTTGTCACTAGCCAAGCGAGTGATAAAGCAATTTGTCGATAATGGCATTGAACTTAAACTGGATGATGCGGGAACTGGGTATGGCGGGTTTTCTTATGTCCAGGAACTTGGAATATCAACATTGAAGATAGATAAGATGTTTGTCGATACCATCTTATACCAGGAAGATGTCAAAAAGAACGTTCTGGATGCAATCATTTCTTTCGCTAATTCGTCAGGGTTAAGTATTATCGCCGAAGGTGTTGAAAAGCAAAATCAAGTGGATTACTTAGAGTCTAAAGGAGTTCATTTTATTCAAGGTTATGCCTACTCCAAGCCGGTTTCCTGTGAAGTATTTAGGGGACTACTACAGGATGGAAATTTAGCGCCCTTAGTTGCAAATTAATCAGAGAACAAACTAATCGGACACACTGATTAAGGGAGTGTTATCAAAATTTAAAACTAGTCTTGTATCGAATATTTGTTTACTTTTGACTTGATGTGAAACTATTCATACGTATCCAGCAATAAGTTTGTTTCGGTTGAGCCAACTCCTTCAATTAGACGAATTGCGCCGACAATTTTATTCAACGAGGAAAGCGATTCCGCTTGAATTTCAACGATCAGATCCCACTGTCCGGTTGTATGGTGAATCGCTGCAATATTGGGATTGCCGCGTAGCTGGGCGATAACTCCCGCTTCGCTAGCGCTTTCAGCGCTGATACACATCATCGCCTGAACTTCTTGCTTCTGAGTTTTTGAACCGAGAAGTAACGTATAACCCAGTATGATTTCGTTCTCTTCCAAACGGCGAATGCGGTTTTGTACTGTGGCTCTGGAAACACCCAGTTTTTTCGCCAATTCGACCACAGAAATGCGTGCATTGGCTCTTAGCAGGTTCAATAACCCTTGATCGATGGGATCCGGTTTAAACATATCAAATTAATCATATTGCTAACTTTAATATTATCATAATGCAATATATTAGCTAAATCACCCTTTTTGAGTTCTATTAACTGGCTAAAAACCGCTATAAACTTACCATAATGACATATTGAAAGGTAATCGTTTGGAGGTAAGTTATGACAGTATTAGTAGACGTAGCCACACTTTGTAGCATCGTAAAGCGCGTTGGGATCACCCATTTTATGGCTGGAATGGAAAAGACAATGCGAAGAGACTTTAAACGCTGGAGAGAATTTGATAAGTGTGCGCGGGTAGCCAGTCACTCGAAACTTGGCGTCATTGAACTGATGCCCATTTCTGATAGCTGCCGATACGCTTTTAAATACGTTAATGGTCATCCTGCGAACACTAAGATCGGCGTTCCAACCGTAATGGCATTCGGTGCGCTTGCCCAAGTCGATACCGGTTATCCCGAATTAGTGGCGGAACTTACGCTGACCACCGCTATTCGAACTTCGGTTACATCCGTGATGGCGGCAAGAGCGCTTGCCAGACCAGATTCCAAAACTATGGGAATGATTGGTTGCGGCGCGCAAAGCGAATTTCAGGCCATCGCTTTTCATGCTTTACTCGGCATTAAACAAATTCGGATCTTTGATATCGATAAGTCGGCAATGGATAAATTATCACAACACCTAAAAGGCTACCCTGAGTTGGAAGTTATTCAGGTTGACTCTGCTGCTCAGGCCACTAAGGGGGCTGATATTGTCACCACCTGTACCGCGGATAAAACCTGGGCCACCATTTTGACTCCAGATATGGTTGAGGAGGGCATGCACATCAATGCCATTGGTGGCGATTGCCCTGGAAAAACAGAGTTACATGTTGATGTCCTCAAGCAAGCCAAGGTATTTGTAGAATATGAACCTCAGACGCGTGTCGAAGGTGATATTCAGCAACTACCTTTGTCTTACTCGGTAAATGATTTGTGGCGGGTAATCGCAGAAAAAGAAGTCGGTCGAGAAAGCAAACAGCAGATCACTGTATTCGATTCGGTTGGGTTTGCACTTGAAGATTATTCTGCGCTCAGCTATTTGTACAAGTTGGTACAAGAATTTAATGAGGGTGAAACTATAGATCTGATTCCACAATTAGATAATCCGAAAGACCTTTTTGTTTTTGTTAGCGACGATGCAGATGAGCAAATCGCAAATAAACACAAAGCGGCATAACCGGATATCTGTGTAATTAGACAGCACACATAATGCATAATAAGACGGCAGTTAATCATTGAGACTGTAAATTTTCGACGTTCGCTAAACTTAGCGGGTATCGATACTAAGAAATTATTTTAACCGGTGAATTATGATCCAAGAGAAAAAAACAATTCATATTATTAACGTTCCCCTCGATCTTGGCGCGTCGCGTCGAGGCACAGATGCCGGACCTTCTGCGCTTCGTATCGCAGGGTTATCAGGCGCACTTTCAAAAATGGGTTTGAAAGTATCTGCAGAGAGTGACGTACCCGTACCGGTAGTAGAATCTTTAAAATCCAACACGCCAAAAGCGCGATTTAAAAGTGAAATTCTTAAGGTTTGTCAAAGCCTGGCAAATCAGGTTTTCGACACATTGCGGGATCAACAAACGCCATTGGTTGTTGGTGGTGACCACTCGATTGCCATGGGCACAATATCGGGTATTGCACGACATTATCAAGCTCAACAGCAGAGACTAGGTGTTATCTGGTTTGACGCACACGGGGATATGAATCTCCCAGAAACTTCTCCAAGCGGTAATATTCATGGCATGCCACTAGCACACTTACTCGGCTATGGAGACAAAGAACTCGCATCAATTTGTGGTGATGAACCTGCCATAAAGCCTGAAGATGTAGTCCTTATTGGCCTGCGTGACATTGACCCGGTTGAAAGAGAGTTTATTAATCGCTCAGGGGTAACCGCATTTACCATGCGTGACATCGATCAATTGGGAATGCCGGAAGTTTGTCGGAGAGCTTTAGCAATCGTTAACAAGGATACTGCCGGTTTTCATATCAGTTTCGATCTGGATGGTTGCGATCCTGAAGTGATCCCTGGTACCGGGACAAAAGTTTCAGGCGGTGTGAGCCTTAGGGAAGCCCATTTGTTGTTAGAAGAATGTGCATCTGATGGCCGAATGACTTCGATGGAAGTAGTAGAGCTTAACCCATTTTTGGACCAGGCAAATGTATCGGCTGAGCGAGCAGTGGCTTTTATTCAGAGTGCATTTGGTCGTAGCATTCTTTAAGGCTAACTTATAACAAAGTTATCCAAAAAAACAGGTCAGGATGCTTGAGCAAAATTCAGGTTGTAATCTGGCTTAACTATTGGAAAGGTAACCTGTTTTCTTATCACCGCTAGCAAATAAATCAGTAATAATTGGAGTCAGTGTTAATTACCGGGGTATTAACTTTCAATCATTAGAAAATTATGAAAAACTATGTGCATGAATAAACGAGCCTACAAAAGTGGTGCCGTTCTACACTTAAGCTAAGCGTTAGCATTATGTGGTGCATGCATTGAAAACAGTCGATAAAAAAGCACGTTTGATAGCTCGCATTTTTGGTGTAGCTTTTGGCGCGTTTTTGTATAAATTATTGGTTGTTGGTGCTTTTTCTTACAGCTCATTCGGTCGTGCAATTACTGTCACTGCAAGTAGCAACCCTGTTAAATTCTATTTTGCTATTGTTTGGTGTTCGATTATATTTCTAGTATGCATTTACTTTGGATTTATCGCCAAATTAAAGACAGACGAATAATATAGCTGGCGAGCAAATAAACCAGGATTTAAAACCCTTAGCTTATACTCTTGCATAGCTCATATATGTTTCATTCCTGCAAACAGTTGTTCCTACAGGTTTGAAATTAAAGCCTAAGGCTATCGAAAATCATCCAGCAAATTGTTAATCTAGTCGCTTTGGAAAGCTAAAGTCTAAGCTTTAATGTGATTGAAAAAAACGATATAACAAAATTGCCACTAGTTCTTAGTGGTCCTATTTTACGCGAGATGACGCCTAACCAGTTGACCTTTTGGTTTGCTACATCTGAAAGTGTTTCCCTGGAGTTAGTTCTTTATCCTGATTCAGAAGAAGCTTTGCCTGTTGATTTGCAGGTCTTAGACAAGGGGCACCAAAGGTTTTGTGCTGCCACAAGCTTGTACTTTCATCTACTCGTCGTTGATTTAAACGAATCGCTGCCTACGGAACGATGGATTGGGTATGATTTGTTGTTGATTCCAGAAGGGAGTAACGAGCGAAAAAACTGGCAAGATTGGGCTCCCCACTTAGCCTATGAAGGTAGAGAGCTTCCAGGGTTCGTGTTGACATCTTCTATTCGCAGAGTGATGCATGGATCATGTCGCAAGCCTCATCATCCGAGTGGTGATGGTCTGGTGCGCGCCGATAGTTGGTTATCCTCCCACGAGATTAGCGAATGGCCTTCAGTGCTTATTATGAGTGGTGATCAAATTTATACAGATGATGTTTCAACACCTATGCTGGTTGCGATACATCGACTTATTCGGCTGCTAGGCTTTCCAAGCGAAAGCTTTTCCGAGGCCAGACTGTCAAATTCACAACAACTACACGATACAGAGCCGCTTTATGCGGACCGTCAGAATTTATTGCCGGCTTTAAACGATGATACAAGCTTAGGCCAGGTATTGTTTACCGGTACACGTAAACCCGTGTTTACTTCAATTAATGCGCAAAACCACTTAGTCTCTCTCGCTGAAATTTTAGCGATGTATCTTCTGGTATGGTCACCGGCATGTTGGCAACTGATTGATATGCAAATGCCGCAAGGCCTTGATAAAAAAGGCATCGATAAAAAGAGTTTTGAATCAGAAAAGCAAATTATCGAAACATTCAAACAACAACTTCACCGGGCGCAGCGGGTCATGGCCCATCTTCCGTGTGCAATGATATTTGATGATCACGACGTTACCGATGATTGGAATTTAACCGCTGCCTGGGAGCAGGCAGCGTATGGACACCCTTTTTCAAAACGTATCATTGGCAATGCTTTGCTGGGGTATTTCATTTGCCAAGGTTGGGGAAATGCTCCTGAACATTTCACAGAAGAAATGATTACGACAACCCAAGAGGTACTTCTTAAGCCGGGCACTCACACCCATGATGAACTAATTGATACGCTGCTTCGTTTTCCCAATTGGCATTATCATTGGCAGACCTCTCCGGAGATTGTGGTGCTGGATACCCGTACGCACCGTTGGCGATCAGAAAAAAACTTAAACAAGCCATCGGGGTTAATGGATTGGGAAATGCTAGCCGAACTCCAGCAGAAGCTGATCGGTAAAGACGCCGTTATCTTGGTGTCTCCCGCGCCTATGTTTGGTGTAAAGCTCATTGAAGTGATTCAAAGAGTATTCACTTGGTTTGGAAAGCCACTGATGGTTGATGCAGAGAACTGGATGGCGCACCCCGGCGCTGCTAATGTACTGCTAAACCTATTCCGCCACACCAAAACCCCCAAGCACTTTGTTATTCTCTCTGGAGATGTGCACTACTCATTCGTTTACAGCATTGAATGGCGCGGCCAAAAAAGCGCTGCAGATATTTGGCAAATCACCAGCAGCGGCATAAAAAATGAGTTTCCGAAAAATTTGCTAGAAATTCTTGATAGAGCAAATCGATGGTTGTACTCACCTAGATCCCCCCTCAATTGGTTTACTAAAAGAAGAAGGCTTCGAATTATTCCGCATAAACCAAATCCTTCAAGCCGTGGCGAACGGTTAGTTAACTCTGCGGGCATAGGATTGGTTGAATTTAACTCTGACGGGTCGCCGCATAATGTTATTCAGCTCAACAGTGATGGAAAGGATATTGAGTTTGAAATAGAAGAAGGTGAGGCTAGGTGGGAATAAAAGTAATTGGTTCTCTTGGCGACATTATGAAATCCTTCTAGAAGGAGCCATAGCTTTTTGCTTCGGACAAACTTGGGCTCTTATTATCTATCTATTTTTTATCAATACACTGATCGCAAATACAGTTCATTTCTAATTGTGGACTGGCAAGATGAAATCCTGCTTCTTCAACATTTAGTTGAAGTTCTTCAATCATCGATTTGTTTATGGAAATTTCTTCAACCCTTTGACAGTTACTGCAGATCAAAAACTGGGGCACATCATGCGCGTGATCACAGGTAATATGTGAACAAGCTACGTATTTGTTAGCCAGGTTGAGTTTATGTACCAATTGCTCCTGCTGTAAAAACTCTAGTATTCGATAGACAGACATTGCAGGAAGTGATTGGTCAAATTTTTTAGCGCAATAATCAGCAAGTTCATAGGCTGATAATGCCTTTTCTGATTGCAACAGTCCCTCCAGTACTTGCTTGCGCTTTTGAGTTAAACGTGAGCCATTACTTTTACAGTGCTTTTCTGCGTGGTTAATAATTGATCTTACTGTTTGCATATAGCCTTCGTGTTGAATTGAGTAAATTATCGATTCTGCAGATCGTTTTAAATGAGGCTGCTCGTTATTGATATATTATATCACCTAGTAGTAGAAAACGAACAACCTTAGTTTTTGCTAGCTATTAGATTAGCTAACTATCTGTTTTAAATGAATATTCTCGTCTTTATTTAAACTTTGCGCCAGTTTTTTCTTTGACTGTTCTTACTAAAATATTGCCAAGTTTCTAATTCCAGAGAGTTAAAGTGTTTACAGATGCGTTTCGTTGTCTGTATATTATAAATGATATGATGTATCGTTTCTTTTTATTTGTGAGGTGGAGCAAAAGTAAGAACGAACATGAATACCAATAAAATGAACAAAATCAGCTTGAGATTACGGCATTACTAATGCAATTACATTGGTTTTAGTAGGAGGAATCAGCTCTAACTATAGCGGGCATAGTAATTTCTAATTTGGGTAACATGTATAAAGTGATAAAGAATTCATTGTCCTCCGACAAATTCTGGTGGCGGTAGTTTTTGCCACCGACTTTTTTCTTATCGCAACTGGTTTTCTACCACTCGAGCAGAACCAGTCAGCTATCGCATTTTTCAGGGCGCCCGATAACTAATAGCAGATTTTGAGATGGTATATAAATCAACAGAACGATTGATTTGTCATTTTGGGTTTTTTAAGATTAATTCAGAGACGTGCTGAGCAATAAGGAAGCGAGGAAAAATAACTAATAAAAGCTTTAACAACGCCACCAGGCAATTATGTCGAGCTCTTTATTAAACCAGCCATCATGCTCATGAGGATTGGCTCCAAATTCGGCGGATATCAATAAGTCTCTCCAATCGCTATGAGCTAATTGAATGGCCTTATCCAGTTGATTGGGACAGCCATCGCTTAACTTAATAATTGCGAAACGAATTCTGTCTAATTGGCTGGGGCTACTATTGCCGCAAAATGGAATCGTTTTGCCTGCATTTTGTTCAATGCTGTGTTTGGCTCGATGATAATTCTCAGCAGAAAATTTTTTTTGCAAAAGGAATTTTTGTCTAGTGCTGAGTTCTATCATTATTTGGAATAGTATGTTGGTGGCGTTAAGGTCGTCGCGAATACTAACTTAAAACCAAGTCCGCTGTACATTAGATTTTAGTCTGGTTAACCACTTAGTCATTTCTACCGCATGATCTGAATTAATTGCAAAGCGGGTAAATCTCGTTTTGGGTAAACCCTTGCCCGATTATAACTTCCTGGCATGGATCAAATTTAGGGCCATCTTGATTAACTGTCATATTCAATTAACTTGCTGAACAACATCAATCTTCTAGCCTAATGAAGTTTCGCCAGAAATTTACCTTGCAAATCTTTTCTTGGTCTAAAGTTAAGAGGAGTGGGTTAATTTAGAGAAGATTATGCAAGGCGTTATATATACAATTTTGGCCGACATGGTCATTGACAATTACGGTATGGAGTTATGGAATGAGGTAATTTCGGAGGCCTCACTGGATTCCGGTGGTGCCTTTACCGCTGGTGTCCAATATAGCGATAGTGAGTTAATTGGTATCGTTAATCAGTTATCTCAAAAATTATCGGTTCCCGTAAAGGATCTTATAAAGGTCTATGGAGAATATCTCTTTCCGCAATTACTCAAACAACTCCCATTAAATGATCTGGATATGAGTTCCATGCGCTCATTTTTACTCCAGGTGGATAGCGTAATTCATAAAGAGGTTAAACGGATCCACCCAGACGCCTACCTTCCCACATTTGACTATGAGCAAAATGAAAGTGATTGTTTAACAATGTTGTATCGTTCCAAAAGAAAGCTCTGCGCTCTTAGCGAAGGATTACTAATTGGTGCCTCAAACTATTTCTCAACGCCAATCAACATCAATCATAGTAAATGCATGCACAAAGGAGATGACCACTGTCGGCTAGAGATACACATGGATGTATCTTAATGAGTAATGATGCTTATAAAATCGCTTACGAACGAGAAAGGAAAGCACGACTAGCAGCTGAGAAAATGCTAGACGAAAAAACCCGCGAAGTTACAAATAGTATGTCTTTGGTAAAGGCTCAATTTGAAGAGCTTATGGCGCGTAACAAAGAGCTTGACCTATTGGTTACTGTGGCCAACTTTACTCAAAAGCAAATGAGCTTGACGGAAGCGCTTAAGCAGTTTATTGAAATCTTGGGAGAAGCGACCAACTCTCCTTATATAGTTGTGTATTTGCTCAAGCAACCGTCTCATTGCTTAAAGCTTATCGAAATAAAATGGCCGACAGACAATTTTCCTGGTGAATTACACAATTTACTATCTTCCGCCGATAATTTGGAGGGAGCTAGTTTAGCTGCTAGGGTTCTGAAAAATAAAAAAACGGTTTGCTGGAGTGCCAGCGACAAAAATTTCCCCAACCGTAGCCAGCTGTTTAATGGCGCTTTAATTGATGGTGCCTATGCCTTTCCAATTATGAGATTCGGGGAAGTAGTCGCTATTATTGAAGTTGGCGTCAAAGATTGGCTGACTTTTCAAGCTTCATGGGTCAATCAGGTTGAGTCGGTCGCCATTCAGTTAGGGGTTGCGCTAGAACGCCGAAAAGCTCAGAAAAACACTGAAGTTAAAGTTAAGGAATTAGAGTCAGCACTTGAGACTTTGCAAGCCGCTCAAACACAATTAATTCAGTCAGAGAAGCTGGCTTCGTTGGGAGAGCTAGCAGCCGGTGTCGCACACGAAATTAACAATCCAATTTCTTTCGTATTGAGCAATATGGAAACTTTGGAAGAATATACAGTAGTTTTTCAACAGCTTATAAAGCACTATCAAAAATTAGCCAGTGATCCCGTTGATAGCGATGAAATAAGCAGAACGATACAAGAATTGGAACGAGAGGAAGATATTAATTTCATTTTAACAGATATAGAACCGATGTTGTCTGACGCTGTGGCAGGATTAAAAAGAGTAAAAGGGATAGTCAATAGCCTTAAGAGGTTTGCCCGTCAAGAAGAGTCTGAGAGTCAACCCGCGGATATTAATCAATGTGTCGAAAATGCCCTTAAGTTAACTAACAATGAAATAAAGTATAAAGCAAATGTAGTAAAGGAATTAGCGCCGGTTCCTATAATAGATTGTCGTCCGAATCAACTAGAACAGGTTTTTGTGAATATAATTATTAATGCCTGCCAGGCGATTGACGACAAAGGAACAATTCAAATAACAAGCAAGTTTGAAAATGATAATATTAAAGTCGAAATTGTCGATAATGGTAAAGGGATCGATAAGGACAAACTAAACAGCATTTTCGATCCATTTTATACGACTAAACCTGTAGGAGTAGGTACAGGGCTGGGACTTTCCATTTCTTACGGGATTATTGAGAAACATAAAGGAAGGATCGAAGTTGAAAGTAGTCCTGGTAAAGGCACAAAGTTTATTACTTACCTACCTGTGGAGTGATTTGTTACAAAAACTAGCAACAATTAGCGAGGATCACCTACACTAATAATTAACGGATATTACTATCTAAACAAGCAAAGCGTTTTTCGAAACTAGGCTAAAAATGAAAAATAAAATCATCATTGTCGACGACGAACCTCAGGTAATAGACTCTATTAAACGATGTTTAAGAAAAGTTGATGCCGAATTTTTCACATTTGAAAGTCCAATCAAAGTAATAGAAAAAGTCGCAGAGATACAACCAAACTTGATAATTACCGATCAAAGAATGCCCTTTATGAGCGGCACCGAAATGATCGAAAAAATAAGACAAGACTACAATAAATTCGATGCAATATTAGTCAGCGCATTTAACGATTTTAATGATGTTGCCAATGCCTTTAACCAGGGAGATATACAGCAATATATTGCTAAGCCATGGGATAAGGAAGAACTTCGTCGAACGGTGCAAAGCTCTCTTGCTAGTGTACGCGATGGTTTGCGAAGTGAAGTCGTAACAAACAAGCCCGATACACCAGGATTCCATGGAATTATTAGTGCTCATGAATCCATGGTCAAAGTTTTCAATTATTTAAAGAAAGCCTCGAGTGCCAATATTCCTGTTTTTATTACCGGCGAGACGGGGACGGGTAAGGAGCTAGCTGCAAAGGCCTTTCATCAAGAAGGGATGAGAAGAACTAGTCCCTTTGTTGCCGTTAACTGTGCTAACTTTTCCGATAGTTTAATGGAGTCGCAACTTTTCGGCCATGTAAAGGGAGCTTTTACCGGTGCGATAAGATCGCAAAAAGGACTGTTGGAGACAGCTGGGGATGGTGTTATCTTCTTAGATGAAATAACTTGCTTGCCGCTAGATCTGCAAGCCAAATTGTTAAGGGTTCTACAAGAAAGAGAGTTTTCACCCATTGGCAGTCATTCACCTCAAAAATTTCTCGCCCAAATAGTCTCTGCATCTTCGACACCTTTAAGACAAGCGGTTGAACTAGGCGAGTTCCGAGAGGATTTGTTCTACCGACTAAATGTCGTAACTGTCGAGCTTCCGCCATTACGCGCCAGAGGAGATGATGTCATTACCCTCGCTGATCATTTCTTGCAACGTTTCTGTAAAGAACTCAATAAAGAAAAACTTACCTTTAGCTCTTCTGCACATCAGAAAATGAAGCGTTATCACTGGCCGGGAAACATTCGACAATTAGAAAATCTAATTCATAGTTTAGTTGTTCTTACTGAGGGAACTACAATTGATTCTGAACTGATTGACTTAGATTTTAAATTTCCTGAGAACTCAATTTTAGATGGTAATACTAATATTGGTGAAGACGCGCGTAATTCCGGTGAAATTCATTTAGACGGTTTGACTCAACCGGGCTCAAATGAAATTGTACCTCTTTGGAAGACTGAGAAAAAAGCTATTGAAAATGCGATCAATGCATTCGAAGGAAATGTAACTCGTGCCGCAGCAGCATTAGAAGTTAGCCCTTCAACCTTATATCGCAAGCTCCAGTCATGGAAAGATTTAGCTAGCTAACTCCATTTTTAGCAAATGTTCGATTGCACGCTCAAAATCTGATTCTATCAACACTGTTTTTGGTACGTTTTGTTTGTCTATTAGTTGTTCTATTGCAATCACAGGCTTGCTCTTTTCTAAAAAGCAATTAGCTAAGTGTTGAGTTCCATATTCGCTAGATACCATTATTCCTCCGATACAAACATTTGAAATGAGTTCGTGTTTTTGTAAGGGATCTTGGACTAGCTCCAAAATATCGCAGTAGTGCCGCTCTACAAATGGAACTTCTTGTTCTGTTATTAATCTGGTAGTCCCGCCAGCTGATTTTGCGTATTTGAACGCGTAAGAAACAGGGCTGGTGATACTACCTGAACATATTCCAAATCCATGAATTAATATTTTGGATGTAAGGGATTCAGTTATTTCTATTTTCTGCTGCATATTATCATTGCTTTGAATCTGGCAGTTGATGATTGCGATATAGTCAATTAGCAATGGACGTTTCATAATTAGCTCTCTGATGTTGGTTTTCAAAGGAAACTGCAATGCTTGTGCCGATTACAAGAAACCGTCAATCACTATGGTAATTTACCTCTCATCTAAACAGTAGCTCTTGATTTTCGCATTTTGCAACTGATTATGAGGCTGTAAATGCTAAAGTCGCAATTTGCAACAGTTGTTACAAGATTTTCCGTGTTTTAACGCTGGTACACTTCCTGCAAACACTAAGTTATTGTTAATCGTAGTGAGGTGTTTTATGTCAGCTAATCAATTTCATTCGTGTGCTTCTTATAGTGATGTCAAATCAGACAAAAGAGCTTTAACTGAAACAAATAAGTCAACAGAAAAAAACTATACAAGCAAGGTTGCTTCAACCAAAACAAAAGCTCTCAATAACATCGGGTTATCCCATGACAGTTCATCACCAAAACTAAAGTTTTCAGTTTCGGTAATTGGAATGAGTACAAAGGGAATGGAAATTGCTTCGAGACTTTCATCGCAGCAATATGGAGTAATCGCGGTAGATAAAATGCGGTCGGTAGTTTCAAGTATTCTGAATGGCTCAGCTGCCTCCCTACCAGCTCAGTTCAGTGAAGCTCTGGTAAAAAACCGGAAAGAAAAACGCTTAACTGCGACTGACGATATTGTCACCGCGGTAAAATGTTCAGACTCTACTTTTATTACTACAAACAAAGCGAGAGAAAAAAACTCCCCCCAAGAAGAAAGTTACAGTGACATTCAAGCCGTTTCGAGTCTAGGTATTGCTCTCAAAAAGAAACAACGTTATCACCTGGTCGTATTTTATGACTTTGACAACTTCTCCTGCGTTAAGAATAGCTTTATCAAAATTATCGAAAATGCGTCTGGTAAGAAGTGTGGAAAGGACTTTGGAGTTTGCGCGGTGATAGAACATGAGCAAACGGCCTCGAGCTATCTAACCGCCTATATAAAAGGGTTTGATCAATCAAGTGAGTTAGCAGTAAGACGCCTATTTAAACCTATAGCGAGCGTTAACACCTACTTCGATTATTGATAAACAAAATCCGAAAACATTTACCTATTTAAGTGGAGAAAGCCATGATTAAGACAGCCGTGATTCCAGTTGCCGGGTTCGGAACTAGAATGCTTCCAGCTTCAAAGTCGACTTCTAAAGAAATGCTACCCTTAGCTGATAAACCAATAATTGAATATGTAATAGAAGAGTGTAAACAAGCAGGAATTGAGCATGTAATCTTAGTAACTAACGCAAATAAGGCTGATATCGAAAACTATTTTGACCGGAACTATGAACTCGAAAACCAATTGGAATCTGCGGGTAAATTCGAACTATTGAGTACCGTCCGACAACCGCAAAATGAAGAAATTACCATATCTGCAGTGCGCCAGTCTGAGGCAAAAGGGTTGGGGCATGCAATTCTGTGTGCCAAAAATATTATTGCAAATCAACCCTTTGCCGTTTTGTTACCCGATGTCATCGTACAGTCAAAAGAGAATAGCTTTAGTGATAATCCAATGTTAGAACTAATTGAACAGTTTGAGGTTACTCGCTCAAGTCAAATTCTGGTTGAGCCGGTAGCTGAGAATGAGGTGAATAAATATGGAATTGTTGAGATGGCTTCCTCAAGGCTAAGTATAAATCGTTCAAAACCTTTGTCCGGTATTGTTGAAAAGCCGGAGCAGGAAGAAGCGCCTTCTAACTTAGCTGTGGTTGGAAGATATGTCTTTGCCAGTGGAATTTGGAAGCATTTGGAAAATACCGAGTCAGGAGTCGGTGGTGAAATACAACTCACAGATGCAATTCTGACTCTGATGGAAGAAGAGGCTGTTTATGCGCTACCGCTTGATGGTGTGTCAAAAGATTGCGGATGTAAGCTGGGATATTATAAAGCCTTTGTAGAAGAGATATTAGCTCGCGAGGATGATCTAAGTGAACAGTTTCAAGCGTTCTTAGAGAGCCTATCTGAAAAAAGCGAACACCAAAAAAGCTCCGATTCTCATTCCATCCGACTTGCAGGTTAACGATACCAGGCCTATTACTAGGCTCATTGGAATATACCTTATGGGAACGCGTGCTAAGGTTGCTATATGGCATATTCTGATGAGTTCGAATCTAACGAAAACATTGCTAATATACCTTTTTATTTTCTATATTTTTTCTAGCTTCCTCCTTAAATAAAATCAACTTTACCCCATTGTATTTTGCAAAATGCAAATTGATTTGCGTTTTGCAAATAGAAACACTCAATTTCATTGGTTTAAGCGCCAAAACAGTGAGTTATTGTTGGCAAGCTAGTTGCAATAGTTAGATAAAACTAGGATTAATCCGGCGGAGTCTAACGATGTTTATGATGTATAAAAGGCTAGAGAAAATAGAAGAAGTATTTTTAAGTGATTGTTTCACTAATGCCGATGCAATCAAGGTAAGGCAAGAATTGGAGTTCATAATCTGCCGAGGAAGTTCAAAGCTATTACTCGATATATCTGAGCTTAATTCAATAGAGAGAAAAGCTGCAAGTCTTATCTACTACTGTTCAAACCTTTGCTCTAAAAGAAATGGCGCAGCCGTAATTCTTAATCCAAGCAAAAAAGTAATGAGTGTTCTTAATTCTTTTTACCTTAAAAGCCCTCTTTCATTTTCCTTCGACAAGAACCAAGCGATAGAAAGGTTGGGGGCTTAGCTCAAAAATGAATAATTATTTAAACTATCTGGTTAGGAAACTTTTTGTTATTTTCGTATTGCTTATCAATACTGGCTGTAGCAACTTAGCAAAAGTGCAGTATCGCCCACAAGCCGAAAAGGAGTATTCTGAATCTGAACTTTCCAGCCTTATCGCTTCAATCCAAAATAAGGACAAACAAAGTCAATCAAACTATCGGATAACTTCACATACGCCATTGACAATCTCTCCGGGGGATCGACTAGCGGTAGATATTGCTGACGGCGAACATTTCAATGGCGTTTACGAAATAAATCTTGAGGGCACTCTCAACTTACCTTACGTGAGCCCTATTTACGTGGTGGGACATACTGTGCCCCAAATCGAAGAGAAAATTAAACTAATCATGATCAAGGAAGGATTACTGAGGCCTGAAAATGCAATGATTAGCTGCCGAATCCAGCAGTGGTCAGCTGTTAAAGTTTTAGTTTCAGGGGCGGTATTCTCTCCCGGTGCGGTGGTTATTAACAATCGAAGTATAGAGCACAAAAATTATTTACAACAACATAAAAGCGGCGACTTTCCACAAGAGAGGTTTTTAACAACGGCCATCAGGAGCGCTGGCGGCATAAGACCGGATGCAAACATCAACAGAATTCAATTAGTACGGGATGGGGTGGTAACCGAACTTGACATTTCAGGTGTATTATTTGGTAGTCAGTTCGATGATATTCCTTTAGTCGCCGGTGATCAAATTGTCGTTCCTTCTAAAGGCCTGACTCAACGAGAATTAATGAGGCCTTCTCGAATTACACCGCCGGGATTTCAGATTTTCATTTCCAATCTGTCTAAACCTTCAGATAGCAATGCTCAGTCCGCCATCGGAAAAATTTCGAGAAGTATTCCTTTTGGCACTCGATTGTTAAGAGGACTTATTTCTGCGAATTGTGTAGGTGGAACAATTTCTACTAACGCTTCAAGAATTGCAATACTGGTCACTACTGACTTTACAACAGGGCAAACGAAAGTCATTCAGCGTTCAATTGAAGATCTGGTTAGAAATCACAATAGAGATGAGTTTAATCCCTACTTAATGCCAAATGATGGCATTGCCTGTTATGACTCAAATCTAACTAACATGCGTGATGTGGCCAAGAGCTTGAGCGACATCGTAAATCCGCTTGCGTTGATATCCAGACTTGGAGAGGACGACTAATTATGACGAAAAAAGATAGTGAAGTTGAAGTAGGCAGTCGGAAAAGTGAAAGGATTAGTTCGTCGGAAGAAAAGGTAATTATTAGTGAGGACAGTGGCAATGTTTTCGCAAGAATTAATCAAATATTATTATGGTCATCAGACAATCCTCACCGTTGGCCTCGATATTTGGGATTAGCGCTTGCGTGTCTCGGGCTGATTTGGGGGAGTTTTATAACCTACATTAAAGTTGCAAGTCCGAAGTACAAAAGTGAATGGACTCTCATTCTACCAGGCAAAGGAATGGGAGCTAATGTCAGCTTGGTTGATATTGGTCAGACTTCAACCGCTGCGGCCTCTCCTTATGCGAGTGCGTCAACAAATCCTAAATCAAATTACAAAGAGTTTGCAACAAGCTTAGTTGTGCTACGCGAAGCTGCGGAATCGTTAGAGATGAGCGTAAGAGAGTATGGAAAGCCAAGAGTTAAACTGATTGACCAGACTTCTCTATTGTTCTTTTCAATAGAGGGCTCGACTCCTCAGCGAGCACAACTAAAAGCACAAGCATTACATCAAGCGTTGCTTAATTTACTGGAAAAGTTGCGCGAGGATGAAATTGGACAACATGAGGGAAGTGCTTTGAAAGCGCTCGAAGGTTATCGAAAAAAATTAGAAGAAGCGAGTAGTCGATTGTTAGCGTTCCAGTCAAAGTCAAATTTAGTATCTATGGCACAGTTCAACGAGATAGTCATGTCAATCGAACAACTTAGACGAGAAAAGACTCAATCTATTGCGTCGTTAAAAGAAGTGGAAGGGAAAAGATATCGGTTGCAAAGAACCTTGGGGTTATCACCAAGGCAGGCTTCTGATGCCTTAGTTTTACAAAACGATCAAGTCTTTCAAGAGAATATTTTCGCTTATACCAAAGCTAGACAAGCTTTAATCACTCACAAAGCAAAATGGGGGATCAATCATCCCGAGGTTAAGCGTTCTTACAGTGAGTATATCGCCGCTGACAAAAGCTTAAAAGGCCGATTTAATTCTTTAGTCGAATCTGAATTTAAGGAAAAAGAACTATTACTAAGTCTAAAAGGCGACAGTACACGAAATAAATTAATGCAAGATCTAATTGATTTTGATGTTGCTAAGCAGGGATTAAGTAAGCGAATTAAGTCGCTAGAAAAGCTTATCGCAGAATTAATCGAAGAGAGAAATAGACTGACAATTCCTGCATCCCAGCTTGACGAGCTTGTAAGGAATCATCAAGTGGCCGAAGCTATTTTTACCTCGGCCCTTGCGAGAACAGATACAAGTAAATCTGATGTTTTTGTTTCCTATCCGTTGGTGCAATTGTTAGACGCACCCAATTTACCTGAGCGACCAAGCTCGCCGAACAAGTTGTTAGCATTTGTCGGCGCCATGGCGAGCAGTATCTTCGTAATTATAGGGTTAAGTTTATTATGGATCAGAAAGCCATATATCCAGAAAATTTTGAAGAAAAAATAATCTGGAACGCAATCGTCTGGACCTTTCCTTTTTATTTAATTGGAGCGCTTTATATTGTTGCTCCCGCAATGGGCTGGTTGATGGTGTTGTATCTCCTTAAGAAGCTTTGGAATCAAAATATAAATACACCGAAGCATGAAAGAATTTATATTCCAATCGGCGTCTGGGTATGGATAGTTTCAATGCTAGTTATGCTGATAGCCCTTTGGGTGGGTCATGCAGACTGGAACTTGGGAACAACAAAAACAATAAAGTCCAGCGTTGGCTGGGCCAAAGGTTGGGCTTTAATGGCAGTCTTTCCATTGATCGGTTGCCTTAATATCAGGCCTCAGATCATATATCGAGCAACAACGATAGTATGTCGACAAGCACTCTTTGTACTACCGATTTGTGTAATTGCCTTCTACGTTGGCCTTCCACAAGAATTGTATACTTCGCCGTTGAAGATTGTGGGCGGACCAGGTCCGGAATTTTTTCGTGTGAATCTATTTAACGTTACACCAGAGGGGCAGCCGCGTTGGTTTTTATTTGCACCCTGGGCGCCGGCGTTAGGATTTGTTGCCTGTATTTATTTTTTATTTGCCTTACAGCAATCCGGAAAATGGCGCTGGTTCGGAATCATTGGTAGTTTAGCTATGATCCTACTGTGTAAATCACGACTAGCTTTGGTCGTAATCGTTCTTCTTCCTTTTTCATTATACGCTCTAACAAACCTCACGAGATTTGCAGTGATTATGCAAGCCGCCTTCGCTTCTCTTGTTGCAGGGTTTATTGCGCCAATACTACTGACGTATTTTGAAGAGTTTAAAGCCGGATTCCGGGCTGCTAGAGCTGATTCGAGTCGAGTGCGGGAAGCTTTAGGCAGAATTGCATTAGACAGATGGCAATCAGAGGCACCTTTATGGGGACATGGAATTGTCGAAAGAGGGCCTCACCTAGTTCAGTATATGCCGATCGGTTCTCACCATAGCTGGTACGGCCTACTTTTTGTGAAAGGTACTGTCGGGTTTTTAGCATTGGCAGTCCCTTTAATATACAGCTTTATCGAATTAGTGTTTAAAAGCCAAACTAATCAAACTGCAAAGGTAGGTCTAGGGGTCATTATAATTTTATTTCTTTACACATTTGGCGAAAACATGGAAATCCTTTCGTACCTTTTTTGGCCTGCAATGGTTTTGCTGGGTATCGCGCATAAACAACCTTTTAAATCACCATTAACTGAACAGCCTGGATCTATCCAAAATCCTCAGGTTCAAATTACGGCGCGTAGCTAAGGGGAAAAGTGTAATGTTAAGAAGAACTGATAATCCGAGCTACAAACTACCCAGGGGGGGAATAAAATCAGGTATTTGGAGGAAAGTATGCCAAAAGTTGTACGCGTTGAGAGCCAATCGCTTTTTAAAAAATGCTGGGTGGATTAGCGCTTGTGAATTATTTAACCGTCTGACACGGTTGGTTACGGCAATTGTACTAGCAAGATATTTGTCCCCCTTAGAGTTTGGCGTTGCAGCTATTGCGTTGACTGCTAATGACTTGATTAAGGTACTAGCACAAAATGGTGTCGGTGCGAAAATTGTCCAAGCAACGGAAGAAGAATTAGAGTCGGTCTGCCAGGCAGCTTACAAAACGAATTGGTTGTTTTGTGGCGGGCTCTTTCTACTTCAAAATACTGTAGCTATTCTTGTCGCAGTTTTTTATCAGGATACTTCAATAGGATTGCTGATTGCCTGTCTATCGCTCGTCTATTTGGTAATGCCATTTGGGTTAGTACAAGCATTCTTACTGTATCGTGCTAACAAGCTGAAAATTACCGCGGCAGTATCTGCCGTGCAAACATCGCTGGATAATGTTATCACGATATTTTTGGCGCTGGCCGGTCTAGGGATATGGGCTATAGTTCTACCTAAAGTTCTGGTAGCTCCGGTATGGTTGTACGGCATATTATCCAATCAACGTTGGAACAAAGACTCGAGAGTTGCTCCTGCGAAAATTACTGAAATATTGCACTTCGGTAAAAATATTCTAGGTACTGAAGTCTGTAAGGCGTTGCGGCTTTACGCTGATAATTTGATGGTTGCATTGTTCCTCGGTGTCGAAGCTGCGGGTATTTACTTCTTTGCAAAAAACGCGGGGCTTGGGATAAGTCTTTCTTTTATCAACGCGTTTAACCACTCATTATTTTCTCATCTATGTGATATCAAAAATAGTAATCTCGAGCTAAAAAATGAATTTATTCGAACCGTCAAAATCACCCTATTATTCTTACTGCCAATAATCATATTGCAAGGAGGTCTGGCGCATTGGTATGTGCCAATTGTATTTGGAGAGCAGTGGAGTAGCGCAACTAGCGTTTTGATGTTGCTGTGTTTTTCCGCGCTACCGAGACCATTTGGAGAAGCAGCCTCCGAACTACTTAAATCGTTAGGTAGAGTTTCGCTTATGTTCCGATGGAACTGCGTTTTTTCCGGTATGTTTTTTGCCTCTATCTTATTAGGTTTGCAATTTGGGTTGACCGGCATCGCGGTAAGTATCTTGTTGGTTCATCTTTTGTATCCCATCTTTTTTGTTTGGTGTATTAACTCACAGTTTAAGACTGAAAATAACTTTTCGCCTGTAACGTTGTAAGGAGATTTATTATGTACTTTTCAATCATCGTCCCTCTTTTTAATAAGGTTGAATCGGTAGAAAAAACGTTGATTTCGATCCTTAGCCAAAAACATATCCATTTTGAATTAATTGTTGTGGACGATGGTTCGACTGATGGAAGCCTGGAAGTAGTACAAAAGATTGATGACCATCGTCTTCGAGTAGTGCGTAAAGAAAATGGTGGTGTGTCTTCAGCACGTAATTTCGGAATAAGTCGTGCGAAATATTCTCACTTGGCATTTATTGATGCCGACGATACGGTCACAATTGATTACCTGTCCAGTATTAAAGAGCTAATTGAACTCTTCCCTAAAGCCGGCGCGTATTGCACCAATTATCATTTTGCAAACCGAAGTGCCAGGCGTTCCGCTAGAATAGCGAACCTCAGAAGTTCTCCAGCTTTAATTGACAAT
>JAPHTP010000058.1 GCA_026196875.1 Kangiellaceae bacterium
TCCAATAAATATGATCTGGAACAATCTCACCGCAGGGAATTAGACCACAAAAACGATGGAATGAGATATCACGATTCTGACTTTATATTGTAAATATTCGGACATTGATGAGTTTTGGGGGGTTGAAGCCCTTGAGTCCCCCGAAACAAAAGGATAACTAGCATTGTACCAATCTCAAGGAATGCTAGTACGGGCGTGCAAAATTTTAATCAGCCAACTCCTACCGATATAGGAAAGTAATATGCAATCTAACAAGGCCGAACGAATTTCTTACGATATTGCGCTATTTTTTTTCTGAAAACACATCCTTCAACATGATCATTGATCAACCCCATCGCCTGCATAAATGCAAACACGGTGGTAGGACCGACAAATTTCCAGCCGCGCTTTTTTAGATCTTTTGATAATGCAATCGATTCTTCTGACGTTGAAACAGTTTGGGGATCGGGTAGATCCGCTTCTTTCGGCTCAAATCGCCAGAAATATGTTGCCAATGAGCCTTCTTGTTCAATCAATTTTTGCGCACATTTAGCATTGTTGATAACCGCTTCAATTTTGCCTCGATGGCGGACGATCCCCTCATCTTTAAGAAGCCTTTTGACATCTCTCTCAGTAAATTTTGCTACTTGGTCAAAATCGAATCCTTTAAATGCAGCCCGGAAATTTTCCCGTTTGGCTAGAATTGTTCTCCAACTTAACCCTGATTGAAAACTCTCCAGACAAATTTTCTCGAATAGACGTACATCATTTTCTACCGGGTACCCCCATTCCTTATCATGGTAATCAAAAAATTCCGGCACAGCGGAACACCATCCACAACGGGGTTTGCCGTCAGGTCCGTTAACTGTTGAACTCATGTTTAACTCCTAATTCAAAATTCGTTTGAGTGTATCCTTATCGGCCAAAGCGCTGCTGAAAATCACAGCACTTCGACAAGCTTAAGATATTTTATTAATTTTAATCAACACTCACAAATCGCTTGATTAACTGCTCGACCACTTTCAGTTTGGCCGCGGGCTCTCTTGGATTCACCCAATCAAATTCCATTCGTTTCCAACATTCATTTTCCGCAGTGAATCCCATCGCTTCAAGATAGTTTTTGGAAGCAACAAAGAATTGCAATTTATAGCTCAATAGAACACCACCATGCTTTATCTGGTGATGCTTAGCTTCACCGTAAGAGTTATACCAATGATTAGTAAAGCCTAAAAACTCTCGTCTACAGAAAAATCTAGCTAGGTCTAGTGAAGCAACCTGTTCAATCCAGTGCTTAAACGATGGCCAGTCTTCGAAATGGTGTTCGCTAGCAATAATTGAGTAAGCCTGCTTGCGCTTAATTTTTTCGGGATTATCAAGTAAGGCGGTAAGATTAACTTCGCTTAACCGAGCCGTTAATTCTGAAGTTAAAATTTGATCAGCTTGTTTTAGTTGCCGATATAATAAATCTACTTTGGATTTAAAGTAGTTAAGCGACTTACCCGAATGGATCTCAAGATATTTAATTTTTGCTTGAGTTAAGGGATCCATCTGATCCAGATTTTTACCCTGACTTTTAGACATGCTTGATTTCATAGCTCATTCCTCATATCGCTACTAATGGCTTTCCCTACTAAGCGCCTATAAACGATTGATTTAGAGTCTATAAAAATAAATATCATGGACTGTTAGGAGATGAGCGAAACTCTTTTGTAGGGCAGGCGTTCTCATAAACCTGCCGCGATCTTAACTAACTGGATACTAATTGTCTAGATATCAATATTTTGAGATTTTCACCATGCTTATAAATTACTACTGACAATATGTTGTCAGTAGTGCTCTTTTAATATTTGTACCACGCCCCTGACATACTTGTAATTTTAAAATAGCAACTTAAAAAGAGGATTAAGCAATGAAACATATGGTGACCTGGTCTGAGATACCTGTTAGTGACATGGAAAGAGCAATGAATTTTTATCGAGAGGTGCTGAGCGTCGATTTTAAACGTGAAGATATGGGTGGATACGATTACTCAATGTTTGCAACTGACCCGGAGGCAGTATCAGGCGCATTAGTAGCCGGTGAAGGTTATAACCCAAGCATGGACGGCAGCGTAGTTTATCTGGATGGCGGAGATGACCTGAGCGAAGCGTTAAATCGCATCACTCGGTTAGGCAATCAGGTTGTGGTTCCCAAAACTGCTATCAATGATGGCGAGAACGGTTATTTTGCTCAATTCATTGATAGTGAAGGCAATCGAGTAGGCCTTTATTCAAAAGGCTAGTCTGCAGAGTAAGGCAAATGGACTTGCCAATTTATTTTTTACGCTAGTACTTTACGGCTGTTATTTGACAGCTTATTGGCACCCGGCGAAGAAATTTAAATTCTATCAAGCTTAACCATTCGGCTGACTATGACAAATCAAGTATTAGAGATTGTTGTTTATCAAATTAAGTCTGAGTACATAGACGAGTATCGACGCTTCCATTTACCGAAATTTAAGCGGCTGGTGTCATCATTTGATGGAATGCTATCCTATGACACGATGGTTAGCTGCAATGAAATGGCAACCCACGTCGACCTGGTTAAATGGAAGGACCTTGCTTCAGCATTAAAAGCTGCCGAGATGGTGAAGACCATACAACAATCCGACGAGTTTTCCGGTTATTTGAAAGCTTTTGAGAAAGTTGTTTTATTTCATCATTTTTCATCAGTTACTTATTCATGATCAGAAATGATTTCATCGTCAACGAACTCCAATATAGAAATATAAATTAAGGAGAATATTATGTCTGACCCAACAATATTTCACGGCAAATGCCTTTGCGGAGAAGTATCAGTTACAGCTAATAAAATTGAGCCTAAGGTCGGTGCATGTCATTGCAGTATGTGCCGTAAATGGGGAGCGGGCCCATTTATGGGAGTCGATTGTGGAAGCGAAGTAGAGTTCTCGAATGAAGACAGTATCACTTGCTTTGATTCATCGGAGTGGGCCGAGAGGGGATTTTGCAAAAAATGTGGTACCCATCTTTTCTACCGATTAAAACAGAGCAATCAACATATCCTTCCAATTGATATATTTGATAAAACACCAGAGCTCATATTTGACCATCAGATTTTTATTGATCAAAAACCCCATTATTATGAGTTTTCTAATCAAACGGATAATATGACCGGCGAGGAGGTTTTCGCCGCTTATGCACCGAAATAAACCACCTCTGTTCAGCGTATCAATAAGCGACTTTTAAGAGTAAATTCTTAAAAGTCGCTCCCAGTCGTTAGATTCTTCCAGAAAATCGGTTAAAACAGAATATTAATTGTTATACTCATTGGGCTAACAAATTCTGGATAAAAAATGCGTGTGCTAAAACATATTATATTTATTGCTATCTTTAGCCTGTCAAGTTGTAGTAGCAACGAAACCCAACCGCTTTTTGGCGGTGATACTATTTTAGCATTTGGTGACAGCTTAACCGCCGGTGTTGGTGCTGGAAAAGGAAGGGACTATCCCACTATTCTTGCTGAGCTTAGCGGACTCAAAGTTGTCAACGCGGGGATTTCAGGCGAGACAACAACTCAAGGGGTAATCAGGTTTCAATCGCTACTTGATCAGCATAATCCAAGCTTGGTGATTTTATTGGAGGGAGGCAACGATATTCTGCGCAGTCACCCTGCAACCAGAACAAAACAGAATTTAGCGAGAATGATCACTATGGCACAAAATCACGGTAGCCAAATAGTATTGATTGGCGTTCCTCAGAAAAAACTCTTTTCTGACAGTGCTCCTTTTTACCAAGAACTCGCGGATGAATTTAATATACCTTTTAATGAAGATACTTTGGCCGGCTTACTGCGTACTCCGAAATATAAATCCGACCCGATTCATTTGAATGATGCGGGATATCACGAATTTGCAAGGCAAATACACCGGTGGTTTATTGATTTGGAACTCGTTGTTCAATGATCATATAAAATGATTTAATCGACCCGCTTAAGCAAATTGGCGGGCGAATATTGATCGGTCAAAACGTCACTACTCGTATTCCAGTCAACTTTGTCGCTAATTGCTCTCCAAACCTCTGTTGGGTCAACTTTATATCGTTCTAATTGACTAACCAGCGACTCTGAAGCATTAGGAAATTTTTTGAAATCTTCACAATTACACCCAAAAATCACTCGGTTGCCTTTAGTCGGCGCCTGAAAAGTATACAACTTTCCAAATACTTGTTGATAAGTAACCGACTCATAATCATACAATTTACTATTACTAAAAGTATTCGCACTCAAAATACCGTTTGGGCTTAATAAACCTTTAACTTCCAATAAGAACTCTTTTGTCATTAGATGCTCAGGGATATAGTCGCCATTAAACGCATCCAGGATAATCCAGTCGAACTTTTCGTTTTTTAATAACGCGCGCTTCACATAGACTCGACCATCTTTAATTTCGGTCCTAACTTTTTCATTTTCTTGATAATCAAAATATTTTCGCGCTAACTTGACTACTACCGGATCAATATCAACAGATACAATTTCCGCCTGGGGAGACAGTTGATGCATGACATTTGAGAGGACTCCGCCACCTAATCCCAAAATCAGAATCCTGTGGGGATTTGGGTTAATCGCGTAACCAGCTAACACACCATGGGCATACTCAAACACCAGGCGGTCTTTGTCCTTAAGATCGATACACGCCTGATTAGTAATGTTTCTGCGCCGAGTCTCGAAACGCATACACCGAATATTATTCTCTTCTGTGATAACTACATTTCGATAAATCGAACGCTCCTTATGGATCTGTCTTGCTTCCACAAAATTAGATAATCCATACAAACTAATGAGACTAATTACAACTGATAGATAACGCTTCATTTAAAGACTTCCTAATATGGGATTATACTTGTGACGCAAGTTTGCTGTTTTTGGAGTTGTCCTTTTCGAAGTTACGACTGATTTCCGATTGCACGCGATTGTCGAGCTGACCTAGGATTAAAGCAATACATCCGGCCCCAAAAAGTATTGCAAAAGTAAACCAGATAATTTGGTTTACTTCCATCCATAGCACTAAATAAAAAGAAGTCATGATAGTACCAATAGCGCTACCTAAGGTTGAAACAAAGTACAAAAAGCCCGCGGTTTGACCGGAAGAGTCTGCTGAAACGGTAAGGATCCTGATCGAATAGGGAGCAATCATTCCCATCACTATGCTGGGGATCAAAAACACAAAAGTAGCAGCTACCAGGGAACCGTACCTGGGATCTTCAATGCGCTCAAAAACCCACTCAAATATCGGCTCAGAAAAGAATATTGTTGGCAATAATGTAAGCGCAGATACGATAAAAATGCAGCCGAAACGGGTGACGCTCGGGTTAAATAATGAGAGTCTACCACCGCTTAAATATCCGATGGACAAAGCCAACATAAATACGGTGATAATACTGCCCCATACGTAAACACTACTACCGAAAAATGGTGCTAACATTCTTCCGCCGAGCATTTCGAAACACATAATAGAAAATCCCGCACAGAAAGCGAGAAAAAGAATAAGGAACTTCCGCATTGGCCACTAATTATTTTGTAATTTGTTCTATAAGATACCGAGTAACGATTAATCGAGCAATAGAAAACATCTTGAATAACACTCAATCTATCAATTTAACGATTTAGTGGCTTTTTATATTATGCCTGGCAATATAAAATCGTAGGAATACTTCTAAAGGGCTCATTAACCTTATGCGGCGAGCAGATCGGCTTTTTCAGATAACTCAGATTTTGAGGAATAAACGACTGGTTACGGCAAAACAGCTGGCCGAACGTCTAGAAGTATCTGAACGAACAATTTACCGAGATATTCAGGACTTAAGCCTTTCTGGTGTGCCTATTGAAAGCGAGGCCGGTGTTGGCTATATGCTGCGCCACACGCTAGATATTCCGCCAATTATGTTTGACGCGGACGAATTAGAAGCGATTGTTCTCGGTGTAAAAATGATTACCGCTTGGTCCGGCAATCAACTCGATAAAGCCGCTAAATCCGCGTTAGAAAAGATTGAGGCGGTAGTGCCGGAAGAACTGCGTAAGAATATCGAAACCAGTAAGCTGTTTGTCCCCACCTTTGCCATTCCCAATCAGCACAAAGCAAACTTTGAAGTGCTCCGCCAAGCAATTAACGGCAAGCAAGTCATCAGTGTCAACTACCATAAACTCAACGGAGAACACTCAACGCGCGAGCTATGGCCGTTAGGAATGTATTACTGGGGGAAGGTATGGACACTGGTTGCCTGGTGCGGTTTACGCAAAGCTTTTCGTGCTTTTAGGGTTGACAGGCTTCAGAAAATTACGCCAACAGGAGAACACTATAAGGAGGTGGATGGTCGCTCCTTAGACGATTATGTTGCCATCCAGCGGGCCTTATATAAACAACATAAAGAATGGCATGACAACCAAAACTATGGCCAATAAGTCTTTAAAAATAGTTATTGTTGGTGCGACTTCCGGGCTAGGAGAAGCACTGGCAATTCATTATTTAAGGCAGGGCCACTCCGTCGGCATTACTGGGCGAAGATTAAACAAGTTAACCTCACTGCAGCAGCGGTTTTTGGGTCGAGTATTTATCAAGCAAATGGATGTGACTCTTGCCGGCCAAGCAGTAATCCAGCTCAATCACTTGATTGATAAAATGGAAGGTGTAGATCTAATAGTGTTAAATGCAGGTATCGGCTCGATTAATCACGAGTTAGATTGGAAAATAGAACAACAAACCATCGATACCAACATCTCTGGCTTTACAGCGTTAGCAATGACTGCAACCA
>JAPHTP010000076.1 GCA_026196875.1 Kangiellaceae bacterium
CAAAATTGCCGGGGTTATTAATATGTCCGGACACTGAAAATATTTTGGTGCCACCATTATTTGGTTTTCCCAAATCTAAAAACCATTGACCGCCATGTTGCAAAATAGCAGGGACCGACGCGTAACTTTCGGTATTATTTACATTTGTCGGCCGCCCAAATACACCATAGTTTGCAGGAAACGGAGGTTTAAATCTTGGCTGACCTTTTTTGCCTTCTATCGATTCAATCAAGGCAGTTTCTTCACCGCAAATATAAGCGCCGGCCCCTAGATGATTGTGCAACTCAAAACAGATATCCGAACCAAGAATATTGTCGCCAAGATAATTTTTTGCTTTCGCCTCAGCAATAGCCGCTTCCATTCGATCGAAGGGCTCATAAAACTCGCCGCGCATATAGTTGTAACCGACGGTGGCATTCATTACATAGCCCGCAATGATCATACCTTCAATTAATTGATGTGGGTTGTAACGTAAAATATCCCTATCTTTAAAGGTTCCAGGCTCTCCTTCGTCCGAATTACAAACGACATATTTCTGCCCCGGCATATTGCGCGGCATAAAACTCCACTTCAATCCCGTTGGAAAACCAGCACCACCGCGACCGCGTAATGCTGAAAGTTTTAACTCATCAATAATAGTGTCGTAGCATAGGTCACCGGCAGCAATTTTTTTAAGCATGCTATAACCGCCAACACTCTCATAAGACTCTAACGACCAGGGAGTGTCTAGATGAAGCGTTCTAAAACAAACTTCGTTAGTCATGAATTACTCACTCGCCTCCATTGGTTGATTAGAATCTCCATCACTATTCAAATCCATAGAAGCAATATCCGAAAGTATTTGATCGATTTTTTCTTCAGTCAGATTTTCGTGATAGACCTTATCAACTTCTAACATAGGCGCACCGCCACAAGCGGCCATGCATTCAACTGTTTTGATGGTGTATAAACCATCATCGGTGGTTTCACCAACTTTTATGTTTAAACGGTTTTGCAGGTGCTCGATAACTTTATCAGCACCTCTAAGGGTGCAAGAAATATTGTTGCACACAGAGATCACATGTCTACCGACTTCATCAAGATGGAACATCGAATAAAAAGTTGCTACTTCATAAACAGCTACATGTGGTACATCTAAGTACTCAGCAACCGCTTGCATTAACTCTTCAGTTAAATAGTTACCATTAAATTCTTGAACGACTTTTAAAGCAGCTATGATTGGTGGTCTTTTACGATCACTTGGGTATTTTGTTATCCAGTGATCGATTTCGGCAATCGCTTGCGCAGGCAAAAGTTGTTTTAGGTGAAGAGTTTGGTCGTAATCAAAATCAGTCATTAGCGATCAATCTCCCCAAATACAATATCCATGGTGCCAATAATCGCCACTACATCTGCCAACATGTGACCTTTTGACATTTCGTTCATTGCTGACAAGTGGGCAAATCCCGGCGCTCTAATTTTTACACGATAAGGTTTGTTAGCTCCGTCTGATAACAAATAAATCCCAAACTCACCTTTAGGGTGTTCAACCGCAGCATAATACTCACCTTCCGGAACGCAGTAGCCCTCAGTGAATAATTTAAAATGATGGATTAATGATTCCATATCATTTTTCATATCTGCTCGTGTAGGTGGGACCACTTTGTGGTCGTCAACAATCACTGGGCCTTCATTATTTTTTAACCATTCAATACACTGTTTAATGATGCGATTGGATTGGCGCATTTCTTCAACGCGCACTAAATAGCGGTCATAACAATCGCCGTTTCGGCCAACCGGAATGTCAAAATCGAGTTCAGCGTATACATCGTAAGGCTGCATCTTACGCAGATCCCAAGCTACGCCTGAACCACGTAGCATAGGTCCGGTTAAACCGAGTTGAAATGCCCTTTCTGGAGAAACCACGCCAATTCCGACGAGGCGCTGTTTCCAAATTCTATTTTCCGTAAGCAGCGATTCATACTCATCAACGCTTGAATCAAACTGGTCACAAAAATCTTGTAAAAAGTCGAGTAATGAACCTTGTCGATTGGCATTTAGTTCTTTGAGCTTTTTCTCATTTCGCCATGGAGACTTTTCGTATTGCGGCATGGTTTCAGGCAGATCTCGATAAACACCTCCCGGTCGGAAATAAGTCGCATGCATACGCGTTCCAGATACGGCCTCATAAGCATCCATTAAAGGCTCTCGATCTCTAAAACAATAAAGGAACATGGTCATTGCGCCAACATCAAGACCGTGTGCTCCAAGCCACATAAGATGGTTAAGGATCCTCGTAATTTCAGAGAACATTACTCGAATATATTGCGCTCGTTTTGGCGCTTCGATACCCAATAATTTTTCTATGGCAAGCACATAAGCATGTTCATTACACATCATTGATACATAGTCGAGACGATCCATGTATCCAATGCTTTGATTATATGGCTTAATCTCTGCTAACTTTTCTGTACCTCGATGCAACAAGCCAACATGAGGATCAGCTCTTTCAATGGTTTCCCCGTCCATTTCGAGGATCATTCTAAGTACACCATGAGCTGCCGGGTGTTGAGGACCAAAGTTAAGCGTATAATGTTCGATTTCAGCCATATTTATTGCCAGTCCTTAATTTAGCTAAGTAAAAGTACTAGCTATTTAAGTAATTCTGCTTTTTTAGTTTTCTTAATACCATTTAACGTGTAACTAACGAATAACGCGAGGAACCAATATTCGCTCTTCAATTGAAACAGGTTCATATACACATTGTTTTTGTTCTTCGTCGTAACGCATTTCAAGCTCCCCTATTACAGGGAAATCTTTTCTAAACGGATGACCGATAAATCCGTAATCGGTCAGAATTCGTCTAAGATCGGGATGGCCTTCAAATAAGATCCCAAACAAGTCGAAAGCTTCTCGCTCAAACCAATTGGCACCATTCCATATATCCACCACACTTGGAACCATCATATCTTCTGCGTCAACTAAAACTCTAATTCGAATTCTCTGATTTAAAGTTACCGACAGTAAGTGATAAACCACAGCAAAACGAGGAGAGTCAGGCTCCTTGTCAAAGTCTAACGATTCTCTGCCCCTTTCAAAACCGCTGCCAGATGCTTCGTTGGTCGACCATTCATCTTGGCCGTAAGTCAGATAGTCGACACCGCATAGATCGATTAATTGTTCGAATTGAAATTCGTCAGCATCCCTTAAACTTTCGCAAATTTGACGCAGCTCACTTTTATCGACTTCAATCGTCAACTGGCCTTTGTAGACTGCTGTATTCTTTATCTGGCCAGATAACTTCTGTTTAACCGTCGTAGCTAGCTCTTCTGCTGTGATTAGATTTGACATGCTCTTGTTTATACCTCGCGAGCAATGGTGTTGGAGCGTTTAATTTTATTCTGTAATTGAATGACGCCGTATATTAGTGCTTCTGCAGTTGGCGGGCATCCGGGTACATAGATATCTACGGGAACGATTCGGTCACAGCCGCGAACCACTGCATAAGAGTAATGATAATAGCCGCCACCGTTAGCACATGAGCCCATAGAAATGACCCATTTTGGCTCCGGCATTTGATCATAAACTCGGCGTAAAGCGGGGGCCATCTTATTAGTCAAGGTTCCCGCAACTATCATCACGTCAGACTGCCTCGGACTAGGTCTAAATACCACTCCGAATCGGTCAAAATCGTAGCGGGACGCGCCAGCTTGCATCATTTCCACAGCACAACATGCCAAACCGAATGACATTGGCCACATAGAGCCAGTGCGAGCCCAGTTGACAAGAGTGTCAACTCCAGTGACCAGATATCCTTTACCTGCTTGCGCAGGCTTGTCACCTAGCGCTTCGGTTGGTAATTTTACTCCCACTCAAGCGCTCCTTTTTTCCATTCGTAAATAAATCCTACGACCAATAAACCAAGAAATACTCCCATAGCACCGATGGCAAACCAACTTAACTCTTGGAATACCACAGCCCATGGAAATAAAAATGCGACTTCAAGGTCAAAAATAATAAAAAGAATGGCAACCAGATAAAAACGAACATCAAATTTATGACGGGCGTCTTCAAAGGCATCAAACCCACACTCAAAAGGAAGGAGCTTATCTTCCACTTCCTTGCGCGGAGCGGCAAAATAACCAACTAATTCGAGGAAAACACCGAAGCCTAAGCCGATGACAATAAACACGAGTATAGGTAAATAGTTTTCTAACATTCCTAATCCTGTGTAACCAGTCTTACATACATGATCTGCTATGCCTTTTTAAAAGACTTTGTTTAAAATAGCAAGCAACCATTATGACTTACATCAAGTTTAGTTTTAATTCTAATTTTAGCAATCGCTATTGTTTACAAAATCACCAGAAACTATTGATTTTTCAAGCTTTTCAGTAAGCGTTGGGGGGGAAGGCGCGGCTTTATCTCTGCGACACACAGGTCAAGAAATCTGACTTTTTTATTTCTAATTTTTTCTAGAGGTAAGCTGTTTATATTGCACTGCAACTATCATGTATTTTTTTGTTTATTGAGAATGATAACTACTACTATTAAAAGAGTACTGACAGCTAAGATTAGGAACAAAGCAATAGGTCCCAACTCTCGATACAATGTCGGAAAATTAGCCAGTGAAACTGTTGCAGATAAACTCCCTTGCTGATAACGAGGCATTATTTTTTCGATATCACCCTTCGCGTTTACCACTGCAGTAATTCCGTCATTGGTGGAACGAATTAACGGCACACCAAGTTCAAGAGAGCGCATTCGAGCCATTTGCATGTGCTGGTAGGGGCCAAAAGAATCTCCAAACCAAGCCTCATTACTCACGGTTACGATAATCATTGAGTTGGATGACTGAGCAGCTAACTTCCTTACTATTTCCGGATACGCGATTTCATAACAAATCGCAGGCACTACACTGAACTCGTCAAATACCATAGGAGATTGAGATGTTTTGGCCGGGGAAAACCCGCTCATAGGTAGATCCAGGAATTTGATCAATCCTCTAAGCATGTCTTCAAGTGGCACATACTCCCCAAAAGGTACCAGAACTTGCTTGTGGTAAGAGTGACGCTTTTCTCCATAGCTGTTCAATGCTACATAACTCTTTGCCGAATTTTGATCGTAAACAGGGATCCCTAAAATAAGTTGCGAATTGAATTTCTCGGCTTGTTTGGTTAAATCGTCTGTTATATCAAATACCTGATGTTCATAAGCAGGGATCGCCCCTTCAGGCCAAATGATAAGGTCTTTTCCCCACAAAGACTCCGTTTCTTGATAAAGGATATCGATTATCTTTGCAAAGAATTGCCGGTCCCACTTTTGCTCTTGCAGAATATTAGGTTGGACCAACCCAACTTCAATTTGCTTAGACTCTTGGTTTGAATTAGATAGAGAGTTGTAATGTACCGCCGCTAACAGCGGAATGCTGATTAAAATTGCAGCGACAGCTACATAGGGCTTTATATTTTTGGAGTCCAACATCAGCACGGCTAAGCTGCAAAAAGCCAATACAAACCAACTGACTCCATACACACCTAACCAACTTGCAATTGCGTACAGGGGTGAATCTATCTGACTATAACCGGTCAACAGCCATGGAAAACCATTTAAAATTGAGGATTGGATAAATTCGCTAATGAGCCAAACTAACGGAAAAACTAATATCGCTAAGTGTTTATTTGAAAGCGACAGCAAGCGATGACAACACCAGCCGAAGAATCCCTTAAAAAGCGCTAAAAATGCAACAAAAATTAATGTCAGCGCAGCTGCTCCCAGCATGGGCACATATCCAAACTCATGAATACTCACGTAAACCCAACTCGCGCCAATCAAAAAGCAACCTACTCCCCAGTAATAGGCTTTTTTAAACGCACTCATTTTGCTTGGCCGCATTAAACAGGCCAGCAGAAAAATAATTGAGATAAATGCGGCGGGCCAAAATTCAAAAGGAGCAAAGGCAAGCGGATAAATTACCCCAGCCAAAAACAAACTGAATCGGCTACGCCATTGAGTGGCGAGGCACGCATTAACAAATGAGCCAAACTGTTGTTGCAATTGAATTGCCCCTAAATACTTGTAATTAGCTCGCCTTTTCGGAGTTTTGTTGGTAGCGAACCCTTAATAGTTTAATTCTTCTGGTGTCTGCTGAAACGACCTCAATCACGAGATTTTCCAATTGTATGGATTCACCTCTCGCCGGCATATGGCCAAAAGCCTGCATTAATATACCGCCAATAGTGTCGTATTCTTCATCGCTTAGTTGGGTTGAAAAACACTGATTAAACTCTTCTATTTCAGTACGGGCTTTGACATTGAAGCTGTTATCGCCCATTTGATGAATGTTGTCATCTTCATCATCAATATCAAACTCATCTTCAATATCACCGACGATCTGTTCCAACACATCTTCGATTGTAATTAGCCCGGCGACTCCGCCATACTCATCCACCACAATTGCCATATGATTGCGATTGGCTCGAAACTCCTTTAACAGAGTATCCAAGCGTTTACTTTCAGGAATGATTACAGCAGGCCTCAAATAGTCTTTTAGCATAAACCGAGAAGCAGAATCAGCCTCAGATAAGGACGAAAAATGCAGCAAATCCTTGGCCAAGATAATGCCTTCAATATCATCGCGATTGTCACCGATTACTGGAAATCTAGAGTGACCAGACTCAACTACAATATTTAGCATGGTTGGAAAATCCATATCCTCATCAATCACCACCATTTCAGGACGGGGGATCATAATGTCGCGCGCCTGCAATTCTGAGATATGCATGACACCTAACATCATTGATAGTAATTCGGGATTTATCAGAGAGTTTTCTTCCGCACTTTTTAGGACTTCAACCAATTGTGCTCTGTCTTGAGGAGTATCGTGGAATAGTTGGGTAAGTTTTTCGAACCAACTCCGCGAGGGAGGGATATCGTCGTTCATTAAAGTATTGCTCGTATTACTAGTAACCTTACGATTGTAGCAGAGGAATTCGTTCGGATAAAAGTGAAATTCAGTGTCATAAACGAAAAAAGCCGGCGAAAACCGCCGGCTCTCATACTTTTTGATAACTTCAGTTTAAATCGTTTATCTTTCTTAGAAAGAGTAATTCGCTTTTAAGTAAAGGAAACGACCATTAAAGCCCATTGGTGAAGTTGGCGGATATTTTGCACCAACAACATCTTGAGCGTAGTTACCAGCACTTGGATTTGAAGGATCAAAATAAACTTGGGTTAAATCAGTTGGATACTCATCAAATAGATTTTTCGCACCAATTGACAACCTAAGCTTGTCACTCACTTCATATCCAAATTCAGCATCAACGGTAACCTCAGAATCGCCATCGATAGGTAAAGTGCCGTCATCTAAGTGAGCCTCGTAAAAGTCCCCATAGTAGTTCAAACGCGCCAGCAAATTCCAATTATCCCGAGAGTGATTCATAGTAAATGTACCACGATCTTGAGGAACGTTTTCTTCTAGCTGTCGAATTCTAGTATCGCTGATAATGTCAGGGTTCCACGAATCAACTTCTGTTTCAGTATGATTCAATGCAAAGTTGAAATCGGTATCACCGCCCCACATTTCAGTTGAATAACTAACAACTAAATCCATACCGGTAGTAGTAGTATCAAAGTCATTGGTAAAGAACTTAACGCCAGTGTAACTAGATGCGTCAGTAACGCCCTGAGCAATTAATGCAGCAATGTCAGCCGGAGTTAGTGGGAGAGTTGAAGTTTGGCTGATACGGTCAGTTACTTCAATTTGGAAGTAATCAAAAGTAATAAACCAGTCATCAATCTCATACACCGCACCGATAGTGAAGCTTTCAGATTCTTCCGGGGTAAGCGCCTTTCCACCCTTTAATACCGAAATTGGATTAGTTGGAGGCAACGTTGCTTCGTCAGCTAACACGCCGGCGGTAAATGCTGTGGTTACGTTAATAACATTTGATTGACCAACGGTTGGAGCACGGAAACCGGTAGAAACAGAACCACGGAAAGCCAGTTCATCAGTTGCCTGATAATGTCCGGAGAGCTTCCAATCTGTGGTGTTACCAAAATCACTAAAGTCTTCGTAGCGAATAGCAAAGTCCACCATCAATGCTTCGTTGACATAAGTTTCCCAATCTAAATAAATCCCAACATTGCTTCGAGAGAAGACACCTTGAGCTTCGGGTTTAAAACCAGGGAAACCATTTGAACCAATGCCGAAGCCTTGTGATGTTCCAGTCGTAGGATCAAATCCAAGCGAACCAACTTCAAACGAAGCTACATCTCCCGCTTTTACTTCAAAGGAATCTTGTCGCCATTCAATACCAGCCGAAAGTGTCATCAAATCAACCGAAGCAGTTTCAATTTCTTTCGAGATGTCAAAGTTAAATGCTTTTTCTAATTGCACATAACTTCCTGGATTGAAATCAGTAGGTGTATTTGGTCCAAGTGACGCATTAACCGTGTTTCGAATAGCAAAATCTACTGCATTGCGGCCGAGGCTAAAACTAGCGTCATACAACATACCATTATCGAACTCACCTTTAGTACCGATAACTAATGAAGCATCATTTACTTTCCCGCCAAATCGCGGAGTAAACCCACCAGGGAACATCTCACTAAATGCCCAACAAGCACCAGAATCAATCAATGGTTGTAGAGTACCTGTATAAGGTGTCGAAGTATGAACCGGGGACCCGTCTACAGGAATTGGAACAACGATTGCGGAACAATCAACGGCGTCACTCGGATCCAAATCGCCGATTAATAGAGTTGTTCCACCATCGTTTGAAAATACACCAGGGCGGGTATGAGGATTACGGAAGAAAAATCCACCATCGACTTCCCTTTGTGCATAGTTACCAAACATATAAGCTTCAGCTTTATTGCTTAACTCCAAACCAAAGTTAGCGAACAGTTTAAAATCATCTTTAACTTCTGGAGAACCCCAGATTTGGGCTGGATTAGCAACGGCGGTATTACCACCAGCAATTAATGCCGCAGCATCGTTTCTCTGTACGGAACGACTCGTAGCATCTGCATTTTTAAGTTCAAAACTAAAGTTAGCAAACCCACGATTGGTTAACGGCAGTCCAATATTTCCAGCAAGCAAAGTCGTGGTTCCATCTCCTTCAGCATATTCACCCCAACGCGCTTCTAAATCGGTGCCTTCATTATTATCTTTAAGCACAAAGTTGATTACGCCAGCAATCGCGTCCGAACCATATTGCGCCGAAGCACCGTCTCGCAAAATCTCGACTTGTTTAAGAGCAATAGCTGGAATAACCGAAACGTCAGGTCCTTGTGAACCATCAGATACCCCGCCGCCAAGAAAAGCAATTACCGCGGAACGATGGCGCCTTTTTCCATTAACGAGAATTAAAGTATTATCAGGTGGAAGTCCACGCAAGTTAGCAGGACGTACAATAGTCGCTGCGTCACTGATGGGTTGTTCATTTACATTGAATGATGGCGCAACTGCTGCCAACAGAGAATTCATATCAGTGGCACCATTTCTGGTCATTTCGTCTGCTGAAATAACGTCTACTGGTACCGGGGAGTCACCTATAGAACGAGGTGCGGCTCTTGAACCAACTATTACCATGGTTTGAGCTTCTTCTTCCTCACCTTCTGGTTGCTCTTCTTCTGCAGCATAAATTGGCGCGGAACTTAATGCCAATCCCATTGCGAGAATCAAGCTACGTTTCTTGAAGTTGTTAGCCATGTTTTAATATCCTTTGAAAAAATCATTTATAGTTATTTTGCTCGGACACTGCTCAGATTCGCGATGCAATTTGTTTATAAAACAGAAACTTGGCAATTGCAAGCAACACACTTCGAAGCTTTGGAAGCTGAGATAAAGAAGGAGATTTTTAATTTAAAAGTGGAAGTATTGGTATGAAAAATGATAAGCGTGGGTAACCCGTTTTATTTGTTAGTATCTACAGCTTGAACACTAGCTAACTACAAATAAGGATCTTCTATTTCAAACTGAGATAGAACTACTACTTCTAACGCTTCCATCTCATCAGCTTCTTCTTCTTCAATATGGTCAAACCCCAGTAAATGAAGGGTACCGTGGACAATTAAATGAGCCCAATGATCAGCGCTTTTTTTGTTTTGTTGTTCTGCCTCGTCGTGTAAAACTGAATGGCAAATTACTAAATCGCCAAGTAAATCGATCGCTATTCCTGGTGGCGCCTCAAAGGGAAAAGACAAAACATTAGTCGGCTTATCTTTAGCCCGGTAATCTCTATTCAACTGTTGGCTTTCTTCTGCATTAACGATCCGTACGGTTATTTCAGCACTTTTTTCTTTATAACCAGCATGCTGCAGCGCACAACGCACCCACTGATTAATTAAATCTGAACTAGGAACAGAAGCATAAGAGTGGGGATTTTGCAAATCTACCTTAAGAAAAAAATCACTCATCTGAATTTGTTTCTTTCGTGCGGCTCGTTAAGTATGTTTTTTCTTTTTCATCTGACGCTTCATAAGCCTGAACAATTCGTTGCACAACGGGATGACGAACAACATCGCCAGATTGGAAGAAAGAAAATTTAACACCTTTAACATTATCTAAAATATCGATCGCTTGCCGCAATCCAGAAGTTTTTCCTCGCGGCAAATCGACCTGCGTAATATCTCCAGTAATAACCGCTTTTGAGTTAAATCCTATTCGGGTAAGAAACATCTTCATTTGTTCGACTGTCGTATTTTGACTCTCGTCCATAATGATAAATGCTTCGTTTAAAGTTCTGCCTCGCATGTAAGCAAGAGGTGCAACTTCAATTACATTTCTTTCAATTAATTTTGCAACTCTTTCAAATCCCAACATCTCATAAAGCGCGTCATATAATGGGCGTAAGTAAGGGTCAACTTTTTGGTTAAGATCGCCAGGTAAAAACCCCAGCTTTTCACCCGCTTCAACTGCCGGACGAGTTAACAAAATTCGGCGAACTTCTTGGCGTTCTAATGCGTCAACAGCAGCAGCTACCGCAAGGTAAGTTTTACCCGTACCTGCCGGACCAATACCGAAAGTCACATCACTCGTTAAAATGTTTTCTACATATTGTTGTTGATTCGCGCCACGTGGACGAATTTGTCCACGCTTAGTCGTAATTACAATTTCTTTACTAGATTTTTTCGTGGCACTTGCAGTATCTGCCGATAAATGTTGACACCCCGCTTGGACAATAATGTGTAGTTTTTCGCGAGTTAAAATCTGGTTGTCTTCAATCTCTTGATAAAGCTCTTCAATTATTTCTGCGGCAATCTTTATATGGCTTTCTTCGCCAACCACTTTAAAAACATTGGCGCGGTTATTAATTTCCACCCCAAATCGTTTTTCCAATAATCTGAAATTTTCTTCTAGGTGACCACCTAGCATAGACAAGTATTGATTGTCACATGGGTCGATTAAAAATTCGATTGTTGCCATTTATTTAGTTATCCAAATTCCTTTTAAGTCATTTGTTAGAAGCCAACTAGTAAATTTCACTGTTGACAAGCTTACCCCTCAGAGAGTTGGGTAAAACCTCTGTGATTTCTACGTCAACAAACTTACCTATCATTTTAGGCTGACCATCGAAATTAACGATACGATTATTTTCAGTACGGCCGCTTAACTGCATAGGATCTTTTTTCGATGGGCCTTCCACCAAAATGCGCTGCTTTGTACCTAACATTCTGCGCGCATGGGCATGCGACTGTTGATTCAATCGTTGTTGTAAAAGCGATAGCCTTTCTTTTTTGAGCTGCATCGGCGTATCATCGACTAAATCTGAAGCTGGAGTTCCTGGACGAGCGCTATATATAAAACTGAAACTCATATCGTAGTCTATATCCGCGATCAAATTCATAGTGTCTTCAAAGTCTTTTTCAGTTTCACCAGGGAAACCCACAATAAAGTCTGAAGACATACTGATATTCGGGCGAATTTTTTTCAGCTTTCTAATTTTCGATTTATATTCTAATGCGGTATGGCCGCGTTTCATCATATTGAGAATTCGATCGGCACCACTTTGAACCGGTAAATGCAAATGACTAACCAATTCCGGAACTCGTGCATAAACATCAATTAAGCGCTGTGAAAACTCTACCGGATGCGAAGTGGTATAACGAATACGATCAATCCCCTCGATTGCCGCAATCAATTCAATCAATGCAGCTAAATCTGCCTCACCGCCATCATGGGTTTTACCGCGATACGCATTGACATTCTGGCCGAGTAAATTAACTTCACGCACGCCTTTTGCAGCAAGCTCGACAACGTCAGCGATAATATCGTCAAAGGGGCGGCTAACTTCTTCGCCACGAGTATAAGGCACTACACAGAACGAACAGTATTTACTACAACCTTCCATAATTGAAACAAAGGCTGTCACACCTTCAACCCTTTGTTCTGGTAAAACGTCAAACTTTTCAATTTCGGGAAAAGATATGTCGATTACAGCTGACTTTTTCTGACTGACCTCATTGATCATATTTGGCAAACGGTGCAAGGTTTGAGGACCAAACACCATGTCCACATAAGGAGCTCTTTGGCGGATCATTTTACCTTCCTGACTAGCTACACAGCCTCCCACGGCGATGAGTAAATCAGGTTTACGTTGTTTGAAGTTTTTCCATTGACCTAACTGAGAGAAAACCTTCTCTTGCGCTTTTTCTCGGATCGAACAGGTATTCAAGACTAGAACATCCGCATCTTCTGGATCATTAGTCATTTCAAGTTTATGAGTTTTGTTTAGCAAATCCGCCATTCTGGACGAGTCGTACTCGTTCATCTGACATCCCCAAGTTTTAATGAACAGCTTTTTTGTAGCAGCAAACTCAGTCGCAGCTAAGTTACTTTCAGTGGAAACTTCAGATTCAGCAGAAATAGTCATATTACAACACCAGCACTTCGGACGACCCACAGAAAACACAGTAGGTCACGGGAAAAAACAGGGCGCGGATTATATCATTGGTCAAAAGCTAAACACCAGTGATTTAAGGAGCTCGGCTGGATATTGGGATCTAGTTTAGAAGGTGATTGAGAATATGACGGGCAGACGATCCCGTACAAAAGCCTTATGAGTAAGTCTTGTGACTTGAAATTAGCTAACGAATGGGTCTTAACCGTGTTAGCTCATCGGCCGTAGAATCCTCTTGTTTAGCTTTTTGTTTGGCTTTTTTATCTTCTTCAACAGCGCCATCCAAGCTCCAGCCACGCATTTGAGATTTAGTTTTAGTCGCGGCATTCTCCATCGCTTGATTGTTCAATTTGGCAAAACCATTCATCAATATCGACAATTGCTTACGATCCCTGTCATCGGTATACGGTACTTCGTTTATTTGATGCAAAAGCTCTTCAAGTTGTTCGGTAACCCATTTAGACATACTTAACCCTCGCCTACCTCTATAGCGATATAAAAATCTCGCTTTCCCATAATTAAGTGTAGACGGAAATTTAGTACTATGCGTAACAAGACGAGGAATATTAAAACCTCTAAAGATCAGGCGCTTATTGACTAGATTCAGCTTCCCTTAGCGCCTTGGCTAAAATAGGGTCCTTTTTCTGCGAAATTTGTTCCTGGCTGCGAGATATTTCAAGATGAGGAAGAATTAAATCTCCTACTTTCGTTTCTGGAAAATCCAATCGCATACTAGGTAACGTAAATCGCAAACCACTGTGGGGCAAAGTAATTGTTACTGGATAGGCAAACTGGTACTTAGCGATACTGCCAGGTTTTTCTCCAATAACTCTACCTAACTCGTAGTGTTTAACACTCGCAATAAAAAAGCTACATGCCGAATAACAAAATCCATTAGTAAGCACCCACACTCTCTCCAACCCCTTATACTTAGAAGGGGTAACAGGCTCAAGCTTAAGCTCGACAAAATCGCCTAAGTCGGCCCACCAGATTTTTCGCTGCAATGTATTGGCCCACTCGATGGGCAACCACTGCAGCCCCCAATTGTATTTGTTTTCTCGGCGATGTCGCGTGTTGGTGCGGTGAGCAGATTTAAGGTGTTTGCTGATTTTTATCTTGCCTTTAGAAGCCCAATAAACTGGTTTGCTGGTAATTTTTGCGAGCAATGCCTTAAGATTTTCTGAAAGTCCACCACTATTATACCGAAGGTCTAAAATGAGATTTGAAACACCTTGGCGTTCCATTAATGCAAATTTGTCTTCAAGATAACTGGCAAACTTATCTTGATCCTCATTAAAATCATTTAACCAAAGCAAAGAAGTATTACCGGTTAATTTGGAGTAGCCATAATATGAAATGACTTTGTCAGGTGATTGGGGAGCCTTAGGAACATCCATCCCAAGACTGGTAACTTCATAAACTTCTCCATGAAACTCATATTTTGTTAAATATTCAGGCGCGCCGTAACCTAGCGCCGCCATCAGCCAGGCAAAATCCATCTGAATTCTCCGATTCTGACCACTCGGAGTTTCTTTCACTGCCAATCTTCTCATCTGGCTAATTATATGAGAAACGGACACTCCATTGATAGTAAGTACTTGCGCACCTGTCGGAATGGATGACAAACTAGATAAATCTGCAGCAACATATAAGTCTTCTTGTTGCAAGATCACAGCGAGCGGAAACAGCTTCTCTCCTCTTCGATGAAAATCACCAAATTGATCTTTGGGGAGATGCACAAAGCTGTGAACATCATTTAACGAAGCCAGCAGAGGCGCGATTTTAAGGTAAAATTCTGCCCGCGATTGTGGATAAATAATGGTATTTTTTAAACCAACCAAATGGGATTCAAAGTCTGATCGCGAAGTCCGCCCAAATGGTTCAGGGTGTATTGCCTTAAGATGGCTTTCAATTAGCTCAAGCTCTTCTTTAAGCAAGTCAGGGCTAATTTGGGTAGTAGCTGCAGCAGTAAGCACTGGCTCCGCCACTTGACTCGGTTTCACTTCAGATGAGTCGGGTCGAATTGACGCACAACCAGCAAGCCAAAATAAAACAAATATGCTTGATAATAATCTATATGTTGACTGCACTGGTTATTCCATTCTCCAATTTCGTTAGCACAATACCTAATTGTTTAACGCAGTACTTACGAGCGACTTAGTCTCGAAAATCTAGTTCCGTAATAGTTGTGAATGGCATTGTACCCTGCAATAATCTTCAGTCAAACTTTGAACTCTCACAAGCTCCCTTGAATAACTCAATCACTTCCTCCATATTAATTCCTTGAAAAGTCAGCTAAAATACCCTTAATTGCAGTTTTATTGGTGTCAAACACCAATTTTCAGATCTAGATTATGAGTAATTCCTCTACCGTAAATGCCAAGCTCCCAACAAAGTGGGGAGATTTCACTATCCACGCCCTGGAGAAATCTTCTGACGGAAAAGAACACGTCGCGCTCGCCATGGGTGATGTTAGTAGTAGTGAACCACTATTAATTAGAGTCCATTCGGAGTGCTTAACCGGCGATGCTTTTTCGAGCTTAAGGTGTGATTGCGGGCCTCAACTTGAAGCAGCAATGAAAAAAATATCAGAACTAGGGCGTGGAATGGTTGTTTACCTGCGCCAAGAAGGTCGCGGCATAGGTCTGGTCAATAAGATAAAAGCCTATGCGCTTCAAGATCAAGGCCAAGACACGGTTGAAGCTAATCTAAACCTAGGCTTTCAAGCAGACCTCAGAAGTTTTGAAGTTGCAGCAGAAATCCTAAATTCTTTGGGTGTTTGCAAAGTCAAACTGATGACCAATAATCCTCGCAAAGTGGAAGAGCTAAAAAAAGCCAATATCGATGTTGTTGAGCGTGTTCCCCTTAGATATGGTCGAAACCCTCACAATGAGGATTATCTCTCAACAAAACATGGCAAATTGGGTCACTACCTAGATTAGCTATAATCTTTATATTTCACTAATAACTAACAACAAATTTAACAAAACAGGACTAACTATGACGAGCGCATTCCAAGTAATGCTTTCCTCTGCAAAGCCAGATTCAATCTGGGGAGAAGGAAATCTTTCTTTTAATGAATCAGGAGCCACTATTCATATCAAAGATTTAGTGGATAACTCTGAATCACTTTGCCAAATCCAAACTGCCGCCCGTAAATTGGCCGGCATGAAATTATCGGATGTTAGCCTGGTCGGAGATTGGTCTTTGGAAGCACAATGGCATTTCTGGCAAGGTATCAGCCAACCAAACAAACAACTCAATATTAGTTACGCTCCATTGTCACAGGATGAAGATAAAAACTTGAGGACGATGATCGAATCCCATCAATGGGTGAAAGATTTAATTAATCATACGCCTGAAGATATGTCACCAATGAATCTTGCCAACCAAGTCGGAGACTATTTAAGTGAGTTAGCACCAGAACAAGTCAGCTACCATATAATCGCCGGTGAAGAATTAAAAGATAAGGGTTATACCGGAATTTATAACGTTGGACGAGGCTCTGAGCGCCCGCCCGCCCTTCTGACACTGGATTATAGAGGTAATGCTGAATCAAATGGAACTCCCGACGTGGTACTAGTCGGCAAAGGGATCACATTTGACAGCGGCGGGTATAGCCTCAAACAGTCGCAGAGCATGCTGCATATGAAATCGGACATGGGCGGTGCTGCGACCGTTGCGGGAGCCTTAGCCCTGGCAATTTCCCAAGGACTGCAGAAAAATGTCAGATTATTACTGTGTTGCGCAGAAAATTTGGTTAGCGGGCAAGCCTATAAGCTTTCAGACGTTTTGCAATATCGAAATGGAGTCTCTGTTGAGGTTGTCAATACAGATGCAGAAGGCAGGTTAGTATTGGCTGATGGATTAATCGATGCGTCACAGTCGGAAGCACCTATTATTCTCGATGCAGCAACTTTAACAGGTGCGGCGGTAGTCGCTGTAGGCGAAGACTATAATGCACTATTTTGTATGGATGAACCTTTGGCCCAAAAATTTAGCGCCTTGGCCGAAGAAAACTTTGATCCTTGCTGGCGCTTACCTTTAAACAAAAGCCATCAAAATAACTGTCCGTCAGCTTATGCAGATACTGCTAATAGTAAGTCTGTACCAGGCGGAGGTGCGGGCGGTGCGAGTAACGCGGCCGGTTTTTTAAGCCGCTTCTTAAATACGCCTGAATCTGGTTGGATCCATCTTGATCTAGCTGCTTGCTATTGTGCCAATGCGAATAGCCATTGGGCAGCGGGTGCAACAGGTAGTGGTACTAGAAGCATCGCCGCGCTACTGATGAACCTTTGATTTAAGTCGTATCTATCAAATGCTAAAGAATCTGTGGAGTAAGTTAACGGGAAGTCGTACAGTCGAACAACCGAAGTGCGTTGTATTAACTCGCGATCAACATTCTGTTTCGCGCAAAAAAATGAGCAATAATGCACTGAAGGTACTGCACAGACTCAACAGTTCCGGTTATCAGGCCTTTCTTGTTGGCGGTGGCGTTCGTGATATGTTGCTTGGGCTATCGCCAAAAGACTTTGACATAGCTACTGATGCTACGCCGGAGGAAGTCGCCGGGCTATTTAAAAACTGCCGCTTAGTTGGACGCCGGTTTAGACTCGCCCACATCTTATTCGGTCGAGAAATTATCGAAGTCGCCACCTTTCGCGCCTCTCATCATGATACTCAAGATAACAAACAGCCATCACACTCAAATAAAATAGAAAAGTCAAAAGTGAGCGCCGAAGGCCTATTGGTTAGAGATAACGTTTATGGCTCTCTTGAAGAGGATGCGGTGCGGCGAGATTTTACGATCAATGCTCTTTACTACTGCGCCAAAGATTTTACGGTTCGCGACTCCGTAGGAGGTATCGATGATCTCAATCGCCGCCAACTACGACTCATTGGCGATCCCGTTGAAAGGTATACCGAAGATCCAGTGCGCATCCTGAGAGCCATTCGGCTTAGCGCAAAACTCGACTTAACCATTGAGACTAAAACAGCGGCGCCAATAAGAACAATGTCCGAAATGTTGGAACACGTTTCACCGGCCAGGCTATGGGACGAATGTAATAAGCTTTTCCTAGCGGGCCACGCTCACCAAACCTGGCATGTATTGCTAGACTACCAAGTCGCCGCCCATTTGTTTCCGCAAACAACTCAGTTCTTAAAAACAAATAGCGACTACCAACAATTTATCGCACGAGCATTAAAAAGTACGGACAAACGAATATCACAGCAACAACCGGTGACTCCTGCTTTTTTATTCGCCGTCTTTTTATGGCAAGCATTGCAATCTCAAACAGAAAAACTGCAAAGTAGAGGTTTCTCTAGTTACGATGCAGGTCAAAAAGCCGCGGAAAAAATAATTGAACTGCAGCGAAATACAATCGCGATCCCAAAACGCTTTTCCATTGTTATGCGTGAGATATGGAACTTACAGTATCGATTACATAATCGACGTAAGAAAAATGTAGATAGTCTTATTCAGCATCCACGCTTTCGCGCTGCTTATGACTTTTTGTGTTTGCGAGCAAACGAAGATTCGACCTTAGCTGAGCTTGCAAAATGGTGGACGGATTTCCAGGAAGTACACTCGGAGAAACGTCAAGAAATGCTTAGGCAAGTTTCTGGAAACTCCCCGAAGAAAAAACGCTTTAACCGACGCAAAAAATATCAAAATAAGACATCACATAAAAATAGATCAGGTCAATGAGTTTACATAACACGATGGCTGATATTAGAACTCAAGCAGTCTATGTGGGATTGGGAGCTAATCAAGCAAATCCTCAGCAACAAATTCGGCAAGCGGTATTGGCTTTACAAAAGCTGCCAAATTCAAAGCTTGAGTTAAGTTCTAGCACTTATCGAAGTGCGCCCATGGGACCACAAGATCAAGATGACTATTTAAATGCCGTAGCAAAGCTTTCGACCAGTCTATCTCCTGATTCAATGTTGGATGAATTGCAAAGAATTGAACAAACTCAAGGGAGAGTCCGCAAAAAAGAAAGATGGGGACCTCGAACCCTAGACCTAGATATTCTACTTTTTGGCAATTTAACGCTCGATACAACTAGACTAACCATACCCCACTATGGCATAAAGCAGAGGAGCTTTGTGCTATTGCCTCTACTTGAAATAGCACCAGATTTAACTTTACCCGACGGTGACTCAATAAAAGATTTATACCAATCGCTAAAAACTAGCGATAACTACCAAAGGATAGAAAAACTGTGAATGATGCTACATCCAATAGCAAAAAATCCTTTATCGCTATCGAAGGGCCTATAGGCGTCGGAAAAACGACTTTGGCTAAAAAACTTGCGGATACTTTTCGAGCAGATTTACTATTGGAAGGCGCCAACGAAAACCCGTTTTTAGAGCGTTTTTATCAAGACCCCAAGACAGGCGCGCTGCCGACTCAACTCTATTTTTTGTTCCAGCGAACTCAACAGTTAAAAGAAGTCATTCAGACCGATATGTTTATTGACTGTCGCGTTGCCGACTTTTTAATGGAGAAAGATCGACTGTTCGCGCGAGTTACGCTTGACGAAAATGAGTTAAGTTTATACGAACAAGTGTACGAAAACTTAACTATTGATGCACCAGTCCCTGATTTAGTAATCTACTTACAAGCGCCAGTTGAGGTATTACTTAAGAGAATCCGACATCGTGGGGTCAAAATGGAGTATTCAATTTCCGAGGAATATTTACGAAAACTGTCTACTGCCTATACTGACTTTTTTCATTATTATGATTCTTCCCCATTACTCATTGTTAATGCTTCAGGTATCGACTTGGTTAATAATGAACAAGACTATCAGCAACTATTAGAGAGAATTGAAATGACAACTAACGGTCGTTACTACTTTAATCCGACCGTGGTCTAGAATGCAGCTTTGATTTAAACCGAATTTTGATCTAAAAAATTATCGCCATGAAAAAAATTACCTTACACACAATCCAGCAATTGAAGGCAAATAATGATCCAATTAGCGTGATCACTGCCTATGACTCAACTTTTGCAAAACTGGTTTCCGAAAGTGGAATCGAAATTATTTTGGTTGGAGATTCACTTGGTAACGTTATACAAGGCCATGCTTCAACCGTCCCAGTATCAATTGATGATATGTGCTACCACACCGCTTGTGTGGCGCGAGGTAATCAAGGTTCTTTGTTGATAGCTGATATGTCTTATATGAGCTACGCCACCGAAGATCAAACTATGTGCAACGCTGCTAAGTTGATGCAGGCGGGCGCCAACATGGTAAAAGTTGAAGGCGGCGAATGGCTATATGCTAGCATCAAAAAACTAACCCAAAGAGGCATACCCGTGTGCGCTCACTTAGGATTAACGCCTCAGTCGGTTGACGCCTTAGGCGGTTATAAAGTTCAAGGCAGGGATGAGCAAAGTGCGAGCCAAATGATTGATGATGCGGTTGCTTTGGAAAAAGCAGGCGCTAAACTACTAGTTCTTGAATGTGTCCCTCAAGACTTAGCCAAACAAGTAACCGAAACACTCACAATACCGACTATCGGAATTGGCGCAGGAAATTTAACAGATGGCCAAGTTTTAGTACTTCAAGATATGCTTGGGTTAAATAGAGACTTTAAACCTAAATTCGTAAAAGATTTTATGCAAGCACCTAACGTTAAGTCAGTTTCTGACGCTGTTGAGTGTTATGTAAAAGAAGTAAAGTCACGTCAATTTCCTGCTGCTGAACATTGTTTTAACTGAATTGGTTTTAACTAGATCGGTTTTAACTAGATCGTTTTTGACAAAATTGGTTTCGATTAGCTTGGACTCAAATGCCATGAAGATTTTTTCATCCCCGACGGAACTTCAGTCACATATCGTCAACCTAAAAAAACAGGGCAAATCGGTCGCTTTTGTGCCGACGATGGGCAACCTGCACCAAGGGCATTTATCTTTAGTTGAGCTTGCCAAGCAAAAAGCTGACATAGTCGTCTGCAGTATATTTGTTAACCCAACGCAGTTCGGTCCCAATGAGGATTTCGATAGTTATCCTCGGACCTTAGAGCAGGATACTAAAAAATTAGAGCAAGTTGGCAATCAGATACTCTTCACTCCCACCAATAACGACATATATCCACAAGGTAAAGAAGTTCATTCAAGCGTTGAAGTCAATCGACTAACAGACAAATTGTGTGGCGCAAGTCGTCCGGGACACTTTCGTGGTGTTACTACTATTGTCAACATTCTATTTAACATCGTTCAACCGGACGTCGCGATATTCGGCAAAAAAGATTACCAGCAATATTTAGTCATTCGCGCCATGGTAAAAGATCTAATGATGCCAATAAAAATTATCGGCGCTGAAATTGCGCGCGAACCAAACGGTCTAGCGATGAGTTCAAGAAATGGCTTCTTAGCTGAACAAGAAAAAAAGCAATCAAGCTACCTAAGAGAAGTTATTCTCTTAAGCCAAAAGCAATTAGAAGATCCCAAAAAAGATATTAACGAAGTGAAACTGCAAGCTTGTAAATTGCTACAAAACAAAGGTTTTAAAGTTGACTATTTTGAAATAGTCGAGCGAAATACGCTTGAGTTAGCGACCTCAAATGACAACGAACTATTAATTGCCGCGGCGGCTTGGCTGGGTAAGCCCAGATTGATCGATAACCTCGAAGTAAATTTAAACTAACCACTAGTTAAAACAGACTAAAACCGATAGAGAATCTCGCAGGGTCATACCTTTCAATTCCGGGTGGACAGCTTACCTTAATTTGGATTAAGGTAAGCTCAAAACCATTCGAAATAAGGACATCAACATGAGCGAAGTTCAAACTCACCCAGTCATTCCTTCCTTTTCAGAAAAAGCACTCATTGATTCAGAAAAATATACTTCACTTTATAGTGATTCCATCAACAATAACGAAGCTTTTTGGGAGGCTCAAGCCGAAGAGTTCATTAGCTGGTACAAGCCCTGGGACAAAGTCAGTGAAGTTGATTACCACAAAGCTAGCATTAAATGGTTTGAAGGCGCAGAACTCAATGTAAGCTACAACTGCATTGACCGCCACTTACCTCATAAAGCGGAACAAACCGCCATATTATTTGAAGGTGATGAACCGGGCAATTCACGCCATATTAGCTACCAAGAACTGCACGATGAAGTGTGTCGCTTCGCCAACGTCTTAAAACAAAGAGGCGTTAAAAAAGGCGACCGAGTGTGCATCTATATGCCAATGATCCCAGAAGTTGGATATGCGATGCTAGCCTGCGCAAGGATAGGAGCAGTGCACTCGGTTGTTTTTGGTGGCTTTTCTCCAGAGTCTTTAAAAACGAGAATTCTCGATTCTGACTGTCGTGTGGTTATCACCGCTGACGAAGGTGTTAGAGGCGGTAAAGTAATTCCGCTCAAGAATAATACTGACCAAGCCGTAGCCGGTTGCCCTAATGTGCATTCAGTTATAGTGATTAAGCACACGAATGGACAGATAGACTGGAATGATAATATCGATGTCGACTATAAAAAACTCCATGATGCTGCATCAACAGAATGCGAACCAGAGGTGATGCAAGCGGAAGACCCGCTATTTATTCTCTATACTTCAGGCTCTACCGGAAAACCCAAAGGGGTACTGCATACTTCAGGCGGCTACATCCTGTATGCAGCAATGACCCATAAGTATGTATTCGATTATCGAGATGACGATATCTATTGGTGTACTGCAGATGCAGGATGGATAACGGGACACTCATACATTTTTTATGGGCCGCTTGCCAACGGTGCGACTACTTTAGTATTTGAAGGTGTACCTAACTACCCCAACGCATCTCGTTTTTGGGAAGTAGTGGATGAGCACAAGGTGAATATTTTTTACACCGCACCGACAGCTATTCGCGCATTGATGGCATTAGGCGATGCTCCGGTTACCTCTACTTCTCGTTCAAGTCTTCGACTTCTAGGTACTGTCGGTGAGCCAATCAACCCAGAAGCCTGGGAGTGGTATTACAAAGTGGTTGGTAATGAAAAATGCCCTATTGTTGATACTTGGTGGCAAACCGAAACCGGCGGCATTTTAATTACACCCTTACCTGGAGCTCACGCTCTAAAGCCCGGCTCAGCAACTCGCCCATTTTTCGGTATTAAACCAATGCTGTTAGATAATGAAGGCAATAAACTTGAAGGTGAAGCAGCTGGTAGTTTAGTGATGGCTCAAAGCTGGCCGGGTCAAATGCGCACTGTATACGGCGACCATCAACGATTTTTCGATACCTACTTCTCGCAGTTTCCAGGCTTCTATTTTACCGGCGATGGTGCACGAAGAGATAAAGATGGTTATCTCTGGATAACCGGACGGATGGATGATGTACTGAATGTTTCGGGTCATCGATTGGGCACAGCAGAAATTGAAAGTGCACTGGTGCTGCACCCGAAAGTGGCTGAAGCTGCTGTTGTCGGTTTTCCTCACGATATTAAAGGTGAAGGTATTTATGCCTACGTTACTTTAATGAAAGGGGAAACCGAATCAGAAGAATTAAAACAAGAACTCATACAATTTGTAAGTAGGGAAATTGGCCCTATTGC
>JAPHTP010000041.1 GCA_026196875.1 Kangiellaceae bacterium
AGTCAAAGTCGGGACGGCGATCACAATATCTGCAAGGAGCAATAAGATAACAATAAGAAAAATATAAAAAGAGTGAGTGTTTTTTGCTGCTTCTAACCATAACTTAATTTTTTCGACACTTATTACGCCCGTTAATTTAGCGACCACAAAGGTTAACGCAAAGATAAAGCCTAGAGTAAGCATTATTTTTATTAAATTTCTCATGTGATAGAAGCCTTTATGGATAAATGATTTTTAGTTTAAGTGTATTGTTGACTGTGGATAAGTTTAGTTTTGCTTTCTTAAAGCTAGGCGGGCCAAAGTTTAATTTGGCTCCATTAGAAAAACCAAGTCCTTCTGATGGAATGAAGCCAGTCCAGTTTTTTGTTACTGTCCCGGACTCATCCTCATCATGTAAGACCTTAATTGCAAATTCTTCAGGTACTGAATTGAATTTAACCTGCACGTTTTGTGTTGCAGCAGGAATTACCTTAGTCGCAACGGCCTTAGAATGATCTTTAGGAAACCCGTCTTTGCCAAAGAGCATCACGACTATATTGCCTGCTTTCTTGGTGTCTACATTTTCTATCTGGACAAGTATTTCTTTGGCGTTAAGAGATTTGCTCATTATCATAGTAACTCCAATTAAAATTAACAGGTTGCATAATATTGAATATATGCCGTTTGTTTTTAAGCTTATGAAGGTAGCTTTTCTAGGCGATTGTTTCGGGTTGTAAACTATAGACATTTTAACTTTTCCTCATAATGGATTTTGCAAGGGAAGGGGAAAGGCGGTTCAATATTCGTAACAACCTGGTCTTTCCGATGTTATTTTCAGCGACTGAATTTTCTACTCCCATGATCATCAGTTTTGCTGCTGTTTCAACTGACATTTTGTTACTGCCACGTCCTTTAGTCATCGGTGTGTCTACTAATGGGAGAAATGCCTGAAGAACTTCAATATTAGTGGTTTCCAACTGATAGCGTAGAGACAAAGAGAAATTATTCAGCGCCGCCTTTGTTGCACAATAAACCGCAGATGTTTTCTTGGGGGCTATACCTAAAGCAGAGTTCACATTAAGAATTGTTGCTTTGTGGTCACGCTTTAAGACGGGAAGTAACAAATAGGTTAAACAACATATGGCTGAGAAATTAATTGTAATTTCTTCAGTAATAGAGTGATAGTCAAAGTCGCTGTCAATGAAAGTCGGTGTGTATTGTACGGCTGCGTTATTTATCAATAAGTCCAACTGATCAACTTCTAAAAGGATCTCTTTTGTTACATTGTTGACCGAATCCAGATCAGATAGATCGGCAACGAATGCTCTTACTAACGGGGACGACTTCTTTAACTCACTAATTTTGTCCTTATTTCTAGCAATAATATAAATCTGATTGTGCTGGTAGAGTCTTTCTACCAGTTTTAATCCTATACCGGAGGTTGCTCCGGTTATGAGTACTTTTTTATTGCGCAGTTTCATTTATCCACTCATTTAGCTACTTATTTGACTGACTTGAGTGGTATTATAATTGCCAACTTTTTATGAGTCGTTAACCTAGGTTAAAAGTATGAATTTAAGCCAGTTGGCAGAAATGTACGGAGAGAGTCTGAGTTTATCGAAAATGTCTTATGTATTCTCACAAGGCGAAAAAAGTGATTCAATTTATGTTGTCACGGAAGGTGTGTTGAAGGCTTTTTATATTTCAGAAGATGGCAAGGAGTATATCAAGTCATTTCTTTTTGTTGGTGATACTATCGCTAGTTTAAAGGCTTTGCGCGGAAATGCATGTAGTTTTAGTTTGCTATGTTTAAGAGATTGCAAATTACTTAAACTACCGTACAAATATGTCTTAGAAAATGCATCAAGGGACATTGAGACTGCAAATTCCGTCATTGAATTACTCATGGCATTTTCGATGAAAAAAGAGCAGAGGGAATACGAGTTTCTATGCTTATCTGCCGAGCAGCGTTACCAGAATTTATTAAAAAGAACACCCAATATTCATCAAGAGGTTACTCAAAATGATATCGCGAGGTATTTGGGGATTACGCCGGTAGCGTTAAGTAGAATCAAAAAATTGAGAGTAATCAAAAATTAAATCTATGGCTGAAACGCCAAAACAAACATATAGGTTTTTCTATGAAGGCGGATTTCTTAACTCAAATTGTCTTACCTTTTTCTTTATTTATTATAATGTTTGGTATGGGGTTAGCCTTAAAGCTTTCTGACTTTCTGCGAGTTTTTAAGCAGCCAAAGGCCATTAGTATTGGTATCGTTTGTCAAATGGTGATGCTACCTCTTATGGCCTGTTTAATAATCGTGCTGTTTGGTCTAACGGCGGAATTAGCTGTTGGCCTGCTGATATTAGCTCTGTGTCCAGGCGGCGCGACTTCTAATATGATTAGCTATCTTTCCAGGGGCGATGTAGCCCTATCCATCAGTTTAACTGCGCTGGTGAGTTTAATTACACCCTTTAGCATACCCATTGTAACTGCCGTGGCCATGGCATTTTTAATGGAGAATTCCCAGCAATTCTCAATCCCCATATTAAAAACAATTCTACAACTTATTGTGATTACTATTGTGCCTGTTGCGATTGGTATGATAATACACAAGAAATTTCCTGTTTTTTCTGCCAAAACCCAAAAGCCGATTAAGATTTTTTCTATCGTATTTTTGTTCGTTATTATTGCGGGGTTAGTTGCGAAAAACTGGGAAGACATGGCTGGTTTTTTTGTCCAAACCGGCTTCGCGAGCTTTTCACTCAATGTAATATGTTTGACTGCAGGATATCTTATTGCAAAATCAATGCGACTTGAAAAAGCGCAGTCTATCAGCATAAGTATTGAGGTAGGCATCCAAAACGGCACCTTAGCATTAGTAGTAGCAGGTACACTAATTGGCAATCCAGTAATGACTATACCGGCAGTCACCTATAGTCTTCTGATGTTTATCACCGGCGGTATTTTTGGCTGGCTTGTTAATCGTAATAATTGAGCTTTACCGGATGGATATAAAAGGTACCCGGGAAGAAATTTCTGACAAAAAGCTACGCTGAGTTTAAGCGTGGCATGGGCTAAATTAGCTTTGCATTACGCACTCATTCGCAAAACCAGGATAGGTTAACACCCGAGATAAAATTAACTTCCGATGTTCAAGATGCTGACTGTATGCGACTGCCGATGCGCCAACAATACGCGATACATACCCTGAGGTATCGATTACTGCATCCCATTGGCGTCCTTTTAGACCAGATAAGTCTTTGCCTTTTTTAGGGACTTAATCGGATAGGCTATTCAACCTATTTTTATTAGTCTTCTTTTCCTTTTTAGCGGCGCGTTTTTCTTTCATTGTTTTTTGAGGTTTCTTTTTTTCGGATTTTTTCGAATCTTGTCCCTTGGACATGAAGATCTCCTTTAATTTTGTTGATAACAATATTAAAAGCCTACTAACTAGGCTTCATTTAAAACATAACAATATATTGAATCTATCAAAGGCCATGCTCCTCAAAAGGATAGTCTTTTTCGATTAACTTTTTTTGCTTAATCTGTGCCTCGCGTATCTGCTTGGGACTTACTGTATGGGCGGATATGTTACTCGCCAATTTCGTTTTTTGGCTCATCATATCCTTCTTTATTTCAGTTGGTTGTTTAGTCATTTCTCTTGTTCCAAGATTACGTAGCTATAGTAAAGCTCGGCTACTAAGTCAGTAATTCGGTGTCGACTTCTTAAACCATTTTGTATTAAACATGCGGATTTGTTCTATAAAAACATCAAGTTAATTCAAAACTCATACATTATCAGTCGACTGCTATAGCTGAAGATGAGATCAAGAAGAACGGAGGGTAGAAAGTATCTAAATAAAAACGAACTGGATGAGTTCAATGATCAGCGGGACATTATAGCCTTTTTGGAGTAACCAATATACTTATATCTTTGATTACTACAAGAAGTTTTGAATTTTTCGTGTTCGCTTTTACTCCTTTTTGCTGTTATTAACTAATTGAGATTACAAAAAGCTGCCACTGGGAATGAAATAGTAATTCTTAAGCAGAGACAAATATGAAATTAACGCCCAAGCTAATAGTGCTACTTGGTATAGTTGCACCCATCCTGGTTGCAGATGACGCATTCGCTTTCGTTGATAGAAAGTCGGTGACCAATAGTGCCTGTCACGGCATTTTTAAGAGCGACAGAGATGGGCTGAAGTATTATACGGGCAGCTTACTTGCGAAAACCGGTGACGTTCAAATGAACTGTGGTATCGTTAGAGATAGCATTGGTAAGTGGCCAGCGTGAGTGGATGTACGCTTCGATAAAGCCGCGACCAATAAGTCTATTGTCGGTCGCATTTACTCATACAACATGGCATTTCTTGCTTGCTTATACACGATTAACTTGCATCACAATAAAATCGGCGCTCAATTTTGAACGCCATTTTTCATTCTTAGCTTGCGGATTTTGAGAATGTTCGATCGGTTAACTTTTGTTTTTGTTGTGTTCTCGCCAAGCGTTAAGAACTTTTAACTCCTTCTCCATACTCATACCTGCTCTTAACTTCGTTTGGCGTTTTTCCGGCAACGACTGGAACCATTCAACAGTCGCTTTAACCGTATCGTCAACTGGTCTAAAAGTTAATCCATTCTTAATCGCTTTTTCAGAGGACCAGGTTAACGCGCCAGCTCCGGCGCTTTCAGAATCTGCCCACATAAAAACATCGCGCCAAGGTTGCACGTCATTTTTTTGCATAAAATCATTTGGAACCCAAGTGACTTTGGTTCCTTCCGGCGCTACTTTCATGCAACTTTCCACTAGGTCACCAAACGGCATGGAAGGGCGAACCAGGTTGTATTCACCGGTAAGATTTTGCTCAATGGTATGAACCATAAATTGAGCTAGATCTCGCACATCGATAAATTGAGTAAGATCTTTAGGTTTTCCTGGAGCAAGAATTTCACCGCCCTTACTAAATCTAACCGGCCAATAAGTAAATCGATCTGTTTTATCTCTTGGCCCGACGATTAATCCTGGTCGAATATGTGTCACCCGACCCGGCATAGCTTTATCAGCTGCCATTTCACAATAGCCTTTTAACGCACAGTAGTGCTGACTAACATCTTCAGTTGTTGGATCTTCAAGTTTAGCGCGGGGACTTTTTTCATCGCGGAAGTTTCCTCCTTCAGCCCAATTGTCATAAGTGCAAATAGTCGAGACAAATAAATACTGTTTTGCGTTGTCAGACAATAACGCTGATGATGCGCCAACAATACGCGGTACATACCCTGAGGTATCGATTACCGCATCCCATTGGCGTCCTTTTAGACCAGATAAGCCTTTGCCTTTTTTAGGATCACGGTCGCCGACAATTTTTTCTAACTCCGGAAACATATCTTTATTCGTTCTACCACGATTAAACAGGGTGACTTTATGTCCACGGTCAATAGCATACTGAACTGTATGGGGGCCTAGAAACCCCGTTCCGCCTAAGAATAATATATTGAGTTTCTTTTTAGCTGGCTTAATTGCGGCAGAAAGCAGTGAAGGAAAAGCGCTAAGTCCGGCGGCGGCGATTGAACCAGCGACAAATTGTCGACGATCGATTGGCATGATTTGTGGTCCTCTTATTATTGTTTGAGAGCTTAGATGTTTAATTTTTATGCATAGACTCTAGAGGATTGAAAACAAGAATGCTAACTCAGTGAGTAACTAAATGTTAAAAGGTTGAGAAAAAATTGAATTAGGATCCATCCGATGAATTGGGAGCTGGCGCATGCCGCTCTGATCAAATATAAAGATCTGTTACTTTTGTAATATTGACGCTACGAGTGAAATCCTCTATAGTTGAATTGTAATCACTATAAAAGGAGAAACTCATGCGAATCAAAAAACAGCAAGATGACGTAGAGTCCCCAGATATGACTCCTATGCTTGATGTAGTGTTTATCATGCTAATCTTCTTTATTGTTTCGACTTCTTTTGTGAAAGAGGAAGGTGTGGATTGGTTGACGCTGACTAAGTCGAAATCATCTACAACGCCTATTGAAGAAGTACCTCTCGTTCTTTCAATTAACGAATTTGGAAAAGTCTCTATAGGCGAGCGAGAGATCCAACTTGATGCCGTGCTAGCTAATGTGCAGGCGGAGCGCGCAAAGAATAATCATAAAACCGCCATTGTCAGAGCGCACGCCAGGTCATCGACTATGTCTTTAGTGAGAACTGTTGACCAAATAAAACTTGCCGGGATCGATCAAGTGTCAGTGGGAGCATATCGAAGCGAATAGGTTTGCAACTAGAATAGATCCGCAACTATTTGGAAGGCCGATTTCTCGAATCTATTCAGTTAATTCGGCTGATTTTTTCATGGTCCTTAAAAAACTAAACCTCTGTTGGAATTCTGGTTACGGAATTACAAAGAAACACATGGAGAAATTATAAAAAGGCAGGTCTGTTTTGGCCAAATATTTTCAATGCAGTTCCTTTTTATAGACTTTTCCAACTCATTTAAATGAAGCAATAAAGATATCTTTGCTTTCAATTTCTCGATTTCATAATTTAAAACGAGATATCGAATAATTATCTCACTATAAAAGCATTTCAAAATACAATCTATTCTATCCTACTAAGTGCAATCTCAGCTAACGGAACTTTAAGTACTCTAATTATTTTGAATAAACATTCAACAAGAGGAATGGAAAATGGGCTCTTCACTAATGGTTGGTTATTTACAAAGCTGGTCTTCTAACGTTACCTTTACCGATGCTGCAAATTACGGCTATACCGCTATCGTACTGGCTTTTGGATCGGTGAATGGAACAAAAGTAGACATCTACGATGGAAAATTTGTCGCTGATCCGACAACTGCAGAACTTCGGGCAGACATCACTAAAGCAAAGCAGTCAGGCGCAAAACAGATTTTAATTTCTTTTGGTGGAGGCAATAACACTTATGAACCTAATGGCGCGCCAATTGATGAGTTGGCGAGCAATATGGTGAATTTCTGTAAGGAAAACGGATTTACCGGTATTGATTTCGATTTGGAAATTAATGGTGATGCCGATTATCTGGATCAACTATGTGCGGCGATCAAAGAGCAGGATGAAACATTGCTCCTTACCGCTGCGCCTCAAATTAACCAGGGGGCTCAAGATACTGATTTGATATTGGTCTCCACCGGCAATATACAAATGTACAACAAAGCGATCTCCAATAATCGATTTGATTATTTATTTGTGCAAGCTTACAACAACCCCTGGCCTAAACTTGACGGTAGCGGTGAGACCGACATTGATTTTATCCCAAAGAGTTTTTCTAATCTAAAAAAGAGCGTGCCGGAGAACACCTTAATCACAATTGGCGAACCAGCAAGTAGGGAAGCGGCAGGCACCAGCATTTTCACTGTTTCTAATCCGCCCAGTGATATCTATCAACAAGTGGCGCAGCAATATAAATCGATTGTTGATGATCCACAATGCGGCGGCGCGATGGTTTGGAGTATTAATCTTGATGAGTCTAATGACCTGCAATTTGTTAATGCGGTAAAAAACCTTTTTTCCTAGTGGTATAGGCGAGATGGACTCGATTATCATCGAGGTTGCAGAAATCGGGAAGTAAAAAAAAGGGGCTAGCTAGCCCCTTTCAAATCTGTAGATATCGGAACAAACCATCACTCTGCATTATGATAAACATTCTGAACATCGTCCAAATCATTTAACATGTCCAAAAATTTATTGAACATCTCTTGGTCTTCCTCTGCAATCGCAACAGTGTTTTGCGGAACAAATTGAATTTCATCCACTTCAAATTCAATTCCTTCAAATGCATCAATCAATGACTGTTTAGCCTTAAAATACTCGGTCTGTGGCGCAAACACAGTAATTTTGCCGTCTTCACATTCGATATCAGTGACATCAACATCCGCCATCATCAAAGCTTCCAGTGCTGCTTCTTCGTCTTCCCCTGCAAAAACAAAGATCGCACTATGGTCAAACATGTGGCTAACGCTGCCCTGAGTACCGATTTTTGCTTTTGTTTTAGTAAAGCAAACGCGAACATCACCAAAGGTTCGATTTGGGTTATCGGTTAAACAATCGACAATGACCATGCAATTGCCGGGACCAAATCCTTCGTATCGAGCTACGGCGAAATCTTCACCACCACCACCTTCGGCTTTTTTTAGCGCTTTCTCGATAACATGGGCTGGTACCTGGTTACGTTTGGCCCTCTCCAAAAGCGAGCGTAGCGCTAGATTACCTTCCGGATCAGTACCGCCAGATTTTCCAGTAACGTAGATTTCACGGCTGAATTTACTATACACCTTGGCGTTGGCATCTGAAGTCTTAGCCATTGATTCTTTGCGGTTTTGAAAAGCGCGACCCATCTTAATTTCTCTTCTGCTAATAAAACTGGGCGGATTTTACCACTAACTCCGCATTTTGTGGTATTAAAAATGTCCTTTGTGTTACCAGATATAAACACCATTAAATGTTATTTGAGGCGTATCTTGCTACTGGGTAAAATCCGCTAACATAACGTTTTTTGGAAATGAGTGGGGAGATACAGCATGATAGTTAATGATAGCGAACGACTAACTTTTGCGTTAATGGACGAGAATGACACACAACTGCTGTTCGACCTTGACCAAGATGAAGAGGTGATGAAATATATTAATGGTGGTAAGAAATCTACCATGGAAGATATCCATAATGTGATGATCCCCCGAATGTACAAATATCGAAATGAAGATAAGGGGTGGGGTCTTTGGAAAGTCATTGTTAGAGAATCAAACGAGTTTATTGGATGGGTTTTAGTCAGACCGATGGATTTTTTTAACGAGAATCCTCAATGGGATAACCTGGAATTAGGCTGGCGATTTATGCGCAAATCCTGGGGGAAGGGGTTTGCTACTGAAGCGGCTAACGCTCTTAAACAAGCATTGATTGACCATGGTGGGATCGATAAGCTATGTGCAGTTGCTGTACCTGATAACATGGCGTCTATTGGAATTATGAAAAAAATAGGGATGAGTTACATCAAGACATACGTTCATAAAGATCCTTTAGGTGATCTCGAGGCGGTTTATTACGAACTAAATGTCAAATTAGTTTAAACAAAACTCGGTCCAATTTAAAAGTAGGAAAAATAAATGAAAAATCTACTGCGAAGTGTATTAATAGCTTCAATAAGCATTAGCGGTTTAGCTATTGCTGAAGTCAAATATCGCCCAGGTATGGATGTGTTTCTTTTTAAGATTGAAAAAGACAATAAACTCAGCTTAATCAAGAACGCTAGTGATGTAGATGGTTACGACAATCAGCCCAGCTTTTCTCCTGATAACAAAAGCGTTTTGTACGTTTCGGCAAAGGATGGAAAACAAACAGATGTATATCAATACGACATTAGTTCAGGAAAAAATAAGAGGCTTACCTTTACTGAAACTTCTGAATACTCTCCAGTCATGAACAAAGGAGGCAGCACTTTTTATGCCGTAAGAGAAGGAGGGGAACCTTATCAATCTGTTCATCTTTATCATTACCCTAATGATGTAACAGCGCAATCAAAATCACAGTGGGCGGTAAGTTCGCAGACACCAATTGGATACTATGCCTTTAATTCGAAAGGAACTGCTGTCGGGTGGGCGCGCTGGGCTAATTCAATGTATCTTTTTGAAAAAGACAATCCTTATGCAACTTTTATTACCGGTAATGCAGTGCCTTCAAGACCATTTACGATCCCTGGTAGTGATAAATTTAGTTTTATCCATCGGCAAGCGAATGACGAGCTATGGATTAAATCAATCGACCCTGTTAGCCGAGCGATTACCCCAATTGCGCCTGCTATGAATAACAACTATGACTACGCCTGGATGCCCGATGGTTCGATTATTACCGGTAAAGGCAGCGAATTATATCGATGGAGTAAAAAATCAAAGTCCTGGCTAAAGTGGAATAATCTTACAGGATTTGAGTTGTATGATATTTCGCGTTTAGCAGTTAGTTCAGATTCAAAGTATTTGGCTGTAGTTGCTAAGACATTAGTTGAATAGAATAGGGAATTGAGAACGTATCAGTAAGCCACCAACTTACTATCTAAGAATTCCCAAATTTTACTAACGTCTGTAAAAAGGTATAGGATATCAAAAACTAGAAGATAAACTAATCTCTGGAGAAACAAGTGGAGCAAGATACTTATAACAATGAATTTTCGCCTTCAAGCAAGCTCAACTTTGTGATCGGAATCTGTGCAATGTTGATTTCGATCGCTTCGTTTTACGCTACTTATCTGCAAGCAAACTCTGCTGAACAACAAGTTAAGGCGATGACTTATCCGCTGATTCAGTACCGCACAGGAAATTACAGCGTCGATCTTGATGAAAGCGCAATTAGTCTGAGTATTAGTAACGCAGGGGTAGGGCCGGCGACGATAAAAACCGTGAAATATAAGTATCAAGATAAATACTATAGTAATCTTTACCAATTTCTGGCTGCTTGCTGTGATCCGGAGTACTCGGAATTTGTTTCTCCGACTCACAAAAGTAGATCAAATATCGAAAGCCAGTTTTTAACTTCATTTGCTGAAGACTCGATTCTACCTGCCGGAGATGATGTGATGCTGGCCCAATTACGGAAACGCGAAGAAAATATTGAACTGTGGAATGTATTGAACAAAAAGCGATTCAAACTCGACTTTCAAGTTTGCTATTGTTCCTTGTTAGACCAATGCTATGTGACTGAAGGAGTTGGGCAAATCGATGAAGTCGACTCGTGTCGTGAAGAAAAACTTTAGCTGGCCGTTATCATGAGTATTACAAAAGGTTTTAATTGAACTCACAAACCGAAATTGGGTTGCTCTTCTTTTTTTGTTATATGCAACTCCTCATCACGTGCTTGTTCAATGGCCTTGATTAACAATTGATGCTCTCTTTCTTCCTGTCCAAAGTAGACATACCTTTCCGCCGCTTTAAATACTTTTTCCAAGTATGCAACGCGGTAATTTAAATTAAGCAAGCACTTGGCAAGATAATGTTCATCTTGCTTGCGCTCACTCATAATCGCAGCGGCGGTAAGAGCTAAATCCAGTTCTTCTGGAGTTGGTTTGCTCATTTTATACTTACCGAAAAACTAAAAGTAGAACCGTTGACAAACTAGACTTCAACAGCTTGTAAACAGATTCAGTTTAAACCCAGTGCCAGTCATCTTTCCTTTTGGATATGATTGGCTGAGCCAATCCTGCCACTTTGTATCCTTTGGAAATCTTTTTAGCGCCTGTAATTCGTTTAAAGTCTACAGTATCCATGCGAATCAGCAGATTATGACTACCGCCATTAAAAGTAATGTGTCCTTTATCCAATAATTCTTTGGCAACAAAAACATCCATGCCGTAAAGGTTGCCGAAAGGCGGCATTGCGCCAATTTCACATTCTGGAAAACGATCCTTAAACTGATACTCAGGTAATATGCTCAGGTCGTTTGCCCGTAAGACTCTCCCAAGTGGTTTTTGTAAAATAATACAACTAGCTGGAATAACCACCATGGCGATGGTGTTGGCACCACCGACTACTACTACTTTGCTCAACGAGTTACCTTTAATATGAGTTTTTTGAGCCGTTTCCTGGGCTGTGAAAGTAGTAAAATGTGGTATTAGTTCGTAATTGATTGATTGTGAATCTAAGTATTCAATTGGGTTAGGTATTCGCATAACAATACTCCCTTTTACAATGCTTATCTTATTAACTATAGTCCACCTTAGCCGACCTTATGGTTATTCAGATGCGAAAGTTGCCTTTGATGAAGAGAAAGTTTCAGTTTATAGCTTTTAATTCCGCAAACTTATAATAAGTAAATCAATAACTTGGATGATTATTGGAGTGTCATCTGTCGATACAGAAATAAAGAGGATAACTATGGATGTACTTATACCGGTAGCGAATGGTAGTGAGGAAATGGAAGTTGTGATCGTCGCTGATGTATTAACCAGGGCGGGGGCAAAAGTAATCCTGGCATCTGTTGAAAAAGAGCCAATCGTAGTGGCTTCACGCGGCATCAAGATTCAAGCCGATCATTTGATGCCTGATATTGAAAACAAAGATTGGGATTTAATCGTTATCCCCGGAGGCATGCCAGGAGCTGAAAGATTGGCAAATTGTTTACAATTACAGCAACTTATACGCGACCAAATAGAGCAAACGAAAACTGTTGCTGCTATTTGTGCTGCGCCTTCAGTGGTGTTAGCTGAAATGGGAATGCTGAGGGGTAAAGAAGCGACTTGTCACCCGGGATTTTGGGAGAAGCTCGCGCCCAAGGTAAAAACGTTGCGAGAAGATCGGGTGGTAGTTGATCTCCCGTTTATCACCAGCCAAGGACCTGGGACAGCGTTTGAGTTTGCGTTGGAGCTTGTGGATTTACTCTTCGGAGCTGATAAACGACGCGAGGTGGCTGAGCCTATGGTGCTCTAGAACTTGATTTAAATCTTTTGATCTGAAGCACAAATTTGCCCGATTTGTTGATTAAATGAGCCACTAAATGCCAACTAAATCATGCCTTTGATTAGGATCATTTTGCTCTGGTCGAAAGACAGGTTACAATGCCCCCCGTATTTTAGACAAGCCATTGATTTTATTGCGTAGGGCAAAACCTCTTTAGGGGAGTGTTATCGATATCAAGCGGCACAAAATACCTTTCTTGCAACAGTTATTGGCTGATTTTCTTAATTAATGCCCGCTGCTCTCTAGTAAAGAATGGAGCAAAAAAATTAAGAAGCCAAACGAGAAGAAGCTAATGAGCCACGTGCCCGTTTCAAATCTACAAGATGACCTAATATTAAAAGTTGACAAATTAGGCATCAGACGCTCAGAGCGTTGGCTCTTTAGAGAGCTTTCATTTGAGTTGTTTCGTGGCGATATCGTACAAATTGTGGGTCATAATGGTGCCGGCAAAACCAGCTTGATGCGCAGCCTTTGTGGGTTGCTCACTCATGCGGAGGGCGACTTTGAATGGACGGAAATTAATGACTTGCCTTGCCTGCCACTTTATTTAGGTCATTTAGCCGCTGTTAAACCCGAATTGACCGTATTCGAAAATCTTAAATACCATCCGATTGCCGGGCAATTTCTTGGCGACGAGCCAATTGAAGACGCTATCGACCAAGTTCGACTAGGAAATTATCTAGATACTCCAACACGGCATTTATCTGCCGGCCAAACTCGTCGTGTAGGACTTGCCAGGCTATTACTCGCTGACACACCTTGTTGGATCCTGGATGAACCATTTACTTCATTAGATGTTGAAGGTTGTAAATGGCTAGAGCAACAAATTGAGCAGTTTGCGGAGAAAGGTGGATGCGTGTTGTTGACCAGCCATCAGCCGGTGCATTTTGAGAAAAAGCCTCAAATTCTTGAAATAAAAAGACCCGTGGAGGCGTTATGCTAGGCAAATTGCTAAGACGCGAATTACTACGTCATTGGCGTTGCCGCCAGGATTTAATTAATCCTTTGATTTTCTTCCTTATTACCGTTTCATTATTTCCGTTGGCGGTAACACCTGATGGAGCAATGTTAAGCAGAATTGGTAATGGAATTATCTGGGTAGCAGCATTACTTGCAGCAATGTTGTCTCTGGAAAGTATGTACCGCGACGATTTTTATGATGGCACGCTTGAGTTGTTAATGCTGCAAAGTGGTTCACCTTATTCTGTAGTGATGGCCAAAATTATTTCTCACTGGCTAACAACTGGACTGCCTTTGGTGATAATGTCACCGCTACTGGCAGTAATGATGCAAATGGAAGGAGACGCGATAGGGGCACTAATGCTAACGCTTCTCATTGGCACACCAGTATTAAGTCTGATAGGATCAGTTGGTATGGGGCTAACAGTCGGTTTACGCCAAGGAGGCGTTTTGCTGAGCTTGTTAGTGTTGCCGCTTTATATACCTATTCTGATTTTTGGTGCCGGCGCGGTTTCTCGTGCTGCCATGGGCATGGATTACTCTGGTCAGTTAGCCTTTATGGGCGCGTTTCTCTTGGGAAGTATATCCCTGGTGCCCTTCGCTTCGGTTGCGGCAATTAAAGTGTCTATTCGCTAGTGGGTGGTTTTAGAGGTTAAGTGGATACTGTGTTAATACGTTTAATTGAGGAGTTTGTATGAATTGGCAGTGGTTTCATCGCCTTTCTTCTCCAAAGTGGTTTTATCAGATTAGTGAGCGTTGGTTACCTTGGGTTATGGGTGTAAGCTTAGTACTAATGGCCGCGGGAATTTACCAAGGCTTGTTTAATTCGGTGCCGGACTACCAACAAGGCGAGTCGGTTCGAATTATGTACCTGCATGTACCCACAGCATTTGCTTCAATGATGTTTTACATGGTAATGGCAATAGCTGCAGCCATCGGTTACATCTGGCGTATAAAACTCGCCCATATGGCCGCTATTAGCGCAGCTCCGGTCGGTGCTGCCATGACTTTCCTGGCGCTTTTTACCGGAGCGTTCTGGGGAAAACCAATGTGGGGGACTTGGTGGGTATGGGATGCGCGTTTGACCTCAGAGTTAATACTGCTTTTCCTCTATTTAGGTTTTATTTCGTTACATCAAGCTTTTGAAGATCGTGAAGTTGGTGATCGGGCTGCCGGGGTGTTGGCCATGGTTGGAGTAGTAAACATTCCGATTATTCATTTTTCAGTAGAGTGGTGGAATACGCTTCATCAAGGCGCAACCATATCCAAGTTTGAAAAACCTTCACTAGATCCATCCATGTTGATTGCTTTGCTCCTGATGATCTTTGCCGTCATTTTATTTTGTAGCGCTATTATGATGTACCGTATGCGTAATGAAGTTTTAAGTCGCGAAAACAATAAAAGCTGGGTTAAAGAAGTTGTTCTAGGTAAGCAGATAGGAAAAATGAAATGACGATGCATGAATTCTTTGATATGGGCGGCTATGGATTTTATGTCTGGAGTTGCTATGCGGCAACTGCTGTTGTCTTCATCGCGCTTTTTGTGATGGTTAAATCACAGCGGTCAAGATTGGTTAAGCAACTGCAACGTCAATATCGACAAGAAAAACGCGCGACTAAAGAGCCCGAATTAAAAGCAAGTCATAATGCAGCGCAGGTTTAAGGTTGCATTTGAGTTTTATTTGAAGATTAGGTTTTTAAGATTGAAGTTTTATCACGAGAGCTAAAATGAAACCATTAAGAAAACGTCGGTTAATGTTTGTCCTTTCAATCGTAATTGGAGTTGGAGCGGCAGTTGCACTAGGTCTGTTTGCTATGAAACAAAATATCAATTTGTTTTACTCTCCGCAGGAAATCGTACAAGGAAATGCCCCTAAAAACACATTAATTCGTTTAGGTGGGCTCGTGGTTGCGGGAAGTGTTAAACGAGCTCCTGATAGTTTAAAAGTAATGTTTGATTTAACCGACAATGCCGAAAACATCACTGTGAGTTACGAAGGAATCTTGCCCGATTTATTTCGCGAAGGACAGGGGATCGTGACCATGGGCGAATTAAAAGACGATGGCAACTTTGTCGCTTCTGAAGTACTTGCAAAACATGATGAAAACTATATGTCGCCTGAAGTAGCCGAAGCCATCAAAAAAGCAGAGGCTGAGGCTAAGGCGCGTAAACCGAAAACTTATAATTAACTTGGCTAGAGTAAATATATTATGATCCCAGAAATAGGCAACTTGGCACTAGCGTTTGGGCTCGCTCTAGCGCTAATTCAATTTGTAGTACCTTTAGTCGGCATTGCCACTCATCGGTGGCGCCTAGCTATCATTGCAAAACCTGCGGCAATAGGTCAGTTCTTTTTTGTGTGTTTGGCATTTGTATGCTTAGCCTATTCGTTTTACGCCAATGATTTTTCGGTTGCTTATGTAGCATCCAACTCCAATCGTTCTTTACCGGTTGCCTATCGAATCGGCGCGACTTGGGGAGGGCATGAAGGCTCCTTGCTTCTTTGGGTGTTTATGCTGAGTAGTTGGACATTAGCCGTCGCCCTATTAAGTAAATCTTTACCCGCATTAACTCGGACTCGCGTCTTATCGGTATTAGGCTTTGTGTCCGTTGGTTTTTTAATTTTTATTTTATTTACTTCAAATCCATTCGACCGGCTGTTGCCGGTATTCCCGGTCGATGGCAGTGACTTAAATCCACTGTTACAAGACCCGGGGATGGTATTTCATCCACCGTTGCTTTACATGGGATATGTTGGGTTTTCAGTAGCCTTTGCCTTTGCCTTAGCTGCCTTGTTAGAAGGCCGTATCGACACTTTATGGGCGCGTTGGGTTAGACCATGGACTCAAGCAGCTTGGATGTTTATGACACTTGGAATTGCTGCTGGTAGTTGGTGGGCATATTACGAACTCGGCTGGGGAGGTTGGTGGTTCTGGGACCCGGTTGAGAATGCTTCATTTATGCCATGGTTGTTGGGAACCGCTCTTCTTCATTCATTGGCAGCGACCGAGAAGCGGGGAGTATTTAAGGCCTGGACGACTTTGTTGGCTATCGCTGCATTTAGCTTTTGCTTACTAGGTACTTTCTTAGTTCGCTCTGGTGTATTAACTTCGGTTCATGCATTCGCTAATGATCCAGTTCGCGGAACTTACATCCTGGTTTTCTTAGGTGTTACCGTTGGTGCTTCATTAATTTTATTTGCTGTTAGAGGTTCCAAAGTTTCGGTGACCAGTTGGTATAATTTGCTGTCGCGAGAACTACTTTTCTTAATTAACAATCTTATTTTAGCGGTTGTCACCATAATGATATTGCTAGGAACTCTACAGCCAATTATTGCTGACTTTTTTAACTTAGGAAAAGTTTCCGTAGGACCTCCTTATTTTAATACCGTATTTAATATCTTGATGGCACCATTAATCTTCTTGGTGGGACTGGGTCCAATCGTTAACTGGCGCAAGTATGAATATTCCGAACTTGTAAAGCGTACTCGTTTATCGCTGCTAGCTTCTATTGTTGTTGGTCTTCTTGTCGCAGTGTTAGCCGACGACAAAATATTTACTGATAGACTACAGCTTTTTGTTGGTGCCTTTTTAATCGTATGGGTATTGGTTCTAAACATTGTTGATTGGTGGAAGAAAGCTGCTAAAAAGAATCGCAATCCTCTTTTAGGGCTCTTCAGTATTTCACCAAGTTTCTTGGGGATGTATTTCGCACATATTGGCTTAGCGATTGTGGTGTTCGGGGTCGTATTTTCTTCACACCTTTCGATAGAAAAGAATCTACGGCTTGGTATTGGGCAGACGCAAGAGGTTGCAGGATACGAGTTTTATTTCGAAAAAATTTCTGATGTTGTCGGGCCTAACTACGATGCAATTAGAGGCCATTTTATTGTCAAGCAAGATGGCGAAAATGTTGCAATACTGCATCCTGAGAAAAGGCAGTATCGCGTTTCTGGCCAATGGATGACTGAAGCTGGTATCGACGCCAATTTAGCCAGAGATCTTTATGTTGCTATGGGGGAGAAAATACCCGAAAGCAATGACTGGGCAGTTCGAATATATGTTAAACCATTTGTTAGTTGCTTGTGGTTGGGCAGCATCCTAATGGGGATTGGTGGGCTGCTCGCTATGACGGATAAAAGATATCGAGCAAAAGTAAAGCAAAAACTTGGCATAAGTGATGATGCTGTTGTATCAGGAGCGGCTTAATGAGCGAGTCAGGCCAGGATAACTCTTCGCAAAATAAGTCGGATCAAAATCGCCAGCTTTTGTTCTTACTGCCTTTGTTGCTTTTTGTTGCCATGGCGGTGTTATTGGCTACAGGATTAGGGAAGGATCCCACCGAGCTGGATTCTCAGCTGATTGGAAAGTCTATCCCAGGATTTCAAAAAACATTGTTGTTTTCCCCGAATAAAACAATTTCAGAAAAAGAATTACAAGGACCTGCTTTAATCAACGTTTTTGCCAGCTGGTGTCCGGCTTGTTATACGGAACACCCTTATTTGATGCAATTGGCACAGTCAAAAGCGGTCAAAATCTATGGCTTAAATTACAAAGATAAGCGGGATAAAGGCCAAAAATTTGTAAACGATTTGGGTAATCCTTACGATTTAATTTTATTTGATGATAATGGCAGATTAGGGATTGATATGGGAGTTTACGGCGCACCGGAAACTTTCGTAATAAATTCTGATAACCAGATCGTTTATCGGCACGTTGGCATTGTAAATTTAGATGTTTGGCAAAACATACTAAGGCCAAGAATGTTTGCTAATCAAGAGGGCTCTGCCTCTAAATCAACAGGACAAGCGGCAAAATGAATCGGTTAATTAAGTCTTCTATTCTACTTTGGGCATCAATATTCATATCCTTGGTGTCTGCTGAGATTACTATTTACGAATTTGATGATCCCGAGCTAGAGTTGCGTTTTAATAACCTATCCCAAGAACTTCGCTGTCCAAAATGCCAGAACAATAACCTAGCAGATTCTGATGCGCCTTTGGCTGTTGATTTAAAAGATATCGTTTACGAAAAAATGAATCAAGGTCAAAGTGATGAGCAAATCGTAGGCTTTTTGAAGGAACGATATGGTGACTTTATAACTTATCGCCCACCGGTAAAACCTTCCACTTGGTTAATCTGGTTTGGGCCTTTTGTTTTATTACTTGGAGGTTTTGTGATAATTCTTAGATTTGTCTCCAATAGAAAAGAGTCGACAATTGTTAAGGCCGAGGTTGCTGAAACTTCGAGTGCAGATTTGATTTCACAGTGGGCGGAAGAAGCTGAAAGCGAAGTAGATTCTATACGTGATTCTGAGAATCAAAAAAACTAAGATAACTAATCAGAAGTAATGAGAAAATACTTAAGGAAAAGCAGTTTGTCATTTCGAACGGAGCGCAGGAATTTCCTTACGACTTACGTTTGACTCGATGAAGCTCTCTTAGCTTGGACGTAGTCTAAGAGGTCGAGATGACAAAGTACTTTCACAAGCATTTTCTACTAATAGGGTGTAAAAGGTCAGAGTAGATGTTTATTGTTCTTATTGTTTTTTCATTAATCACAATTGGGTTTCTCGTCCCGAGTTTGATTTCTCGACAACAAAAGTCGTTGCAATCGGTACAGGATTCTCTAGTCATACGTATGGACCAGTTGAAAGCAGAATTTCAGCATCGTACTAAGGAGTTAGGCAGGCGTTTAAAGAGTGATGACTTGGATCAGGAAGAGTGGCAACAACTGACCAATGAATTACAGTTAGATGCACAGGCCTCAATTGAGTCGACTCAACAAGCCACCCGTTCGGATAAAATTGCTACTTCTTACTTATACGCTTTTGCAATAATTATTGCGGTAATTGCTATTGCTGCAACAACCTATCGCTTTACTGAGTCTTTTGAAAGAGCTAGGGGGCAACTTGACGTTATCCAACAGCTAAAAACTGACCCTGAATATATAACAAAGCTTTCGCAAAAAGTTGATGGTGAAAGTAACCAACAAAACTTAGAAGCTTTGTATCAAGCGTTAAGAACCCAAGTTGAATTAGAGCCAAACAACATCAATGCTTGGCGTAGCCTTGCCATGTTTAATTCCCGAGTGGGGCGTAGCGAAGAAGCGGTCACGGCAATTAAACAAGCTATTAAAATGAATCCGCACAATATTGATATTCAAATCGAGCTGGCCCAATCGTACGCAAGTTCGAAGGATGAAACTGAGCTACGTAAGGCGAATACTCTATTGCAAAGCATTCTTCAAAAGCATCCCGATCATCAAGGCGCGCTGGTAACTTTGGGATTTAATTCTTTTAACCTGGGATTATATCAATTGGCTATCGATGCCTGGCAAAAATTACTGAGCACTCGAGAACCTGGATCTTCTGGCGCTTCAATGCTAGAGAAAAGCATTGGTGTGGCAAAACAGAGATTAGCCGAATTAGAATCGCTACATAATACCGAACAACCAGGAAGCGACGATGCTAAAGATGTTGGGGGCGGCGCAAAAATAACAGTTCGACTAGAAATACCTTCAACAATTCGAAGTTCATTAGATGGTAATGAAGCGGTATTTATTTTTGCTAAGGCCGTTGATGGACCTCCACTGCCTTTGGCTGTTGTTAGAACCTCATTAGATAAACTCGATCAAGAGTTCGTTTTATCTGATGCCAGTGCAATGCAACCTCAATTTCGTTTATCTAAATTTGAAAAAGTGCGCGTAACGGCTAGAATATCAAAATCTGGTGTAGCTAATGCTTCTACCGGCGATATTGAAGGCGAGACTGAAGTGCTTTCCGCACCGTTTACTTCTGAAGTGCAAACTGTAGTGTTGGACAAAATTAGGTAGTTGAGAAATCTCAATATTGGCTACAAGTTTTGAACTTAGCTTCTTGAGCTGCACCTGAGTTGAGAGATTGGTTGTGTTATTGCTAGAATAGGCACAGCCAATTGACAAGAAAAGGGAAGAATTATGGCACACCCACTTTCTGAACCTGGTTCTGATCACTTAGATACTGTAGCAGAAGAAGAACACATTTCCGTTGTCCCGGTCGATCAAGCCCATCGCCAACGTTCTTTAGATTTTATTCGTGGCGTTGCTGTCTTTGGAATTCTAATTATGAATATCCAACTATTTGGCAATGTATTTATTTCCTATTTTAACCCAACCATCAATGGTGATTTTACCGGTATAAATCGAGCAACCTGGTATATCACGCATGTTTTCTTTGAACAGAAGTTTTACACTATATTCGCCATGCTATTTGGAGCAGGAATTGTTTTAGTGGCAGAAAAAGCGACCGCTAAGGGGGCGTCGGCGGCAAAGATTCACTACCGAAGAAATCTGACGCTACTCTTGTTTGGGGCCTGTCACGGATTTTTTGTTTGGTACGGTGATATTCTACTTACTTATGCATTGTTTGCTTTATTCGTTTATGCGGGATGGCAAGCTAAACCTCGAAATCTTATTATAGCAGGGCTTTTGCTTAGCCTTTTAATCAGTCTGTTGATGCTGTCTGGGGCTGCTAATATGCCGTCTGAGCAAGCGGCTGAAATGCAGAAACAGTTTTTGCCTGCCTTAGATATCATTCAAAGAGAAGTAGATGCTTATCGAGGAGGTTGGTCAGAGAACCAAGTACTACGACTCGAAGCAATGCAAAATATGATCGGCTTTATCGTATTCTTTGGTGTCCGTATTGCTGGTTGTATGTTGCTTGGTATGGCTCTGTTTAAATTGGGGATTATTAACGGCAAGCGGAGCAAAAGTTATTATCGAAATCTTGCTTTAATTTGTTTAATTCCTGGGCTCCTGATCGTGACTTACGGTGCCATTTTGATGGTTGAAAGTGGTTTTGCAGACGCAGTAAAAATCCAAATGCTATACGGACAAATTAACTTTCTTGCTAGTATTGTGGTCGCGTTGGGGTACATTGGTTTGTTTCAATGGTTACATATGTCCGAAGGCGGGCAATGGATTAAGTCTCGTTTTGAAGCGGTTGGGCAAATGGCCTTTACCAATTACATTTCGCAATCGCTCCTTTGTACATTTGTTTTTTATGGTATTGGGTTTGGACTTTTTTCGACTATGTCTCGAGCAGAATTAGTCTTAGTCGCGATCAGTGTATTTGCTCTGCAATTTATGTGGTCAAAATGGTGGCTTGATAAATTTAATTTCGGACCGCTTGAATGGTTTTGGCGTTCCTTAACCTACCTTAAATTTCAATCGTTCAAGAAATAGGCCGATCTTTTGAAAAAAATGTTTTGTGCTTTTAAATCAGCTACTCGTGGAATAGTAGCATTAGTCTTTAGTTTAAGTATTGCGCCAGTTGGTTTTGCAGTTGAAGCGAACAAGCTATCTCTAAAAATACCGATAAGCAACAACGCTGTCGCGTTTGCTGATGGTGTCCACGGACCGGCGCTCTATTCATTTAACGGCCTAAAAAAAGGAAAAGACTGGCGTTCAGTTACTAACGCGGTTCAAGGCATTGCATTAAAAACCGGCCAACCCTTTATTGTAAAGGATGTTCCTTTTAAAGAGGGCAGGCTGGCGAGTATCGCCGTAACCATCAATAAGGAGATCTATTTGTTCGGTGGTTACACTGTAGCAGAAAACCATGAAGAAAAGTCGATGCCCGATGTGTATCGGTTCAACCCTAAAAACGAGCAGTTTGAACTCGTTTCCAAAATGCCGATACCAGTAGATGATACTGTTGCTCTGGTGTATAAAAAACGCTTTATCTATTTGATTTCAGGTTGGCATGATATCGGCAATATTGCTGACGTACAGGTTTTGGATACGCAAACGATGAAATGGTATTTTGCCACGCCTTATCCAGGTTCCTCGGTATTTGGTCATTCAGGTGGAATCGTTGGTGAATCCATGGTGATTGTCGATGGTGTTAAGGTTGACGGAATAATAGATGGTAAAAGAAATTATAAGATGGCGAGTCAATCATATTTAGGAAAAATTGACCCCGACGACTTCACTAAGATAAATTGGTCTCGGCTTTCCGATCATCCAGGAAAGGCTATGTACCGAATGGCTGCTGTTGGTTCAATACAAGAGGAGCTTATTGTTTTTGCTGCCGGAAGTGATAATCCATATAACTACAATGGTATCGGCTATGATGGTGTGCCGAGTAAACCTTCGGATAAGGTGTTTGCTTGGGATCTCAAATTCAATCAATGGAAGCGGTTGCCGAGTTTGGCCTCCGCAACTATGGACCACCGTGGGCTTTTGGAATTCAAAAATAGTTTCTATATTTTAGGCGGTATGCATATCAATCAAAACGTATCTGAACAAGTTATAGAGTATTCGCTAAAAAAATAACTTTAAAACTTGAAAGAAGTTGCCAGATAGCCAGGTCTCTTAGTTTTAGTCAAAATTAATGAGTAGAGGCTGCTATGGAACCGACATCCAAAAACCAATTAACTCAAGAGCAAGCAGAAACTATCGCGCTGATTTTGCGCCTGGGATTAGGCTTGGTATTTGTTATTGGCGGTTGGTCAAAACTTTCATTGCTACTCAACGAATCAACTCAAGCTGGAATGGTGGCTAGTTATTTGGGAAGCGCAGGTTACGTTAATCAGTTGTTTCAAGACTATCTTTTTGCTAATGACAGATTCACGCCTTGGGGCTTTTTAACCATACTATCGGCCTTTGAACTCATTACCGGAGTTATGTTTTTAGGCGGTGTATTGATCAAACCTTTGTCGCTATTTTACGCCTTTTTATTGTGGACTTTTGTCGTTGCACTACCCGTTGAAACCGTTACTCAAATTGATACGGAGATTAAAACTTACAATTCGCCGGCGCTTTTTGTTCAGGTTCGTGACGTCGCACTTTCGGGCTTAATGTTGGTGTTATTTAACCTCGGGGCGGGAAAAAATAGTTTAGATTCAAAGTATTTTAACCAAAGCCTGAATCGAGACTGGGGCTCTCTGGGGCTTTTAATACGTTTTTCAATTGCGCTGGTTTTTGTGGTGGCTGGATTCTTTGGCATGTACCCCAAAATTCAAACATTTGATGCTAATCTTTTTTTACTGGCTACCTTAAGCCTGCTATTAGTTTTTTCGAATGGTAGGTTGTTTCGAGTTGCTGCGGCAATGGCTGCCGTGATCATTTTTGGGTTTATTATGAATAAAATTGCAGTCGATAAAAGTCTAATTGCAAACCTAAACTCATTCAAACGAGAGTTAGGTTTACTTGCTGCGACTATCATTATGAGTTGGGTAGGTAGTGGATCTAAATTTACTTTAAGGGATCTTTGGCATAAGGCTAAACGTTATTTTAATCTGGAAAAAGAAACCTGCGCGCACCTCAAATAAGTATGCGATTATGAGTTGAAGACTTTCGATTTTCGATGAGGATAACCCCTCTCCCTATACTTACCCTGAGGGGGAGGGGATATCTTTCCTTTCGATGACTAGTAGTACGATTAATAATATGGTTAGTATCGTAATTAGCTAACCAATTTGTTTAAAGGTTCCTTGGAAGAACCTTAGCATTTTAGGTTCATAAGTAAATTCCAACCCTTTCACCTCATTAGCATTTTTCATTACTTCAACCACACTTTCTACGGTTACATCCATATGCGCTTGAGTGTATACCCGCCGTGGAATAGTGAGACGAACGAGTTCCAGGTTTGGCATATAGTTTTCGCCGGTTTCTTTGTTTCTTCCTGCAGAGACTACGCCGCGTTCCATAGCGCGAATACCCGACTCAACATAAAGCGCCGCCGCCAAAGCTTGCGCTGGATATTGCGCCTGTGGAATGTGCGGCAAAATTGCTTTTGCGTCTAGGAAGATCGCATGACCACCGTAAGGTTTTACAATCGGTACACCTTCTTCTTCCAAGCGCCGTCCAAGATATGCGATTTGTCCAATTCTTGCCGACATATGATCGTCTTGTACACTTTCTTTGATACCAATAGCTAGTGCTTCCATATCACGACCCGCCATACCACCGTAGGTATGAAGCCCTTCGTAGACGACAACTAATTCGCAAGCTTTTTCATATAAGTCCGCGTCATTCATTGCTAAGAAACCACCGATATTAACCATGGCATCTTTTTTAGAAGACATAGTTGCAGCATCGGTTAGATCGCAAATTTCAAAAACGATTTCTTTTACGGTTTTGTTTTGATACCCATCTTCACGCTGTTGAATAAAGTAAGCGTTTTCTGCTACACGGGTCATATCGTGAACCAGCATAATATCGTGTTTATCGCACCAGTTTCTTAACTCACGTAAATTATCTAAAGAAATTGGTTGGCCGCCTGCCATGTTTACGCAAGTTGCAATGCACACATAAGGAATTTTATCTGCTCCAACGTCGTTAACTAAGTTGTTGAGTTTATGGAAATCAACATTGCCTTTAAATGGGTGAGTAGAGGCTGGGTCATGTGCTTCATCGATAATGATGTCGATGAAAGTTCCTCCTGCTAATTCTTGATGTAGGCGAGTGGTAGTGAAATACATATTGCCGGGAACATAGTCGCCGTCTTTGATCAAAATCTGGCTTAAGATATTTTCGGCGCCTCGGCCTTGATGGGTCGGTACTGTAAATTTATAACTGTAGTAGTCTCGAATGGTCTCTTCCAAGTGATAGAAGTTTCTACTACCAGCATATGCTTCATCACCTAGCATCATTCCCGCCCACTGACGGTCGCTCATTGCACTAACTCCGGAGTCGGTAAGAAGGTCAATGTAAACATCTTCGGAGCGAAGTAAGAAAGTATTATAGCCAGCTTCAGCAATTGCCTTTTCACGCTCTTCACGTGTTGTCATTTTAAGAAGCTCAACCATTTTAATTTTATAGGGCTCGGCCCATGATCGTTTTTCCACGAGTACACCTCACAAAAACTTTGAGTACTAAAAGGTAAAACTGTGGCGAGTTTAAAACGAGCAAAGACTTACCACAGTTAGATACTGTGGCATTTCATCCCTTTGCTTTTATGAATGGTCCGACTAGAGTTTCGCAACTAAGGGGACTAGAACAAAGTGGCCAATGCGCCTAAAGCCTGACCAGCTACTTAAATTAGTTGATATGCTTTAGACAACATATTAAAAGTACTGAGTTAGCGAAACTGAAGCGTTGATATAGATCAATATAGTTGAGGAATCCAGGGGGCTTTGTTTTAACACCCCCTAACAATGAACTAACGATCCTTCCTGGAAGAGCGATGGCTTGACGAACGCGACTCCGAGCGGCTACTACGAGAACTACTTCTTGCTGAGCTAGAAGAGGAGTCTCGTGACTTGGAATAAGTCGGCCTCGAGTAAGCTGATTTAGACTGACTAGATCTGGAAGAGTTCGATTTGTATGAGTTAGATTTGGAAGGACCGGAACTGCTGGAATCTTTGTAGCCCCTTGATTTGGTGCTAGATGAATTCGAACGACTCGAATTCGATCTAGAGCTTGAGGACTTATTTACTCGCGGCGCTGTATAAGGCTTCTGTGATTGAATACTCTTCTCAGATTTGCGGGTATTAGAGCTTCGAGTAGTTGAGTTTTTGCTAGAAGAGCCGCGAGTAACCGAAGACTTATCTCGCGTGTTACCTCTTGAAATCGTACTTTTGTTTCGCGAATTGCTTTTATCAATATCCCTATATTGCTTGTTGGAGCGTGACGTACTTCTGTCTTTATTAGTTACAGACTTGGTTCGTGAAACAGTGCTTTTATGTTTCTGCAAGTTCTGTTTTAATCTCTCTTGGCGAGTGATCGCTTTACTTTTTGAATTATTAACTACTCTTGTTTTAGTCACTTTACTTGAACTACGAACTTTATCTTTTAGCCTGAGGTTGTTTTCAGTTCTTCGAACCACACGGGTTTGGGCGACGCTTGGACGATTACTATGATATCTCTCGCGAATTCGCTCAGTGCGGTAAGAAACACCGCGGCGGTGGACAGGTCTATGTGCCCAGCGTGTAGCGTGACGATGGCTAAGTATATGCCTTCGATGGAAGTAGCGTCTTGGCCAGTAGTCTCTATCATTAATAATGATTACGTGGTGATTGTGCCAGTGAAACGCACTGCGGAAGAAACTAAAGTGCACATGAACTCTTGGATGCCAGTAAAAAGGGCCATGGTAAGCATGGTGGTGGCGCCAGTGCCAATTCCAGTAAATGGGAGGGTGATGTGCCCAATACCAGTGACCGTATACCACACGAGTGTCATAATATGGTACATACACAACTTCGCGTTCTACTGGTTGGATGATGATTTTGTCATCTTCACGTAGCACCTCCATATGTTCCATCTTTTCCAGGTTGCCTGCTTGATCTGCTCTTGACCTTAATGTTTGAATACTCGCCAAAACTGCTGCTTCGTCCTGTAGAAAGGCGTCACCTACTTTTTGTGTCCATTCCAGGTTTTCGCTCATTCGGCTTAGCAGACGAGGAAAGGGGACTAAGGCTTTTACGCTCGGATCCCAACTTTTATTCTCCACTCGCTCTAAAGCTTTGTCAGGTTCTAAGTCAGAATTTTTTGAAGCCCAGCGTTCAGCCGCTATAACTTCAAGCGGATAGGTTGAGGCAATTAATATATGCGTGAGAACGCTATCTGGATACAAGGCTATTGGAGCGAGCATTTGTTCTAGTTCGGCTTCGCTGAACTCTTCATTAAATTCATCATCTTCTGCAAATGCAAAAGTGGCTGTCAATAACAGCAGTAAGCCGAGAATTCTGTGTCCTAATTGCTTCATAAAGTAGTCCTACCTTGTGAGTGCTTTATTACCAATACCTGCTATTTAAACCCAGGTAAACTGAATCTAACATGAATCACATAGCTAGAATTCGAAAATACTCCTTTGTTATTGAAAATCCTGATAATATTTGAGAATCGATTTAACTAACTCTTCTGAATGACGGTATTTTTATGAACTATTGGTTATTTAAATCTGAGCCATCAGATTTTAGTCTTGATGACTTAAAGAAAAGTCCTAATAAAACTACCCTCTGGGAAGGGATACGAAATTACCAAGCAAGAAACCTGCTTCGCGATAAGGTAAAAGTAGGCGATGGCGTGTTGTTCTATCACAGTCAATGTAAGCAAGTTGGGGTGGTTGGCACGGCGGAAGTGGTTAAATCTGCCTACCCCGATCCATTTCAATTCGATAAGGAAAGTAAGTATTTCGACGCCAAGTCAGATCAATCAAATCCAAGATGGGTGTGTGTTGATATTAAATATGAATCTGAGTTGGCCAATATTGTCACGTTAAAAGAAATTAAGGCAGACAAAAAACTCAGCGAAATGGTATTAGTGAAGCAGGGGAGATTATCAATTCAGCCGGTGACTAAGGCTGAATGGAATCATATTTTAAAACTTGCTAAGCCAAAGTAATCGGAGTCCTGCTTTAGATTACTAAGACTGCATCATCTTTTCAGATGGGGCATTTTGGGCGTCAAACTCAAGTAAAAACTGCTCAAACGATTCGCTATCAACCGGTTTGCTAAAAAAGTATCCCTGACCGTAGTCACAGCCTGCATCACTTAATAGGTTCATTTGTTCTTCATTTTCAACACCTTCTGCAATTACTTTCAGACCGAGTTTATGTGACATTACAATAATCGCTTCACACAAGGCTAAGTCACTTGAGTGAGTTGAAAGGTTTCTTACAAAAGATTGATCAATTTTGATGAAATCAATATCAAATTTCTTAAGATAAGCTAGTGACGAGTAACCTGTACCAAAATCATCCAAAGATACCTGGAACCCATTGTCTCTCAGGCGCAATAAATGCTCTGACACGACTCGGGTCGTTTCCATTAAGGTATTTTCGGTAATCTCAATGGCAACTACATGTGGTGAAATAGACATCCCATTGAGTAAGTCAATCCAGTCAATTACGCTTTGATTATGGAACTGAATCGGTGAAGCATTAACGCTTATTTGGAAATCACTATCAAATGTTTGACGTAACTTATTGGCCTGCTGTGCAGCCTGGATAAAAATCCATTCACCAACCTCTGTAATAAGCCCGGTATCTTCTAACACAGGAATAAACTGAATTGGTGAAACCAAGCCTCTTTCAGGGTGTCTCCATCGAATCAATGCTTCGGCTTTATATATTCTGTTTTGTTTGAAATCTATTATTGGCTGATAAAATACCTCGAACTGTTCTTCTTGAATTGCTTGTCTTAATTCCTTAACCAAGAGCATTCTGGTCATGGCTGATTGTTGCATTTCTGGAGTGAAGTAATTGAATTTGTTACGTCCATTTTCTTTTGCTGCATACATCGCCTGGTCGGCATTTTTTAAAAGCTCCACCATTTCCAACGAGTCTTTCGGGCACAAGGTAATGCCTATGCTGGCAGATATAAATGCGGTGTCCTTCAATTTGAAAGGGCGCATTAAGGTATCTAGTATTTTTTGGGCAACAGTCTCAACGCTGCCTCGATTTTCGATATCATTCAAAATAACGACGAATTCATCACCGCCAAGTCTGGCAATAGTGTCGGACTTTCGAAGGCAGTTCTGGATCCTATTGGAAGCTTCGATAAGCATTTGGTCACCTTGGTCGTGCCCAAGGGTATCATTGACCTCTTTAAAGCCATCCAAATCAATTAATAGCAGCGCAAAAGACTTGTGAGTCCGTATCACTCTGTCGATTTTATGGGATAGTCGATCTTGAAAGAGACGGCGATTTGGGAGCCCGGTTAAAAAGTCATAGTTAGCTTGGTGCCAGATCGCTTTTTCTCTCTCAGCCAATTGAAT
>JAPHTP010000146.1 GCA_026196875.1 Kangiellaceae bacterium
ATGATAAAGATGTAAATCATTACTTTTGCAAAAGGTGCGGTATTTATCCTTTTCATGATTCAACCTATGAGCCAGGAAAATACCGAGTGAATCTTGGCTGTGTGGACGGTATCGAACCTCGCAGTTTAGAAATCACAGAGTTTGATGGAAGGAACGAACTTTAGAAGCAAGCCGTAGGCTAAACCGATTCTTTCGTTCGCTTTTTGTGTCAATGAATACTCCCCTTGCAATTCATTTTTGATAGAACAACTATCCTCCGCTTAAATAAGCGGAGGAGTATAGCTAACCAATCTTACTCATTTCATTTAAAGTAAAACCTTCCACTTCGCCATCAACAGCAGCTAAATATTCTTTTAAATGTTGACTGTTCATGTGGGCGCTCCAATGCTCGCGAGACTTCCAGTTTTCGTAGAAAAGAAAATGAGCCGGATTGTCATTGTCCTGGTGTAGATCGTAATTGATACAACCTGATTCCTTCCGTGTGGTATTAATTAATTTCATAAGTTCATTTTTAACCAACTCGACTTTGCCCTGTTTCGCTTTTATGTTGGCCACAATAGTTAATTGCGTCATAACCTTCTCCTGGTTTAGTTTGTTAAATCGCTACGCCAAATCGTCTTTACCTTCGATCAAAAAGTGATGACTTTCCGAACCTAGCGTTCTCGCTTTTAAATGAGGTACGTATTCCGGGTCATTCATGAATTTGAGAGCCGCTTCTTTTGACGGCCATTCAATGACAATTCTTAAAGCGGCTTCTTTGCCATTGCCTTCCAATCTTTCATGGCTAGCCGTGCGCGCTAGGTATTTACCGCCATATTGGGCAACCAGTCGATTAGCAGGACCGATATAATCAGCAACCCATTCGTCTGTGGTTGGTGTGACAGCTAGTACTGAGTAATAAGCCATTGTCTTGTCTCCATCGTTTATAAAAAAATAGGGTTCGGTATGAATTCGGATGTAAAAGTTGAAGAAAAAAATTCTAAGAAAAGTTTTCCAAAACTATCTTTCCAATCGCTTTACCTGATTCTAATTCTTCATGCGCGGTTCTTAAGTTTTGCGCGTTGATAACGCCCAGGTTTTTACCAATGGTTGTTTTGATAAAACCTCTATCTATAAGGTCAGATACACGGTTTAACAATTGATGTTGCTCTATCATATCTGCCGCATTAAACATCGAACGCGCATACATAAACTCAATATGAAGCGAGATGCTTTTAGGTTTCATTTTCATTACATCAAGCGATTCTGGATCGTCAATCATCGCAATCTTTCCAAATGGAACGAGCAAATCAATGTAAGTTTCAAAATAAGACTCAGTGCTATTTAAACTGGCGATATGGGTTACCTGTGTAACACCTTCGTTTTCGATCAGCGAGTCAATCTGTGGTTTTAGAGGTTTGGTATGGTCAACAACATGGTCGGCTCCAAGGTTTTTAACCCACTGCTGAGAAGCTTCTCGAGATGCTGTGCCGATAACTGTTGCTCCTGTGATTGACTTAACAAGTTGCACTAAAATAGAGCCGACGCCGCCTGCCGCACCTATTACTAAAATAACTTCATTAGATTTTTCCTTTGAGTCTGGTGATTGCGGTTTGATGGCAAGGTGTTCGAACAGCAATTCATAAGCGGTAATTGCAGTGAGTGGCAATGCTGCGGCTTCTGCGTTACTCAAACTTTTAGGCTTGGCGCCGGCAATTCGCTCATCAACTAATTGGTATTCTGCGTTACTGCCTGGGCGAGTTAAGTCGCCTGCGTAATAAACTTTGTCGCCGGGCGCGAATAGACTAACTTGATCGCCGACTGCAATCACTTCACCTACCGCGTCCCAACCAAGTATCTTTTGTTCACCTTCTGCGGGAGGCATGAGTTGGCGAACTTTGTAATCAACCGGGTTAACGGCCACTGCATCCACTTTGATTAACAAATCCCTACCTTTTGCTACCGGCTGGGGTAATTGGATATCGATTAAGGAGCTTGCGTTGCTAATTGGTAACGATCGTTCAAAGCCGACTGCCTTCATTTGGCTCTTAGTATTCATATTCATTCTCCATGTAAGTTGAGACCTTAAATTTATTTGATAGATGAATAATAGAACTTGATTACCATAAGAAAAACAGCGTAATATTTGAATTATTATCAAAATATTTTTGAGAATAGTGAGCTGATTATGAACTTAGAAGACCTTCAAATTGTCCTCAAAGTTGCCGAATTCCGCAGTATCACCGCCGCGGCCACCAGTTTGGATATGCACACCGCTACAGCAAGTGCGGCGATTAAGAGAGTTGAAGCTCTGCTGGGATTTGACTTATTTATTCGCTCAACCCGTCGATTGAGACTATCTAGTGAAGGAGAAAGATATATTCCCCAATGCGAGCAGGCGCTTTTAATGCTCGAACACGCAAAGCTGGGGACTAAAGAGGACTTGGCTATTGTGGATGGTGAAATTCGAATTGCGGTCTCCTCTGACTTAGGTCGGAACATTGTCATGCCCTGGCTGGACGAGTTTGTGCAAACATACCCAAAAATCAGTTTGAAAGTGAATGTGAGCGATAGCAACATCGATTTTTATCGCGATTCAGTTGATATCGCAGTACGTTATGGTTCGCCGAACGATGCTTCACTTTATGGTTTTAAAATATGCGATATCCCGGTTCTGCTATGTGCATCGCCTGATTATCTAGTGAGGAAGGGGACGCCGAAACATCCTAGCGATTTGGCCTCTCACAATGGCTTGTTTTACCAATTGAATGATGTAACGCACGACGTATGGACTTTTAGTGGAGCCGATCGTGATAAAGCAAAATACAAAATAAAAATGAAAGGCAATCGTTTATCCAATGATGGTGATTTGGTAAGACGTTGGTGCGTGGCTGGAAGAGGTATAGCGGTTAAGTCATGCCTTGATATGTCTAATGATTTACTATCCGGAAAGGTTGTAAACGTCATGCCAGAATATAAAGCCCGTTCAACAGAATTATGGTTGGTTTGTCCTAGTCGCCAACTAATAACGCCGGCTGTTAGATTGCTGAGAGACGCATTCCGCGAGAAGAGTGTTGAAATTATGAAAAAGCTCGAAAACCACGGCGTTTTCGAGGACAAGGTGTGCTAGAAAAATTTAACCAAGTGGCCTCGAAAGAACACGATAGTTTTGAGGTCGTGCCAAAATCGATGCTTTAAACCCCGAAGGCGCCGTGCTTTTTCGGGGCTACAAAACAGAAATTACTTTAATCCAAAATGCATATCAAAAAAGCTTTTGATCATATTGGCTCGATGCATCTGAGTTTTCTTACCCCTAATGCTATGTTTCTTACCTGGATAATCCATTACGTAAAATTGAATGTTGTTGTCCTGAAGTAGCTTGTATAGCTTAGTACTGTTTTTAAACAATACATTATCATCTGCCATTCCATGATAAATCAGAAGCGGGCCGGACAAATTTGTCGCGTATGGAAATACCGAAGATTTTTCGTAAGCTTGTTTATCATTTTCCGGTGTGCCCATATACCTTTCTGTGTAATGGGTATCATATAAAGCCCAATCGGTAACCGGCGCACCCGACACACCAGCCTTAAAGTATTCTGGCGCTTTAAACATTGACATCAAAGTCATATAACCGCCATAGCTATGCCCGTGAACACCCACCTTATCTTTGTCGACCCACGGAAATTGGTGTAAAAACTTAACGCCTGAAATTTGGTCTTCAACTTCTACGCCACCCATAGCTCTATAGACTGGGTCCTCGAATTTTTTACCCCGGTAATTTGAGCCACGATTATCCACTGTAAATACGACATATCCATTTTGTGCCATATATTGAGGGAAATATCTTCCCCAACGCTTGGTTACCATTTGGGCGCGTGGGCCACCATATAGGTAAACTAAAACGGGGTATTTTTTCTTTGGGTCAAAGTTCGTAGGTTTAAAGAGGCGATAATAAAGTTCGATATTGTCTTCGTTTTTGAAAGAACCAAACTCAGGTGTAATGAAATCTTTCACGTAATCAGAAAGAGGGTGGTTTTTATCAATTTTATTCTCATTTAGCCATGCAATTCGTTTTCCTTTACTATCGTGCAAGCTCACTTGCATCGGTGTTGTTGGAGAAGAAAAATAAGCGATATAGCTTTGACTGTCTTTTGAAAATACGATGCTGTAGCTACCTTCATTTTGGGTGATCTTAGTCGTACTAGCGTCATTCAAATCTGTTGAATACAAGTGGGTTTCTAATGGCGATTCTTTGGTGCCGGTAAAGTAGAGCTTGCCATTTTTCTCATCCAGGTTAGCAATGTATTTAACTACCCAGTCACCTTGAGTTAGTTGTTTGAGCTTTTTACCGCTCATATCGAAAAGGTAGAGATGCTTAAATCCATCTCTTTCAGAAGCCCAGATAAATTCTTTCTTATTCTTTAAAAAGCGCAAGTCATTGTGCAAGTTAATCCATGTATCACTCTTCTCAGTGAGTAATGTTTTTTGCTTTTGTGTTTTCCAATTATAGGTTTTTAACTTAAGCGCTTTTTGATCACGGCTTTGCCATTGATAGGAGAGTAGGTCGCTATCCGCGGTCCATTTAACTCGTGGTAAGTAGATGTCTTTTTCTTTCCCCAAGTCAACCCATTTGACCTTTTTGGTTGCAAGTTCGACAACGCCAAGCTCGATAAGCACATTCTTCTTCCCGGCAAACGGATAGCGTTGTTTGATGGTTTTAATTTCTTCAGCGTAAATTTCACTACGGGCGACTTCTTCTACGGGCGACTCGTCTACCTTAGTGAAAGCGATTTTAGATTCGTCTTCAGACCACCAATATCCCGTCATACGATCCATTTCTTCTTGCGCCACAAATTCTGCCATCGCCATCTTGATATGGCCACCGCCTTGCTTAGTGATCTGTGATTCTTGGTTAGTCTTTAAGTTGAACACATATAGGTTCTGATTGCGCACATAAGAGATGAAGTTGGCCTTGGGTGAGAAGCGGACATCTGTTTCAAATTCTGGAGTGGTAAATAACTTGCGAGCCTTTTTGTCGCCTACCCTGTAATAATAAACATCCCCGCCCAGCGGAAAAAGTAAAGCTTTACCATCTTTAGACCAAAGGTAGCTAACAATTCCGGAGCCGCTCAGGCGCATTCTTTCTCGACGCGCTTTTTCTTCATCTGATAACACTTCTTCGCCTGCGTGCAGATCATCAGAGTTAAACAGCATACGGGTCTCACCGCTTGATATATGGTATTCCCATAAATCTAAACGTTCATAGTCAGATTCCTTGCCTTTAAGAAAAGTGACACGGCTGCCGTCCGGGGAAATCTTGACCCCGCGCATCGATGGACCTGACAAACTAGGGGAGGAGTAGATCCGTTCGATGGTAAGTTTTTTGGCAAGCGTTGGACTTGCAACAAAGAAAAAACTGAAAGTTGCGACGAGCAACGCCCGAGCTTTATTGTTCATTTTATTATCCTATAGCAAAGATAGAAGTTTCTAGTCTTAGTTAACCTCGCAGTGTAACTAGAAATCAATGTAACAACAAATTCGGCGAATGAGGGCTTTAAGTTAAATTACCAGCCTTTACTTAATATTAAACCTCCCCAGAAGACACTTCGATCGGCTTGGCCAACGTTTACCTCTGAGGTTTGTCCTCGAAGTAAATAACTTAAGCGCCAACCAGAACGAAATTGTTTGGTGATGCCCAGCCATCCTTCGGCAACCAGGTTACGGATTTCACCTGCACTATAGGTGACCGCGCTGTCGCGGAATTGCCCCTGTAAGAAAGCATTGTAAGCTCTTAAATGTAAGTTTAACCCGCCCCAAAAATAAAACTCTTCATGTTGCTTACTAAGTCCTGCGAGGCTAGCTGATTTTTCAGAGTAGTCGTTAAAGTGGGGGCGAAAACTATACCAGGGCGTATCAAAATTACCGACGCGCCCTGCGATCCCAAAAGATAACTCAGTCAGATAACCGACACTTAATTGTTTGGTAGTAGATATTTCAAGGTTGCTCTCGCCACCATAATTAAAGTGATAAAGCGTCTGTTTGGCCAAACTGTATTTGAAAGTCAGCTCGCCTCCGTCACTGATCTGATTGTCCCATCCAACCGGTTCGTCACTGCCAAAAACTTTATGCACTTCCGTTTGAATTTCGCTAATGATGGGCGCGCCTAATACACCTATGGTAAAGGTCGACAGCCACGCGGTATCGTTGGCCAGGTCAATTGATTCTTCGGTGTTCGATAAATAGAGTAAAGTGGCGTAAGGTCGGTCGCCTACCTGCAGACTTTCGTTATCAATTGAATCGGGCGTAAATACGGTAAAGCCGATTTCCATGCTGTGTAGTTGTCGATCGGAACGATTTTTTAAGCGATCAAATCCAACCCAACGATCAACTTTTTGCAATATTGGATCGAGGGAGAAATCATATTGCGTAGCCCTTCCGCCCGCAAGAGTAAGCGAAAATCCGCCCGTATAATCTTGATCTTCTTGTCTAAGCGTAAACATATCGTTATCAATATACAACGCCCAGCCGGTGTCGTAAGGCTCAACTTCCGACTGCCACAACCAATCCCGATGCGGATTTTTTTCCGCCTGAATTGTTCCTGACGGTAGTCCTATTGAACCTTGTTCAACTTTTGTCTGATTGTTGGGAGCATTTTCTCCTTCATCGGCTAAAGCATATGAAGAAACTAGTCCACTCATCGCGACGAGGAGTGCTATTAACCCTCGCTTAACTCTGTTTTTCATTCTTGTTAAACCTACTGTTTTGTGTTCTAAATAGAAGTTCTTATTTCAATAAATGACCGGTCGTCTTAGCTGTTGCGAAAAATATGTGACCGGTCGTCTTAATTTAGTTAAAAATTTTTCCTAGTCGTTTTACGGCGAAAGAAAATTAGGAAAAGAAGTTTTCGATCTGATTTCTAAAATTGGTATAAGGGTTGCATTTTCGACAAGCCTTCATACGCATGACAGTGCCTTCCCAAGCACAGTGAATAAATTCAGCGAGGGCGTTTGTATCAGTGGATTTAGGAAGTTCCCCCTGATTTTTAGCATCGGCTAAGCAGTCCGCGATAAGCTGAATGTATTGTTCCATAATTTGATTAACGGTGTGGCGAATTTCGGGGTTTTCATCAGCCATTTCCAAACAAATATTTCCCACTAAACAACCGCCACAAAAAGATTCACTTTTCATTTCATCACTAGCTATATCGAACCAATTAAGCAAGCGTTGTTTAGGAGAATACTCAGGATTCTCAAGTACAGTTTTAGACTCGAAAGTACTTTGTTTGGCGACTTTTTCAATGGCTTCGATAACAAATGCTTGCTTGCTATCAAAGTGATTGTAGAATGAGCCCTTTGGAACGCCTGCTGCGTCGACAATGTCTTTTACACCGGTGCCGGTATAGCCTTTCAGTGAAAGCACGGAGAGTCCAGCGTCTAAAATGTGTTGTCTGCAGTGTCCAGTTCTACCCATGGATATTCTCTAATACCGTTTTACTAACATTGTTTGTGCTACTCGAGATTTGCGTTACTCGAACTCAATGGTGTTAATGTAGATGATTAAAATATCATCTTGCTGATAATAATATATGACCGGTCGTCTTAAAATCAAGTCCTATTTTAAATAAAAATTTTCACTTGAGATTAAATCTTTAAAATTCAGATAGTTAAAGTTACTTCATTGCTAGGTGCTAGTCAGAACCAACAGATCTAGCATAAATATTGCAAATGCAATATGATTAGGAGGTTGTTAATTATAAGAGGTTTTAAAGCATGACCTGGATAAACATTGTCAGTTTTGAGCAAGCGCAGGGTAAACTTAAGAAACTTTACCAGCGAGTTGTTGGGCCTGACGGTAACGTTGACAACATTCTGATGGCTCACAGTCTGAGACCGCATACATTAGAGGGCCATATGGCGCTTTATAAAAATGTATTGCATCACAGTAGTAATCAGCTCGACAAGTCGCAGCTGGAAGCATTGGGAGTTTATGTAAGCTTGCTAAATCAATGTGACTATTGTGTCGAGCACCATTACCAAGGCTATAAGCGGCTAATCCAAGACGAGGTAAAGGCGCAAGCGCTTCGAAATGCGATGCAAAATGAGCGCCTAGAAGATGTTTTATCTAATAAGGAAATGACTTTATTTGGATACGCAAAAAAACTCACTTTAGCGGCAAATTCGGTAACTTGTGATGATATAAGCAAGATGAGAGACGCCAGCTACGATGATGGTGAAATCCTGGAAGTAAACCAGGTGGTCGCCTATTTTAATTATGCCAATCGAACCGTGCTTGGGTTAGGCGTAAATATCGAAGGCGATATTTTAGGGCTTTCACCTAACGATAGCGATGATCCGCAAAATTGGAACCACAGTTAAAGTCTGCGTTGCCGTTAAATCCCGCGATAAGTCTAAGTTGATCATGTGATCAATATCAACCGACAAGACAAAACCCTGGAATTTGTTTACACTCGAGAATTGTTCTAGTTGTAATCTTTTATCTATGGCGGCAAAACTTCTTTCAAAATTATTTTGGATGTTCGCATTTTTGTGCTTTTTCTTACTTGTTAATGTCGAGCGCCAATCCGATAGGCAAGGTAAGCAACGGTCTGATTCTTCCTCACCTAAGTTAATACAACCGAAAATAAAAGAGATTGAATCTCGATTCCCTGAGTTCTCCGCAATTTACAACCGGGTTCACCAAGAGACTGATCCTGACAAGCGTCTGACTTTAATTGATACAGCGTTGAGCGGCGTAGATAAGAAGGCTCACGAGTTGACTCCTTTCATCAGAAAACTCAATGTTTTAGCTGCAGAAATACATGAGAGTCGTTGGCACTTTCATTTTGCTCTAAATTATCTTATGGCGGCGCAGAAGCTTGATTTTAGCAAAGATATTGACCGTCGAATTAAGAGAATTAGAAAACACTTGGCGCAATATGAAGAAGAAAGAAATTTCAATCTTGATTATATTGCCACTCGTGATACAGGACCGGCCAAGGCTCTAAAGGGTAAAGTTTTAGTAGCATATATATTTATCGACGACGGAATTAAAACTCGCTGGTCCAAAAAATCCATGCAGCGAAGTGAAGCTGTCTTGTCTTCGGTTGAACAGTGGAAAAAGACAAAAGCTAAAGAATATTCAATTAGTAACGTGAGTTTTGTCAACAAATCTTTTATCGTGCGGCGTAATCCAAATTTAAAAAAATACTCTGGCGTCAGCTTTAGGAGTTCAATGGATAAGGTGGAAAAATATATTGAAATTGTGATGCAAACTTTAGGAGAGAAAAGCGTTGGTAATTTCATTCAAAAACAAATGAAGCTCGAAGGGGCCGACCAGGGTGTCGTCTTTTTCCACAACAACTTTGACGAACGCTCATTTGCAAAGCGCTGTGGCTATACTCATATCAGAACCTTTTATGTGAAAGGAGAAAAGAAAACCGAGTATATTTCAAAATGCCAAGACGAATTCGTGATGTTGATGAATCAAGTTAAGCGAAATCGTTGGGATAAATTACACTACACCCAAGCTCACGAAATGCTGCATGTGTTTGGTGCCGACGATTTATATAGTATTAAAGGTGCTCGAGAATATGCAGTAACTGACATTATGAATTACCAAAGCAAAAAACTAAGTGATAGCCAAATCCATCCGGTTACAGCTTACGCAATTGGGTGGCAAAAAGAGCCTCCTAAATCACCATTCAAAATAATTGATAGATAAGTTTAAAAGAGAGGGGAGTTTATGGAAATGGGAAGTTTGGAGCAAACGTTTACATTTTTAGGGATCAATTTAATCTATGCCTTGATTACCCTAATTGTGAGTGTCTTTGCGTTAGTTATTATCGATAAATATGTATTTACCAAAATCGACTTTATTGAAGAAATAAAAAAAGGCAATGTTGCGGCAAGTATTTTTCAAAGCACAATTTTAATTTTTATTGGGCTGGTCGTGGCCGTTTCAATGAGTTAGTAGTTATTCATAGGCCGTTTGATTATAAATTGTTCGCACCTGTCGACAATCTGCTACCTTTTGGTAGCTCAATGCGTAAAATAAAAATAATTAGAAGATAATTTCGGGGAGCTGAAATGAGTAAGAGTATTGTTTTATCCTTTTTCTTAGTTTTAATCATTGCCTGCGGTGGTGGTGGAAGTTCAGATGGTGGCGGACCTCCGGCAAGCTATGATATATCGATTATCGGACCGAGCGATGACACAGCCTTGGCAGGTGAATCTGTTGGATTGGTTTTGCGCGCGCCTGAAACGGGGATCACAAATATATCTTGGCAACAGACTAGCGGGCCAATGGTTTCCTTTTTGGGAGCTAATCGAAAAGTTATTGGGTTTGATGTTCCTGAAGCTGGAACATACAGCTTCTCAGTGAGTTTTCGTGACTCAGGAGGAGGAGCCCGATCCGCAACTTATAGCTTTACCGCGACAGATGCTTCCCAAGTATTTATTAATGCCCGCTTAGATCATGAAGCAAACTCGCAGGCTAAAATGTCATTGATTGCTTATGATAATTTTCCGGGAACGATTACATCAGTAAATTGGGAGCAAGTCACAGGTCCTACAGCGACACTAACAGACACCGATCAATTGGCAATATATTTTACTGCTCCAACTGTTACTTCAGAAACGCTACTTCAATTTCGAGTGAGTGCTAGTGACGATCAAGGAAACCAAGGTACCGATATTGTAAACGTATTGCTAGAACCGGAAACAATTAGTCCAGACAGTTTTTTTACCGATGGTCGATTTGCCGCCAATTCTTTAGCCGATGTTTATCCATACAACTCTAATAGTCCCTATGCGGATTTGTTGCAAGATTGTGTTTACTCGAATACTTCGACAACCCTCTGTACCCTCGGAGAATTCCCCTTCCTTGGTTCAATGAATTCAAACCCAACGACTGAACAAATAATGGATAGAGTTCTGGTTTCGCATGATTGGATGGGAGAGCGATTCAGAGACTTTTTGGAAAATATTGATACGAGTGATGACATTAAAAACTTATTGGGAGCCACAACGAGTATCGTACTTTCATATGATATTAGACCTTCATTTTTCTGGTCAGGTTCTGGGGCAATTTATATCAATCCAGAATATTTTTATGTAACGCCACAAGAGCGGGATACTTTGGATCACGCTCCCGATTTTAGAAGTGATTTTGATAGAGATCTTCAAATCAGAGATCCATGGAGGATTGTAAAAGATAACGAGTACGCTTTTTCTAATCCGCTGATTGAATCTAGACAATCGCGGGCAATTGTCGACTCTCAGTATCGAGTGTTAAGAGTTTTCTATCACGAGTTGGCGCATGCAAATGATTACTTTCCTCCGCGTGTTTGGGCGAATGCACAAGATTCAGATTACGCATACACCTATGCAAGTCAAAATTCTCCGGACTCTTCCGGCCTGGACAATACTTTTCCGTTGTCATCGCAAGAAATGTACGGCTTGGGAGAAGTTATGTTCCAAGGACAAACTGCATCGGCAGAGCAGCAAGCGTACACACCGGAGCAGGTTAGTGGTTTTCTCTTTCCGGACGACGCTACCAATACTTACAACTACAGTACGTTTAGAGAAGATTACGCTATGCTTGCTGAAGAGTATATGATGACTTATCGTTTTGGTGTTCTTTACGATCAAGCAATCAGCGGACTCGCTCCTGATTATATCATTGCAACCGCAGAACGCGGTCGAGTTGGTCATGATCGAATTAAGCCAAGAGCAGAATATGTTATTTCGAGAATTCTTCCATCGATCAATTTGCAAGAAGCTTCTGCAACTTTACCCACTCCAATTGAACTTCAATCAGGAGTTAGTTGGTTTGACTCACTAGTTCCTCCTACGCAGGGGCAAGCCAAGACAATGGCTTTACATGAGAGAAAAGCTCACCCTGTAACTTTTGGACAAGATTTTCATTTAAACAAAGAGTTACCCAAGAAATAATCCGCAAAACAACAAAAAAAGCCGCTGAGACCAGCGGCTTTTTTACAGATAATTTAAATTATTTAATTAGCTCATTTCTCCAAGTACTATCTTGCAAATATATTTTTTGCGTAGGCCAATAGTGTAGATCTTGTTTCAATGTAATAATTGACTCTCTGCCGATCAGGTCCAGCAAACGAATTCGCACATAGTTTTTATCCTGATACTTCTTAGTCAATTCAATAAACTGACGCATATCTTCAACTTTTTCACCTTCAAATTCAGTGATTCTGTTAAGCGGCCTAAGACCATGGCGATTGGCTGGACTACCATACCAATACCAAGAAACATAAACCCCTTTGCTTTCTATACCTTGTTGTAGAGAAAGAGCGCGGTGAGGTTTTTGCAATAGAGCACCTGACCATAGATAAATTTCCTCAGTGTCGGTATGCGAAAGCATTTTGGTTTTGATCTCTAAATCAACTTGCTCGCCATCTCTCCACACACTGACCTTAACTACTTTATTAGTCGTTGCTGCATCTAAATCAGAAAAATCATGTATTAGTTCATCATTGACGGTTAGTAAAAGATCTCCGTCTTTGAGTTTTTCAAAAGAATCCGAACCTGCAACTCGTTTGGCAATTTGTAGTACTTGGGATTTATTCCCGTTAGATTGGAATTCATCCATCCAATAATCGGATAAGTCGTAATTCCTTGCACTAGAAATGGTAATAGGCGAAAGTTCAACTTCTAACGAGTAAATATCAATCTTCCCGTTATCTTTCCATTGGTCGACCATTGACCGTATATAGCTTACTGGTAAGCCACGGTCGATTGTACGCGTACTCGAGCGCCCAAAGGCAAAGTTGGTCCACCAAGAGCGGACTTTGCCACGCTTGTCCAACAACACGCCACTAGCGACAGCTGGCGGATTATTAATCGTCACTGCATTAATGTTGGTTTCTTTAAATTGAGGGATTGGCGGTGCAGGTAACACTAGTGGATCGAAAGAAGAGACATTGAGCTTTTCGCTAATCAATCGATTGGTCGTTTGGTACCCAATTAGCCAAACAGTTTCGCCGGGTTCTAATTCTTCGGTATTTATAGGTGCGGATCGCAATCGAGTGTCCTTTAGCAATTTCGGATCGTATTGAATAAGCGTGAAAGCGTGCAGCGGATGTACAAAAAGTACTTTAGCTGGAATTTCTGCGACACCGGCAACGGTAATATCAACTTGTGCCATTTTTATTGGTACTGTATTTCTATCAACAATGACTAATCCGCGCGATGCATCAACTACTAATCCGGTACCACTGTAGCCCGGATAGTTTTGGCCATCCACATGGTAAGGTAAAGTTGTTCTTACCATAACAAGTGAACGTGCAATTTGGTCAGTTTTCTTATCGCTATATTTCTTTAGTTTAACCTCAGTGGGTTTTATTTCTTCCGACTCTGATTGCCAAGAAAGTCGTTTGCAAGGCCATACACCAGTCTCGTCGTTACGTTGACAATAGTTCGAGTTATGCCAATTGGTTTGAAACTTTACGTTGGCAATTTTGTCGGCTTTAGGCGCAGCAATATTGACGTATTTAACCGTAAAATATTCATTTTGTTTTAGCTTCGATAAAGCTTCGATAAAATTATCCAGGTTATCGGTTTCTTGCTCGTTAATAGAATGAATAAGCGCGTTTCTATTTATTCCTGCATTAGAAAACATAAAGCCTGCTGACGCGACAAAAACGCCCTTTACCGGTAAGTTTGTTTGCCGGGCAAGTTGATAAGAGTAGTTATTAAATATTCCCCCACCAACTTCAACATATGCATCAGGAGATATTTTGTGGAGGTCAGTAACTTCTAGCTCAACTGTTAGCTTCTCTCCTTGTCGCAGTAAATCGACTTTAATTGACTGTCCGACGTGTTCGTCTAAGAATATTTCAACCTGTTCATACCGGCTGACATAATTCATGGTTTTATCTTTAGCGCTCAGCGAAATCAAAATGTCGCCAGGTCGAAGCTTTTTGTCTGCAACACCATCAAGTACTGTTTGTTCAACGGTGAGCAGCCCATCACCCAGATTGCGTTTTCTAAATTCTGCTTCAAGCTTACTCGTCAATCCCAATCTTCGAACTTGATCATAAGGCAAATAAGACCAAGTTGTTTCCAACGTACCTCTCTCAATTGAAAGGCCTTTCTGAATTGCGTTTAAGGCGCGCGTGACTTTGAATAAAGGCAAGAAAAAACTTGAGGAGCTGCCGCTGTTACCGCCGGCATTGAGGGCAATAACTTCCGCTTTTTTATTGACTACCGGCGAACCTGATGAGCCGCCAGAAGTATCTGCTGCTGATTGAAAATAAAAAGTATTGAAGTCGTTATAGCCGCCTCGGCGATATTTTGGCGCTGAGCGATCTAATCTAGCAAGCGTACCGGAAAGTATCGACATATGTTCGCCAGAGTCATTACCAATGACCTTTATTTCATCGCCAATTTTGGCTTCGTTATCTACTAACTTCAGAGACTGTGGTTTAAAAAACTCCAGGGATTTTGGATCATACTTAAAAAAGCCAAAGTCGTGGACTGGGTCGCGATAAATTGGGATTAAATCGACTTCTTCGCTATTAGCAAATAATGCTTCTGCGGTAATCGGACCTGGATTAACTACATGACGGTTAGTCAGGATGATGCCTCGCTCAGCGTCAACAACAAATCCTGTTGCCTGGGTGGCCAGGCTGCCTTCAGTATCGAACGGGCGGACAGCATTGACTCGAATACTAACCACGGCGTCGGTAACTTTTTTTATGGTCTTATTCCACTGCGCAGATTGTGAGGAAAAGACGGGCTTGGTTGCTAAAGTGAGTAAAAACAAAAGCAATAGCGGGAATATTTTTGAACGCATTAATTGGTCCTACGAATTAGGTTGAATTGCCTTTATAGCTTATTAACATTCTTAGGTTTGATTTAAGCATAGCAAAGCTTGTGCGGCAATCGGGGATTTGCAAGGAATTATTACGTTGAAAATAATGAATTTCCTTTCGATTAATCAACTGACTTAATATTAATTTTTTGCTCAGAACCTAATTGAGGAAAATTCTCAGGCATAAAATGTTCTAACAGCTGATTTAGAAAACGATAGCCTTGCTCCGTCGGGGTTAACTGGGCACCATCATCTTGCAGTAATCCGCCATTGCAGGCCTTTTTGATTTGGCTGCTTATTTGCTCAATTAAAATTCCGGTGGAATTAAAAAATAACTCTCTGGGAACCCCTTTCTTTAACCGCAATGCATTCATCATAAACTCGAGTGGTAGTTCCTGAGCCGGGATTAGCCGAGTGTTATCTACAAGGTCAATCGATTTATTCAAGTAGTCTTTAGGGCTTCTGCGCTTGCTGGTACGAGAAATCGTTTGTTCGTCGGCGCGAGTGATTTTTCCATGCGCACCTGCACCAATTCCTAGGTAATCGCCAAATTGCCAGTAATTGAGGTTATGAATAGAAGGATTAGTCCCGTTGAGAGAGTAAGCCGAAACTTCGTAGCGTTGGTAGCGGTGAGCGTTGAGTAATTCTAAGCCTGCTTCAGCAATATCTTCTGCGATTTCATCATCGGGTATTGGCGGAGGCTCATGGTAAAAAAGAGTATTGGGTTCAAGCGTGAGTTGATACCAAGATAAATGTTCTGGCCCTAAGTCTATAGCTCTTATTAAGTCGTCCTGAGATTCGGTTAAAGATTGCTTGGGTAAAGCATACATCAAGTCCAGATTAATATTGTCGAACCCGGCTTCTCTGGCTATTTGAAAAGCCCTTTGCGCTTCGAATGATGAGTGAATTCGACCGAGTGATTTTAAGTGCTCATCGTTAAAGGACTGAACACCAATTGAGAGACGATTAATACCGGCCTCGACAAAACCTGCAAATTTGCTTGCTTCCACAGTACCTGGATTTGCTTCCATGGTAATTTCGATATCGGAAAGGAAGGGGAGAAGCGATCGAATCCCACTTAGTAATCTTTCGTATCCTTTTGGTGAAAGTAAGCTAGGAGTTCCGCCGCCAATAAAAATACTGATTAATTGCCTTCCCCAAACTTTTGGAATTTCTTGTTCTAGATCGAACAGCAAACGCTCAATATAGGCTTCCTCTGGAATATCGTTTTTCACTGCATGGGAATTAAAGTCGCAATAGGGGCATTTTTTTACACACCATGGCACATGAATGTACAACGAAAGCGGGGGGAGCTGGGTAATAGCCATATGTAGTCTTAGTTATAAAGCTTGCTAAACTGTTGCTGAAACTTTGCCAGTGCTAAACCTCGGTGACTAATCGTCGATTTTTCCTCAGGCGTCATTTGTGCTGCGGTTTTATTTCGTTGCTCACAGAAAAAAATAGGATCATAACCAAAACCACCATCGCCGACTTTGTGGTCCAACAGTCTACCTTGCCAGTGAGCTTGGCAGATAATTGGGGTTGGATCCTCTGCATGGCGCATAAATACAATCACACACTGATATCGCGCCGTTCTTTGTGATTCGGGGGCATTTTGTATTGATTCTAATAGCTTTTGCAGGTTGTCTTCGTCGGAAGCATTTTCACCGGCAAATCGTGCAGAATAAATGCCTGGACGACCATTCAAGAAATCTACTTCAATACCAGAATCATCGGCAATTGCCGGAAGACCGGTTAGTTGGCAGGCATGGCGGGCTTTTTTTATCGCATTTTCGACAAAGGTAAGTCCATCTTCAACCGCGTCCTCGACATTAAATTCAGATTGAGGGATAAGCTCTATACGGAAATTATTGAGAATTTGACTGAGTTCTCTGAGTTTCTTTTTATTGCCACTGGCTAAAACGATTTTATCCACTTTTTAGGTTCTATCGGAAGATAATAAATTGGCGTTCATTATATCAAGTGGCGAGGGACAGCAACACTATAATGCTATGGCGACTTATAGACTTTTATTATGCAGTTTCTAAGTTGCCAAGCATCCGCATAACAAGCACCCGAGTATATAAGCATCATCGGGTAATCAGTATTATTGAGTAAATAGTTCTTGTTTAAACTGAACAGGGATCAATTTGCCTTGTTTTTCAGGCTGAACTTGGAGGTCGAAGCTTAATTTCTCGCCATTGATGAAAGTAAAAATCGCGATGTAGTAGATTGCATTTTCTTCTTTGATCTCTTTAAACGCGAGATTTTTTAGCTGACCCGTTAGATTTTGGCCATGACCAAAAATATTGGCGATAACGGCTTTACCTTTATTTTGGACAGCAATATTGACGATTCCAGTCCTGCCACTACGGGTAATTCCATATTGACTAGCGACTTCTGCGGATAAATGAGAAGTGCTAAGCGCGTTGTAGTGGATGGTAATATCTCCAACTGTATGAGTATTCGCAATGACAAGCTGACTGAATGCCATTGCAACAAAGATCGAAAAAAGCCTGAAAGGATTGCGAATTGAAGGAACCATTTTCAACTCCTAAACTGGAATTAGGTGATTAAACGGCTGAATCCTGATTAATGAGAATTAAGTAAAAGACTCAGCTTTATCGTCCTATAATTGTAGCTCTTGATTGACCTCTTTGGCTATCAAATTACTGATTTGTCTACCAAATTTATCGAGTAGCACTGGAAATTCGGACGATATTGGACGTTTCTTGATTCGGCTTTTTACTATTAAGCGATTTAATAAGTCCTTCTGCAGTTTGGCTTTCCATCTCGATTTCATCAATGAGTCGAGTAAGACCGCGAATTTTGCCTTCAAGGTTGGCTTTAGAATGACTTAATTCAGCTAACTCATTACGATGGTCATTGATCAGTTTTTGCTGAACTTTGAGCTGCTGTGTGAGGGGGTTAACAACACTTTGAGTCCAGGCAATAAGTTCGTGGCGAGTAGATTTGAAGAACCCCATCACGTCAGTCACGGTACCCGAGAAAAAGCGCTTAATTGCTACACTATGTTCAGTGAAGGTTGTGAACAAATTATTGTGTAACTTCTCTGACTGCTTGATGATATCTTCTAAATCGCGTGTGAGTTTTTTGGCCGGAAATAATTTTGGTTCAAGCAAAGTCATACCAAAATCTTGAGTGAACTTATCATAAAGAGAAATTGCCATCTTGTTGGTTAATTCTGCTTCACGGGTTAGTTCTTTCATAATGGTTCTAACCGCTAAGAAAAATTGGCGCATGTGCCTGAACAAGCCAACGGTAGTTCTACTATTAACGAGTTCGTTAAGTGTAACTTCTACTTCTTTGGATAAAACAGTTGCACCTATTGTAGATAATAAGATCTGAGTTTGCCTTTCGAGTAATCGTTGACTCGGTTTAATTGCAATTAGTCGATTTTCGAACTCTTTAAGATCTTTTTCATTGGCTCTAATAAGTTCCAATACACGTGCTTGATTATCGTCTGTGAGTGATGATAGTTCATCACGTTGAGTATAGATTCGCTCACTTTTGTTTTTCAGCAGATGGGTTGCTTCTTCAACTAAGTTCCTCGCTTCCTGCACCACATTTTCCCAAATAATCTGCTCTTTGTTTTCCAGCAGGCACTCGGAGAGTGTATGTTCGAGTTCACCAATCTGGCTTTTGATCAGCATGGACTTGTCGTTACGAACTTTGGCGACTAAACCCTTTTGCGCAGAAACAGGAATAACCCGGCTGGTATCAATTTGTAGCTGGCGCGCAGTCGTATTTACCATGCGTTTGACTGCTTTTTCGATTTTCTTTCGGCTGCTTAATTCATCCCACAAAGTGTCAACTTTATTCAAAACCGCAAAAGTGCCAAGTGAATTATCTCGCTCCAGGTTTTGAATGTATTCTTCCCAGATTGCCATATCAGATGCAGTTACGCCGGTATCAGCGCCAAGTAAAAATACGATGGCTTGGACTTGAGGAAGGAGTTTTAAGGTTAGTTCTGGTTCACTCCCCAAGGCATTAAGTCCCGGTGTGTCCAAGATGCATAAACCGCGTTTAAGTAAATCATGGGGAAAGCTCACTAATGCATGTCGCCAAGCGGGAATTTCCACTTTGCCTGCTTCTATTTCGCTTTCTTCAAGCATTTCTTCTTTAAAACCGAGAGACAGCGCTTCTTCAACCGAAACTTGCTTGGTCTGAGTGATCGTATGTAATGCTAACGTCATCTCTTGAGCGCTCGCAGTCATCAGAGGGACTTCCGTCCATTGACTAGGCATTTCTCGATATTCAGATAATGTTGTTGTTTCCAAACGTGTTTCAATGGGTAACAGTCTTAAATACGGCCTTGCTTCTTTACGATCATAAAAGAGCTCGGTAGGGCACATGGTGGTGCGTCCGGCTTCAGACGGTAAAATCCTCTGGCCATATTCGGCGAAGAAAAGTGAATTAATTAGTTCAGTCTTTCCACGAGAAAACTCTCCCACAAATGCCAAGGTTAAGTACTCGCTTTTGAGCGACTCCTGAAGCTTAAACAGTCGGTTGTCGATATTCTCGTCAAACAACTCATTACGACGCAACCATAAACGGAAGCGGCTGAGGGTGCGACCAATATCCGACTTCCAATTGTCAAATGCATCAATATTATCGGAGAACTCTTGTGACATAGGCATTCGTTTTCATTAGGTGGACTGAGTTTACAGTCTTCACATTCAATTTAATTATTTTAAATTCACTTCTCAAATTAACCACGGTTAACGACTTAAATATTGCAAACTGCTATAAATCAAGATGTTAGGGTAGAATTCCAGCCGGTTTATTCTAGCAGAAAATCCTTGAAAATCCGTTATATAGGTCTCAAATCGAGAGTAAATTCTAGATTAATGGGGGATTTAACGCTATCAACGGCAAAAACTCAATAGCTTAAGCATAGCAAAAATTACCGGATTGATGGATGTGAGTGCTAACTAACACCTTTTTTAAGTAAGAATCCTGCGTATTCGCGATCACTTCCCTGGATATGATCGACAAGCCAGTTTGTGAGGAATTGCATCAACTCAAGACTAATCGACCCGCCAGGATCTTGAGCGAATTCATAGTGAAACTGTTCAACCCTGTCAATCAGGCTGGCATGTTCTTTAAGGTGTTGTTCGGTTTGGGGGTAGTTGTGTTGATTGAATAAATCTTCTTCATAGGAAAAATGGTAACGGGTGTAATCGGTAAGCCCTTTTAAAATATCCGCCACAATAGAAGCCGATTCTCCTTCGGCCATCGCTTGATTGAGCTGATTTATCAGTTCAATTAGTCGTTTATGTTGATTATCAATGCTGGGAATTCCCACACTGTATTCATGAGACCATTCCATCATCGGCATAAGCTATCTCCCTCTACTTACGCGTAGATTAGACCACGCTTGAGTTTAGACTAGGTCCTTTCTCTAGGTGATGCAAAGGGAAACTGGCTATTATTTGTCCCTGATCAAGCTTACTGTTAGTTAACTGATAATCTGAGTATTTTTTATCCAAGAAGATAGTAGTTAATTGAATTATAAATGAAAAATAACAGCAGAAGCGCTATCAACGGAGAGAGATCGAAACCCTGCATAGCTGGAAGGAGTCTGCGAATTCTTCCCAAAAGTGGTTCGGTTAACTGACCGAATACCGCGAGGATCGGGTTGTAGCTACCCGGCGGCATAAACCAACTGGAAATTGCTCTGACGATAATCAAAAATATGAAAAGTCCAACAGCGCTTAGGGCTACATCAATTAATGAATAGAGTAGTAGAGCGACCGGGCTCACTTGGGAAAGCGAGCCAACTATTGCGATAATGAGGATCTGCTTTACTAAAAGTACCAGCCAAACTAATACCAGGCTCGCGATATCTAGACCTCCAAAACCAGGAATAATCTTTCTAAGCGGTTTTACCAGCGGATCAGTTGCCTTGACGATCAACTGTGAAAGTGGGTTGTAGTAATCTGCACGAAAATACTGCAGAAAAAATCGGAGTAAAATAATACTGGCATATAAGCTAAACAATGCCGAAAACAATGCTACAAATGGATTCATCTAGTCGTTTCCTAAATATTTCGATTCATTAATCGTGTCGGCCTATTTACCGAGTTCCCTACCTCTATTGACAGCAGCACTGACTGCCTTTTTAACTATATTCTCAAAATCATCATTCTTAAAACTACTAATGGCTGCGGCGGTTGTGCCACCAGGCGAAGTGACTTCTTTACGCAGGATTTCAAGAGATTTATCTGTTTGAGCTTGGGCAAGTTGCGCTGCTCCCGATATCGCTTGAGTCACTAGTTTAAACGCTTTTTCTTCACTCAAGCCATTGGCCACTGCCTGGTCGATTATCGCTTGCATAAATAGAAATGCATAGGCGGGAGAACTGCCGGCGATAGCGGTGACAATGTCTATTTGGGATTCTTTTTCCACCCAAACTGTTTCACCAATTGCTTCAAATATCGACTGTGCAACTTGTTTTTGCTCGGTATTAACTTTGCTCGTTGCAAACATACCTGTTGCACCTAGTTTGATTAGGGCCGGAGTATTGGGCATGGCACGAATTATTGGTACGGATTGGTCCAAGCCTGTTTCAATTTTAGTCGACATATAACCAGCGGCAACTGAAATTATAAACTTATCCGCAAAGTTAATATGCGAAAGCTGAGGTAATACATCAGGCATTTTTTGGGGTTTAACGGCTAAGACGACTATGTCTGCGAACTCAGCTGCTTCACGGTTGTTGTTGGTAATGTGCAGGCCATATTGCTCATGCAAAGCGACAAGCTTCTCGCTGCTTGGGTTGCTGGCCATGACTAATTCTGCTGGCCAGCCGGACTCAATTAACCCAGAAATAACTGCTTTGGCCATATTGCCGCAGCCGATAAAACTCACTTTTAACGATTTGTTTTCCAATTTACTGCCTTTCAATTCGTAATTATTCAATTTTATTGGCCAAATAACTTAGCTATTAATGTGGCTGCTATTTTTGATGGTTTGTTCCGCGCGGGCCGAATATGGCTGTGCCGACCCTTACAATGTCACTACCAGCTACAATAGCTGCTTTTATATCGTTACTCATTCCCATTGAAAGCGTATCAAGTAATGGGTATTGATCTGCATAACCTTCAAATAAGGACTTAACTCGCAAAAACTGCTCTAGTTGTTGCTCGTAGCCCACTTGAGGTGGCGGGATGACCATAATACCTCTCAGTTCTATATTGGGGAGTTGATCGGCAATTGCAAGTAATGCCGGTAGTTCTTCCGCGGTGACTCCCTGTTTTTGAGACTCATTAAATAGATTGGCCTGAACACAAATTCTCAAAGGGCCAAGTTCTGCTGGCCGTTGTTCGCTTAGACGTCGAACGATTTTTTCGCGTTCAACGCTGTGAACCCAGTCAAAATGCTCCGCGATTAGGCGAGTCTTATTGCTTTGTATTGGTCCAATAAAATGCCATGTTATAGGTAGGTGTCTGCATTTTGCTATTTTATCTACCGCCTCCTGAAGATAGCTTTCTCCGAATTCTGTGATACCGCTCTCATAGGCTTGTTGGATTGATTCTGCAGGATGTGTTTTACTGACAGCCATTAGTTTTACAGAGCATTCAGGGCGCTGTGCAAGTTGACAGTATTGGTCAATATTTAGTCGAACTTGTCGGATTTGATCTGCTATAGTCATAGGAGTGTTTTAGTTTATTTTTTAGCCGGATTTTTAACCTAAATAAGTCGAAAAAACGTAAAAGTTTCAATCAATTAAAAGATCCGCTAGTATTTTAGTACCTTAACCTGATGATTAGCAATCTAAAGGTCTATTGAGTCTAACAAAAATAAAGCTGGGATTATCAATCTATGGATATCACCGAATTACTCGCATTCAGCGTAAAAAATAAAGCTTCGGATTTACACTTGTCAGCAGGTTTGCCGCCCATGATAAGGGTGGATGGTGACGTTCGTCGAATAAACGTGCCGCCAATGGACCATAAAATGGTTCATAGTCTTGTGTATGACATTATGAATGACAAGCAGCGTAAAGATTTTGAAGAGTTTTATGAAACGGACTTTTCATTCGCGTTACCCGGGATAGCGCGTTTTCGTGTAAATGCATTCAATCAAAACCGCGGAGCGGCCGCAGTATTTCGTACCATCCCATCGCAGGTGCTTACTTTAGAAGAGCTTGGCGCGCCTAACTCTTTCAAAGAAATGTGTATGCACCCGCGCGGTTTGGTTCTGGTAACCGGCCCAACCGGCTCCGGTAAAAGTACCACGCTAGCGGCCATGATTGATTACATTAACGATAATCATTATGGTCACGTTTTAACAATTGAAGATCCAATCGAATTCGTACACGAAAGTAAGAAATGTTTGATCAACCAACGTGAGGTTCATCGTGATACATTGGGGTTCAGTGAGGCGTTGCGTTCTGCACTGCGTGAGGACCCGGATATTGTACTAGTCGGTGAGATGCGTGACTTGGAAACCATTCGCTTAGCCTTGACTGCTGCTGAAACCGGTCACTTAGTATTCGGAACCTTGCATACTTCATCTGCCGCTAAAACCATCGACCGCATAATTGACGTATTCCCTGCGGCAGAAAAGGATATGACACGTTCAATGCTGTCTGAGTCACTGCAAGCGGTAATTTCTCAAACACTATTAAAGAAAAATGGTGGTGGGCGAATTGCGGCGCATGAAATTATGATTGGAACGCCAGCAATTAGGAACTTAATTCGTGAAGACAAAGTTGCCCAAATGTACAGTGCGATTCAAACTGGTTTAGGGGTCGGTATGCAGACGCTAGATCAATGTTTGAAAGATTTATTGGCGAAAGGATTAATTGCTCGTCAAGACGCAAAAGATAAAGCTAAAAATAAAGAAGAATTCTAATATAGAAAATCGGGTAATGGATTATTTGATTTAAATGCAATAGGCGGAGTAATTAACGATGGATTTTGAAGGTCTGTTAAAGTTAATGGTCACCAAAAAGGCATCTGACCTTTTTATAACTGCTGGGGTTCCTCCTAGTATTAAAATTCACGGTAAAGTTATGCCTGTAACCCAGCGAGCGTTAACTCCGGAAAAAGCGCGTGAAGTTGTGTTAAGTGTAATGAACGAAGAACAGCGTCGAGACTTTGCCCGTATTCGTGAATGTAACTTTGCTATTTCTGCGGCAGGGATCGGTCGATTTCGTGTAAGTGCCTTTCAGCAAAGAAATCACGTCGGGATGGTTTTGCGTCGGATCGAAACTACCATTCCAACAATCGAGGAACTGCGCCTTCCTAACATTCTTAAGAAGCTTTCACTCACTAAGCGTGGTTTGGTGATATTTGTTGGAGCAACGGGTACGGGTAAGTCGACCTCGCTTGCTTCCATGATTGGCTATCGAAATCGCTCGACTACGGGGCATATTATTTCGATAGAAGACCCGATAGAATTTATCCACAACCATGATAAATGCATTATTACCCAACGAGAAGTCGGTATTGATACAGAAACCTTCGATGCAGCGTTGAAAAACACGCTACGTCAAGCGCCAGATGTCATATTAATAGGTGAGGTCCGAACCGCCGAGACGATGGATTACGCGGTTGCTTTTGCAGAAACCGGTCACTTATGTATGTGTACACTGCATGCGAACAATGCGAACCAGGCACTCGATAGAATTCTTCATTTTTTCCCGAAAGAAAAACACAGTCAGGTGCTAATGGATCTTTCGCTAAACTTAAGGGCGATTGTAGCACAGCAATTGATCCCTACTCCTGATGGAAAGGGGCGTCGTCCGGCAATTGAAATTCTGATTAATACGCCTTTAGTTTCCGATCATATTCGTAAAAGTGAGTTGCATCTACTCAAAGACTTGATGGGTAAATCAAACGAACAAGGCATGCAAACATTTGACCAGAGTTTGTTTAGATTATTTAAATCCGGGGAAGTGACTTATGAAGACGCGTTGCACCATGCAGACTCTCCCAATGACTTGCGTTTGATGATCAAACTGGACGCGTCCGAAAGCGGTGGTGCGGCCATAGGTAGCGGTCTAGGCGGAATGACCTTGGAAGAACAAGACCCTCGCTAGTTTAGGTCTAACGGTGATGGAGAACAGAAGGGAGCTATGGCTCCCTTTTTGGTGCATAGCTTAATTCAATTGGCAAGTATTAGAATTAAATTTTATTGTTATCTGACTCGTGGTTAACATATGTTAGCTGCGTCTTTAAAATAAATTAGAAAGCCCTATATGATTTCAACGCTCGTTATTGCATTGGTTCTACTTGTCTTGATCGCTTTAATCGGTCGATACTTTATCCAGTTGCCAACCAATGTTTGGTTGCTATTTTTGGCACAACCATTAGCTATGTGCTCCGCTTCAATGGTGGTTTTTGCCGGCGGATTGATCGCAACGAAAATCGCTCCCGATCCGGAGTTAGC
>JAPHTP010000016.1 GCA_026196875.1 Kangiellaceae bacterium
AAGAAGCTTTCTAAACTGGCCGAGCTTTGGGTTAAAGGGCTCACGTTTGAGTGGCGTAAACTATATGCCGAAACATTACCTCAACGCATCAGTTTACCCTCATATCCATTTGCCAGGGAAAAGTATTGGGTAAATTTTTCAAATCGGACTGTGCTAACAACAGAGCGAAGCGCTCTCAAGCTCCATCCTCTAATCCATACAAATACTTCTGACTTTGAACAACAAAGCTATACGTCGGTATTTACCGGGGAAGAGTTTTTTCTTGCCGACCATTTGGTTAACGTCGAAGGCAAAGAACTACAGAAGGTTTTTCCGGCTGTTGCGTATCTAGAAATGGCTCAAAAAGCAATTGAACAAGCATTACCACACACAAGTTTTGATGACAGTTCTGATTCATTCACAATAGAACTAAACAACGTTGTCTGGTTGCAGCCCTTGCTAGTTAATAGTAGCAAACAAGTTTCGATTGCCCTATACCACAAGGACATTTCAGATAGTCTGAAGTCAGCGATAGAATTCGAAGTTTACAGTTTCGACATCGGCGAACAGGGTGAAACGACAGAAGTAATACATTGTCAAGGCGAAGCATTGCTCAAGCCACGTAATACTCAACGAAGCCAAGTTGATGTCAATCAATTGAAAGCACAAATGTCAACTTCGAAAATTGAAGTATCTAGTCTATACAGCGCATTCAAAAAAATGGGAATAAATTATGGTCCTGGATACCAGGCGATCACCGAAATTTATCTTGGAGAAAGTCAGCTTTTAACTACTTTAAAAATCCCCGGCTCACTCGCGGCCAATCAAAAAGATTATCGCCTCCATCCAAGCATCATGGACAGCGCATTTCACTCTTCGCTGGGCTTGGTTGGAAATTTCAACGATCTGTCAACTAATCGTCCCTCTGTACCTTTCGCACTTGAATCGCTAAAAATAAACGCGAATTTACAAACTGAAATGTTGGCATTAGTAAGATTCTCGCCGGACTCTAATTCAGATTTAGGCTTAAATAAAGTTGATATTGACTTATATGATTATGAAGGAAATATGTGTATTGAGGTGCGCGGATTATCTTCTCGTTCTATCGCAATTGATTCTAAAGTTGGTGTTGAAGACCAGCCGCAAATTGGTAGGTTAATCGCAGCGCCAAACTGGACAATAGCGGATGATTCATTTGTTGAACAAAAAATAGCGATTACTGATACCGATCGTTCTATCGATGGTCGTGTTTTGTTATATGGATTTAGTAATAATAAAAGTGAGTCCATTTCTAAGCTGTTATCGAATAAACACTGTTCCCAGTTCAAAGTATCAAAGCCAAACCTGGCGGATCGCTATAGTGAGGTTGCGCTCGATTGCTTTAGCAAAGTACGCGAAATTTTCACCGGCGGGATTAAAAATCGAATACACTTCCAGGTGGTAATAGCGAATGATGGTGACAATTCGAATTTATCTGGTTTAGTCGGTCTAATCAAGTCAGCAAAATTAGAAAACCCAAATTTTAAGGGACAAGTTTTATTGTTAGATCCTGAGTTAGATGACGAAAAACTGGCTTCTCAGATAACCCTTAACGAAAAGTACATTGACGATACCCTGGTCAAGCAAGAGAAAAACACGCGTTTCGTTCAACAATTAAACGAGATGCCGTTCAACGAAAACAATAAGAGTGAAAAGAATAAGAGCGATAAGAACTTCAAGTTCGGCAGTGATACTCCCTTCAAAACGAATGGGACCTATATTATTACCGGAGGGCTTGGCGGATTAGGAATAATCTTTACAAAAGAAATTCTTAATAAAGCAGACAAAGCGCAAGTAATACTGACCGGGCGAACAGACTTGACTGCGACTAAACAAAAACTGCTAGCTCAACTAAACGAAATTAGCGACTCTCAAGTTATTTACGAGAAACTCGACTTAACTAGCGCTTCGAAAGTAGCGCAGTTTATTAAAAGTATAAACAAGCAGTACAAAGGTATTAACGGCATTATTCACAGTGCGGGAATGACTTCAGACAACCTTATTATTAACAAAAAGATGTCAGAATTTAACAACGTCTTGTCTCCGAAAGTTCATGCAGTTTGTTATTTAGACCAGGAGAGCAAAAACATTGATTTGGATTTCTTTGTTCTATTTTCTTCAGTTGCCTCAGCCTTAGGAAATGCAGGGCAGGCTGATTACGCTTGCGCCAATGGATTTATGGATCAATTTTCTTTTTACCGCAATCAGCTTGTTGAAAAGGGAGAACGGAAAGGTCAAACCTTATCAATTAATTGGCCTCTTTGGAAAGAAGGTGGTATGCGCCTTGGCAAGGAAACCCAAGAAGCCATCAGAAAGAATACCGGTATTAACCCATTAACAACCACAACCGGATTAGCCGCATTCAATCTAAGTTTACTATTCGGTGAAAGCCAAACTGTGGTTGCCGAAGGAGAGTTAGAACGAATACGAGCATTTCTCTTCAGTCATCAAAAACATGAGTCGAATGACAATTCGAAGTCGTTAGATTCAGGCCATATACAAGACAATATACAAGAAAATGTGCAAGACAGTAGCTCTCTTAAAGACGACACAATTAAGTTTCTATGTGAACAACTCTCAGAGCTACTTAAAGTGCCGACACACAGAATAGATCCGCACGCACCACTCGAAAGCTATGGTATTGACTCTGTCTTGGCAATGAATCTGATAAACCAACTTGAAAAGACATTTGGAACTTTATCGAAAACACTTTTCTTCGAATATCAAACTATTGCGGAGCTCACAGCTTATTTTCAACGGTCGCACGCCTCGCAACTGTCAAAGCTATTCTCAACAGAATTAAAGAAAGTAGAAACGTTGCAAGCTGATAACCAAGTTCTATCGATTCAAAAACGACGCTCAGTCCGCCGCCGATTTGGTTATATGGATAACAATCAAAAAGCAATGCACAACGAGCCTATCGCTATTGTCGGCTTAAGTGGTCGCTATCCGATGTCTCACGATGTTGAAGAGTATTGGTTAAATTTAAGAGAAGGTAAGAACTGTATCACAGAAATTCCGAAGGAAAGATGGGATTGGCAAGAATTCTATAGCAAAGACCGTCACAGCCCAGGGTCTCATTTTAGCAAGTGGGGCGGCTTCATCAATGGTGTCGATGAATTCGATCCATTGTTCTTCAATATGTCTCCGTTAGAAGCTGAATCTACCGATCCACAGGAAAGGCTATTCTTACAACATGCCTGGATGGCAATTGAAGATGCCGGTTACACTAGAGCTAGCCTTCAAATCCCAGAAGAAAACGATTTGGCTGGTCAAGTTGGTGTTTATGTTGGTGTTATGTACAGTGAATACCAATTGTTTAGTAAGTTGAATAAAAGTAACGGAGAGAGACGGGGAATTGCAGGAAGTTTTGCCAGTATAGCAAATCGGGTTTCTTATGTACTAAACCTACATGGTCCCAGCATGACAATGGATACCATGTGTTCTTCATCACTAACTTCCATTCATACTGCTTGCCAAGATTTAAAGTTCGGCCGAACTCGTTTAGCTATTGCCGGCGGAGTAAATGTAAGTATTCATCCAAACAAATATTTGGTCCTCAGCGCGGGCCAATTTATTTCTAATGATGGGAATTGCCAGAGTTTTGGTGAGGGAGGGGATGGCTATATTCCCGGCGAGGGAGTAGGCGCCGTTGTATTAAAGCGATTTAGTGATGCTGAATCGGATAAAAACCATATCTATGGGGTCATAAAGGCAAGTGCTCTTAACCATGGAGGAAAAACAAATGGGCCGACGGTTCCAAATCCCCAAGCTCAAGCAAGTGCGATTAAGCGAGCACTCAATGAAGCAGATATAGACCCTAGAAGTGTCAGTTATATAGAAGCGCATGGAACAGGTACAAAGCTAGGCGATCCGATCGAAATTGCGGCGCTAAGTAAAATATTTCAAGAATCTACTAATGAAAGGCAATTTTGTTTAATCGGCTCAGCCAAATCGAACATCGGGCATTGTGAGTCCGCAGCCGGAATTGCCGGGTTAACCAAAGTGCTTTTACAGATGAAACACAGAATGATAGTGCCTTCGCTACATTCAGCTAAACTAAATCCAAATATCGATTTCGAAAATTCACCATTTGTTGTTAATCAATCATTAAAGGTATGGCAGCAACCTAGTATTGAAGGGAAGCTATTTCCTCGTATCGCAGGAATATCTTCGTTTGGCGCAGGAGGTTCGAATGCTCATATTCTGGTAGAAGAATATGAGCCATCATCGATTAACAAGATTGAAAGCCAAACTTCGCCTATAGAAGGCGAATTATTAATTCCTATATCCGCTCGAACTGAAGAGCAACTCGATCAAAAACTTTCAGATCTGCTGAGCTACCTTCAAGCGACAAAAGACCAAAACCAACATCAAAGTGAGCCCAAAACTGATTTAGCTATCGATTTGAGAGCGTTAGCCTATACGTTGCAAGTTGGAAGAGAGGCTATGGATGTACGTATAGGGCTTATCGTTAAGTCGTTTGAAGAGTTGGTAGAAAAGTTACAATCCTATCTGGACGGTTCGTTTGAAATCGATAACTTTTACATAGGCAAAGATAAACGTAACAAACAAGGTATGCGCATTATCAGTCAGGATGATGATATGAAGCAGGCCATCGACAAATGGTTAGCGCATAAGAAATTGAACAAGCTAATCGAACTATGGGTGTCAGGGCTCGAAGTTGATTGGAGTAAGTTGTACGGTAAGGGCAAACCTGGATTTATGTCACTGCCGACTTACCCGTTTGCAAAAGAAAGCTACTGGATTGAGGAGTTAGAAAATGACTATCGGGAAACCTCGGCGGCTTCCACATTCATTCATCCGTTGTTGCACTCAAATTGTTCAGATCTTACACAACAAAGTTATCAAACAACTTTTACTGGAAGAGAGTTCTTTCTAACTGATCACCAAGTTAAAACTAATTCCCAGGAAGCCCAAAAGATTTTGCCTGCTGTCGCCTACTTAGAAATGGCACGGGCTGCAGTCGCTAAGGCTATGCCACAGTTGCCAGGATTAGATAATATAAAACTGCGAAATATAGTCTGGCTCCAGCCCTTGATTGTTAAGGAGAACAAACAAACAAACATCGCACTACAAGTGAGTGGTAATGACAGCATAGCCTTTAAAATCTTTAGTTTTGAGTCTAACTCTAATAAGGAAATAATGCATTGCCAGGGTGATGCGACTTTCATTGCTCCCCCAAAACAACAAACAATGGACATAGAGCATTTATCACAAGATATGAATCAAGGCGAAGTCAGCCCTGAAGAACTCTATCAAGCGTTTGAGAAGATGGGGGTTTACTATGGGCCAGCTTTTAGAGGAGTTTGTAAAGTCAACCAGGGTAGTAACCAGCTAATAGCACAAGTAGCTCTACCTCAGGAACAAAAAATTACGGATGATAGACTGGTTCTTCATCCGAGCATTCTCGACAGCGCGCTACAAGCCGGATTAGGTCTTTCGAAAAACCTCAAGCAATTATCAGAAAATCCATTGCTACCATTTTCACTAGATTCAATAAGTATTGTTTCTAAATGCACCCAAAATATGTATGCATGGGTGAGACTCGCCAACGAAGATCAAATTAGTAGTCACCTGATGAAGCTAGATATAGATCTTTACGATCAGCAAGGTAATATCTGTGCTGAAATAAGAGGTTTATGTTCCAGAGCTTTGTCAAAAGATTCAGCTCTAAAGGACCGGACTGTAAAAGGGGGAACTGGAGTTGGTTCGAGTATGCCGGTCGGTACATTGTTGGCAGAACCGACTTGGAAAAAAGATCCCTTGGAAAAGCAGGCTAACGAAAGAACAATCGAGGGCGAACAACACATTTTTGTATGTGAAAAGTTCGAGTTCAATAAATCCAAACTAAAAAGATTAAGTTCTACCAGCAATCTTACTCAGCTATCTTCGGTTAAAGAGTCTATCGCGGATCGTTACCAAGACTATGCTGTCACTTGCTTCAAAAAACTTAAAGAGATCCTAAAGTCCAATCAAAATAAAAAGATTTCTGTCCAAGTCTTGGTAAAACTAGACGATAAAGTTTTCGCAGGATTATCCGGGTTATTGAAAACTGCTCAACTAGAGAGTCCGCTTTTAAACGGTAGAGTCATCTTAGTCGAAGACAACATTCCAGTCGATACTATTGAACAGATATTGATTGACGAAAACGGTACGTCAAATGGAACAGTTGTTAAATATGAAAAAGGGCAGAGATACATCGCAGATTGGAAGGAGTTCGAAGAATATACTGACTCGCAGAGATTATCTCCAACTAACGACTTCTCTGTTTTTAAAGACAATGGTGTTTATCTAATTAGCGGCGGATTAGGGGGACTTGGAAAAATTTTCGCGAGAGAAATTATCGACAATACCCGCAACTCAAAAATCATACTCACCGGACGAACAAAGTTGAGCGAAGGCATTGAGAACCAGCTCAAATCACTAACAAAAAATGGTGCTCAAATTTCGTATAAATCCTTAGATATCTGCAGCTTGAAATCAGTTAGGAAACTAATTCTCTGGATTCTGGATGAATATAAACAGCTAAACGGAATCTTGCACAGCGCAGGTGTTAATAGCGATAAACTAATCTTAAACAAGACCGAGAAGGAATTTTCAGGAGTACTCTTGCCCAAAGTAGCAGGTACTTTTAATCTTGACCAAGCTAGCAAAGATCTCAGTCTGGATTTCTTTGTTCTTTTCTCGTCAATCGCCGGCGTCAGGGGAAATATAGGTCAATCGGACTATGCAGCTGCAAACAGCTTTCTGGATCATTTTGCACATTACCGAAGTCATCTAGTTCTGGAAAAACAAAGGCAAGGTAAAAGTTTGTCAATTAATTGGCCCTATTGGAACGAGGGCGGGATGTCACTCGATGATAATGGCCAACAATTGCTTAAAGAGCTAGCCGGACTATTTCCGATGCAAACGCGAAATGGGATTGAAGTTTTCTATCGAAGTTTAACTTCCAACTCAGCGCAAGTTATGGGTATGGAAGGTGAGCTGGAGAAAATGCGAAATAGCTTGCTTCGAGAAAAATTCCAGCCCGCTATTAAAGTCAACGGTGGCGAGCAGGAAACACACGATAACCCCATAGTTGTTGCGGAAAAATCGGTGGCTGGAGTGAGTCCGATCTTAAGCGAGAAATCCCATGCATACGAGTTAGTAAAACGTTGTGAGCAATTTTTAACCCAGCAATTTGCAACATTACTTAAACTACCAGCGCAAAAAATTGATCCTACAGCTTCATTGGAAGTTTATGGAATCGATTCTATTCTCGCCATGAACTTGACCAACCAATTAGAGGAGACATTTGGCTCACTTTCTAAAACCTTGTTTTTTGAATACCAAACGATAAGCGACCTCGCAAAGTTCCTAGTAAAGGCTTACCCTTCAGTCGTCTCTAAATCAGTCTTGAAATCAGTTTCGCGACAACTAGGCGACACTAACTCTGAGGAAAATGCATCCGTTCCAGATAGCACGAGCCTAACTAGTTTCACACAATTGTCCCAATCTCGTTTTATGGGAACTCAATTAGAATCTAAAAGGGAAGTAGCAATTGTAGGGTTGAGCGGTAAATACCCGCTTGCTGATAATTTAGAGGAGTTCTGGCTTAACCTTAAAACAGGCAAAGACTGTATCAGCGAGATCCCCGTTGAAAGATGGCCCCATGATTTATATTTTGACCCAGACAAAAATGCCGTCGGAAAAAGTTACAGCAAGTGGGGCGGTTTTATCAATGACGTTGACAAATTTGACGCATTGTTTTTCAATATTTCACCTAAAGAAGCAGAGTTAATTGACCCTCAGGAACGGCTGTTCATAGAAACGGTATGGCAGACCATAGAGGATGCAGGTTATCGTAAAGACTCCTTATCAGGCCAACAAGTTGGAGTTTATATTGGTGCCATGTGGGGACAATATGAACTTTTTGGAACCGATGCCATAGTCACCGGTAATAGTATAGTTCCAGGGTCTTCATTTGCCTCCATTGCAAACAGAGTTTCTTACTTTTTCAACTTCCATGGGCCGAGCATCGCGCTCGACACCATGTGTTCTTCATCGCTTACCGCAATTCATCTAGCGAGCGAAGAGATCCGCCGCGGAGAACTCGATATAGCAGTTGCAGGGGGGGTGAATGTCTCAATTCATCCGCAAAAATATTTGGCATTGAGTCAAGGAAAATTCCAGTCTAGTGACGGTAGATGCCGCAGCTTTGGTGAAGGAGGAGATGGCTACGTACCGGGAGAAGGCGTCGGTGCGATATTACTCAAATCTTTAGAACAAGCCAGAAAAGATAATGACCAAATATACGCACTGATTAAATCAAGCTCAGTTAATCACGGCGGAAAAACTAACGGTTATACGGTACCTAATCCTAATGCCCAGGCGGAGTTGATTGTCAAAGCCCTGGAACGAGCTAAAGTAGAGCCGAATACTTTAGACTATATTGAGACTCATGGAACCGGCACCTCACTAGGTGATCCAATTGAAGTTACGGGGTTAATTAAGGCCTTCGAACAACTTGGAGACTCACTATCTCAAGAAAAACAATTTTGTCCAATCGGCTCTGTTAAATCTAACATTGGGCATCTAGAATCTGCCGCCGGCATCGCCGCACTAACTAAAGTTTTACTCCAAATAAAAAATAGGCAGCTAGTCCCTTCTATACACTCGGAGTCATTGAATCCGAACATTAACTTTGCAGACTCGCCTTTTTATGTGCAAACAAAACTCGCTAGTTGGGTGACACAAGAGAATCGACCCAAAAGGGTAGGTGTTAGCTCATTCGGCGCCGGGGGGGCAAATTCGCACCTAATAATCGAAGAATATATCGAAAACTTCAGGAGTGAAAATGCAGCTTTGCTTCCTGAAGCGTTTTTGCTATCGGCGAAGAATCAAGACACTCTATTGCGCTACGCAGAAAGAATATTGCATTTCATCGAAGACAATTCGGAAACCTCATTATCTGATATTGCGTTTACTTCTCAGTTGGGAAGAATGCCAATGAGTGAACGCCTTGTGATAATTGCTGATGATTTGCAAGAACTTAAAGAAAAATTAACCCGATGGATAGAGTTGAACAAGGAAAGAGTTGGCGACAATATTATCGATGACGAACCAGCAAAAATATATTATGGCAGCAATAAAGCAGCTTCAAATGCAAGTGAGCTAATTGAAGGGAACGAGGGTGACGCCTTTTTAAGCATGCTCGCTTTAAGTAGAGACCTTCAAAAGTTAGCTAAGATTTGGATCTCAGGTATCGATATAGACTGGTCACCTATTCACAAGAATACTAATCCCAGAAGGATATCTTTGCCGACTTATCCATTTGATAGGAAAAGATACTGGATAGATTCAAAAGCGATCTCCCAGACCAAAACTCTAGACAACCTGACTTCTGAAACTAAACAGTCTGAAACTAAGCAATCTGAAATTCCTCAAACTGCACAATTGGACTCTAGAGAGCTACCACAGCGGATATATTACTTTCCAGAATGGAAAGCCACTCCGCTTAATTCGAGCGGTGTTGTTAGTGTTGGAGAAAAGATAGCAAGTGAGACTATTTGGGTACTAGATAGTACAAACCTTTTATCAGAATCAGTCCGTAGCCAATTGGCTTCACAATCAATAACAGCATCGGTGGTGTCAATTAAGTTTGGCAATCATTTTGAAGAACTGACTGAGAATAATTTTGTTATTGATCCAGCAGAAGAAAAACACTTTGCGCAATTGTGCGAGATGTTACAACTCAGGGAATTACTTCCTGGAATGGTGATTCATCAATGTTTCGATACGGAGTCCAAAACCAGTGATGCTGAATATTTAAATGAAGACCTCAACACTCAGCTTGAACACGGCGTATTTGGTTTGTTTCACTTATACCGCGCGTTGATGGAGAGAAACAAGCAGGGCTCTTTAAAAGTAGTATCGCTATTGAATAGCTACTCAACTCGAAGTATTCCACAAAATGTAGCCATTGCGAGTTTCTTTAAATCATTGACGCTGGAAAATCCTAAGTTTATTGGCAAAACAATGGCGTTTGACTCCATGTCGGAGGTACCTGAAATTAGCCTCGAGCAGAAAGTAGATTTAATAATTAGGGAACTTAATGTTCAGCCTCAACCGTGGAATGAAATAAAGTATCAATATGATCCTCTGGATTCTGAATATAAACGTTTTGCCAAAAAGCTTTCTCAATACAGTCCGCAGAACAGCGATAAGGAGATGCTTCCTTTAAAACAAAATGGAGTTTATCTGATAACCGGTGGTTTAGGCGGAATTGGTTTTATATTCAGCCGTTATCTAGCAGAAAGATGTAGTGCGAAACTGGTTTTGTTAGGCAGGTCCAAGCTAAATTCTGAGCTAATGAAAAAACTTCGGCAGCTAAAAACTTACACTCAAGATGTTTTGTATATCCGAGCTGACGTATCAAAACCAAAGGACGTTGAACTAGCTGTCGCCAAAGCCAAGCAAAGGTTTAAATCTATTAATGGTATTGTACATTCTGCCGGCATTAATAAAGATTCGTTTATGTTGAAGAAAACAAGAACGGAATTTGAAGGTGTATTGTCACCTAAAATTTTTGGCACTCTTAACTTAGATCAAGCTACAAGAGATGAAGAGCTTGATCTGTTTGTTGTTTTCTCTTCTATAGCAGGAGTCATGGGTAACCTCGGACAAAGTGACTATGCTTTTGGCAACCAATTCTTAGACAGTTATGCGGAGAACAGAGAAGCCCGAAGGTTAAAAGGGCAATGCTCTGGGCGAACATTATCTATCAATTGGCCCTATTGGGAAAAAGGTGGAATGGAAGTTGCCCAAGAATATATTGAGCTCGCTAAACAAAAGGCAGGAATGTGGCCATTAGCTACGACCGATGGGATCCAGTTTTTCGAAGACTTAATCGAGTCAAAACTTTCACAAGGAGTCGCTATCTATGGTAAGCCATCTCTAGTTAGAAAGTTTACCCAGCAAGCAGGACAAGACAGTCGAATAGAAAACAAGACACAGATACCAAAATTAGTTCAGATAGAAAGTGCCGAGCTATTGCTGAACACCCAAGAATATTTGCGAGACTTGATCGGCACGGAAATTAAGCTAGCCCCAGAACTTATCGACGTGGACGAAAGACTAGAATCTTTTGGTATTGACTCGGTTATGATCAATAGTATTAACGTAAATCTTGAACGCGACTTCGGCGAGTTGCCTAAAACTCTAATTTATGAATATGAGACGATAGCTGAGCTTTCCGGTTATTTAGTAGCTAATGCGAAAGATCAATTAGTTAACTTATTCGGTGTTTCTCATGATAGAGGGGAATCTATTGATAGCTCTCGGGAAGTCACCAAATTTGTAGAAACCTCCAGTCATCAACTTATCGCGTCCAGTAGTGTTGAAGATAGTAATTTTTCCGGGGTGGATTTAGCAGATACTCAAATCGCAATTATCGGGTTGCATAGTCAAAACCCGGAATCTGTTGATTTAGAAGAGTTTTGGGCCAACTTGAAACTAGGTAAAGATTTGATTAAGTTGGTTCCAGCTAACCGATGGGATCAAACCAAATTTTATGATGCGGATCCAGAAAGGGTTACCGACGGAAAAATTTACTGTAAGTGGGGAGGTTTTCTAGAAGGTTTTGATAAATTTGATCCGGAATTTTTTAACATCTCGCCTTCCGAAGCTAAGGTAATTGATCCGCAAGAAAGAATTTTCTTGCAGTCTGTATGGTCTGCAATTGAGGACGCAGGATATACGCCAGATAGTTTGAAAAGAATGTATCCCAGATCGAAGAGCGCTGATGTCGGCGTCTTCGCAGGCGTAACAACAAACTCCTATCAAATGTTGGCATCGGAAGAGTGGAATAGAGGAAACATGGTGACCCCTGGAGCCATGCCATGGTCTATAGCTAACCGTGTTTCATATTATTTTGACTTCCAAGGTCCGAGCATGCCGGTTGATACTGCTTGTTCATCTTCCTTGGTAGCGATCCACCTGGCATGTGAAAGTCTTAAAAATCATGAATGCAAAATTGCAATTGCAGGTGGTGTAAATCTTTATCTTCACCAATCAAAATACCATTCATTTTGCCAAAGAAAAATGTTAGCCGTGAATGGAAAGTGTAGAAGCTTCGGCGCGGGAGATGATGGCTTTATTCCATCGGAAGGTGTTGGCGCAGTGGTATTAAAGGAGCTTAAAAGTGCTATCGCGGACCACGATAATATATATGCGGTTGTTCGTGGAAGCGCCTTTGACCATAGTGGACGCTCAAACGGCTACTCTGCACCCAATCCTAATTCTCAAGCAAGTCTAATTGGTAAAACTTTAGAACTGGCAAAGATAAAAGCAGACACTATCGGATACGTTGAAGGGCATGGGACAGGAACTCAACTAGGTGATAGCTTAGAAGTTGCAGCACTGACAAATGCTTTTTCAAAACATACCGAGAAAAAACAATATTGCGCCCTTGGTTCTGTTAAAGGAAACATAGGTCATTCAGAGTCGGCGGCTGGAATCGCTGGTTTGGCCAAAGTACTGATGCAATTGAAGCACAAACAGTTGGTGCCGACTATTCATTCAGATGAGCCTAACCCAGATATTAATTTTGGTAACTCTCCCTTTTATTTGCAGCATGAACTGAGTGATTGGACTGTGCCCGCCGATCAACCTCGCCGAGCACTGATAAACTCTTTTGGCGCGGGAGGTGTTAATGCTTGTTTGTTACTGGAAGAGTTCGAAAGGATTCATTCAACTCCTACGGTCGAAGAAACTCCAGAGTCTTATCTAATCGTACTATCAGCCAAAAAAATCGAAGGGCTTTATGAATATATCGATAGATTGTTAGTTTATTTAAACAGAGAAGATAGCCTCGATTTATTTTCCCTGGCGTATACGCTTCAAGTCGGAAGGGAAGCTATGACCGAAAGACTCGCCATTGTTGTTGCGGACAAATCTGAGCTGATCCAGAAACTGAGCGAGCTGAGACAAGCAGGCACTAAAGCTAAATCAGGTGAATGTAATGAAAGCGTCTCTAGTGTAAATAGGAAAACGAAAATATCGATCAAAAGAGAGCAAAAGTTACTTGGGGAGTACATTGAAAACAACGAACTCAATCAGATTGCCCGGATTTGGCTACAAGGCGCAGAAGTAACTTGGGAACAACTTTACAAAGGAAGTCTACCTTCTAGAATTTCTGCACCCAGCTATCCTTTTGCTCGCGATAGATATTGGCTCTCAGACAGTACAACTCCTTTAACTAGAAGTAATACTTCGGAGGAGAGAGAATCTAAACTCCACCCGTTGCTATCTTTTAACTCATCCACTCTAAGAGAGGTGAATTTTACTTCAGTCTTATCCAGGAACGCGTTCTACGCGACTGATCACAGAATAAATAATCAAGCTATTTTCCCCGGTTCTTGCTTTATTGAAATTGCATGCATAGCAGGGAATATTGCTGGAGAGCAAAAAGTTTTCCGAATGAAAGATATTGTTTGGGCCCAGCCTTTGAGTTTTGAAGAGAGTGACGTTTCAGTTCAAACAATTCTGAAAACTATAGGTGATGCAACTGAGTATGAAATCGTATCGCTTAACGAAGACAATGAAAGAGTCGTTCACTCGGAAGGACGATTGTTTTTTGATAGACAGGATGGGACTCTCAGTACTGAATATTCAATTCAAGCTTTAAAGTCACAGTGCGAAAAAACTGAAGATGGCTCTTTCTATTACCAGAAATTTGAAGAGCTCGGCTTTGAGTATGGGCCTGCTTTTAGAACACTAAAAAAGGCCTATGTCGGTGATAGATTTGCGCTGGCTGAGTTAAAGTTATCGGAGTCGCTAAGTGAGAGTTTTGACGAGTTTATTCTCCATCCTAGCATTATCGACGCAGCGCTCCAGTCTATTGTGATCTTAAATAGCGATGCAAAAGTTAGTACGCCCCACATTCCTTTTGCCCTGGGAGAGATCGAGATCCTCCGATCCGTGCCCCAGTCCTGCTACCTATTGATCGAACAAACTAATCGACAAAATCAACCCGCTAATATTAAGAAATTTAATATTAGCTTGCTAAATGCTAGCGGAGAGGTGCTTGTCAATTTAAAAGACTTCTATGTTAGAGAAATTACTAATCCTGGTAGTGCACAAAGCACTCAGCGTCAATCATCAAACTTAATTGAATCCTAAAACCACCGTGTTTACTTTCAGATTTCTATAGGAATAAAAAATGATCAATAATTCATTTTCAGCGCCAAACTATAATAAATATCCTGTTGGAAAGTTTACATCCGTATATACGGGTAACGAAGCGTTCCTTGCTGACCACATAATTATGGGAAGAAAAGTTCTCCCGGGAACGGCATACTTGGAGTTAGCGCGCGCCGCAGTCAGTAATTCAATAAAGAATGATGAGGGCTTCATAATAGAATTGAGTGAAAGCATCTTCATTCAACCAATAGTTGTAACCGAAAAGTCAACGTTAGACGTTAACGTTTATCCTGGTGCAAATGGAGAGTTTGGCGTCGAGGTGACTACTGAACAAGGTATCCACTTCCAAACTAAAGTTTACCTAAAACACAGAACTCATCAGTTAAGAGACACCAATGGAAATTTACCCGTCGTCAACCTTTCTGAGTTTGTTCAAAATTGTCCAAATCCCGGGCTAACAAGAGATGAGTTCTATTCCAACTTTCTCGAGAAAGGAATAGATTTAGGACCTTCCCATCAAGGTATTGACAATATAAGCACAGGTGAGGACTGTGCATTGATTAAAGTTTCATTACCCGGCTCAAGTGCTCGAGGTATGGAGATGGACCCGGGGATGTTGGACAGCTTTATTCAAAGTGCCTCGGTGTTAGCAGGCAACCTGAAAGAAGGTGTCAGACTACCTTTTGCAATTAAAAAAATGACTATTTACGGACCCTTAAGTGATGAAATGTACGCTTACCTAGTAAAGACCGAACAGGGGGTTGACTTTAAAATAGTCGATATTGACGGTACGTTAAAAGTAAGTATAAATGACTTCATAGGTAGAGAGCTCGAGTCCCAACAAGATAGTCTGGTTTTCTACAAACCTATTTGGCAAGAAGAAAGCGCAATAGAAGGAAGTGACACTGAGAGCGCCCCCATCAGTATAATAAACACAGAGTCAAGTTATAACGATCTGGTCAAGTCGATACTAAGCAAAGCAAAAGAACTGGTAACAAGCAAGCTTAGTTCTCACAGTATCGAAGTAATCTTATCGGAAAAACAAGAAAACTATAAAGGCATAATCGGAGCTCTTAAGACAGTCTCACTTGAGTACCCCAAAATGAGTTTTCGCCTTAAGTTCAACGACAAAATCATATCATTAGACTACAAAACCTACGATATGCCATTGCAAACAGCGTTCAGCTGGCCAGACAATAAAACAATTTTAATCACCGGTGGACTCGGTGGCGTTGGAAAGCTGATCGCAGAGGATATTGCACGCAATAGCCGGGAATGCACCCTAATTTTAGTCGGACGAAGTCAACTCGATAAAAACAAACGGAATCACCTTGAAACGCTGCGTCAACCTGGATGTAGTATTGTTTACGAGCAGTGTGATTTAGCCAACCGTAAGGATGTTGATTCATTAATTGCCAAGCACCCGAAGCTGGACGGCATCATTCATGGTGCAGGCGTAATTCATGATAATTTTATTAGCAAAAAAGATCCTGCCGAAATAATTCAAGTGCTTTCTCCAAAAGTAGACGGATTAGAAAACCTTGATGCGGCTACATCGCAGATCAAATTAGACTATTTTATCACTTTATCATCAGTAGCCGGTACTTTAGGCAACGCAGGTCAAATAGATTACGCTGCGGCAAACGGTTACATGGACGTCTTTATGCAAAATCGCGCAGCTAAATTACGCAGCAATTCTCGTTACGGAAAAAGCATCAGTATTAATTGGCCGTTATGGGAAAGTGACGGTATGCAAATTGACGATGCTACGCGAGATAATTTGATGCATGTACTAAAAGTTAAGCCAATGCCCTCTGGCGAAGGATTAACTGCACTTAAACAAATCATTGGAAGTGATGAACCACAGTTGTTGGTACTATTTGGCAACAAGAAAGCAATAACCAAAAAATTTGATAAATCTCACAGCTCTGCTAAAAAAACTATTGAGTCTAAGCCAAATAAAATTGCGTCAAATAGTGCAAATCCAGACAAGCTATTACGTGCAATTTCGCAAGAAGTCAAAATGCAGACGGCTGAACACCTTAAGCGCAGACCAAATGAACTGGACGATTCTGCAGATTGGGCGGAGTTTGGATTTGACTCGATACTACTTGCAAGCTTCGTCAATCGTTTTAATAGTCGCTTCGGCCTGAATTTAATGCCAACAGTCTTCTTTGAAGCAACCAATATTCAACTTTTTGCTCAATATCTTAGTGAGAATCACGCGCAACAGCTGGCAAAGAAAATGTCACTGGCTACAGAAAAAAACGCGACTCAACCAGTCAGCTCAGCAAAAGAAAATTCAAAAGCGCAGCATCATGATAAACATCAAAACAAGCAAAAAATAAGTTCTTTTGCACAAAGTCTGAAGCAAAACTTTAAAGCTGCAACGACATATCGAGATAAAGACATTGCGATCGTCGGTATGAGCTGCAAGATAGCCGGCACTTCGAGTTTGGAAGAGTTTTGGGAGATGCTTGATAAGGGCAAGGACATGATCACGGAGATCCCGAATGACCGATGGGATTGGCAAGACTACCCTGAAAGTAGGAAGTGGGGGTCTTTTATAGAAGGGGTAAGAGAATTTGACCCCTTGTTCTTTGGGATCTCACCGGCAGAGGCGATTTATATCAATCCTGAGCAACGCCTTATTATGCAATATATATGGGCATGTGTTGAAGATGCCGGTTGCGGCGGTAAGGACGTAAGAGGAACCGATACCGGAATTTTTGTTGGGTGTGGCGCTAGTGCCTATACCTCGGTGCTACAAAAGCACATGCCTGTAGAAGCTTACACCGCTACTGGAGAAGTAACCTCTGTCGGGCCAAATCGGATGAGTTACTTAATGGACTGGCATGGTCCAAGTAACCCCATTGAGACTGCTTGCAGTAGCGCATTAGTTGCTGTTCATCGCGCTGTTGAGGCTATTCGATCAGGAAACTGCGAGCAAGCGATTGCCGGAGGGGTCAATTTACTACTCACACCACACGCCTATATAAGTTTTTCCAAAGCAGGAATGCTGGCAGAGGACGGACGATGCAAAACATTCTCTGATAAAGCAAATGGCTATGTCAGAGGTGAGGGCGTGGGAATGGTTATGCTCAAGCCTCTTAAGCAGGCACTACAAGATGGCAATTTCATATACGCACTAGTAAAGGGGACTGCTGAAAATCATGGAGGGCGAACTAACTCGCTAACAGCTCCAAATCCAAAGTCACAGTCAGCGGTAATAAAAAAGGCGATTAAAGATGCCGGCGTGGATTTTAGCAGGGTCGGTTATGTTGAGTGTCATGGCACTGGCACTGAATTAGGGGACCCGGTAGAAATTAAGGGACTAAAAACTGTTGCTTCAGATCTGCTGAACAGTGATAGCCAACCTCTAACTTGTATGCTCGGTAGTATAAAATCTAATATCGGTCACCTAGAGTTCGCCGCTGGAATAGCCGGCTTAATAAAAGTCGTGCTGCAGATGAAAAATAAAAAAATCGCAAAGAGCCTACATTGCGAGAGCATCAACCCATATATTGACCTTAAAGATACGCACTTTAAAATTGCACAAGAGGCGACAGATTGGGAAGTGGCAGAAGGACAAACGCGAGTAGCGGGTGTAAGCAGCTTTGGGTTTGGCGGTGTTAATGCTCATGTAGTGCTCGAAGAATACCAGCAAAACAGCGAATTATTTGCCAGGGAAAAACAGGTCGAAGCCCAAAGCCTGAGCGGTGATAAATCTCAATTGGTGGTGATCTCGGCAAGAAATAAAGAAGCATTAACAAGCTATGTTAAACGTTTTCGAGATTCATTAGGCCAATACCAAGACACTCCGGAAGAATTAAAACGAATTGCTTACACCCTCCAAAATGGAAGGACTGAAATGCAAGAGCGATTGGTCTTTGTAGTAAATTCAATCGCAGATTGGTCCAGCCAAATTGATGATTATCTTGAAAGCAATGGAAAGATTTTTGATCGCAGAATTTATAGAGGTACTGTTAGCACTAGCGTACAAGGAAATATTGAAATCGGAGATACTGAGTCAGGTAAAAACTATATCAAAAATCTTATTGAATCCAGTGAGCTTGAGAAAATCGCAGAGCTTTGGGTCAATGGAACCAAGATCGACTGGCGTTTAATTCACGCCTAGTATTTGGCCGTGAGATATAAAGCAAATTTCTACTTAAATTCACTTTTGAAGTTGCCTGGAATAAATTAGAATCGAGATGATTATCTCAGACAATTAATGTAGAGCATAAAATTATCCTGGTTTTTTGTTCTGATTAAAAATCGAAATTTAATCTCAGAAAAAAGAAATTTGATAAGACCATATCGGGCTTCGAAATAGGAATAATTTCTGTCCGAGATAATAACGCCCTGGGTGTAAAATCAGCTAAGCTGAAGCTAGAAAAAAGATCAAAGATTAGAATTAATACTAGCTCGGTGTTTTTTAACCTAGTGAACATTGGATGTAATAAAATTGCTTTTCTGCCGCCAACTTTAACGGCTTTCTCATTCAGAGATGCCGACTCAAGAAAATAACAAATGGCAGTAAAAGTAAGTATTATTTTGGGTAGTAAAATATGGAAAGCATTATTCCAAATTTTCAATTCGCAATGCCTACTCCTGAGGTTACCGTTTTGAAAATGTCTCACAAATTCATGATTAACTATAATTACCTGGTCGTTGATCCAATAACACGGGAAGCGGTTATTGTAGATCCAGCGTGGCAGACCGAGAAAGTGGATGAGGCATTAGTTGAGGCAAATGCGCACTTAGTTGGAGTACTAGTTACTCACTCACATCCTGATCATATTGACTTAGCGGCTCCCTTGTCCAAGAAATACGAGTGTCCAATATGGATGTCCAAGCAAGAAGTTAAGTTTTCCAACTACCGCGCAGAGCATCTGGTACCGATTGATGAGTCGCCATTGAAAGTCGGCAACATAGTCGTTCAACCTATCTTCACTCCGGGTCACACACCGGGATGTTTCTGCTTTTTAATTGGAGATAATCTTTTTACTGGCGACGTGCTTTTCGCGGAAGGTTGTGGAATGTGCCCCGACACGGAATCAGCATATTCCATGTTCGAAAGTTTGCAACGAATTAGAACACTAATAAAGCCCGCTACGCGAATTTTTCCGGGACATTCTTACGGTAGAAAACCCGGCCAACTATTTGAAGATGTGACTAAAGAAAATATATACCTTCAATTCGATAAGAAGGAATCTTTTGCTGCTTTTAGATTAAGAAGTGGGCAAAAAAAATCTTTTATTTTTAATTTTAGTTAATAAATTCAACTACTAGGTTCCTTTGTTCAGAGGGAACAATCACCTTTAAAACAATATTGGATAGAATATATGAGTTTAGTCGGTATAGAAGCAATGAATGCTTACGCAGGTACTACTTTTCTGGATGTTCAAAAGTTAGCAGAACATCGAAAGCTGGACACAAGTCGATTCGAAAACTTGTTGATGAAGGAAAAAACTGTAGCCTTGCCTTATGAAGACCCGATTACTTTTGCAGTTAACGCAGCCAAGCCACTGGTGGATAATTTAAGTGAACAAGAAAAAGATAGAATTGAATTAGTAATTACTTGTTCAGAGTCGGGGTTTGACTTCGGAAAATCAATGAGTACTTATTGTCATGATCTTCTCGGACTTAATCGAAACTGTAGGTTATTTGAACTGAAGAATGCCTGCTACTCCGGAGTTGCAGGACTTCAAATGGCTATTAACTTTATCCTGGCTAATACCTCCCCCGGAGCAAAGGCACTTGTCATTGCTACCGACATTTCTCGCTTTATGATCGAAGAGGGAGGAGATGCGCTAACCCTCGATTGGTCATTCGCAGAGCCAAGCGGCGGGGCCGGGGCAGTTGCAATGCTTGTCAGTGATACTCCGTATGTTTTTCAAATTGATGTCGGTGCTAATGGTTATTATGGTTATGAAGTGATGGATGCTTGCCGGCCTAAAGCAGATACTGAAGCCGGAGATTCTGACCTGTCACTACTTTCCTATCTCGACTGTTACGAAAATGCGTTCTTAGAATACCAACGTCGTGTAGAAGGCGCTGACTATTCAAGTTCATTCGATTACTTAGCCATGCATACCCCGTTTGGTGGAATGATCAAAGGTGCCCATCGCAATATGATGCGTAAGATGGTTAAAGCTAAACCAGACCTAATTGAAGCAGACTTCGAGTCTCGAGTTATTCCCGGATTACTTTATTGTCAGCGAGTTGGCAACATCCTCGGTGCCACTACTATGCTCTCTCTGGCTAGCACTATAGACCATGGCAATTTTGATACTGCTAAGCGCATTGGTTGTTACTCCTATGGTTCAGGCTGTTGCGCTGAATTTTTCAGTGGCGTGGTTAGCCTCGAAGGGCAAGAAAGATTAAGGAAACTAAAAATTCAAGAGCACCTGGATAACAGGTATGAGCTTTCAATGGATGAGTATGAACAGTTACTGATTGGAAGTAATGCTATTAAATTTGGTACTCGCAACTTGGTATTGGATTCTAACTTTGTGGCACAAGCTCGAACATCTCAAGGAAAAGAAACATTGTTTTTAAAAGAGATAAAGGAATTTCATAGGGAATACGAATGGGTGTCTTAAGCGAAGTTGTTGATTATAAAACCTTATTGGTTCGCCACGAAAATGAGATCTGTTATCTTCAAATAAATCGTCCTGACGCGAATAACACGATCAATAATCTATTAATTGAGGAGTTCACTCGTGCTTTGGATTTTTGTGAGGAGTCAGCCAAAGTTGTAGTGTTGCAAGGGTTACCGGAAGTCTTTTGCTTTGGAGCTGATTTTGGCTCAATGTCAAAGGCTTTTGACTCGGGGCAAGATTTAGAAACAGATCAAAGCCCGGAGCCTCTTTATGACCTGTGGTTACGGTTGGCTTCGAGTTCATTTATAACTATTGCCCATGTAAGAGGTAAAGCCAACGCTGGTGGGATCGGTTTCGTCGCTGCGTGCGACTTAGTACTCGCTGAAGATACAGCCATCTTTAGTTTATCAGAGTTGCTTTTCGGATTGATGCCAGCCTGCGTACTTCCTTTTCTAATTCGCAGAATGGGTTATTCAAAGGCTAATTATTTAACTTTAATGACTCAACCAATTGATGCCTTACAGGCAAAAGAGTGGGGACTAGTTGATGCTTGTGAAAGTAATAGCACGAACCTTCTTAGAAAACACCTGTTGAGACTAGGACGACTTAATAAGAATGCCATCTCGCGCTATAAGACCTACATGAACCAGCTTGATGATTCTCTAACGCTTAACAAGACCAAAGCATTGACCGCAAATAGAGAAGTATTTTCAGATTCGGAAAACCTAGCCAAAATTAGCCGTTATATCAACACTGGACGATTTCCTTGGGAAGACTAATCATAGTTACTATATGGTTACTATAAGATTATTGAATTAGAGAACAGCGGATTTGAGATTAATAAATTAGAAAACAATAGAGATATGTTATCTCGAACAACTAAATTGAGTTCGGGAGCATATAGATAAATTAACATTAAAGATATTTAAAAAGAAAGCAAAGGCTCAGGAGAATATAACATGAATAAAGAAGCGGTTTTTTAAACTATTATTTAGCATGTTTGCGAGGTTATTCCCAGATTGAAAGACCACCAA